>NZ_CALHVN010000033.1 GCF_938039245.1 uncultured Campylobacter sp. | reverse complement strand
TGGATTTGAATGTTGCGACGAAAATTTCGTCCCAAGACTAGGCAATTAGCCTGTCGCAGGGCGAAATTTTCTAGCTCATTCAAAGACGCTTAAAAGACGACGCGTTAAATACTTTGCAGGATTTTTGGTTTTGAAAACGCCGTAATCGGCCTAATCTCCCCCTTAAATTTCTCAACCTGCGCTAGCACGGTGTGAGCCGAGTTGCTTTGCGCGAGGCTTGACGTGCCTTTATCAAAGGTCAAAACGTTTACGCAGCCGTGTTGGCAGAGGCTCTTTTCGCCCCAAATTTCTGGGTCGTACCACGCGCCCTCGCAGATAGCTACGACATGCTCGGGCACGATGTCGGTGACTAGCACGCCAGCTAGTATCTCGCCGCGGTCGTTAAATACGCGAGCGACGTCGCCCGTGGCTAGGCCGCGCTCTTTGGCGTCTTTTGGATTTATTAAAACAGGCTCTCTGCCGCTAACTTCGGCGAAATTTCTAATTATAGAGTTGTTTAGCTGACTGTGCAGGCGGTAGCGAGAGTGCGGGCTAACGATATGCAGCGGATACTTTTTGCTAGCGTTGCCTAGCCACTCTTTAGGCTCTATCCATGTAGGCATCGGCGGGCAGTCGGCGTAGTTCATCTTCGCTATCGTCGGCGAGTATAGCTCGATTTTACCCGACGGAGTTCCTAGGCGATTTTTAGCCGGATTTTCGCGGAAGGCGGCTAGGCGAGTGTAGAGCGCGTTGCTCTCGTCGTCTTTTTCAAATCTCACGAATCCTTTTTCGTAAAATTCCTCAAAGCTAGGCATGCTTAAATTTAGCCCCTTGGCCTGCTCGGCCGCGTCGGCGTAAAATTCCTTCATCCAGCCGAGCTCGTCCTTGCCCTCGCTAAACGCCTCGCCGTAACCCCAGCGTTTGCAAATTTGCTCGCAGATCCAAAAGTCGCTCTTGCTCTCGCCCATCGGCGCGATGACGGGCTTATAGGCTACGATGTATTCGCCGCTGTCGCCGGTTTGGTTTATATCGTTACGCTCGACTTCGATAGCTACCGGTAGAACGATGTCGCTAAATTTCGCCGTGCTGGTCCAATAAGGCTCGGCGGTGATGACGGTTTCGAATTTTCTCCACTGCTTGACGGTGTTGTTTACGTCTTGATGGCGCGTAAACATCGAGCCTGAGGCCATATACGCCACTCTCATGCGAGGTAGTTTAATCTTAGTGCCGTCGTAGTCGATCTCTTTGCCGGGATACTCTAAGGCCTCGATGCTGCGAGAGGACGGAATGGTGACGTTTTTAGCGTCTTTCCAAGGAGCCTTGCCTAAATTTTCGTATTTTTCGCTAATGCGCGTGCTGATGCCTTTTAGCGTCGGTGAAATTTTATTCGTCATACCGCCCGAGTCGTATCCTAGGCTAAACTCAAAGCCAAGGCCTTCTTTACCGATATAGCCTAGCATCGCGTTAAGAGCTATAAGCGCCCAGAAAGGCTGCTCGCCGTGGTCGGCTCTTTGAAGCGCGCGGCCTATAAGCACGGTCGTAGGCTCTTTTGCCAAAGCCTCGGCGAAGCTTTTTATCTTATCCGCCGCTACGCCGCAAATTTTGCTCGCCCACTCGATGTCTTTTACGACTTTATCTTGCGTGCCGAGGAAATAGTCTTTAAATTTATTAAATCCGACCGTGTATTTTTTGATAAATTCCTCGTCGTAGAGGTTGTTCGTAAACAGATAATGGCACATGCCGATAATTAACGCCGCGTCGGTATTAGGGCGTACGATGATGTTTTCGGAGCCGAAGTAGCGCGCCGTGTCGTTTATCATCGCGTTTACGCTATATGTTTTAATGCCCGATTTTTTAAGCTCTTTTATACCTACGTAGCCCTCGTGAGTAGGAGGCACGGATGAAATTTGATTTGTTACGATAGGATCGGTCGCCCAAAATACAACGTTTTTAGCATTTTTAACTATCGCCGCCCACTTAGTCGGCGTATCGTAAACCGCGCTTGAGCCTAGCACGTGAGGCATGATAACCAGACCCGCTCCCGTCGAATAATCGCCGCTTTCTTCAACGTAGCCGCCTAAAATTTTAAGCATCCTGTGAGCTACCGTGCGCCCCCAACTAACCTTGCCACTGCCGCCCCACCAGTAGCACTCGCCGTAGATCGCTTCGCTGCCGTATTTCTCGTGAGCTTCTTTTAACGCCTTGGCGGCAAGATCAAGCGCGACGTCCCAACTAACGCGCACGAATTCCTCTTTGCCGCGCAGTTCGCTCTTTGCCGC
>NZ_CALHVN010000032.1 GCF_938039245.1 uncultured Campylobacter sp. | reverse complement strand
GGGCTCAAACTACCATGCCTACATCAAAATTTCAGAAGGCTGTAATCAAAAATGCAGCTTCTGCGCGATCCCGACCTTTAAAGGTAAGCTAAAATCACGCGCGCTCGAAAACATCATAGATGAGGTGCAAAAACTCGTAAAAAAGGGTTACTACGACTTTAGTTTCCTCTCGCAGGACAGTAGCTCGTATATGCGCGATCACGCGGTTAGCGACGGGCTCATCTCTCTCATCGACGCGGTCGAAAAGATCGAGGGCGTCAAAACCGCGCGCATACTCTATCTCTACCCGAGCACGACCTCAAACGCGCTAATTGAGCGCATCATCGCCTCGCCGGTGTTTGCGAACTACTTTGATATGCCTATCCAGCACACAAGCGATAAAATGCTAAAAATAATGAGGCGCGGAAGCGGTGCGGCGCGGATCAAAGAGCTTTTAAATTTGATGAAAAGCGCGCCTGATGCGTTTTTGCGAACGGGCGTCATCGTCGGGCACCCTGGCGAGAGCGAAGCCGAATTTGACGAGCTTTGCGCGTTTTTGCAGGAGTTTAAATTTGACCGCGTTTCGGCGTTTGCTTATTCGAAAGAGGAGGACACGCTCTCGTATGAAATGGAGCAGGTGTCCGCCAAAATCATCTCAAAGCGCCTAAGCAAGATCGAAAAGATCACTCGCGCCGCGATCGAAGCGAGCTTTGCGCAGGAGCTGGGCAAGAAATTTATCGTCTCGCTTGAGGGCGAAAGCAGCGAGGGCGAGATGTTTTACGCCGCGAAAAAAGCGCTGTGGGATAAGGACATCGACGGCGAAATTTTGATCAACGAAAGCGACGTGGAGCAGCTAGAAACCGGCGGTCGCTACTGGTGCGAGATCACGCAGGTAGCGGGCAGCCAGGCGCTAGGCAAGATCACGGCAAAGGCCTAAAATGCTAAGCGCGCCCGTTTTACGCAAGCTAAAATCGGGGCGAAATCTGCTTGCATTTTCGCACGGCGTCGATAGCACGGCACTTTTTTACCTTCTGGACGAGGCGGGCGTGAAATTTGACCTCGCGATCGTGGACTATAACGTCCGCGCGCAAAGCAAAGACGAGGTCGCCTCGGCGCGAGATCTGGCGGCTAAATTTAACAAACAAATCTACGTAAAAAGCGTGCAGCTGGGCGAGTCAAATTTCGAGCACGAGGCGCGCGCGGCCAGATACGGGTTTTTTGCCGAGATTTGCCGCGAGCAGGGATATGAAAATTTGATCTTAGCGCATCAGTTTGATGATAGATTCGAGTGGTTTTTGATGCAGCTTGGGCGCGGCGCGGGGCTTAGCGAGCTGCTAGGCATGAAGGAGCTCGAAGCTCGCGAGGACTACGTGATCGCTCGTCCGCTTTTGGGCGTGCGAAAGTGCGAGCTGGAGCGGTTTTTGCGTGAGCGAAACCTAAAATACTTCACTGATGAGACGAATTTGACGGACCGGTTTAAGCGCGGCTTTATTCGCGCTAAATTTAGCGAGCCGTTTTTGGACGAATACTTTAGCGGCGTAAAAAAAAGCTTTGAGTTTTTGACAACTGACGCATTAAATTTAACTCCCGAAATTTCTAACCCCGCGCCTAAAATTTACCTCGTAAAACGAGGCACAAACGAGCTTCGCGGCGTCGATCAGGCGTGCAAGCGGCTAGGGCTCGTATTAAGCTCGGCGCAGCGAAACGAATGCGCTCGCTGCCTAGAAAACGGCGCTAACTGCGTGCTAGGCGGCAAGGTGGCCGTCGGAGCTGGCGCAAATTTTATACTTGTAACGCCCTACGTTAAGCCAGTGATGGATAAAAAATTTAAAGAAGCGTGCAGGCGGCTCGCCATCCCACCGATAAACCGCGGATTTTTATTTGCCGCACGAGCGGATCTTGCGCTATTTGAGGGGCTTTCTCGCGTATTTGCTTAGCTTGCTATTTGCGATAGAGCCGCGAAAAAAGACGGCTCAATTTCGTTTCGAGCCGATACTAAACGAGCTGACGCCTATTTTTCAAGGGCTCGAAATTACGGCTATTTTGAAAATATCTGCAAATAATGCAAGCGGCGAGAATATGCCGCGTCTTTTTGCACGGCTCTCGTCGTCAAAGCAAAATTCCTAGCGCGGTTTTTGCCGAGTCGGTATGCTCTGGCGCGCCAATGTGACGTCTTGGCGCGATTTGGCGGCGGTATGGGCGATATTTAGAGTCGTTTTTTGTGACTAAAAGCGCGCACGGCGGTAGGTTGTTAAGCGCGGCTAGACGGTTTGCCGCAAAAAGCTAATGTTTTAATTTCGCTAGCTCAAGCAACATTTTAGGCACGATTTGACAGAGGCGTTTCATTTTTAGCGCGTTAAATTTAAGCTATTTTTAGATTCGTTTGTCGTAGCGGGTTTAATATACGGGGCGAATTTGAATGTAAAACTGCCGGCGTCGCATCGCAGCTCAAGCACAAAGCCCTTTTCTAGAGAACCAAAAACGCCGCGTCCGAAATTTTTAAATTTATCGCTAAAATTTAGCGCCCTAAACGTAATCTTTAAAGCGCAAATTTAAGCATACGAAATCAGGTTAAATTTAACTTTCGCCGAGTTCGTCGTGGCTTTTTGCGGGCAATACGCTAACCGCAAACGATAAAAAGCGACGCAAAATTCGCCTCGGACGCGAGAAAAAAGAAGGTTCGCGCAGCGATTTTTAAGCAAAGAGCGGCAGATATCGGTCGACGGTAAGGCGCCTTTAACCTGCCTAAGCTATTTTAATACGGACTAAAACGATCGACGTTTTACGTGAGGGGGTTGCAAAATTAAATAGACGAAAATCTCGAAGCGACGCCTTACTACTCCCCGTACTTTTTCTTTAGATCGTCCCACGTCACTAGCGTGCGTTTGCCCTCTAGGCTGCGGATGCGCGTGACGTCTTGCATCATCTCTAGTACCCCCTTAAATACGCCGTTTTCGTCGCGCACGGCGGCGTAGTAGATGTAGATAAATTTGCCGTGAAGCTCCAGCCAAAAGTCGATCTCGTCACGCTCGCCCTTGCGAAAGGCGTCGATGATCTCCAGAACGCTAGCTACGCTTTCGCGCGGGTGGCAGTTTTTCACGTCGCGCCCGATGACGCCGGCACTTCGCGGAAATACGCGGTGCTTGGTGTCGGTGTAAAATTTCACGATCTCGTTTTCATCGACGAAGGAGAGATCGACTGGCATGTGCTTATAAATGAGGTTGATTTGCTCTAGCGTGAGCTTGCCCGTAGCGACGTCAAAAACGGCATTTTTATCGCTGCTAGCGTTTGGATTTAGCCCGTATTTACTCATCAAATTTGATAGCTCTTTTAGGAAATTCGGATTTAAAACCGCTTCGTTTAAGTTGCTGTTTTGTAAATTTGCCGCGCTTAAATTCAGCTCGCTTTGCAAATTTACGTCCTTTAAATTTGACTTCGAGTCGCCGCCGGAGTCTAAATTTAACGGATAAAATTCGCTCGGCTTTTCGATGAGAAAATACCCGATCTCGTCATCGCCGCGTCTCATCGCGCGAAACTCATCTTCGCTGATCATCTCCAGCGACGTCGGATAGAGCGCCGCCTCCTCGCGTGCGAGCAGGTCGAGCAGATTTTCGTAGATCTCGTGCTGAGCCGCGATAAACTCATCCGCCTTGCCTTCCTCTAGCAGCTCGCGCGCTGCGGCGATACCGTCGCGAACCTTGTTATCAAAGCTCCACATAAAGCGCGACGGGCGATCAAAGCCCTTGTTTTCGAGCATCGAGTAGAGTTGGTGCTGTTTTCTGGCAAAGTGCGTCCTGTTAAAGCTGCCCAGTTTGTCGTAAATTTCAAGCCACTCGTTTTTGATAAATTTCTTTTTTAACAGCTCTTTTGCCTTTGCGATTAGCTCGCGCGCGGCGTCGTTTTCGCTGATGTAGGTAGCTACGGGGTGGTCTTTTGGCAGCTGCGGGCGCTCGGCAGTTAGGATACCGCGCAGGATTTCTGATAGCTCGGCGGCATTTTCGTCGATAAACTCGCTCTTAAAGCCTAAATTTAGCAAATTTGCGCGCACGTTTTTAAAATCTGCCGGCGTGAGTTTCGTTAGCTCCGATTTTGCAGCTTTTCTAGAGGCTAAAAAATTTGCCGTTCCGTTAAGATAATCCCTTAAAATCGCAGTCGCCGAGGCGATGGCGGCATTATTAAATTTAATCATTTTTTATCCTTGCTCTAAATATTTTAAAGAGATTTTAGCGAGAAATAATAAAGTCGGGTTTGATTTATCTTAAGCCGTAGATTTTGACGTTAAATGCTGCGCTTATCTTGTCGCCGTCTTTTTGCATTTCGATAGGAAAGTCGATTTTGACGACGTTTTCATAGCTCCGTAACGCGTCTATAAAGTCGTAAAGTCTGGACGGAGTTTTTATCGTCGCGGTTATCTTTAGCTCGTTTATCAAAAACGGCTCGCTTTGAGATATATTGCTATTTTTAGACACTACCGAGTCTAGATACTGCGATACGAATGTTACGAATTTACCTTCATCAAATTTATTTTCAAAAGCATCCAGCGCCGCTTTGTTATCCGATTTTAGTTTGTCTAGCGCCTCTTGCTTACCGTTATAAACCTGATTTATCTGCGTTGAGGCGGTACTTTGTACTCGGTTATCGTATTTTATCCGCTTGTATTCTTGGATATTCGGAACCAAAAAACCAAAAATCATAATGAGGCAAGCGCTAATAAAGACGAGTATATATATGAGTAGTTTAGTAACATCTATATTTTGCAAACTTCTATCTTTGCTCATTTTGATCCTCGTAGTTATCGGTTTTGTTTGTACTGATGAAATTTAACCAGCCGTTAGGCAGCTGGTAAAAAGAGGTGTTTGACGTGCTAAAAATCGATTTTAGCGGCGTAGCCAGCAGCATATTAAAAACATCTCGGCTAGGCGTAGTTCCTTTTACGACGAGCGAATTTTCGTCCATAGAAATTTCTTCTAAAGTTATACTTTGAGGAACTAAGTCTAGTAGATTTCGCACGCTTTGCTTTAAAAGCGCGTTTGACGAGGCTATCTGAGCCGCAACGTCTCGCCTTTGCTTTAAAAGCTCGGCTAATTCGTCTGCTTGATTGATGCGCTGTTTTGTTTGCTCTATATTTTGCTTTAGCATTTGCGTTTCGTTTCGTAACGTCTGATTTTTAAAAGCGATAGCAAAATTTACCGCCGCAAAAATCAATACAACCGAGATTATCAAAAATATCCAAATTTTATTAAAAAGATTTAAAATGGGCTTTTTTTGAGGCTTTATAAAGCTATAACTAGTCATTTTTCAACTCTTTTATCATTAGTTCCGCCATTATTTTTTGTGTATTGACGGGATAGACCTCGGTTTTAACCAAAAGTTCGTTTTGCAAATAGTGTAAAAACGTAGCGCTCGTCCTCTCCGTAGCGTCAAAAATCACGACGTCTTCGATAAAATCGCTTTCATATAGCGGATTTGTGTAAAATTCCTTAAGCGCTAGCGAAATATAGCCGTACATACTCATATCTCGGCCAAATATCGACACGGAGGTCGCTACGTCCGTGGATGCGGGCATGTTTATATCATATCCTAGATCCTCAAACTCATCTGCCGAGCCGTCTAATTTTAGCAGCTCGTCTAGGCTCTCTACGCCGTCAAAATTAGCAAAGTCTTCATCTACGCTCTCGATAAAATCGTCTATTTCGCTGCTTCGAACCTTATCAAACGCCGTTTCTTCGCTTGACTCTTCTAGTTTGCAGACGGCGGCAAATTTGGAAATATTTTTATGAACGATGCAAATGGCGCAAATTTCGCGGTGCGCATAGACGTAAAGCGCGTTTTTGCCTACCAAATTTTGGCTAAGGATCCCATCGTGAATGAGAGCCAAAGGAGAATAAAGCAGACTCACGTCCGTATCGCCGAATAAATTTTCAGCCTTTTTTACGTCCTGCGTTTTTACGTAAAATATCCAGCCAGGCGCCGGATTTATGAAAGTCAGCTCCTTTGGATCTATGCCAGCTTTTTCAAGAGCGCTCATATTTTTAGGACCGAGCGCGCCTTGAGATAAGGCGTCAAAAAAGAGCGAAACATAAACCCATTTATATTCTTTTTGCAGATTTTTTAGATACTCTTTTGCTCTTGCCGATACCGCGCAGGTATCATCGTTATCAAACTCCGCTTTTACGGTTTTTAGCGGTTTTGAACCCTTATACGCTTCGCCGTAAAATAGGCATTTCTTGGACTCGATAACGACGCTAAGATATAAGACGCTAAAAAAACTGCGCAGTGACAAGCTCTCTCCTAAAATTTACGATTTTTTATCATATCTAAAATGTTATTAAATATAATTAAAATAGCTCCGTTTGCAAGGTTAAAAATTTATCTCTTATCCGTATCGCCTCTTCTTGCAGATCCGCATCGACCAAATTCGACGGCTTTAGTTCTTTATAGTCGCTCACGGCGATATCGCACATCATGCGGATTTTATCCAGATTGGCTTTGCTTATTTTGCCTGATTTGCTTATTTTTTGGATATTTTCTAGATAGCCGTTTGAGCGGGCGATATAGGTGGCGTATTTTTGCGAGATTTCGCTTTGCACCATCACGGTGTGGGCTAGTTTGTTGTAGACGTCTTTGTGATAAGCGGAGCTAGAAAGTTTATAGGCGGTTTCATAATCGCCCGTTTCGTAGTAAAATTTGGCTCCAAGCGCGTTTTTATAAGACGGACTAAGCGTGATAAACGAGATAAAAGCGGCCGCCAAAAGTGCCCCGATAGACAAAACCACGGTCTTTGAGCTCATTTTTCCATCTCCTTTTTTATTAGCTCCCTTGCATCTTCTAGCGCCATGTCCGTCACGCTAAAAGGAGGCGAGAGCATGTAAGAAATCTTGCTAAAAGGCTTTGGGATTATCATTTTATCCCAGCTTTTTAGCTGCCAAAATTTACTCGCTTCGTAGTTTAAAATTTGTATTTGCGCATTTTGCTTTTGCGAGATGACGACTGCACCGTCGGCGACGCTGTGATACGGGCCGCGCGGGCCGTCCGGGGTTATGATGACGTCGGTGCCGCTTTTTAGCTCTCTAAAGCTTTGCGCGAGAGCCTTTACCGCGCCTTTTGAGCTACTGCCTCTGATGGCGCCGATACCGAAAAACGAAATCACGCGCGCTATGATCTCGCCGTCTTTGTGGTCGCTTATCATAACTTTGGCGCGTCTTTGCGGATTTTGGCCGTTTCTCCACCAGTGTATGTAGGCAAAACTCATTAGCGCTAGCCTGCCGTGCCAAAACAGCACGACGCAGGGCTCGTTCGTCAAATTTGTCTTAGAAAAGTTCTTTTTGCAGGTTAAAAATATAATCCAAATAAAAAAATAGATAATGCGCGGGGCTAAATTTATAAAAACGCTTCGTTTAAATTTAGCCCACGAGCTCACCGTAAAGCACCATTCTCTTTGGGTCGTTCACGCGCACTTTTAGCGTCTTGCCTAGCAGCTCTTCGCTGCCCGCGACTTGAACGAGGAAGTTATTAAAGCTCCTGCCGGCGACGCCGCCGTTGGCGCGAAGCTCCTCAAAATATACGTCGAAAATTTTGCCTTTTTGTGCCGCGACGATTTCGTCTAAAATTTCGTTGTGGCGGCTTTGTAGGCGGGTTAGGCGGGCGCTTGCGACGGCCTCTGGGATTTGATTGGTAAATTCCGCCGCTTTAGTCATCGGGCGAGGCGAATACTTAAAGCTAAAAATTTGCTCGAAACGCACCTTTTCCAGCACGTCCATCGTGTCCTCAAACTCCTCTTCGCTCTCTCCAGGAAACGCCACTATAATGTCGGTTGAGATGCTAACATTTGGACACATCGCGCGCAGTTTAGCGGCTCTATCTAAAAACCACTCTTTGGTGTAGCCGCGCTTCATCTCGCGCAGGACTTTGGTGTTTCCGCTTTGAAGCGGCATGTGCATAGATTTGCAAATTTTGGGATTTTGACTAAAGATTTCTAAAAATTTATCGTCCATATGAAGCGGATGCGGGCTGGTAAATCGTATGCGCTCGACGCCCTCTATCTCGCTGATCTTTACGAGCAGGTCGCTAAAGTCGATCTTCTCGTGCGCGCCCGAAAATCTCTTGCCGTAGTTGTTTACGTTTTGTCCGAGTAAGAAAATCTCCTTGGCTCCGCCCTCGGCGGCTTTTTTTACTTCGCGCAGGATCAAATTTGCAGGGATCGAGATCTCGTCGCCTCTGGTGTGCGGGACGATGCAGTAGGTGCATTTTTTATCGCAACCGATCGAGATATTTATGTGGCTTTTATACGGCGAGCCGCGAAATTCGCCGAATGCGTACTCGCTCTCGTCGTGATTTATGTCGGTGCTGATAAATTTAGGCGTCTTAACCGCGGCTGAAATTTTACTGACGTTTCGCGCGCCTAAAACGAAATCCACGTAAGGCGCTCGTTTAAAAATTTCACTTCCCAGATGGCTTGCCGTGCAGCCGCAAACGCCGATTTTTGCGCCCGCTTTTTTTACTTTTTCAAAGCTTCCGACTTCGCTAAAAAGCTTATGCACGGGCTTTTCGCGCACCGAGCAGGTATTGATGAGGATGAGGTCGGCCTCGGAGATATCGTCCGTTAAATCGTAATTTTCCTTTTCTTTTAGTTCGGCGACGATATGCTCGCTGTCGCGGACGTTCATAGCGCATCCTAGCGTTTGGATAAATACCTTTTTGCTCAAAACTCGCCTTATAAAATATGCACTTCGTACATGTAGTCGTTTTCGTCTAGGCCGTAGCGAACGGTGCGGTGATAGACGCTAAGGCCCTTTTCCTCGAAAAATTCGACCAAAGCGATGAGTTGTTTGTGGCTGTTTTCTCTGTCGAAATAGAAAATTTGTTGCGGATCTTTGGCAAATGCCGCTTCGATTTTTTCAAGAGAGATCGTTTTTGGTTTGGCGTCAAGTTGCGTTCTAGCGAGTTTTAGCTCCATCTTTAATCCTTTGAAATCTTTAATTTAATCTGTGAATATAGCAAAAACATCTTAAAAAACGCATTAAACTTCTTAAAAGTATAAAGCTTGTATAATACCCGTCTAACTCAAAAATTCCCCAAAAAATAAATAACGGAGCAAAAATAATATGGAAAAAATAGCGGATATCATAGAATCTATCGCAAATGAAAAAGGGCTTGAAATCGAAGACGTAAAAGAGCGCGTCATAAGAGCCATTATCAACACCGCAAAGAAAATTTACGGCGAAAACTACGAATACGACGCGGTTATAGATAATGCTACCAAGACTCTTCATCTATATCAAAAAATCACCGTCGTAGAGGACGACGACGAGCGCTTGGCCGAGGATAACGAACATTTTATAGGCCTAAAAGAGGCTAGAAAGGTCGATAGCGGAGTAGATATCGGCGACGAGCTAACCTACGAGCTATCTACTGACAACCTCGGCCGCACCGCCGCGCAGACGCTTCACAAGGAGCTTGAGTACCACATCCAGCGCTTGATGGAGGAAAAAATCTTCCAAAAATATCAAGACATGGTCGGCCACATGGTTTTCGGCTCTGTCACGCGCGTGGATAGCGATGAAAATACCTTTATCGAGATAGACGAGCTACGAGCCGTGATGCCGCGCAAAAACCGCATAAAAGGCGAGAAATTTAAGCCTGGCGACGTCGTAAAAGCCGTCATAAAAAGCGTCTATATCGACAAATCTATGGGCATCAAGGTCGAGCTAAGCCGCACGTCGCCAAAATTCCTCGAAGCCTTGTTAAAAGCCGAAGTACCCGAGATCAAAGACGGTCTCGTGCTGATCGCGGCAAGTGCCAGAATCCCGGGCGAACGCGCCAAAGTAGCGCTCGTAGCTACCTCGCCTAACGTCGATCCCGTGGGCGCGACCGTGGGAACTAGAGGCGTGCGTATAAATGCCGTCACAAAGGAGCTAAACGGCGAAAATATCGACGCGATCGAGTATTCGGCCGAGCCTACTATCCTCATCACGCGAGCGATGGCGCCGGCGATCATCAGCTCTGTTAAAATCGGCGAGAACAACAAAGCCGTCGTGAGCCTAGTAACCGAGCAAAAGAGCAAGGCTATCGGCAAAAGCGGCATAAATATCAGGCTAGCTAGCATGCTAACGGGCTATGAGATCGAGCTAAACGAGCTAGGCGCTAGAGGCGAGAGCAAAGACGAAAACGCGAAGGATCTAAAAGCGCTGTTTGGCGATCTGTAGCCAAATTTGAGCCCCTTGGTCGCATGTGTTTGGTGCGGTAAATTTAGGGCGCAGCACCGGGATCAAATGAGTAAATAAATTTAGCTCAAATTTGGTCCTTTTCGTTTGCTAAAATTTGCCGCTTTTTTATTTTAGTGCGTCAAAATTTATAAAACGTTAGCGAGATAAATTTAAGATTAAGGCGGCGAGTAACCGCCTGATTTGGAGTTATTTATTTTTAGTAGAGCGGTACATCGGGTGCTGGTAGTCGTTCCTCTCGCAACCCGCAGCTAAAAATCCAAATACCAAAACAACCGCGCACAATATAACTTTTCTCATTTTCTCCCTTTTTTTGAATTTCATTTTCGCGCGATTATAGCAAAAATCGCCAAATTACCAAAATAGCCGCGGCTAGATTTGGTGGCGTTTGGGCTGGGCTATTTTGCGTTAAATTTATCGCGGTTTATCGCAAGCAGCAGCGCGCGCCAAATTTGCCCGCCTGATACCCGCATGCGACGGATTCGCGCTTGCTGGCAAATTTCCTTGCCTAAATTTATCCCGCCTCGCGACGCGCTGAGCCGTAATATATTAAATTTTTATCCAAAAAAAAGTAGAATATCCCATCTTAAATTTAAGGAAAAATCCGTGTTGCAAGCATTAGCGCTTAGATATAGACCGCGAAATTTTAGCGAACTCGTAGGACAGGAGGCCGTCAGCACCAGCCTCACGCACGCTCTGGACGAGAACCGCCTCACTCACGCCTACCTTTTTTCGGGGCTTCGCGGTAGCGGTAAGACATCAAGCGCTAGGATATTTTCAAAGGCGCTGGTTTGCGATCGCGGCCCGACTAGCCGGCCCTGCGAGCAGTGCGCCAACTGCATCGCCGCAAACGAAGGCCGCCATATCGATATCATCGAGATGGACGCGGCCAGCCACCGCGGTATCGACGATATAAAGGGCCTCATCGAGCAGACCAAGTACGCTCCGGCGATCGCGCGCTTTAAGATTTTTATCATCGACGAGGTGCACATGCTCTCCACGCCCGCGTTTAACGCGCTGCTAAAGACGCTCGAGGAGCCGCCGCCCTACGTCAAATTTATCCTGGCCACGACCGATCCGCTCAAGCTCCCGGCTACGGTGCTATCGCGCACGCAGCATTTTAGATTTCGCCAGATCTCGCGCCCGGACGTCGTTGCGCATCTTGACTTTATCCTAAACCGCGAAAACGTCCCGCACGAAAAAGAGGCTCTCGAGATCCTCGCTCGTAGCGGCGCTGGCTCGCTGCGCGATACTCTCACGCTGCTAGATCAGGCCATCATCTACGCCAAAGGCGAGCTCACGCAAAGCGCCGTCGCGCAGATGCTAGGGCTGCTTGATCCGCAGCGCATAGAGGAGATCTTGGCGCTCGTTATGAGCGGCGACAAATCGGCCGTAAGCGCGGCGGTAGCGCAGCTGGAGAGCTACGACGCCGAGATGGTGATAGACGAGATAACGGCAAATCTCAAGGCGAATTTTCTCGCGCAGAGTCCGAAATACTCGCTGCTTTTGTACGAGAGATTTTTTAGGATCCTCTCGCAGGCGCGCTCGATGCTAAGCGTCAGCAGCGACGGCGGATTCGTGCTTGGCGTGATGCTTTTTATGATGATCGAGGCGATAAATCTAAAATCGATCGACGAGATGATAGCCGTGGATGCGAGGGAAAAATTTGCGGATTCGCAGGCGCACTCGGCTGATTTTAGCACTTCTCGTGCGGCGTCAAATTTTGCTGGCGGACGAGGCGAAGCGGCTAAATTTAGGGCTCCTGCGCGAACGGGTCAAATTTTAGCCTCTACGGACGGGTCAAATTTGACGGGCGCAAACTCTGCTAAACTCGCCTCGCAAAACGACGCGGCTTTGGAGCAAAATTTAAGCGCTCAAGCGTCTCAAGAGCCGGGCGGCAAAACCGGCGGCGCGAAAACTCAAAATCCAGCTTATGAGGCGTTTTTGGCCAAAATTTACGACCGCAGCTTTGATCTTGGCGAGTGCTTTAAAAACTGCATCGAGTTTTTGGACTTTTCGGGCGGCTGCATGAGTCTAGCCTCGAGTGCGGCCGGCGAGGATCAGAGGCGGCTTCGCGAGAGCTCGAAGGTGATTTTGCAGATTTTGCGCAGTCTTTTCGGCGAGAGCGCAAAGATAAAGATAACCCCCAAGCAAAGCCCCGAAATAAGGGGCGCAGAGCAAAAGGACGCGGCGGAAAATTTGACGGCGAAAAGCGCGGCAAATTTGGACGATGAGCGCGGCGGTGAGGTTAAATTTAATGACGCCCAAACTCCGTCAAACCATGAGAGCGCTAAATTTGACGCGGACGACGCGTCGGAAAATCCAAATCAAAACGCCCAAGCGCAAGAGCCCTCAAATTTGACCGGAAATTTGTTTGCAGGCGGTAGCGAAAAGGGTGTAGCTACGTCCTCGGAGCAAAATTTGGGCGCCGAATTTAAAAGCGGCGAGCAGGACAAGCAAGCGGAAAATTTGACGCCGCAAACGCAAGCGGATATTTTGCAAACGGCAAGCGACTTGCCTATGGGTGAAACCGAGCCCTTAAATTTAAACGAAAATGCGGCAAATTTGACGAAAAACTCGCAAACGCAGGCTGGTTTAGATCAATCGACCGAGCCTAAATTTGCGCCCGATTTTGAGGGGATGCGCGACGACACGCACGATTTTCATGAGGCGTATTCGCTGAAATTTAAGACCGATGACGGCGCCCTAGCAGGGGCAGATCTGGCTTTTTTAGACGACGAGCTAAGGCGGCTGGAGAGTCAAAACGCCGCAAAAACGCCGCAAAAACCAAGCGCTACCGCTAAATTTAACCAAAACAGTGCGCCACAAACGACAAGCTACGGCGAGCCGCCGTTTGATCCGGACGATGTGAGCGAGATGCTTAGCGAGGCGGCGGACTATGAGGGTATCGCCGCACCCTTTGAACAAGACGCTAGCGAGCCCATAAGCGCTACCGCAAGGCAAAATTTAGATACGGCAAATTTAATCGACGACGAGCTTCAAGGCGAAGCGAATTTTGACGACTCGTCATCAAGCGAGGCAAATTTGAACGCTCAAAATCCTACGCCAAATTTAGCTACAAAAACCCAAGCCGATCCTAAAGCTGCAAAAAATCAGGCGGTTTTAAAAGAAGCCAAACGACTGTTTGGCGAGCCTGAAGTTTTGGATATTTGATGATATGCACAACGCCGCAACACTTCTAATCGCACTCATTTTTCTAATCGTAAGCTTCTTTGTCGCTTTAATCGCCCCCAAAGGCAAACGCAAACTGCTTTGGCTTTTTGTTTGGTTTATGGTATTTTTCGCAGACGGGTTTATAACCTCGGCTATTTTTCATTACTACGGAAATTTATACGGAAAGATCAATGTCTACGAAAACCCAACTAGCAGAGGATATTATGCAGGAGAAAGAGAAATAGTCGAATGGAATAGAAGTGCTTTTCCTTTGATAGATCCAACCAATTGGCTAAATTTCCCCATAAATACGACTGATGCGAATTTCATATCTTTGATAAACGGCTACGTAAATTTTATAGACTACAAAGAAAAAAGTAAAAACCCTGTCACAAACGGTAAATATTTTAGAATTTATCTGGATGACTATACTGCAAAAGAGTGCTTTTTATCAGCCAAGTTAAGCACAAGAGGCTTTTTAAAGAGTATCCCGATAACGTATGAAGAATTAAATATATTTTTTAATCAACTGCAATCAAATCATGAAAGCGAGGATAAAATAATCAGAGAGATAAAATCGTTACTCGATGATAGAAACGCCTCGACGATAGATATAAAACCGTCTAAAATATTAAGCTACATAAAATACAATATAAAAGATCTTAAGCAAATTTACAAAGACAAATGCGTAGCTCGCAAAGAAATCAATGAAGATGAGATAGCGTCTGTCGAGCTCGTAGTGGAAGATTCGTATCATCTCTTAGAACAAAAGCCCGATATAAAAACTATGTTTGATAAGATAATAGACATGGGATTTAACTACGGCGGACTAATAAAAGACAGAAATACGGGCAAGATACTAGCCGACAATACATACATCTACGAATTCTACCACTCTTGGCTGATTCAGGCCCTCACTAACGCTTTGGGTCCGGAATCCGGCGGTCCGTTTTGGATGTGCAATAAAAACAAGACTACCTCGATAGAAAAATGTAATCAAAAAATGATAGAGGAATTCTTTAAAAGCAGCGGGCGGTAAAATTTGCAAATCCGTCGCGGCGATAAAAGTAGAGCGGCATTGCTCGGCGGCGCAGTAAATTTTAAACAAAAAAAGCAAAGCGCGCATAAAGCGGCTAGTCTCGTAAATTTAGCATAAGATGCGAGAAGCTACTGACGACGAAAGCTAAAGCAAATTTAAAAAGCTGCATTAAATTTTGGCGCTTAGATAGTCCACCGTTACAGGCGTAAATTTAAGCGGAGAGGGCTTGGTAAATTTATAAATTTTAGAGAGTTTTAAAACAGGTCGGCGAGCCGTGAAAGACTCGCGCGCAAGATCAAGATGAACTGTCGAATTTAGCCCAAAGGGCGCAAATTTACGACTCGTTTAATATCGAAAGCAACTCTTTGTTATCTTTAGTTTTTAGCATCTTGGCGTATAAAAACTTAAGCGCCTCTACGTCGTCCATCGTCGCAATCGCCGAGCGGATAGCCCAGATCTTTTGCAGTTCGTCGGGTTTTTGCAGTAGTTCTTCTTTTCTAGTGCCTGATTTTAGTACGTTGATGGCCGGGTAAATTCGGCGGTCGGAGATGTTGCGATCTAGCACGATCTCGCTGTTGCCGGTGCCTTTAAACTCCTCAAAAATCACCTCGTCCATACGCGAGCCCGTGTCGATGAGCGCGGTTGCGATGATGGTGAGGCTGCCGCCGTGCTCGATATTTCTCGCCGCGCCGAAAAAGCGCTTAGGTTTATGCAGGGCGTTTGCGTCCACGCCGCCGGTTAGCACCTTGCCGCTTGGCGGAGTTACGGTGTTGTACGCGCGCGCCAGGCGGGTGATGCTATCAAGCAGGATGATGACGTCCTTGCCCATTTCTACGAGGCGCTTGGCCTTTTCGATGACGAGTTCGGCGACGCGTACATGGTTCATCGCAGGCAGGTCAAACGTCGAGCTAAATACCTCTCCCTTTACGCAGCGCTGCATGTCGGTGACCTCTTCTGGACGCTCGTCTACGAGCAAGACCATGAGATGCGACTCGGGGTGGTTGCGCGCGATGCCGTGGGCTAGCTCTTTCATAAGCTCGGTTTTACCGCTTCTAGGAGGAGCTACGATGAGGCCGCGCTGACCCTTGCCAAGAGGCGTAAAGAGATCGAGCACGCGGCCCGTTAGCTTCATCGGGTCGTATTCGAGGCGAAGTTTTTCCGTCGGGAAAAGCGGGGTTAGGTTGTCAAACAGCGGGCGCTCTTTAGCCTCGATTAGCGGCATATAGTTTAGCGCTTCGATTTTTAGCAGGGCGTAGTACTTTTCCTGATCTTTTGGTTCGCGCACCTGGCCCGTCACGATGTCGCCTACGCGCAGGGCAAATTTGCGAATTTGAGAGTTTGAGACGTAGGCGTCGTTTGAGCTGTCGCTGAGGTTTGCGTCTACCGAGCGCAAGAAGCCGTAGCCGTCTGGCATAATCTCTAAAATGCCCGTAAAAAGTATAAATCCGCCTTGTTTAGTTTGGGCTTTTAGTATCTCAAATATCAAATCCTGTCTGCGAAATTCGCGCGGATTTTCGACGCCAACGCTGTTTGCTATTTGCACTAGCTCGTCTAAGCTTAGCATCCTTAGTTCTTCGATTTTGTGGCCGTCGACGGGGATATGAGTGCGCGAGTTTGGATATTTTTTGGTCGTTTTTTGATTTTCCTGCGCCGAATTTGCAGGCTGGGTTGCGTTATTTTCCATCGTGTCCTCTTTAAAATTACGGAATAATTTTGTAGATAAATTTAAGTTTCAAAAGAAGTTTTGAAAGCCCGCATTTTATAAAATTTTGGCTTTGATGTCAAGAAGCGGTATAATACGCCAAAAATGAAAAGGAATCTCAACATGATGGATTTTAAAGACGGCAAGCGTGAAAAAATGATAATAAAAACCGCGCTTATCGGCATAGTTACGAATTTTTTCTTGGCCGGAGCGAAAATCTTTATCGCTATGGTCTCAAACTCGGTCGCGCTGATATCAGACGCCGTAAATAACCTTAGCGATGCAGGCTCAAGTATCATCACGATATTTGGCTCAAAGCTAGCTAGCAAGATGCCCGACGAAGACCACCCCTACGGCTACGGCAGGACCGAGTATATCGGCGGTCTTATCGTTTCGGTCATCGTGTTGATGCTGGGATTTCAGTTTCTAAAAACTTCGGTCGAAAATATTTTTGCACCTGAGCCTACTACTTTTACGATGCCGTTTTTAGCGTTTTTATTTTGCGCGATATTCGTCAAATTTGCGCTCGGCTTTTACTACAAAAAGATCGGCAAACAGACCAAATCTATCTCGCTTAGGGCCGTAGGGCAGGAGGCTTTGGGCGATGCGATCATATCGTGCGTGATCTTGGTTTCGGCTGCGCTTTCGTACTTCGCCGACATCCAGATAGACGGATATGCGGGTGCTTTGGCGTCGCTTTTTATTATCATAAACGGCGTACTTTTGATAAAAGAAACTTTTGATAAAATCATCGGCCAGCGCGTCGAAAAGGAGATCAGCGACGAAATTTACGCCGCCGTAAATCGCTGCGAGATTGTACGCGGCGCATACGACCTGATACTTCACAACTACGGCGCGCAGCGATACGTCGGCTCGGTAAACGTCGAGATAGACGAGCATTTGCCGCTTAGCGAGGTTTCGCAGAGGCTAAACGAGCTTCAAATCGAGATTTATAAAATTTACAGGATTTATCTGGTTTTCGGCGTTTATAGCGTAAATTTAGGACAGGAACAAAGCTGCGCCTGCGTGGCGAATCTACTCTCACGATTTAGCAGCGTGCGCGGATTTCACGCGTTTTTTATAGATACTAAGAAAAAGAGCGTGAGGTTTGACGTGGTGGTAGATTTTACCGAGAAAAATCTAAGCCGGCTACGCTCCGAGATAGAGCGCGAGATATCGCTAAGCTTTCCCGGGTATAAAATTTTCATCGTGATAGATAGGGAGTTTGCGTGAGATTCGGGGATAAATTCGGTAGCGGTTAAGGCGCTTTAATATGTTATAATCGTGCGGCTTTAAAAATATAAAAACTAGAGCGTAAAAATTTTAATCTAATCGTGAGAAAAATGGCGTTTTTAAAAATTTTGACTTGTGCGTTTTCGATGAGTTTTTGCTTTATGAGTATCTACGGGCTTACGACTAGCGCGGTAGAGCTTGTGCTTTTTACAGAGTATAATCCGGCAGGAGATGCCGATCCTCTCGGCGATTTAGGCGATCCGCTTGATTGGCTTGAGCTAAATATCGCTTATTTGGTTGGTTTTTGGATATTTTTTAGCGGCGTGTGCGCAGTGCTTTATAAGCGGCTAAGTTATTTTGACGAAATTGCAAAATTTTTCATAGATTTGTTTTTGCCTGCTACTGCGACGATTATTTTGGCGCTTATTTTGGGTGCGATACTCCCGTTTGCGGTCGGGGCACGGCGAGGGGATTTTGTTACTGCTCAAGGGGTTGGCATATTTTTAGCTCAAATACTTTTTATAGTCACAATAGCTCGCTTGCTAAAAAGAGAGCAAAAGTAGTAAATTTAGCGCTCAAGATGTCATTTATATTACTACAAGTTTCCAAAGAGCGGTTATGGGTATAATTCGAGGCCAAAATTTGTGAGTGTTAAAAAGCTCGGTTGCAAATTTACTAGCGTTTTCAAAATGCGAGTTTTGGCTAAATCTGATCAAATTTACGGTTACGTCTATGCGTGAGCAAAACTTCTCAAATTTGCCGTCAAATTCAGACGCAAGCAAAATCCGCGCCAAAGCTTGCAAAATCAAGCGAGGCTTTAGAAATTTTACGTATAATCTAAAATCTTAAAACTAAAGAAAAAAGTAATTTATGGGCAAATTTAAGTGCGCGCATTGCAGGGGCGAATTTGAGCGCGAGGCGCTGATAGAGCGCGGCGGGGAGCTGTTTTGCTGCGAGGGGTGCGCGGGAGTTTACGAGATACTTAACGCAAGCGGACTTAATGAGTTTTACGAAAGGCTCGGTAAAACTACGCTAAATCCAGCCCTAAACGCAAAAAACGCGGCGCAAAAGTCGCAGGAAGACCTCGCGGCTATTTATCAAAACTACGTCAAAAACGAGAACGGATTTAATAAAATCTCGCTCATCATAGAGGGCATTCACTGCTCGGCTTGCGTCTGGCTAAACGAGAAGGTTTTATTTGCGCAAAAGGGAATTTTAGAGGTAAATATAAACTCGGTTAACAATAAAGCCCTCATCGTCTGGGACGAAAACGAGGTAAATTTGGCCCAAATTTTCGCCCTCATCCGCTCTATCGGCTACGAGCCCTACCCATACGACGCGCAGGCTCAGGAGCACAGACTTGCGGGGCAGAGGCGCGAATTTTACGCGCGGCTGCTTGTGGGGATATTTTGCACGATGAACATCATGTGGCTGGCCGTCGCGCAGTACGGCGGCTACTTCACGGGCATGCGCGCCGATGTGCGCTCTATCATAAATTTCGCCGAATTTATCCTTTCTACGCCGGTGCTTTTTTATACGGGAAGCGGGTTTTTTAGGGGTGCTTGGGCGGCGCTAAAAAACAAAACGCAAAACATGGATAGCCTCATCGTCACGGGTACGCTCGCGGCTTATATTTTCTCGATATACGCGATGTTTTCTAGGCGCGGCGAGACGTATTTCGACTCGGTTGCGATGATAATCACCTTCGTATTTATCGGCAAATATCTAGAAATCTTGAGCAAGAAAAAGGCTGCCGACACGCTTGATAATCTAAACTCGTTAAATTTAAACTCCGTTAGCGTCAAAAACGGCGACGAAATAACCATAAAAAGCGCGCAGGAGGTGCGCGTGGGCGAACTCGTAGTCGTGCGAGTCGGCGAGCGCGTGCTACTTGACGGCGTCGCCATCAGCGGCGCGGCGAGCTTTGATCTCTCGAGCCTTAGCGGCGAGAGCGCGCCAGTGTATCTTAGCGCAAAAGATGGTGAAAACGAGATAAAAAGCGGCTCCGTGTGCGTGGACGGCACGCTGGTTTATAAGGTCGGCGCCGTCTTTAGCGAGTCGGTGCTAGCCCGTATCATAAATCTACTAGAAACCGCCGCAGCCAAAAAGCCTAAAATCCAAGCGCTCGCAGACGCTATCGCGGCGAGGTTTTCGGCTGCTATCACGGCGCTAGCTCTAGCGACGTTTGCGTTTTGGTTCTGGCGTACGGGCGAGCTCTCTGCCGCGCTCATCGTCGCGATCTCGGTCGTGGTGATCTCGTGCCCCTGCGCGCTGGGGCTTGCCACGCCCGTTAGCACGCTCGTTGCGCTTGGAGCGGGCTTTAGGCGCGGGATACTTTTTAAAGAGGCGCGCATCATCGAAAGTTTAGCCAAGTGCGATACGACCGTGTTTGACAAGACCGGCACGCTCACGTCCGGGCGGCTTAAGGTGAGTAAATTTACGCACGCGGGCAAATTTGACGCAAGTGCGCTTTTTTCGCTAGTTAGCGGCTCGGATCATCCCGTTAGCCGCGCCGTTGGCGAGTATCTGCGCGCAAATTTTAGAGATTTAAAACTTTTAGAGTTAAGCGGCTTTGAAAACATCGCAGCGCGTGGAGTAAGGGCTAAATTTGACGGTATAAATTTAGCAGGCGGGAGCGAAAAATTTATGCGCGAGCTAGGGCTTTATGACGGCGAAGCGGTGTGCGGGACTTGCTATTTTTTCGCCGCGGGCGGGCAGATCGCGGCGGTATTTGAGCTAGAAGAGAGCCTAAAAGAGGGCGCCAAGGAGTGCGTGGACGCTCTAAAAAACGCGGGCATGCGCGTGGCGATGCTAACGGGCGATAACGAATACGCCGCAAAGCGCGCGGCAGAGGAGCTAGGCGTGGGCGAAACGGTCGCAAACGCTCTGCCCACGGACAAGGCTGCCTACGTAGAGAGACTGGCGCAGCAGGGGCGAAACGTGCTGATGGTAGGCGACGGGATCAACGATGCCGCCGCACTCGCGCTATCAAGCGTGGCCGTGTGTATGGGTAGCGGAGCGGCCGTGAGTATCGCAAAAAGCGACGTCGTACTGATGAGAGACGACCCCGCCTCGCTCGCGGCTGCGGTGGCGCTCGCGCGCAAAATCTACCGCATCGTGCGGCAAAATTTGGCCTTTTCGCTTGTTTATAACGCCGTGACGATACCGTTAGCGATGGCCGGCTACGTAGCGCCTGCAGTGGCTGCGCTCTCGATGTCGCTAAGCTCGGTCGCGGTCGTTCTAAACGCGATGCGGGCTAGGAGCGAGCGATGAGCGGGGCGGTCGTGGCGATGATGATCGGCGTCTCGACGCTGCTTGGCGCGTGCGGGCTGGCGGCGCTGCTGTGGGGGCTTAAAACCAGGCAGTTTGACGATGAGCGAAAGTTTTTGGACGGGACGAAATTTGACGACGAAGACGCGCTAAATGATGCCTATGAGCTGGAGCTTCGCCGCAAAGAAAAGGGCTATAAGCCGCCGGATTGAGGTTTAAATTTATGGCAAATTTTTCGAGACTTTGCCGCTAAAATTTGGTTATTTTGGGTCGTAAAATTCGCCGCGAAATTTGATTTTGAGCGTGGGCTGGATTTAGGGATCAATTTGCGTTTTAAATTTGATGGGGCGTATTTTTACGGCAAATTTAAGCGGTAATTTTCAATCCTGGGTAAGACTCGGCGTGAAATTTGACGAGCTACGTGGGAGCGTCGCTGCGTAGCGCTGGTAATTTCGGGCATTTTACATTCGCCGCGGTTATTAAAATTCGTAGGCGGCGGGTTAAATTTCCCGTCGCGCTTAAAATTTCGGATTTTACGCAGCGGTCGTTAAATTTAAGTCGGCGCAGCTTTACATATCGGTTTTAGATATAGTCGTAATGCCGTAAATCTCGGTGCCACCAACTTTTTTGCGGGTCGCTTCGGTGGACTTTTGATTTTAATATGCTTTTTAGCGAAATTTCGCCGTATATATTTTGAGGTATTGCCTGCGATACGCTCTTATTCGTGCTTGCGATTATCGACGGCTAGTGCGCGGACGGGGCGAATTCGCGCCTAAAGCCTTTGCCCGCAAATGAGCGGGGCGGCGAAAATTTTATCCTTTTGTAAAAATCCCTTCGTAAATCTACTCGCTCTAACGATATTTTTGCGGCCGATTGGCACGCTCACCGGGAACATCGCGTCGCTTGGAGTTTAGGCGGCTTGGAGCCGTTTAAATTTAATCGCTGCAATCGCCGAGCGGGCGTGTTTTAATCCTGTAAATTTTGCTTTCTTGCTTGTAAAAGCTTCGCTCTGGCAAGCCTCCTTAATCTATTTTTAGCTTTTTAGCGATATGATTCCGCAAATTTTAACAAAGGAAACAACATGAAAACGCTTGTGATTTTATCGCACCCAAATCTCGCCGCATCTCGCGTAAACAAAGCCTTGTCGCAGGTAGCAAAGTCCGCCGTGGACGCTAAGGTGCGGCATTTGGAGGGGCTTTATGGCC
The DNA here is from genome assembly GCF_938039245.1 of uncultured Campylobacter sp. GTDB lineage: Bacteria > Campylobacterota > Campylobacteria > Campylobacterales > Campylobacteraceae > Campylobacter_A. Next base: position 41,408 of record NZ_CALHVN010000032.1, on the reverse strand, counting down.
TAGATATCGCACGCATAGACGCCAGCTCAGAGCAAGACGCGCTAGCGAGTGCAGAGCGCATCGTATTTTTGTACCCGATGTACTGGCTAAACGTGCCGCCTATGCTAAAAGCCTATATCGATATCGTCTTTTCGCACGAGTTGGTGGGTTCCGGCGCGCTTAAAGGCAAGGTCTTGCAGCTTGCGCTAAGCGTCAGCACCCCGCTTGGCGAATACTCTAAACAAGGCGCAATCGGCTTTAGCTTGGATGAAATTTTAACGCCGCTTAAGATCGCGGCAAACTATTGCGGGATGGACTTTGCCGTGCCGTTTATCAGCAGTGGATTTGAGCCCGGCGAGTTTGGCGACGATGCCGTAGATGCCGCAGCCGCGCGCTTCGGTAAACTTTTACGAGGAGAGCTAAGCCCAGGCGAATATCAAATTTAGCCTCGTCTTTTGCGACCGCGAGTTAAAATTTCGCGACGGGGAATTTGGCTGCGAAATCCGCTTTTGCCGAGCCGACCGCTAAAAAGCTCGAATTTAGCTCGGTTTTGCATTAATACGGGCGTTTTTATGTCGCCGTTTACGGGCGTGCGATTTTGTAAACCAGCGCTACGGCGTGTATCTTAAATTTCTTTAAAGGCGCGCCCTAAATTTAACCTTAAGCCCGAAATTGCGGTATTAAATTTATCCGTCGATTTTCGCGCCTCGATGCAAGTATAAAATCAAATTTAAAGCCTGATTTAAGCGAGTAAATAAAACCTGCGCCGAAACAATCTCTCGCGATTATCGCAAATGCTTGCCGCTACTTGTTTTATCTGCTTGCGGTGAATTTGCGAGCTCAAACAGCAAGATTATTTTAGGCTTTCTATATACTCGCTAACAGTCGCCATATCCTCGTCGCTTAGGTTTTTGGCGTGCAGCTGCATGACTTTGCCCATGCCAAAGACGTTGTTTGAGCCGTCTTTGTAGCCTTGTAGCGCTTTTATGCGATCTTCTTTGCCGATACTAGTTAGCGCAGGTACTTTGTTTGCGTATTTTACCTCCGCTTTTTCGCCGTGACAGGCCGAGCATTTTTTGTAAATGGCTTCGCCGCTAGCCGCAAATAGAGATAAATTTAGCGCCAAAACGGCGGTAGCGATGCGATAGATTTTCATTTTTCGTCCTTTTTGATAGAAATTTAGACGAGATTATAGTCTTAAAAAGTTAAAATTAAAATTATAAAAAAGTTGCAAAAATGAAGCGTCAAAGAGAGAAAAATCGGCGGGAAACTCCGCCGAAAAGGGTTATTTTAGAGTAGGGATGTACTCTGAAAGAGCGGCGATATCCTCGTCGTTAAGACCTTTCGCTAGAGGTTTCATCATCGCAGAAGACTTAAATTTATCTAGGCTGCCCTCTTTGTAACCTTTTAAAGCCTCAGCGATCTCTTCTTTAGAAAGAGACGAAAGCGCAGGAACTTTGTTTAGATACATTTTTTCGGCTTTGGCTCCGTGACAGGCTTTGCATTTGTTGTAAAGTGTTGCGCCGTCGGCGGCAAATAGGCTACCTGCTAGCAATGTGGCAGCTCCTGAAACAATGATAAACTTTTTCATTTTCAATCCTTTTTGATAAAATTGTAGGCGTATTATAGTCTTAAAAGCTAAATTTTACATTATTTTTTTACATTAGTTTCTATCGCGGCGCGGGCGGCGATTTTCGGTTAAATTTAGATTTTTTTTGTATAATTTTCGCCATGGATAAAACAAAGCTTAAAACGCAGCCGCAAAAGGCGCTATTTCTTGATCGCGACGGCGTGATAAACGAGGATGCGGGCTATGTTTATAGACGCGAGGATTTCGTTTTTAAAGATGGCATTTTTGCCGCTTTGAGAGAGTTTGCCAAGGCTGGCTACGCGCTAGTCGTGGTGACGAATCAATCGGGCATTGGGCGAGGCTACTACACGCTAGAGCAGTTTGACGAGCTTTGCAAATTTATGCTGGGCGAGTTTGAAAAAGAGGGCGTAAAGATAGAGAAAATTTACTTTTGTCCGCACGCGCCGGAGGCTCTTTGCCTTTGCCGTAAACCGGAGCCGGGCATGCTACTAAAGGCCGCAAGCGAGCTAAACATCGACCTTGCGCGCTCAATCATGATAGGCGACAAGGATAGCGACGTGCAGGCGGGGCAGAGTGCCGGCGTCGGGATAAATTTAAAGCTGGACGACCGGCTAAAAAGCGTGGCTGAGGCGCTAGAGTTTTTAAAAAAAGAAGGAAAAATATGAAAGATATAAAAAAGGTCGTAATAACGGGCGCTGCGGGCTTCATCGGCTCAAATTTGGCGCATTATTTTGACGAAAATTTAAAAGACGTAGAAGTGCTCACCGTGGATAAATTTAGAAGCGACGAGAAATTTAGCAACGGAAACCTCAAAAGCTTCGGGCATTTTAAAAATTTGCTCGGATTTTCGGGCGAAATTTACGAGGGTGACATAAACTGCGCAAAAACGCTAGCTATGATCGAGAAATTCGCCCCCGATGCGATCTTTCACGAGGCCGCGATCTCGGATACCACGGTGACCGAGCAAGGCGAGCTCGTAAGGACTAATCTCAATAGCTTTAAAGACCTGCTAGATATTTGCGAAAAAACGGGCGCTAGGATGATATACGCTAGCTCGGGTGCCACGTACGGTAACGCAAAAAGCCCGCAAAGAGTCGGCGAATGCGAAGCGCCAAATAACGTTTACGGCTTTTCAAAACTAAAAATGGACGATCTAGGGCGAAAATACGCTAAAAAGGGCGTAGCGGTCGTGGGGCTGAGATACTTTAACGTCTACGGCGCTAGGGAGTTTTATAAAAACAAAACCGCCTCGATGGTGCTGCAGTTTGGTCTGCAAATTTTGAGCGGGAAAAATCCGCGCCTCTTTGAGGGTAGCGATAAAATCAAGCGCGACTTCGTCTATATAAAAGACATCGTGCGGGCAAATTTGCTCGCTCTAAACGCTGCTAGCGGCGTATATAACGCGGCGACGGGCACGGCAAGAAGCTTCCAGGAGATCGTGGATATACTGCAGCGCGAGTTTGGGTCAAATTTGCCTTGCGAATACATCCCAAACCCGTATGCGCGCTCCTATCAGTTCCATACGCAAGCCGATATCGAGCCGACCAAAAAGGCTCTGGGTTACGAGCCTAAATTTAGCCTAGAAGAGGGCATAAAAGACTATACAGCCGAGATAAAAAGGACATACGAGGAAGAGATAAATGCGTGAAGTACGTGCTTTAGTCGTGGGCGATCTGATGCTCGATCACTACATCTGGGGTAGCTGCGAGCGTATATCGCCCGAGGCTCCCGTGCAGGTGGTAAAGATAAAAAACGAAACCAAACGCCTAGGCGGAGCGGGCAACGTGGTGCTAAATTTACTTTCGCTAGGCGCAAAAGTCGGCGTTATGAGCGTGCTCGGAGACGACGAGACGGGCGATGAGATCGAGCGGATATTGTGCGAGCAGGGTGCTAGGGCTGAGTTTATAAAAAGAGAAAAAGGGCGCACGAGCTCGATAAAAAGCCGCGTGATGGCTACGCATCAGCAAGTCGTGCGCATAGATAAAGAAAGCGTCGAAGCCGTAATGTGCGAGGACGAGTTGGCGGCAAATTTCGCCCGCGCGCTAGAGAGCTACGACGTCGCGCTGCTATCGGACTACGGCAAGGGCGTACTGACGCCTGCGCTGTGCCAAAAACTCATAAAGGCATGCGCGGATGCGGGCAAACCCGTGCTCATCGATCCAAAGGGCGCGGACTACTCGAAATATAAGGGCGCTACGCTACTAACGCCAAATAAAAAAGAAGCGGGCGAGGCAGTGGGCTTTAAGATAGAAAACGACGAGCAGCTTTTTATGGCGCTAAATTTACTAAAAAACGAGCTAAATTTGACCCATTCGCTGATTACGATCTCGGAGGAGGGCATCGCGCTTTTGGAGGACGGACAGGCGGTTAAATTTCCTGCTCTGGCAAAAGAGATCTTTGACGTCACGGGCGCGGGAGATACGGTGCTAGCGACGCTTGGCGTGATGCTGGGTGCGGGCGAAGGTATCAAAAAGGCGATCGAGACGGCAAATTTAGCCGCCGCAGTCGTCGTGGCTAAGGTCGGCTCGGCAACGGCAAGCTTTGAGGAGATAAACGAGCTCGTGCGCCGTAAAAACGCGGCCGGCTTCGAGGAGAAAATCAAAAGCGCGGATGATCTAGCCGTGATTCTAGCAAACCGCGGCGAAAAGCGGCTGGTTTTTACAAACGGCTGCTTTGATATTTTGCACGCGGGACACGTGAGCTATCTAGCTAAGGCGCGGGAATTTGGCGATATACTAGTCGTCGGGCTAAACTCGGATGCCTCGGTGCGCGCGCTAAAAGGCGACGCTCGCCCCGTAAACGCGCAGGCCGACCGTGCTACCGTGCTGGCGGCGCTTGGGGCGGTTGATTACGTGACGATATTTGACGAGCTCACGCCTCTAAATTTGATCGAAAAACTGCGCCCCGACGTGCTCGTAAAGGGTGCGGACTACGAAGGTAAAGAAGTCGTCGGCAGCAGCGTCGTAAAAGACGTGCGGCTAGTGGAGTTCGTAGCCGGCAAAAGCACGAGCGCGACGATAAAAAGGATAAAAAATGAAAACTGAAGATATGATAAAAAGCGAGCTAGAGGGACATCTAGCCACTATTAAGGCGACCTTTGCGCTGGAAGCTGACATCAAAAAAGCCTGCGAAACGGCGGTAGCGACGCTAAAGGCGGGCGGTAAAATTTTACTTTGCGGAAACGGCGGAAGTGCTGCAGACGCGCAGCACATCGCAGCCGAACTAACGGGTCGCTATAAAACCGAGCGTGGCGCGCTAGCTGGCATAGCTCTAACGACCGATACTTCCGCGCTCACGGCGATCGGCAACGACTACGGATATGAGTTTGTTTTCTCGCGTCAGCTAGAAGCTCTGGGCCGCGAGGGCGATCTGCTCATCGCGATCTCTACTAGCGGAAACAGCGGCAACGTGCTAAAAGCGCTCGAGCTCGCGCGTAAAATCGGTATCAAAACCATCGGGCTAAGCGGCCGCACGGGAGGCGCTATGAACGAGCTTTGCGAGCTAAATTTGGTCGTGCCGTCAAACGACACGCCGCGCATCCAAGAGATGCACATAATGATAGGGCATATCATCTGCCAAGCCATCGACGATGCGTTTTAGGCTAAATTTAAAAGCATTTGCGGCGGCGGAGTCAAATTTAACCTGCCTTGCCGCCTTTTAAGTTTGTTGCAATAGCAAATTTAACTATACATGAAAACCCAAACCCCCGCCTACGCCGTCATCGATCTAAAATCATTCTACGCCTCGGTCGAGTGCGTGGAGCGAGGGCTTGATCCCTTTGAGGCGAATTTAGTCGTCGCCGACGCCACTAGAGGCGAGGGTAGCGTGTGCCTGGCCGTTAGTCCCGCGCTAAAGGCTCTTGGCGTAAAAAACAGATGCAGGCTGTTTGAAATCCCTAAAAATATCAAATACATCATCGCTGCGCCCAGGATGCAGTTTTACATAGACTACGCGGCTAAAATCTACGGCATCTACCTAAAATACGTCGCCAAAGAGGACATCTACGTCTACTCCATCGACGAGGCCTTTATCGACCTTACCTCGTATCTAAAATTTTATAAACTAGAAGCAAAAGCCATGGCAAAGATGATAATGGACGACATCCTAAAAACTACTGGCGTAACGCCGACCTGCGGTATGGGGACGAATCTATATCTAGCCAAAATCGCCCTTGATATCCTAGCTAAGCACAGCGAGGATAATATCGCCTTTTTAGACGAAGCGCTCTATAAAGAAAAGCTCTGGACGCATCAGCCGCTAAATGATTTTTGGCGTATAGGCAAGCAAACTAGGGCCAAGCTTGAGCGATACGGGATATTTTGCATGAAGGATATGGCAAACGCGCCTTTTAGTCTGCTTGAAAGAGTGTTTGGCATCGACGCCTATATCGCGCTAGATCACGCAAACGGCATCGAGCCCACCACCATAGCCGATATCAAGGCCTATAAACCCTCAACCAAATCATACTTTAGCTCTGAAATTTTACCTAGAGACTACGAGAGGCTAGAGGCTCTAATCGTGCTAAAAGAGATGACCGATAGGCTAGCTCTAAAGATGATAAACGAGGAAGTGCGAGCTAGCGGGCTCACGATAAATATCAAATTCGCCGACAAAAACGAGCCCGCGCAAAGAGCCACGGTAAGGTTTAAAATGCCTAGCAATATCGCTAGCGTGCTCATGGAAGCAGCGCAGGAGCTATATCTAAAAAAGATAAAAAATGCAGGTCTCATCAGACAAATCGGCATATCGGCAAACGACGTCGTAAAGGAGAGCAAAACCGAAAGAAGCCTCTTTGAAGAAGAAAATGAAAAAGAAAAAACGGTGCTAAAAACCCTAAACAAGATAAAAGAAAAATACGGCAAAAACTCCATCCTAAGAGCTATCGACCTGCTACCAGAAGCCACCGGACGAGATAGAAATAAAAAGATAGGAGGGCACAAAAGCGGTGAATAAGGACAGAGCCAAAATCTTTAGCTCATTTAACCCTCTCTCTACTTTAGAAAAAGCCCTAAAAGCGCAGGAGCGAGAAAAGAGCGAAAAGCTAGATCTTGACGAATCAAAAATAGAAGAAATCCTAAATAAAATAAGCGAACTAAAGCCCGCCGACAAGGTAAAAATCACGTACCACGACGGGCAAGGCTACGCTAATATAGAGGGGTTAGTCTCAAACGTAAATCTAGCGGACGGGAGCCTAACGGTAGTAAAAACGAGGGTCAAATTTGACGATATTTACGCGGTTGAAGTCGTTTTATAAACGGCGATTTTATATTTATGCTTCGTAGGACCGCTTTTTGGAAGATGAAATAACTTTGAAATTTTATACAAGATACCGTTTAGTGCTTGCCGTGAGGTGCGAAGCGTTTGCGAGAATTTAGGCGCCGACAAAATATAGCTTTGAAGAAACAAGGGCGCTTTAAATGGCATTTGCGAAAGCTCGGCGCGCGGTTATAAAAAGCCCTTTTGGATAAATTCGCAGCCGAGCCTAAGAAGTGCTAAATTTATTGCCCAAGATAGCCTTAATAAAGCAACCGCTTAAACAAGAGGCATTTATCCGCAAGGATAAAACTAGCAAAAGGTAAACAGGCCGGCTCGGCGGCCAGGAGTTTGCGGATCTAGCGGCGGTAGGGCGAGATTTGCGCTTGGTTTCTGATTTTTGGATTTATTTTGAGCCGTTTAAATTTGCGAGATTAAGCCAAGCGCTAGGGTTAGCAAGAAGCGCTCTCCGGCATTAAATTTAGTCGCTCTAAATTTAAACAAACTAGGATGGGTGCCCGTAAATTTGGCCGTTTTGCGTCGCCTTTTTTGTGCTTAATAGGGCGCGGATTAACAGGGCGTCTTATGGATTTTTGCGGCTTTGCTAGATTAAATCCAAATTTGCGCTTCGTTGCGGCTTTGTTTTTGTGCGTCCGAGCGTTAAATTTACGGCCGAATTTAGGCGTATTTTTAAGGCGGAGTAAGGCTCCAAAAACCCGCCTTTCGTATCCGCAAAGGCTAAAACTCCGCTGAACTAGCGCCTGATTTTACTCCCAAAGCCTCCTTATCCAGATCAAAAATTCGTCCCTAGGTTCGTCGTCGTCCATATCTGCAGGCGTCGCGATCTCAAGCGCCGTTTGCGGGATCGTCGTTTTAAAGCGCTCACGCACCCACTGCTTAAACGGCTCGTTTGGATGTATGAAAAGCTCGTCTTCGTCGCTATTTGGCGGCGAGCTAAAAGCCTCGCTCCAGCATATCTCGTCGTATCCTATCGCAATTAGCCGTAAAAAATCAAGCCCGTTACGAGTCAAAACGCAAGTCATCGTCGAGCCCGAACCAGAACCCATATGTACGATCTTGGTTTCGCCCGCATCATCCATCCACAGCGCACACATCGAGCCGTCTTTGCCGCTACTTGCAAATACGCAAAGCCTATTTTTTATCTCTGCGTCTAGCTCGCGCTCCTTGCCGTAAAACCAGTAGCTAAGCCCCAGATCACTGCTCTCCGGCTCGCCGGCGAAAAACGAGATGTCCGTGCCGCCCTCGCGTTCATCATCGCTCCAGCTCTGCTTCAGCCGATCCTGCGGGTAGAGATAGCCGCGCCTGCGCCCATCCTCGTCGCTCGCAAAACCGTTTGCCTCTATCCACGTATAAAGCGCCTCAATCTCGCTTGGTACTCGCATACCCTGTGGCAACGCCTCGCGTAGCTGCTTTAGTAATAAATTTTCCATTTTTCTCCCTTGCGCGCGAATTTGCTAGGCGACTTTACGATTTTTCGGCTAATTTTAGGCATTTACCGCGCTATTATCTAGCCTTGGCAAACCCGTATTTTAAAAGCCCTCGCGCGTTAAATTTAGCTTTGTTTTGATTTTTAAATTTATAGCGCTTGCAGCGAGCCTTATTTTTGGCTCAAATAAAAGTCATAAAACCAAGCGCGCTCAAAATCCGCCGTTAAATTTTGCGTTTTACCGCGGCGCTACTCTTTGGCCTTGAGGCAAGCCCGCAAACCGCGCCGTAAAATCAAAATTTCGTTTTAAATTTCCCCGTTCCCGCCCTGGGTATCGCTAGATCAGCATTAGGTAGTTACATTGCGCATTTACGTTACCCTTATAAATTTACTGAAAATAAATCGTAAAAAGGGTGCGCCCGTTTCCGCGAGCGCTAGAGTTCCGTTATAGGGAAGGTTTCATGCTCGCCTCTTGCGATACTTACCCGAAATTTAAATTTAACGCTTTTAGCTTTCAATCAGATCGGTCTGCCAGTTCGCGCCTTGCAGCATCGTGTCAAGCTGCCTGATCTGCTTTGCTAGCTCATCCACCTGCTTTTGCAGTGCTGCGACGTCGACCGTGCTTAAAATTTTAATCTCACTGCGCGAATAAATTTCCACTTTTTGAGCAGCCTCCTGCGCAAAAGCCCGCAGCGCTCCCGCTTTTAGCGTGAGTACGTCGCGTTTGGCGATTAGCTCCGTTAGGCTCTTGCCGTCTGCCTTTGCGGTACAGTTGGTTAAATTTATCCGAACGATTAGCCGCTCAAGCTCGCTTGTGAGCGCGTCTAGCTCGGCTAGCAGCGCCTTTGGCTCTTCGCTGGGTTTCTCGCCCTCTTGCACCTTCGCGTTGTCCGCAAGCCTTGATTTTAGCTGCTCGATGCGTTTTTGTATGTCGGCGCGCAGTATCAGCGCCTCGGCTAGTTTCATTTTCGTCCTTTTTTCAAATTTATTTGCCGCGATTTAGCTGCCGATCTTGTCCGTAGCGCGGCGAATACGGGCCGTAGAGCAAGCAGTCTCGGCAGTCGGTGCTAAACAAAATCGCGTCCGCACGCGCCGATAGATCAAAGCTCGCGTCCGAGATTGAGTCGGCGATCTGTTTAACTAGCGCGGAGACTAGCATGCCGATGAGATCGCCTCCGCCTCCGCCCGAGTCGTTTGCAGCGGTGGCGCTTTTTTGCCAGAGTACGGCGCCCGTGTTTAGATCCACTAGAGTCGCCGCTACGCTCACGCGCGTTACGCTGTTAATGAGCATATACGAGGTGCCGTAGTCCGCGACGTTTAGATATAGCGCGGCATCAGCGCCAAATATCTGCTTAAGCTTGTGCGTAGAGATCTGCGCGATCTCTACGGCGTCGTATATGCCGTTGTTTTTAAAGGTTTCGTTTACGAGCGCGGGCGAAAATACGTAATACCCCGCCTCGCTAAGCGGATAGAGCGCGTTTGCCAGAACCGCTGCGGAGGCCTTTATCTCGGATGAGTCGCTGGCGGGCATCACAACGACGATCGAGCGAGGCTTGGTCTGTAAAAACGCGGAGTAGTCGTAGATCTGTGGCTGCGAGCCTGCGCACGCTCCCAAAAACAGCACCGCAAACGCGCCAAGAAGCGCTGATTTTATTTTATTTTTCATTTTGGCTTCCTTTTGCGGTCTTGCTAGTTTTGGCTTGTTTTACTTGCTTGTTTTTCAAATTTTGCTTGCTCGTTTGCTCGCCTAAATTTGAGCTTTTGTCGCTTAAATTCGGCTCGCTCGCGCCTGCTTTTTCCTTCGTCTGCTCGCCTAAATTTGCCTCAGTTTTGCCTGCCGCGCCCTTGGTTTTGCTATTTTGATTTAGCAAAAACATCGCGTAGTTGCGCGACTCGGGATAAAGCTCGGCTTCTTTTTCGACGTAGGCTTTAAATTTCGCCCTGTTTCCTTGCGAAAGATAGAGCAAACCTAGATGCGCGTGCAGTCCGGGCGGGACTTTGGCGGCTCTTTGATAGGCTTTTTGCAGGCTCTCCTCGAGTGCGACGATCTGTGCGCCTGCGTCGCCTTCTTCGGTTAGGTACTCGTAGACCGAGCTCGTGTAGGCGCCGTCCCAGTAGTATAGCTGTCTAGGCGAGTCGTCCGCGCAACCAGAGAGCAGCAGGGCGATGGCGGAGACGAACGCGAAATTTGCTAGAGTTTTAAAGCGCAAAATTTATCCTTATTTCGCGTTAAAAGCGCCGCTTTCAAGCCCGCGCGTTAGGTTGTTTACGGCCTCGATGATGGCTAGGCTTAGCACCTTGCCGTTTAGCGTCGAATCATACCCAGCACTTCCGCCAAAGCCCAGTACTTCGCGGTTTGAGAGCTCGTACTCGCCGGCACCTTGAGTAGAGTAGATCACCTCGGAGTTTTTCACGTCCACGACGTTAAGATTTACCTTCGCGTAGGCGGTTTGGGTTTTGCCTTTGCCAAGTATCCCAAAAAGCTGATGATCGCCCGTAGTTTTGCGGCCAAACTCCGTCACGTCGCCCATGATGACGTATCTTGCGCCCTTGATGTTTTGCGCCTCTTTGTTTAGCGCGCTTTCTTCTTTTATGGCGCGCATGTTGCTGCGGTCAAGCACCGAGAAGCGCCCGCTTTGCTGTAAATTTGAGATAAGGATGGTCTGCGCTTGGTTGCCTAGCCTGTCCTCGCCGTCTGAAAATACGCCGTTTTGGTATGATGACTGGTTGCTAAAGCGGCCGATAGAAACGGCGATCTTTTGTCCTTGATAGGCGGCGCTTGGAGTTTGGACTTTCGGCGTTTCGACTACGCGAGAACTCTCCGTCGCGCAGCCGGTTATGAGCATCGCGGCGCACGCGGCTAGTAAAAATTTTGCGTTCGTTTTCATATTGCTCCTTTAAATTTTGATTTGCGTTATTATCTTACTATTTTTAGCTTAAAAATTTTTAACCCGCCCAAAAACTTAAGCCGCTGCGTCCGCGGATCAAATTTGGCTATAAAATTTCCGCCTCTTTGTTTGCGTTTACCGAGCTTAGCACGATGCGGTCGCCGGGTTTTAGCTCGCTTAGATTTACGGTTTTGCCGTCCTTTTGCACTCGGACGAAATTTGAAATCTGCGCAAAAAACGACTCTTGCTGCGCGTATGCGGCGCGAGCTAGCTTGAGCGCGTTTTCGCACTTTAGCAGTTTAGTCTGCGCGGCGGCGTCTAAAACCTGTCTTAAATTTAGCAAAATTTGCTCTTTGCGAGCGATCTTTTGCGTGAGGCTCGCCTGAGAAAATCTCGCCCTCATCATCGCTAGAGCGTTAAATTTACGCTCCCAAACGCGCATAAAGGCCGCGTCCGTCGCCTCGCTTAATCTGTCTATGCTTTGCATTAGCTCGCCGGCATCTGGCAGTAGCGCAGCCATCGCAGCGCTTGGGGTTGGAGCGCGAAAGTCCGCCGCAAAATCGCTGATGACGTAATCAATCTCGTGTCCGACGGCCGATATCACGGGCGTGCGCGCCGCGTAGATCTCGCGGGCTAAATTTTCGTCGTTAAAGCACCACAGATCCTCTCTGCTGCCGCCTCCGCGCGCCAGCACGATCGCATCCGCGCCGCTTGCGTCCGCTCTTTTTAGGGCGCGTATGAGCGAGGCGGGCGCGGTTTCGCCCTGCGTTAGCGAGTCAAAAACTAAAATTTCCGATAGCGTCCAGCGCTGCGAAGCGATACGCAGCATATCTTGCAACGCGGCGGAGGTTTTTGACGTGATGAGCGCGATCCTGCGAGGAAATTTAGGTAGCGGTTTTTTGCGCGAGATATCAAAAAGCCCTTCGGCCCCAAGCCGCGCTTTTAGCTGTTTAAAGGCAAGCTCTAGCTCGCCTTCGCCGCTTGGGCGTATGAGAGTTGCGATAAACTGATAGCTGCCGCTTGGCGAGTAGAGCGAAATTTTACCGTAGAGAGCGACCTTCATACCGTCTGCGACGTCAAATTTGAGCTTGGCGGCGTTAAATTTATAAATGACCGCCGAGATCGCGGCTTTTTCGTCTTTTAGCGTGAAGTACCAGTGTCCCGAGCCGTGTTTGACGAGTCGCGAGATCTCGCCCCCTACCTCGACGTAGGAAAACGTCGTCTCAAGAAGCGTTTTGGCCTGCTCGTTTAGCTCGCTGACGCTTAGCACTCACGGGCCTTTTGCGCGATGAAAAGAGTAGAAATATCCATCGAAAAGCTCTTGCAAAGGCGCATCTCAAAGCCCGCGCTAGCGAGCTCGTCCGCAAAGCTTTTAGCGTCTAAAAAGCCCTCGATCGAGCTTGGCAGGTACTCGTAGGCTTCTTGGTTTTTGGAGATAAAGCCGCCTATTTTAGGCAAAATTTTACCTAGATAAAAGTCGCGAGCGCCCGCTAAAAGCCCGCTTTTTTTGCGTTTGGTAAACTCTAGCACTACGACATATCCGCCCATTTTTAGCACTCTGTTAAACTCTCTTAGCGCGGCCCCCCTTTCGACCACGTTTCTGATGCCGTAGCTGATGCTTAGCACGTCCATCGAGCCGCTATCAAGCGTCGTTTGCGTCGCTAACGCCTCGATAAATTTAAACTCGGGGAATTTCTGTTTGGCGACCGCGAGCATGCCGCTTGAGGGATCGACGCCGATAAGATTTTCGATTTTTACGTTAAACTCGCCAGCCGTCTTTTGCCAAAAGCCCATCATATCGCCCGTGCCGCATGCGACGTCTACGATATTTACGCTTGAGTCTTTGAAATTTGACAAAACCGTTTTGCACGCGATTTTACGCCAGCTCACGTCCGCGCCCATGCTCAGCACGCGGTTTGCCAGGTCGTAGGTAGGCGCGATGTCGTTAAACATCTGAACTATTTTTTCTTGTTTTTCCATTTTTTTCTCTTTAGATATAGTAGATTTTTAAGCCGTGCGAAAGCTTTGTTAGGCTTTTTAAAATTTTAGGCTTTGAGTCTAAAATTTCGCTTCTTAGCTCGTAGATTTTTTTGTAAATTTTAGCTTGGAGTTTATCTATGCGCTTTTGCTCGGCGCCGCTTTTTACGTGCGCTAGCAGGCCTAGCCAGACGTCGGTGTCTTGTAGCGAGCCAAAGGTTTCTTGTAAAATTTTGCTCTTTTTAAAGCATTTTTTGGCTGCAGCAAAATCAAAGCCGCCGCCGAAAATCTCGCTTAAGTATCTCAGCCTTTTTATCTCGATGCGGCACTTGTGAAACTGCGCGTTCTCGGTGGTTTGGCTCAAATTTGAGAGAGATTTTTTAAGGCGTAAAATTTGAGCTCGCATGGATTTTGCCGCGAGTTTTTTTATCGGCGCGTCTCCTAGCTCGCCTTTAAAAAAGTCGCTTCCCTCGCGTAAAAATACCTCCCAGTCGTGCAAAATTTCGTTCGCTTCGTCGCTTTGTAGCTCGGCTTGGACGCTTTTGGCTAGGGTTTTGCTTAAATTTTCTAGCTCGCTAGCTAGCCCTTCAAAGCCTTTTTGTTTTTGTAAAAACTCGCAAAATACGTCTATATCGCGCTTTTGGTTAGTTAGCTCGGCTAGTTTTTTAAAATTTAGCAGAAAATAACAAGCCGTTTTTTGGTCAAAAACTGGAGTGAAAATTTTGAGTAAAGATCGGGTTTTGCGCAAATTTATACGGATCTGATGTAGCGCCTCGGCATCGCTAGAGCTTGCGTACTCGTTTAGGTGTTTGCTAAGCAGCATAAAGATCTGAAAAAACACCGTCCGCATTGCGTCCATCGCGCCGATGTAGCTTGGTAAATTTAGCTCCAGCCCCGGACTGTTTTGTAAAATCTCAATGCTCTTTTGTGCGTCAAATTCGCCCTGCGGCAAGCCAAAAAGCGCTAAATTTTTATTTTTATAGCGCTCATCATCCGTTACCTCGCTGATTACGTGCGCGGCGATAAACTCAGGCGGGTTAAACTCCGTCGCCTCGCGCTCGCTAGCAAACTCGGCCTCAAAAGTAACAAGTCCTTCTAAAGCGCCGTGAAAAATATCGACGTTGCAAGCAATGCTGTCAAGCCGAAATAAAAATCTCGTCTTTTTTATTGGAGCGGCGACTGCGTTTTTTAGGGCTTTTTTAAAGCTTTTGGCGTCCGTTTCGCTCTCATTTTCCTCGCGCGCTAGGCCGACGCCCGATTTTTGCGTGATCGTAAAAACACCCGAAGCCTCGCGAAATCTAATCTCCTCAAGCGGAGTGATTTTGACGTAAATTTGCGTCACTTCTTTTTGCTCGGTGCCGATATCGCGGGCCTTTAGCTCGCTTATGACGGCGGCGTCACGCAGGATAAATTTACGCTCGATCTCTATCAAATTTCGCTCCTTAATATGAAAAATTGTATCAAAAGGTAGCTTAAAGTGTAAAATTTGCGTGCTTTTGCCGCCGACCTTGCGACGCGAAATGATTTTTTAACGCAAATAACGCTAAAATCAGCTCAAATTTGAAAGGAGTTTGGATGAATAGAAAGCTAAATTTTAGTGCGGGCCCTTCGGCTCTGCCTCTTAGCGTGCTTGAGCGCGCGCAAAACGAGCTCACCGACTATCAGGGCAAGGGCTTTTCGATAATGGAAATCAGCCACCGAAGCAAGATTTTTGAAGAGGTGCACTACGGCGCGATGACAAAGGCGCGCGAACTATACGGCATAGGCGAAGAGTATGACGTGCTATTTTTGCAAGGCGGCGCACATTTGCAGTTTGCGATGATACCGCTAAATTTAGCCGCCCAAGGCGTCGCGCAGTATGCCGATACGGGCGTCTGGACGAGCAAAGCGATCAAAGAGGCCGCAAACGTCGGCGCAAGATACGAAGTGGTCGCTAGCAGCAAAGAGACCTCCTATGACCGCATCCCCGAGGTCAAATTTGACGGCGACGCCGCATACGGCTACGTCTGCACGAACAACACCATCTACGGCACGCAGTACCGCGAGCTGCCTCGCTCCAAAGCTCCGCTAGTCGTCGATGCGTCGAGCGATTTTTTCTCGCGACCGGTTGATTTCACGGACGTGGGGCTGCTATACGGCGGCGCGCAGAAAAATGCCGGCCCAAGCGGCGTAACCGTCGTCATCATCCGCAAGGATCTGCTAGAGCGAGCCTGCATGGAGCGCACTCCGACGATGCTTCGCTACGATACGCACGCTAGCGCTGCGTCGCTATACAACACGCCGCCGACCTTTGGCATATATCTGCTAAATTTGACGCTGGGCTGGGTGCAAGAGCAGGGCGGTCTAACGGGCGTAAACCGGATCAACGAGCAAAAGGCGGCGCTGCTTTACGGCGCGATCGACGGTTCTGGCGGCTTTTACAAAGGTCACGCGCAAAAAGATAGCCGCTCGCTGATGAACGTTAGCTTTACCATCGCAAACCGCGAGCTAGAGGCGGCCTTTATCTCCGAGTCCGAAAACGCGGGCATGCTGGGTCTAAAAGGGCACCGTCACGTAGGCGGCATCAGAGCCTCGATATATAACGCCGTGAGTATCGAAAACGTGCAGACTTTGGCTGAGTTTATGAAAGAATTTGCTAGGAAAAACGGGTAAATTTGACTAGACGCGCCGCACGAATTTGGCTTTACTCCGGGTAAATTTAAACTCGGGGTTTTAAATTCGGGGTGCGTCAAATTTGGCTTTTTGCTCAAATTTAAGCGACTTTGACTTGAGGACGGCCGCTTAAATTTGCTTTGAGTTTGCGGCGAGCTTATCTAAATTTGCCGAGTTAAATTTAGCTCTCTCGCCTTTTGTTATCCATTTTAAATTTAACTGCGTGAAGCGAAATTTGGAGAAAATTTGAAAAACTACGACGAAAATCCGATAATCATAAACGATTACGGCGCGCTGTTTTTGGCGGGATGGTATATTATTCTTTGACTCGATTCTCGTTTTTGTATTTGCTTTTAGCGACTACGGGCTTTTATATCGCATTTATCTTATTGCTTTGCCCGCATCTTTTTTATTATTCTGCCTATACAATACATACGTTTTCGCGCCGCGAGTTTTTAAACAAAAACCGAGCTTTTTTAGATTTTCTAGCGAGCAAATTTATCATATAGAGTATGTCTACGTAAACAAAGTAGAGAGCGAGGAGAAAATCACCCTCGTAAAAGACGTGGAAAAGGTCTATTTTTGCGTTATCAGCGAGCTTGATAGCAGATACGGCAGATTTCACTTTTTTACCCCGTATCAGCTCTATAAAAAGTCCTCTATCGGCGTGCATTTTAACAAAACGAAAGACTTTATAAGATATCTTTTAGTTTATCTGATATTTGCGCTGCCGTTTAAAATCTATAAACTCAAAAAATCGGGCGAACCGCTGTGGTTGCTGCGTAAAAATTTCGTTATCAGGATGAAAAATAGAAATTATTTTTTGGTAAATTGCTATAGCAGAGATGATTATTTTGAGCTGTTACGGTATTTTCAGGCGAACAAAATTCCTGTGGAGAACAAGACGAAATTTATGCCGCAAGCTCAAAGGTCTGCGATATTTTTCGAGGACAAACACGAGGTTTGGAGCGACGATCCAAACGATACGGAAATACCAAAAGACGACTGGAGACGTAAGATGAGGCGGTTTTTTAGTTTAGAGTAAATTAGGCTTGAGTTTTTTGTCAAATTTACGTATAAATTTACTTTTAGTTCGCCACTAAATTTTAACTACGTTTAGCTAAATTTACATATCTATTTTTAAAAGTAAACGCGCAGGCGAGAGGATTTTTGAAATTAAAAAGTATTTAATTAAGCAAAAAACTATTTTATAAATGTATAATAAATAAAAAATAGGAAGAAATATGGAAAAAGAAAAATACGAAGAAAACGTAGAGTATGAATTTGACGAGGAATACGATAAGGAACTATACGACGTGATGCGTATAGAGACTGCCGACGGTAGCGGAGCATATATAGAGATAGTCATGCCCAAAACGCTTCTTAGCGTGAAACGTACTAAATATATCGGCGGGGCATTTGAGATTTTGTTTTAAATCGTTATGCTTAGCGCATCTATTTATTTGATGTTAATCGGTAATAATTATTCGTTTATCGGTATATTAGGTATTTTTTATTTTATAAAAATTTACTTTTATTCGTATTTTATAAAAAAGATATCCTGCTACGATACTTTTTTAAGTATTTATTATTTGTTTAGAGAAAGAAGCGTAGATTATGAAAAAATAAAATACGTTAAAATTATAAATAAATATATGATTATAAAAACCGTCGATTCCGTATTTTATTTTGCAAGAGTTAATTTATCGTTATTTAATGCTGGCGATATTAAAAATTTGGAAGAGTTTTTAATCAACAAAAACGTAAAGATAATGAAGTGATAAATTTAAGCGTAGATGTGCCGACAAAAGGCGAAAAGTTTCTTAGATTTGCGATGTTTATGGTTCATATCGCATTTTCACTTTTTGTGGCGCGGTTGGTCGCTGCGTGCTATTTGTATCATAGTTTTGCGCCGAATTTGCCGGTGCCTATGGGCGTTTTGAGCGAAATTTTAGCCGGCGTATTGATCGGTATCGCGATATTTCCGTCTCAATTTTACTCCGTAAAGCTTGATTTTTGGGGAACGCCTAGATATGCGAATTTTAGTTTTAGTAAATTCATAATTGTAATCTTCGTTTCTCCTATCGTATTCGGATTTTTATTTGATATTGGGCTTTTATTAAAAATAATAATATTTATAAAGCATTATATAGACCGCTTTGTTATTTTCGTAGATAACGAATGCGTCGCAAGCACCGTTCGATTGCTTGAGGCGGCAGTAGTTACGATATTTACCGTCAAATATTTAATATATTATTTTTTGATTATATTTTTTTACTGCATATTGTTAAGTATAAATTTAATTATTCGCCTTCAAATGCTATGAAAGTTTAAATTTAGCCTAGAGTAGCCGTTTGCAGTCTTTTCTCGCGCCTGTGCCTTAGGATTTGAAAGGCCTCAAATGCGAGTTTGGCCGCCAAAACCGCGATAAAAATATGTCTAAAGGCATAAATTTTGCCTAAAATTTTATGTTTTTTAACGAGTTTTAGCGCGAGCGATTTAAATGTCTGCATGGGCTTTGATTTTAACTCGCCGACTAACTTATCTTTTAGCTCGCAAAGCAAGGCTAAAGCGACGTCTTTTGCGTATTCTCGTATCTTGGGCGAGGAGCGTTTTAGCGTTTGCAATTTTTGCGCGGCGCCGTAAATTTCATCTAGTTTTCGCATAAAATTTTGCCGCGCGTCTTTGCCCTTTAGTATTTTTTCGCCGGCTTGGCTTATCTCGTATATCCCGCGTCCTGTTTTTACGACTAGTCTTTGCGGCGGCGGCAAATTTAAAATAGCTGCGCTTGCGGCTAACGCATTTATGAGCGCGTCGGCTTTGCTTTGCGAGGCGTTTATGCTTTTTGCTAAAAACGCCGTTATTTCCTTTCTGCTCGCCTTTTTTCTATCGTTTAAAAACTGCGCCGTTAAAAATAATCCTTGATAATCCATTGCAAAAACTCTCATATTATATTAAATTGAGAATTATACTTAAAATATATCAAAATAAAATAAAATCTGAAAATATTTTGGTTTTATCACGGTAAAATTAAATTAAGGCTTGTTTTGTCTTAAGGTTACGAAACGGCAAACGGATTTGGGCCGCATTGCCGCTTTAAAGCCCGTAAAATAAGAAAAGACGAGTTTTCGCGGCGGTTTGTTATAATTGGGATTTACGGTGCGCGGCAGCTATAAATTAACGGCAAAATACCGTAAGCATCCGTTTTAAGCTTACTTTTTAGCGCGCAAATACGCAAAATCAAGGCGGTAAAATCGTTAAATTTTCATCCGAGTAGATAAATTTAGGCTATTTCGCGCTTGGTGTGGATGAAAATCATAAAACATTGCGCGCGTACGAGCCGTGCAAGCAAACTGGCACAAACCGCCGCATAGTAAATTTGGCTGCGATTAATAGCAAAAATCTTACAAAGAGCGTTTTGGCGAAGCTGCGGGACTTTAAAGAGCAATATCTAGAGTTAAAAATCGCTTGGGCGCCTAGATTTGCGGCGTTTATAAATTTAGCCGCTAGCAAACGAAAAATCGCCGTTATACAAGCTAAATTTAGCTCAAAAAACAAGCCAAATCTTAAAAATAAAACCACATCGCTGCGCGTCCCCTAGCTAAATTTAGCTCAAAAATAGCCAAATCAGCGCGCAATTTATCTACCGCTTAAATCGCGTCTTTGAATCGCCGCCAAAGGCCTTTTGCAAGCAAAATTTAGCTTTTACCGCAAGAGCTAGTTTTACGGCTCTGCTTGCTTTAGGCGCGCTACGAGGGTAAATTTAAGCCAAAAAAGCGTCTTTATTAATGCGCTTAAATTTACGTCTAGCCTTTTTTACTTGCGGTAGATTAAAGCTCAAAGTTCGGTTCTAGTGTCGATGGTTTTGGCTAAGCGACCGCAAGCTAAGGCAAAACGCGTTAAATGTGGCTTGCGATTAAGCCGCCAAATTTAGTCGGTAGGTTGCTTTTGTGGATGATTTTAAAACCCAAAGCCCTTAAATTTGGCTTGCGATTTTAAACTATCTCGCGCATTTTTAAATTTAATCCGCAAAATTTAACGCGGGCGCGCAGCTTTAATCTAAATGCGTAAATTTAATTTACGAAAAACTCCTGCGCAGGCTCTTTACTCTCAAAGGGCTTCACGCAAATTTCGCGCTCGCTGACTTTAGCTCGCACTGCCGCGTCTTTATCGGCTCTAGTGTAGGCAAGTGCCAGCCGCACGGCAAACTCAAGATCAGCCTCGCTAAATTTAGCGTCCACGAGGCTAGTCGCGCCCACGATATCGCCGTCAAATTTGATCTGCGTAAATTTTGGATTATTTAGGGCTAGCAGTTTGGCGTTGTCGTTCTCGTCGCGGCCGATGACCATTTTGGTACCGTTTGCCAGGCGCAGATGCCGTCCGATGCGCAGCAGCTGCATATCCGCGCTAGTCATATTGGGGTCAAATTTGATGAAATCTTTGATTTTATTCGCAAAGCTCTCGATCGTGAGCAAGCACCCGCCGCCTGGCGTCTCAAATTCGCTAAAGCCGAATTCCTTGGCAAGCGCGAGCTGCCTTTTGCGGTCGCGTCCGCTGATGCCCAGCAGCTTGCTACGATCGACCCAGCCTTCGCGCTCTGGCTTTGTGGGCTTCATCAGCTGCGCGGACATCGGGCGCAAGATTAGGTCGTCCTCGTCGCCTGCGGCGTTTTTGACCTGCGCCATCGCGTCGCGCCTCTGACTCATCGGACGCTGGCCGATCACCTCGCCCGTAGCGATAAAGCTAGCGCCCTCCGCGCTCATCATCGCAAGCGCCGTTTTAAACATATATCCGTGGCAGTCGATGCAGGGGTTAAAGTGCTTGCCGTAGCCGTGCTTTGGCGTAAAAAGCACCTCGCGCAGGTATTCGTTTCTGATATCTACGATCTTAAACTCGGCTCCGGCTTCGTTCGCGCGGCGGCGTAAAATTTCCGCCTTTTTCTCGTCGCCGCTAAAGCCGATGTCGATGTGGATCGCCGTAACTTCGATGCCTTGGCTGGTTAAAAGCTTGATAGAGATCATACTATCAAGCCCGCCGCTAAATAAAACTAACGCTTTCATTTTTTAAGTTCCTTTAAAATTTCGTCGATTTTTTTTAGTATCGGTTGCTTTTCTTCTAGCGAGATTTGCGACGCCGAATACTTTTTGTATAAATTTTTGTAAAATCTTGTTTTAAAAAATTTTAGATTTTGTAAAATTTCCTCCTCGTTTTTAAATGCCTCGTATTTTTCAAACATCACCTCGCGCACGGACGGATCGTTCGCGTCCGCTCCCGCTGCTATCGCTTCGTAGACTGCCCTGTGGCGCGCGAAATAATCGGGCTTTAAATTTTCTAAAATAAATTTTTTTAGACTCTGGTTTTCTATCATTGTTTTTAAAATTTGGATTTCTAGCGGGTCTTTGCGTCCCGAGTTTGCGCGGAAATTTTGCGTTTCGTAGCCCTGCGCGTTTTGCTCAGTCCCGCCGTAGCCTTGCTGCACCACCGAATTTGATCTGCGAGAGAGGCGAAACGACCCCTCGGCTATCTTTAAAATTTTAGCCACGAGCGGCGCGTAGGAGTTTGCGACGACGGGTTTTAGACTCGCCGTAAAGGCCTGGATCGCTTCTAGCGCCTTTTGCTTTTGCACGGGGCGCGATAGATCAAAGCCGCTAGCTAGATGCCTGATGTAAAATTCGCCGATCTCCGTGCCGCTTTCAAAAATTTGCCGCAGATACTCTATCTTGCCTGCGACGACCATATCGGCGGGATCTGCGCCGCCCTCAATAATGACGACGCTACCGTCGATTTCGTTTTGCGCGAGCAGCAGAGCGGACTTCGTCGCGGCGTTTATACCCGCGTCGTCGCCGTCAAAACACAAAATAACGCTAATCTCGCCGCGTTTTAAAAGCGGCAGGTGCTTGGTCGTGAGCGCGGTTCCAAGCACGGCTACGGCGTTGCTAAAGCCAGCCTTATGCAACATGATGACATCCATGTAGCCTTCGGTGATGATGATTTGATTTTTGGTAAAAATTTCGCGCTTTGCCAGGTGATAGCCGTAAAAAAGCGTGGACTTGTCAAAAACCGCGGACTGGGGCGAATTTACGTATTTTGCGGGGTTTCCGCTGATCGTGCGTCCGCCAAAGCCCACGAGCCGTCCCGCGTGCGTATAGATAGGAAATGTGATGCGGTTTATGAAGCTAGCGTAGATGCCGTTTTCGTTTTGCTTTACGATGCCGACTTCTAGGGCTTCTTTGGGCTCGATTTGATCGTTTTGCAGTAGCCTTATCGTCTGTGCACTCTCGGGCGCGAAACCTAGTTCAAATTTATCTATTAGCTCGTCCGTGATACCGCGCGAATATAAATACTCGATGGCTGCTGGCGTTTTATATAGCAGCGAGCGGTAAAAGGCGTTTGCGTTTTCTAAGATGTGCTTGTTTTCCTTCGCCGGTTCGCCGCCGCGCACGTAGTTTAGCGTGAAATTTTGCAGTCCCGCGATCTTTTCGACGGCTTCGGGGTAGCTTAGCTTTTCGTAGTCCATCACGAATTTGATCGCGTCGCCGCCTGCTTTGCACGAAAAGCAGTGAAATATTCCGCGCGACGGGCTCACGCTCATGCTCGGGTTTTTATCGTCGTGAAACGGACATACGCACACGAAGTTCGCGCCGCTTTTTTTTAGCGGCAGATAGTGCCCGACTATATCGACGATATCGGTTTGCGCTTTTAGTCTTTCTATTGATTTTGGATCGATCATAAGCGAGATTATACAATCGTTTTGCTATAATCGGCGTTAAATTTGACTTTAGAAAGCGGCATTTTGGATATATTTTTTATCGAATTTAGAGACCCGATTTTCGGCCTCGTGGTGCTAGTCGCCGCAGTGCTCGTGATCGCCGTTTTTAGCTATGCGTGGGGCGTTTTTAAGAGCAAGGACGAAAAGGCGGAGATCGCGGGATTTTTGAAAAAATTCGGCAAATCTCAAGGCCTGAGCGACGAAAACAAGCAGCTTTTGATAAACTCGGGCGCAGATACGGCTACGATGTGCTTTTTGGCTGGGACGTTTTCAAAAAGCGGGTATTTTGAAAAGGCTATCAACGTCTATGCCGTAGCTTTAGAGCGGGCTAAAAACCGAGCGGCAAAGGAGCAAATTTTTACCGATCTTGGTCAGACTTATTTTAAGGCGGGCTTTTTAGAGCGCGCAAAAAGCGTCTTTTTAGAGGCGCTAAAAATCTCTCCGCGAAATCAAATCGCGCTAAAATCGCTAACGATAATTTTCGAAAAACTAAAAGACTACGAGGGCGCGCTACAGGCCTTGGACGCGCTGCAGGAGCTCGGCGAGGGCGTGAGAGCGCAGACGGCCTACATAAAGGCGCTGCAAATTTTAGCGGATAAAAGCAGGGACGAAGCGGCTAAAATCGGCGAAATTTTAGCCCTAAAGGACGAATTTGCGCTTGTGCGGCGCATGGCGATGGAGAGGTTAAATCTAAACGGTTCGGGGCTTAAGGATTTTAGCGATTTCCCGCCGTTATGGGACGTTTTGGATTTGGTTTATTATCAAAATACGCCCGTAAATTTAACCGACCCCGAGTATAAGAGCCTATTTTTCATCAAAGGTATGAGCGACGAAGACGGCGCGCCGCTGGGCTTTGAGCTAGAGGTTTTAAAGAGACTAAAAGCGGCAAACTACGACAAGGCCGCGCTTAGCTTTAACTACGTTTGCAAGAGCTGCAAAAACGCCTTTCCGATGCATTTTTACCGCTGTCCGATGTGTAGCGAGCTAGGCAGCGTGCAAATTTTGCCCCACATCACGGAAAAACCCGATGAAAACAGTATGCCTTTTTAGCGACGGCTCGTGCCTGGATAACCCGGGGCCGGGCGGCTGGGCGTACATCCTAGAGTACGGCGAGCACAAAAAAACGGCAAGCGGCGGCGAGGCGCACACGACGAATAATCAAATGGAACTGCGCGCTGCGATCGAGGGACTAAAAGCGCTAAAGCAGCCCTGCCGCGTAAAGCTCTACACCGATAGCTCATACGTCGCAAACGCCGTAAATGCGTGGCTAGAGGGCTGGGTCAAAAAAAGCTTTAAAAACGTAAAAAACGTCCCGCTGTGGCAGGAGTATCTAAGCGCAAGCGAGCCGCACGAGGTCGAAGCGATCTGGGTCAAAGGCCACGCCGGGCACCCGCAAAACGAGCTTTGCGACGAGATGGCGCGCGAGCAAGCCGTAAAGATAAAAAATAGCTTAAAAGGCGAATAATGCGAAATTTGGAAGAGAAATTAGGATATAAATTTAAAGACGAAAAGCTGCTAAAAACCGCGCTCACGCACAAAAGCGTAAAAGGCGGCGCAAACAACGAAAGGCTCGAGTTTTTGGGCGATGCGGTGATGGATCTGGTGATCGGGGATTATCTTTTTCACAAATTTTCGCGCCTAAGCGAGGGAGATCTTAGCAAACTAAGAGCCGCGCTCGTAAATGAAAAAAGCTTCGCCGAGCTGGCTAAATATCTAAATTTGGGCCAACTCATCAACATCTCGCCGGCAGAGGAGCACAACGGCGGACGGCTAAAAGCCTCGATACTCTCGGACGCTTTCGAGGCGCTGATGGGCGCGATCTACCTAGAAAGCGGCTTTGACGCCGTGCGCGCGGCCAGCCTAAAAGCCTTTGAGAGATGCTACCCCGATATAAATTTCGAGCGCATGGTAAAAGACTACAAAACCGCACTGCAAGAGCTAACCCAAGCGCGCTTTGCGCAGATACCAAAATACGTGCTGGTCGGCTCAAAAGGCCCCGATCACAAGAAAGAATTTGAGATTGCACTAATACTAAACGAGCGCGAGATCTCGCGAGCCGCAGGCAAGAGCAAAAAAGAAGCCGAGCAAAAAGCCGCCAAAACCGCGCTTGAGATTTTAGGAGAGAGCAAGTGAACACTTTCGGACGCAAACTAACGCTAACGACGTTCGGCGAGAGTCACGGAGCGGCGATAGGCGGCGTGCTAGACGGCTTTCCCGCAGGCGTGCGTATCGATTTAAATTTTATCCAAAGCGAGCTTGACAAACGAAAGCCGGGCGGCTCGAAATTTGCGACGGCAAGGAGCGAAGGCGACCGCGTAGAGATTTTAAGCGGCGTGTTTGATGGCGTGAGCACAGGCACTCCGATCGGTTTTATCATCAGAAACGAAAATCAAAAATCGGGCGATTACGAAAATTTACGCGAACTCTTTCGTCCGGGGCATGCCGACTACGCCTACTACCGTAAATACGGCATCCGCGACCACAGAGGCGGCGGACGCAGCTCGGCTAGAGAGACGGCCGTGCGCGTGGCGGGCGGCGCGATAGCTCAAATTTTGCTGGGCGAATTTGGCGTCAGCGTGCAAAGCGGCGTGGCTAGCGTGGGCGAAATTTCGTGCGGCGAGCGGTTAGACTTTGATCTCGCGGTGCGATCGGAGATATTTTCTCTGGGTAACGAAGAGGCGATGAAAGAGGAAATCCTAAAAGCCAAGCAGGGGCACGATAGCGTCGGAGCTAGCGTCTTGACGGTGATCCGCGGCGCGCCGGCGGGGCTTGGCGAGGGGCTATACTATAAATTTGACGCGGCAATCGCAGCTGTGATGATGGGCATAAACGGCGTCAAAGCCGTAGAAATCGGCGAAGGCGTGAACGCGAGCAAGATGCGCGGCAGCAAAAATAACGACTCGATGGGTGCGATGTATGCGGGCGTAAATTCGGGCGCGGATAACTCTACTCTTGAGGGCGCGAGCGAGCTAGCAAATTTAAACGGCGGCAAATTTGACAAATGTAAAAGCGAGGCGGACGGCGAGGCTTGCCGCGGCTCAAATTCAAACGAAAAATTCGGCTTTGCCTCAAACCACGCGGGCGGAACGCTGGGCGGTATGACTAGCGGGCAAGAGGTCGTGATAAAAACGCATTTTAAGCCCACTCCGTCGATATTTTTATCTCAGTCGACGCAAAACGTGCGCGGGCAGGATACCCTCTGCGAGCTACGCGGGCGGCACGATCCGTGTATCGGCGTGCGTGGCAGCGTCGTAGCTACCGCGATGGCTAGACTGGTGACGGCTGATATGCTGCTTTTAAATTTGAGCGCAAATCTTGCGAATTTAAAGAAAATTTACGGATAGTTAGACCGAACCGCGCCGCAAACGAAGCGGAGCGAAACGGACGCTGCGCGCGTAAAATTTGCGATGATTTTAGCGCGCGTTTGAGCGAGCTAGCCGCAAATTTCGGCTACGAATACGTAAAATCCCGCTGCAAAATTTATAAAAAATCTGGCATTTTCGCGCGCGGCAAAGACGTTTGGCGAATTTATATTTATGATATAAACGGCGAGAAAAACGGCGTAACGGACATATTTGATATAAAAAATCTCGCACGCAGGCTTAGGAAATTTGCTCGCAGGCGCCGTAAAATATCTAAAATTTATGCAAGAAATCATAGAAAATAGAGCGTGACAAGGAGCTATGAGCGCGCAATGCTTGCAAAGCGGCTGCGAGATTAAATTTACGCCGATTTACGGGGCATGCCTGTACCCGCGTTTATATTTTCGCGTCCTTTTAAAATAAAATCAAAAATCAGCCTACTTTTTGCCTAAAATTTGTAAAATTAGCCCAAAAAAGGATAAAAAATGAGCCAAAAAACGCTAACGATCATCGACACTTTCGGATTTTTTTTCAGACTTTACTACGCGATGCCCGGCCTTAAAAACAAAGAGGGCAAGCCAAGCGGCATGGTGAGCGGATTTGCAAATTTTATTATGAATCTGCAAAACGAATTCGCAAGCGACTACATCATATTTGCGCTCGATAGCAAGGGCAAAACGCTGCGCCACGAGATCCTAGGAAACTACAAAGCCAACCGCTCCGAGCCGCCCGCAGCGCTAAAAGAGCAGTTGCCCGTTTGTATCGAAATGATAGAAAAAATGGGCCTAGCCGCCGTAAGCCGCGAAGGCTACGAGGCCGACGACATCATCGCTAGCGTCGTAAAAGAGTGCAAGCGGCGGGATATATTCGTACGCATAGTGACACACGATAAGGACCTCTATCAGCTCATCGAAGACGGCAAAGTGAGCATCTATAGCCCGCAAAGCAAGATCGACCACGACAGCGCTAGCTGCGCTGAAAAATACGGAGTTTTACCTGCTCAAATTCGCGATTTTCTAGCGATTGCGGGCGATAGCTCGGATAATATCCCCGGCGTAAAAGGTATCGGCGCGGTCGGCGCTAAAAAGCTTTTGGGCGAATTTGGCAGCCTAGAAGGCATCTACGAAAACCTGCCGCTAGTGCGAAACGAGCGCATCCGCGGTATGCTGGCAGAAGGCCGAGAGAGCGCGTTTTTAAGCAAGCGCCTAACCTCGCTATTTGACGACGCGACCGATGCGATAGATTTTGAAAAGGCGAAATTTCCCGAACAAAATCCGCTCGTAAAGGTGGCGGACGTCCTTCGCGAATACGATCTAAACCGCCTCTTAAAAGCGCTACAAAACAGTCAAAATGCGGGCGAAAACGCGGAATTTAGGCTCGGTTTTAACGCGCGGCTTTTAACGGACGAGGGCGAGATCGAGCGGCTGCTGGCAAATATAGACGCGGACACGCTCGTGGCCTTTGACACCGAGACTACGGACGTCGATACGCAAAACGCCCGCCTGGTGGGCTTTAGCTTTTGCTTTAACGATGAGGAAGCCTACTACGTGCCCGTGGCGCACGAATATCTGGGCGTGCCTAGGCAAGTAAGCGAGAAATTCGCCGCTTGGGCGATCTCGCAAATTTACAAAGGCTGCGTGATCGGGCAAAATTTAAAGTACGATTTTAAGGTCGTAAAGCGAAATTTAGGGCTAGAACCGCCCGTAAATTTTAAAGACACGATGATACTAGCGTGGCTCATGGATCCGGGTTCAAGCGTAGGCATGGACGCGCTGGCCAAGCGACTCTACGACTACGACACGATCAAATTTGAAGACGTGGTAAAGCGCGGCGAGACCTTCGCGTCCGTGGCGCTGGAAAACGCGGCAAAATACGCGAGCGAAGACGCATGGATAACGCTGAAATTTTACAAAAGCTTTTTAAATTTGCTTGATCCGGTGTTGCTCGCGCTTGCAGATACGCACGAGTTTCCTTTTATCCTCACGCTTTTTGATATGGAGCGCGAGGGTATCGCGATAAACCGCGAGAAAATGCAAAATTTGATCCTGCGAAACGACGCTAAGATTAAGGCCTTAACAGCTGAAATTTACGAGCTAACGGGTGAAAATTTTAATATCAACTCCGTTAAACAGCTAGGAGAAGTGCTGTTTGAGCACCTAAAACTACCCGTAAAGAAAAAAACCAAAACGGGCTACGGCACCGACGAAGCCGTACTAGCAGAGCTCATAGACGAGCATCCCGTCATCTCTAAGCTGCTTGAATACCGCGAGCTATATAAGCTGCAAAGCACATACTGCGAACCGCTGCTAAATTTAGCTAAAAAAGACGCTAACAGCAGGATATACACGAACTTTATCCAGACGGGAACGAGTACGGGCAGGCTCTCGTCTAAAAACCCGAACCTGCAAAATATCCCCGCTCGCGGCAACCTAGCTAAAGACGTGCGCGGCTGCTTTGAGGCTAAAAGCGGCTTTAGCTTTGTAGGGCTTGACTATAGCCAGATCGAGCTGCGACTGCTCGCGCATTTTAGCCGCGACGCCGCGCTGCTTGGGGCATTTGCGAACGACGAGGATATCCACGCGCGCACGGCGATTAGTATATTTGGCAGCGCAGAGGGGCAAAACCGCGCGGTGGCCAAGAGTATAAATTTCGGCCTCATCTACGGCATGGGCTCGAGCAAGCTGGCAAATCAAGTAAGTATCACGCGCGCCGAGGCAAAGGAGTATATCGAGCGCTATTTTAAAGCTTTCCCTACGATAAAGGGTTTTTTAGAAGGGATAAAAACTGCGGCCAAAAACGAGGGTTTCGTGCGCACGCTGCTTGGTAGGAAGCGGCTGTTTGACTTTACAACCGCGACGCCGATGCAAACTGCGATGTACGAGCGCGAGGCGGTAAATACGATATTTCAGGGCTCGGCTGCGGATATCATCAAAATGGCGATGGTAAAAATCCGCCCGCTTTTAGACGAGCGCGCTAGGATGCTTTTGCAGATACACGACGAGCTGATTTTCGAGGTGCGAGATGATTATACCGATGAATTCGGCGCGGCGGCGCAAAAGATAATGCAAGAAATTTATAAACTAAACGTACCGTTAAAAACGAGCCTAAACGTGGCGAAAGATTGGGGGGAGCTAAAATAAAATTTGAGGCTTTGGGCGCTTGGTAAGCGTCAAATTTGCCTAAAACCGGCTAGCTTTGGGCTAGTCGCGCAATCTTAAACGTTTGCGGTTTGCGGATAAATTTAAGATAAAATCGGTCGCTAAAACCTTGCTTGAACGTAAATTTAGCCTAAAATCAAGGGCAAAAACCTAAATCTAAAAGCTGGAAAGAGAAAATCTATGAACGTCCATAAAATCGCCTACGTGAGGGTTACCTTGCTGGCGTTTGCCGCCTTTATTTTTAACACGACCGAATTTATCCCCGTGGCTCTGCTAAGCGACATCGCGGCGGATTTTAGCATGGACGCTACTAGCGTAGGCCTCATAATCACCGTCTACGCGTGGGCTGTGAGTATCCTCTCGCTGCCGCTAATGCTGCTAACCTCGAAGCTCGAGCGCAAGAGACTGCTTTTACAACTTTTCGTACTATTTACGCTAAGCCACGTCCTAGCGGCCGTGGCGTGGAATTTTACCGTTTTGGTAATCGCGCGACTCGGCATCGCGATTTCGCACGCGATCTTTTGGTCGATCACCTCATCGCTCGTCGTGCGCCTAGCGCCGATAAATAAAGGCTCTCAGGCCATTGGCATGCTGGCTTTGGGCACCTCGCTGGCGATGGTTTTAGGGCTTCCTTTGGGACGCGTGGTCGGCGAGCTTTTGGGCTGGCGCATCACGTTTTTTGCGATCGGCGCGCTTGCGGCGGCGGAAGCGCTGTTTCTTTGGAAAATTTTACCGTCTTTGCCGAGCAGGCGCGCGGGCTCTCTTGCGAGCTTGCCGATGCTTGCAAGGCGCCCGATGCTGCTTGCTTTGTATCTGCTGACGTTTTTGATCGTAGGCGCGCATTTTACGACATATAGCTACGTCGAGCCCTTCGTGGCGAAATTTAACCCTGCGGGCGACCACTTCGTAACCTACGTCCTGCTTGCATTCGGCGCTTCGGGCATTCTTGCTAGCATGCTTTTTTCAAAGCTTTATCGCCATTTTCCAAACGCTTTTTTAATCTGCTCGATCCTCTTTATCCTAGCTTCGGCTCTAACGCTAAAAGCTTTTGTCGCAAATGACGCGGCGTTGCTGCTCGCGGCTTTCGTCTGGGGGATAGGTATTTTCGGCTTTGGGCTTTGTTTGCAGATTAGGGTTTTGGCGCTAGCTCCGGATGCTACCGATGTCGCGATATCGATTTACTCGGCAATTTACAACGTAGGCATCGGCGGCGGAGCTCTTTTGGGGCATCAGATCGCAACGAGATTCGGGCTTGAGCATATAGGCGAGGCGGGCGCGATACTGGGCGCGCTAGGACTTGCAAGCTACCTCTACGCAAGCGTGAAATTCGCGCAGAAAAATAGCGCGTAGGCTAAATTTGTGAAAGAGCTTCGGCGGGCTAGAAGCACCGTTTTTAAAGCTTGCGTTTTAGAAAATAGCGGCTTTATGGGTCTAAATTTTTAAAATTTACCTCGTAATTAGCTAAATTTTACAGATAAAATTTAATCTCGCGCTTAGCTCCGCTGTCTGTTTTATTGATCCTCCGCGCTATCCGCCCAAAGCCCCTTAAAATTTAGCGACAGCGCGCAAGAAATTAAGGCACAGAATTTAAAGCGCGAGTCGCCAAAATTTAGCTACTTTATAAACCTCGCATTCGGTAAAATTTCAGCCAAAACCGCGTAATTGTATTTTTCGTTTGCGCCATAAAGATGCGGGTTTAAGGCGGCTAGCAAAGACTAAACCTAGTCAAATCGGTAAAATCGCCGCAAAGCCTAATTTTAGTATTCGTCGCTGCGAGCAAAGCAAAGGCCTGAGTGGAGATTGCTCCGTTTGCGCGCTTATAGGTTAAAACTAACTCAAAACGAGACCGCTAATCTGCCGAATTTACACATATTATAAAATGAAACTAAAGTTTCAAATCTAATTTAGATATTTTAAAAACAAATTTCGGTAATATTGCGTTAAGTAAAAATTTTATCCGAAAGGAGCTGTTATGAGCGGTATTGCTCTCATCGTCTGCTTCGTCATCGCGGTCGTTTTTATGATCGTGCTGATTTCTAGGTTCGGGGTTCATCCCTTTATAGCGATCATGCTCGCCTCGCTGGCTCTTGCCGTCGTCGCGGGCATCGACCTGGTCAAAATCCCCGCGATCATCGGAGAAGGATTTAGCGGGATATTTAAAAGCATAGGCATCGTCATCATCCTGGGCGCGCTCATCGGTATGGCGCTGGAAAAGACGGGCGCGGCGCTAAAGCTGGCCGACATGGTCGTGCGCTGCGTAGGCGACAAGCGTCCTGAGCTAGCTATGCTCATCATGGGTTGGATTGTGGGTATCCCGGTCTTTTGCGATAGCGGCTTTGTCGTGCTAGATCCGATCCGCCGCGCGATAAAGGAAAAAATCGGCGCCAACCCCGTAGCTATGGCCGTCGCGCTCTCGTGCGGCCTGTACACCTCGCACGTGTTTATACCGCCGACTCCGGGCCCCATAGCGGCCGCCGGAGCCGTGGGCGTGGGGCACAATCTGCTGCTAGTCATCGCCGTGGGCGCGGTAGTTTCGATACCGGTTCTCGTCGCGGGCTATCTTTTCGCTAAGACTATCGGCGCAAAAGTGAGCCTAAAAGAGGATCTTGCAGGCGTGAGTAAGAGCTACGACGAGATCATCAAAGAGCACGGCAAGCTGCCTTGCGCGTTTTTGAGCTTAGCGCCGATTTTTATGCCGATTTTGCTGATGGCGCTGGGTTCGGTCGTCTCGATACTAAAGCTAGAAGGTGCGTTTGCGAGTTTTGCTTTATTTTTGGGCAACCCGATCATTGCGCTTGGCGTCGGCGTGCTATTTGCCGTTATCTTGCTGGCTGAAACGGGCAAACTGGGTGAATTTAACCATATGACCAACGAAACGTTAAAGATCGTGGGACCGATCCTTTTCATCACGGCTGCGGGCGGCGTGCTAGGTAACGTCATCGCTAAAGCCGGCTTTGTAGAGTTTATGAAGGCAAACGCTCATCTCATCGGCACCGTGGGTATATTTTTCCCGTTTGTTATCTCCGCTATCATCAAGACCGCTCAGGGCAGCTCGACCGTGGCGCTTACGACGACGGCCTCTATCATGGGACTTTTCACCGATAGCGGCTCGATGATGAGCGCGCTGGGGCTAACTAGCGAGATGGGCGCGGTGCTAACGGTGATGGCGATCGCCGCGGGCGCGATGACGGTTTCGCACGCTAACGATAGCTATTTCTGGGTCGTTACGAACTTTAGCAAGATGTCGCCGGAGCAGGGCTACAAGACTCAGACGATGCTTACCTTTATAATGGGTATCGTGGGTATGGCGACGGTTTGGGTAGCATCGCTGATTTTACTGTAAATTTGACGGCAGATTTGGGTTAAATTTGCTCTTGTAGTGCGATAGAATGGTAAATTTTAGCTTTAAGCTTTTCTTTTTTTCTTGGGCGGCGAAAAAAAGAGGGGGGCTACTTACGATCTGCTTGCAGCTACTAGCGCAGCGATGCAGAAGCCCTCTCCAACCCCACTGCACGTGAGATGTGGCGACATAGCTTTGCTCTTCGAACAAAGCGTCGCGGGCTTGGAGTCAAATTTGGCATTTGTAAGCGTCGCAATTTAAAACTAAATTTGATAAAATCAGACCGTAAAATTTAAGGCGAAGTATTTTTTCTTTTTACTTCGCGCAAGCGCTCGTAACGAGACTTCGCTACGAGGAGACGAGGCGGAAATGAGCCGAGCGAGGGCGCATACAAGTAGTATGTAACCGAGCTTCGGCGATATTTCTAACGAAGTATAAAGGAAAAAGACGAGCCGCTAACAAAAAAGGAAAACAGATGAAAATACTAATAGCAATCGACTCTTTCAAAGGCTCCCTCAGCTCCCTCGAGGCCGGCAACGCCGTAAAAGAGGGTCTCAAAGCCCTAGCCGGTGAGACCGATGAGGTGGTGGTTAAGCCCATTGCGGACGGCGGCGAGGGTAGCGTGGTGGCGTTAGCGGACGCGCTGGATGGCGAGTTTATCGACGTCATCGTGCAAAATCCTCTCGGTGAAAAAATCCCCGCCAGGTACGCGCTAGCAGGTGAGCTGGGCATCCTCGAGATGGCGTCTTCTAGCGGGCTCATGCTGGTGGAAAAAGAGCGCCGAAATCCGATGAAAACGAGCACTTACGGCTTTGGGCAGATGATTTTGCATGCTATTAGCAAGGGCGCGCGTAAATTTATCGTCGGTATCGGCGGTAGTGCGACGAACGACGCGGGTACGGGCATGCTAAGCGCGCTGGGATATGAGTTTTTTGACGAAAACGGCGAGCTGCTTGAAGGTAAAGGCGAAAACCTCATAAAAATCACGAAAATCTCAAACAAAAACGTAGTGCCCGAGCTGCAAGAGTGCGAATTCCTCGTGGCTTGCGACGTGGACAATCCGCTCTTTGGCAAAAACGGTGCGGCCTACGTCTACGGCCCGCAAAAGGGTGCGGACGAGCAGATGGTAAAGGATCTAGACGCTGGGCTTATCAGCTTTGCGAGCGCGACGAGCGAGCACTTTTCGAGCGAATTTTGGAACTTCAAGGGCGCAGGCGCGGCAGGCGGTCTGGGGTACGGGTTTGTGAGCTACCTAAACGCCAAACTAAAGCCCGGCATCGACATCATCATGGAGGAAATTCGCCTCGAAGAGGACGTGAAAAACGCTGATCTAATCATCACCGGCGAGGGGCGACTGGACTTTCAAAGCTCGATGGGCAAGACCCCGACCGGAGTGGCAAAAATCGCCAAAAAATACGGCAAACCCGTCATCGCGCTAGCCGGTAGCGTGTCGCCGTGCGCCGGCGGCTGTAACGAAAACGGCATCGACGCGTTTTTTAGCGTATTAAACGAGCCCGTGAGCCTAGAGGAGGCGATGGATAAGCAAACCGCGACGCGCAATCTCAAAATGACCGCAGAGCAGGCTTTGAGACTATATTTGCTAGGGCGCAAGGGGTAAATTTATGCTTTGATGCGGTGACGGGGCTGGCGAATTTATTGGTTTGCCGGCTTGAGTTTTTTGTTTACTTTGTATGATTAGCTAGCTTGAGTGAGGGGTTTTGTAGTAAATTCGTCTTTTGTGCGGAGATCTACGGATTTTAAATTTTAGCGCGGCGCTTTGGGGAGCTTATAGCCGTTTTATCTAATAAAATTTGCGAGAGTAAAAACAAATTTTAGTTTGAGTTTTTTTCCGTGCGGATTTTATGCCGAGTCGTAGCACGAGCCTAAATTTGGCCAAAAGCTCAAATTTAACAAGCCTAAAGCCCGAAAAAGGCTTTAGGCTTATTTTGGGGATTATTTTTCTTTCGCTTCGACTTCGATCTCTAGCTCGACCTTGTCAGATAGCGTGATCTCTGAGGTGTCTAGCCCGATCTCAAAGAGCTTGCGTTTCGTCTCGCCCTCTAGGCTAAAGCCGATTTCTTCCTTGCCGTTTTTATCCGCAGTAAAACCGCCAAGCTCGAATTTTAGCACTACGGGCTTAGTGATGCCGTGCATCGTGAGCGTGCCCACGACCTTGCCTTCGGTGTCGCTTTCTTTTTCAAATTTGACCATTTTGTAAGTGATTTTGTCAAATTTCGCCGCATCGAAAAAATCCGCGCTTCGCAGATGCTCGTCGCGATTCTCGTTTTGCGTATTTACCGAGGCGGTCTCGATGGTGGCCTCGAGCGCTTTTAGCTCCTTGGCGTTTTTGTCGTAGTCGATCACGGCGTTAAATTTGCCGAAATTTCCGCTTACTTTTGATATGCTTAGGTGTTTGATTTTAAAGCCTACGTTGCTGTGCGCCGGGTCGATCTCATAGACTGCGGCGTTTGCGAAGCTTGCCGCTAGCGCTGCTACTAGCGAAAATTTGATTAATTTTTTCATTTTTTCTCCTTGTAAATTTCTGAAAGTGTATTTAAAAAAGGTAAATACATAGCTTTTGCCGCATTTTGAACTAAATTTGCGCGACGAATCTACGCCGAAAATCTGCCGACTAGTAAATGGTAAAAACCGGGCGGTGCGACACGCTTGAGGGTTAAATTTAATGCTTAAAATCAGCAAAATCGCTCGCGATACGGCAAATTTGATAAACCGCGTGCGCCAAAGTAAAAATCTTAGCCCAAAATCTCCCCGACGAAAAACAGCGCCGACATCGCAAACGTGCATAGCGCGACGACCTTTAGCTGTCCGTCGAAGTCGCGACACTCCCGCACTTTCGAGACGAAAAATAGGTGCCAAATAAGCGGCGCAAAGCTAACTACGTAGAGTAGTTTTACGCCCGGCTCGCCGCGTAAAAACGAGTAGCAAAACATTAGGCCCGCCCCGCCCGCGATTAGCGCGTAGTGATAGAGCTTGGCCGCGGGCAGCCCGATACGCACGGGGACCGTGCGCTTGCCCTTGAGCGCGTCGTTTTGGATGTCGCGCATGTTGTTTAGATTTAGTACGGCGGTACTTAGCAGCCCACACGCACACGCAGGCAGCAGCAGCGCCGCATCAAGCGAGCGCGCGTATAAAAAGTACGAGCCCAGTACGCTCAAAAGGCCAAAAAACAAAAACACGAAAACGTCGCCGAGCCCCTTGTAACCGTATGCGCCCACGCCCACGGTGTAGCGGATAGCGGCATATATCGACGCACCGCCCAGCGCCAAAAATAGCAGTACGAGATAAAACCGCTCGCCAAACGCCAAAACGCTTAGCGCGAGGCTAGAAAATGCCGAAAGCAGCGCCGTAGCGACGATGACGCGCTTCATCTCGGCCGCACTCATCTGCCCGGTTTGGATCGCGCGGCGCGGCCCCAGTCTGCCCTCGTCGTCGGTGCCTTTTACCGCGTCGCCGTAGTCGTTGGCGTAGTCGCTTAGCACCTGAAACAGTAGCGTCGTAAGCAGCGCCAGCGCGAAAATATCCGCTCTAAATACGCCCACGCCGTATGCTGCGCCGCTGCCCAGCAACACGCCCGAGACGCTAAGGGGTAGCGATCTAAGCCTTGCGGATGCGTAAAGAGCTTTTGCGGTTATCATTTTTTTGCCTTTTTAAATTTATACGCCGAATTTACGGCAAATTTGAGCTCAAATTTAGCACCCGAATGCAAAAAATAATATAAATTTGACCCGGTTTGCGAGTGAAATTTGTAAATTAGGAGTTAAAATTTGCAGCGGTTATCGCCGTATTTAGAGTTTTGAAGTTAGTTAAATTTGCCGCCAAAGCCGTCCGCGCTTAAATTTGTAGCGTAAAAATCCTAGCTCTAGACGTTAAATTTATCAAATTTCCGCCGTTTCTCGCCAAAACTCAAGCGCCTTATCGTCGTCAGCCTAGACAAATTTAGCGATTTTTCTGCGTAAGGCAAGGCTTTTTGCTTAGTCGCGCGATATCGATACTAGCAAGCGCTCTAAAAAATCTCTCAAAATCGCTCGCGACGCGCCTGCCGCAAATCTCTTCGTCTCCAAGCAGCCACGTATAAATCGTGCCGTCCGCGCAATCAAGCAAAAATATCCACGGATCACCCACGGCAAAAACTATCAAATTTGCAGGACGCGCCTCGTCTGGCCACCATTTACCGCCGTATTCGTCGGTGCCGTTTAGCCGCACAAGTTCGCCCGCGTAGTCGCCGCCGATACCAAAGCGTACGTTGCAAACTTCAAATTCGCCCAAGTCAAATTTACAAACCAGTCGCGAAAACGCAGGCGGAAATTTGACGCCGAGAGTTTCTTGCGCTTTTTCTATCGCCTGTACGCACGCGCCAGAGCCGCATTGCGGCGACAGTCTCATGCCCGTTATGCCCTCTTGCTCCAGAGGCAGGTAGATCCCGTCTAGCTCGCGAGCGATTTGGTCTAGCTCTAAAAACACGTCTTTTTCCGCATCTAGTTTATCTGAGGTTTTTTGTTTTGGTTTTTATGATTTTGCCGTTTTAGCCGTAAAATTTCATACTCACCGCGCCCGCTTTTGCGTCGGTTACGACTTCTTTTAAGAGCTCGCCTTTTTGTTAAATTCCTTTTGTATTTTAACCGCTTCGTTTAGCGGCTTGCCGAGCGATAGGCGCTGGTCTATCACGCTTTTTAGCTTGCCGTTTGGGTAGAAAAACTCAAAAAGCAGCGGGTCGCCGCCTAGCTGGTATATGCGGCTATTTAGGCGTCCGCTGTCGTCGTATTTTTCAAAAGTCGTTTCTTTTTTGCCCGTTCGAACGCCAATGAATTCCTTATACGACGGTTTGCCGTCTTTGCGGTATTCGGCTATGTTATTTTCGGTAAAAAAGCCCAAATTTGCGTCGAAGCATTTGGTCTTTCGGTACAGTTTTAACACCTCGCCAGCGTCAAAATCCTCCAGCAGCTCCTTTTCTAGTCCATTCCACAGGCATCTCTCGGCCGTGAACGCAGGCGAGTTTCGGTGCTCTTTTGAGTACACTTCAAGTAGCACCCAGCGCTCGTTTTTGCGGACGACGAGCGAGATTTTTAGCTTCGTAGAGGGATCATCGGGGATCTTGCGCTTGTACTTCTCGTCCGCCTCGTCGATGACGTAGCGATTTAGCTGCGTGCCGCTCGCGTCTAACTCGATGATGTAGAGCCTGTTGCGTATTTTGCCGTTTTCGTCCTTTTCGCCGTTGCGCAGGTCGTATTTAAAAATATCTCATAGGTTGCGATTTGTTCGTCGTTTTGCTGCCTGGGCGCGTAGTTGCCGCCTGCTTGCAGCGAAGTCGCGCAGGTCAAAACGATAAAAACCTTAATAAATTTTTCATCTATCTCCTTGGGTTTTGCGCTTATGTTGCGGCGGCAACCTTGCGTAAAATTTTGCTATGCGCATTGCCCGCTCGTCAAATTTGCCGCGCTTGTCTGTGTGGGCAAATTTGACTTATCGCTTTTGGCCGTTTTGCCGCGATTTTTACCTTGACTGCGCCGCTTGAGCGCGCTAGCCTTTTACTTTAAAATCGCAAAGCCGATACCGACTTTATCGGTGTGGCGGTTGTAGTCGATGAGGCTCTCGCCGTATCCCGTAAAGTACTTCACGTAGCCGTAAACGCCGCTCTTGCCAAACGGAAACAGCCATCCAAGCTCGCCTGCGCCGCGGTTTGTTTTATCAAAATGCAGGTTGTTTCGCACCATCGCCGTAAAGATGTGGCCGTGGTATGGCAGGGCGAAATTTATATCCATGTTACCGAGGTATTTTTCGATATCGGGGTTATCGTCGCTACCCTTGCTCTCGGGTATGCGCGCCCACGCTCGCGGGATCACAACGAGGCTACCGGCATAAAGCTTGGCCTCGAGATAGACGCGGTTCCACGAGCGAGACTTCTGCCCGCCCTGGCCGTTACTCTCGTGCAAAAGCCCCGCACGCAGGTAGTCAAGGCTAGATATCGCCTCAAATCTCATCGGAACGGTCACGAAAATCTCGGGGCGGTAGTTTGTCTCGCGAAACGGCGTAGAGGATTTAGCCGTCTGCCACCACGAGCTTTGCGAGTAGCCCGCCGAGATCGTTTCGTTCATATCAAACACGTCGTAAAAAAGCGGCTTTTGCAAGCTGATCTGAAATGCAGTCTCAAATCTGCGCCTATCATCAACGTCGTTAAATGCGTAGGTTGCGGGCAGGAGGTAGTTTAGGTGGTGCATTTTTAGGCCTAAAATTTCATCCACGTCGTATGCCTCGCCGCTTTCGAATTTTTCTTTCGGGCGCTCTTTAGAGGCTATCTTTTGCTCCTCTACGGGCGCGTCCGCTACGCTATCTGACGGCGCTATCACGGAGCGCTCCATGGCGGCAGTTTCGCCGTCCTCGTCCGTAAATATCGCCTTTTTAGCCGCTAGTTTATAAAGCTGAAGGGCTCTTGTTTTGTCGCCTTCATGCTCGAGCTTTGCGGCGGCTTCGTAGAGTCGTTTGGCTTCGTCTTTGGCGCTTGGCTCGGTTAAATTTTCAGCTAGATTTTCTGGTTGCGGGGCTAAATTTTGCTTCGCCGTTTCCGCCTGGGCGGCTAGGGCCAAATTTAACAAAATCGCCGATAAAACGATAATTTTTTTCATATTTTTCCTTCTTTTAAGGCTTGTTCGTAATCTGCCTGATAGTTGATGTTAAAAAACTCGTCCTCGCGTGCGAATTTTACGATCTTACAGCGGCAACGGCTACGCAAAAGCCCGATCTTGTGCTCGCCCGCGGCAAAAAGCTCGCCCGCGGCGTTCGCTAAGTCCCCGCTAAAAAACCCGCAAAGCGAGTGCGTATGCGACTCGTCCGCAGCGATGACCATATCGTATTCGCGGGCAAATTTATATAGTTCGCGCACGCAGCTTTCGCTAACAAAGGGCATGTCGGTCGGGATGATAAAGACGCTTTCGTTTGGGAAATTTTTAAGGATACTATAAAGCGCTAGCATCGGAGAAAAGGCCTCAGGGCTCAAATTTGCCGTATCTTGCGAGCAAATTTGAGCGGAGCTTGCCCCTGCGCCCTCTTTGTCGCTCGCCTCGGTCAAATTTGACCGCGAGAACTCCTCTGGGCTAACGTCTTTTATGAGCGGTAGGGGCGGGTTAAATTTGTCGAATTTGGAGCTAACGAATACGCGCTCGAAAATCCGCCCGAATTTATGCGCTCCGTAGTGCGTGAGCGTCGCAAATCCGCCAAAAGGCAGTAGCGTTTTGTCGCGGCCCATTCGCGAGCTTTTGCCTCCGGCTAAGATGACGCATGTTTTCATTTTTTTTCCTTGATTTTAGGTGCGCTATGATAGCATAAATTCGGCTCGCCTAGGCAAGCTATCGGTTATCTGCCGCCGATGATTTTTTTTACCGCCAGCGCGGCTAAATTTAGCCCAAAGCACGCCGTCACGCCCATAAAGCTGCCCAGTTTCACGCATTTTGGTAGCTCGGTCGAAAACACGACGTCAAATTTGCCTTTAAACCCCGCTTTTTTAAGCTCGGCTCGTATTTTCTTGGCAAACGGGTCGTTGCAGGTCTGCCAGATGGATGCGACTTTGATCTGCGTCGGATCGAGACGCTTTGCGCCGCCCATAGAGCTAATTAACTTTTCGTGCGTTTTTAGCGCGAGAGCGACTTTAGCCGGCACGTCGTCGATAGCGTCGATAATAAGATCAAAGGGCGAAAAATCAAAATCCTCGACAAACTCCGGCGTCATTAGCTCTTGCAGCGCCGTCACGCACTCGTATCTTGCGGCAAATTCGCCGACTTTGACCGCGCCGACGGCTTCGCTGTAAATTTGGCGGTTTTGATTGGTTATATCAAAAACATCCTTATCTATGAGAGTGAGTTTGCCTACGCCTGTTCTAGCCAGCGCGTCCGCGCAGACGCCGCCTACGCCGCCTACGCCGCAGATTAGGACATTTGCTTTTTGAAGCTTTTTAAAATCATCGCCTAATAGCCATCGAGACCTCGTAAAGCGGTCCGGTTTTTCTAAAATTTCTTCGTTCAAATTTGATCCTTTAGGGCGGTTTTTAGCGCGGCTAGACTCGCGTGCGCCGTCATATCTAGCATAATGGGAGTAAGCGAGGCAAAACCGTCGCTAAGCGCGCTGATATCGGACTCGCCGTTTTGCTCGTAGTCTAGGCTCGAGGCTTGTCCGAGCCAATAATACTCGACGCCTCGCGGGTTGCGGTGAAGCATCGCGTGCGTGGCGTAGCTGCGTTTACCCGCAGGCACAACGCGGTAGCCTCTAAATTCGCGGGGCGAGACGGCGGGGATATTTACGTTTAAAAACTGGCGCGGCGGCAGCGCTATCTCGCCGTTTAGTACGCGAGAAACGATAAATTTAACGATATCTTCGGCGAGTAAAAAGCCTGTTTTTTCGATACCGTCGCTCTTATAAAATTGCGAAAACGCGATGCTTGGAATCCCTTGCAAAACGCCCTCCATAGCCGCTCCGCACGTGCCCGAGTAAGTGATGTCCTCGCCTACGTTGGCGCCGTGGTTTATGCCGCTCACGACTAGATTGGGTGGCCTTTTATAAAGCGCGTGAAGCGCGAGATAGACGCAATCAGCGGGCGTAGCGTCGTCAAGTTTGTAAAAATCGTCGTCAAGCTTGATGAAACGAAGAGGCCTAGTTAGCGTAAGAGAGTGCGCGCAAGCCGATTTTTCGCTGCTTGGGGCTACTATCGTGACGCGCGTGTCCGGTAGTTTGCGCAGCGCGCTAGCTAAAGCGTGCAAGCCGCTAGCCTCGAACCCGTCGTCGTTGGTTATCAAAATTTCTTTCAAATTTATCCTTAAAACGTTGCAAGAACTCAAATTTAGCGAGCTTTGCCGAGTAAAATTTAGATTTGGATTTTATCATAGCTTTATTTATTTGAAATTAAATTTTTTATAAGATCCGCAATATTTACTTAAAATTGTAACTCTAAAATTTAATTTATAATTAAGATATTAAATATATTATA
>NZ_CALHVN010000031.1 GCF_938039245.1 uncultured Campylobacter sp. | reverse complement strand
CGAACTAGACCTAGTCCTTAGCGGAGGCGTCGTAGAGGGCTCGCTGGTGCTAATCGGCGGAAGCCCCGGCATCGGCAAAAGTACCTTGCTGCTAAAAATCGCATCAAATTTCGCAGCCCAGGGCAAAAAAACGCTGTACGTCAGCGGCGAAGAGAGCGCGAGCCAGATCAAAATGCGAGCCCAGCGCCTTGACGCGGTTAAAGACGGGCTGTTTTTACTCACAGAAATTTTACTCGAAAACATCCTCGCCGAAGTGCGCAAAAACGAGTATAAAATCCTCGTCATCGACTCGATTCAGACGCTATACAGCGAAAAAATCGCCTCCGCGCCGGGCTCGGTGTCGCAGGTGCGCGAGATCACCTTCGAGCTCATGCGACTAGCCAAAAACGAAAATATCTGCGTCTTTATCATCGGCCATATCACCAAAGACGGCTCGATCGCAGGGCCGCGTATCTTGGAGCACATGGTGGACGTGGTGCTGTATTTTGAGGGAGACTCTAGCCGCGAGCTGCGTATGCTGCGAGGTTTTAAAAACCGATTCGGCTCGACTAGCGAGGTAGGGATTTTCGAGATGAGCGAAAACGGGCTAATCAGTGCCAACGATGTCGCGGGCAAATTTTTCACGCGAGGCAAGGCTACTAGCGGCTCGGCGATCACTATCACGATGGAGGGCTCGCGCGCGCTTAGCGTCGAGATACAGGCGCTCGTGTGCGAGAGCGCGTATCCTAAGCGCAGCTCCACGGGCTTTGACAAAAACCGCCTAGATATGCTACTGGCGCTGCTTGAGCGCAAGCTAGAGATCCCGCTGGGCCACTA
This sequence comes from uncultured Campylobacter sp., assembly GCF_938039245.1. Classification (GTDB taxonomy): domain Bacteria; phylum Campylobacterota; class Campylobacteria; order Campylobacterales; family Campylobacteraceae; genus Campylobacter_A. Next base: position 62,321 of record NZ_CALHVN010000031.1, on the reverse strand, counting down.
CGATGTTTTCATCAACGTGAGCGGCGGCGTCAAGATCGGCGAAACGGCGGCCGATCTAGCCGTAGTCGCGGCGATCATTTCCAGCTTTAAAAACCGTCCGATCAGCAAAGAGAGCGTATTTATGGGCGAGCTTAGCCTAAACGGCGAGATTCGCGAGATATTTAACCTCGATCAGCGCCTAAAAGAGGCCAAAACGCAGAAATTTAAAAACGCGATCGTGCCCTCTAAGCCGCTTGACGCGCAGGGGCTAAAATGCTTCGTCGCAGGCGACATCACGCAGGTTTTGGAGTGGATGTAAATTTTGGCTGCAAAAACCCGCGCCGCAAAAACGCAAAAGGAAAAATATGGAAAATCTAAAATGGAAGCTCTCAAAAACGCTAAAAACGGCGATGAGACAAAGAGATATCGATACTTTTACGCTAGCTAAAATCGCCGAGGAGACCTACGCAAAGGCTCATGCGGACGGCGTTTTAGACGTGAGGCAAGAAGTTTTTAAGGTTATCGACGAATACGCGAGCGAGGTAAATTTAGAAATCTTAGACCTCGTTTGTAAAATTTTAGGCGTTGGCGTTAAATTCGGCGACGGTGGAGATTTTTAAATTTGCCGCAACTTTAAATTTGCTTCAAAATTTAAATCAGATACAAAAGCCCAAAACGCTTAAATTTACGGTAAAATCAAAACCCAAATAAACGCAAAAGCGCAGGCTCGGCGTTTAAATTTTATGCATACTCGGCAAAAATGCGGATACGGGCGGTAAATTTTACGTAACTAGCCGGCTAAAAAGACGACGATCGCCTTTGCGCAATAAAGCTCGGCAAAAGCGTCATTTTTAGCAGTTTGCAATGGCCGTAGCCAAAAAAACGAAAGCGGCGAAATTTGAGAAAAATCGCGCCGCAAAATCCGGCTAGGCGCAGCAGAAAAATGCCGTAAAAAGCAAAAATTAGGAACAAAATGTTTGGTTATATTAGGCTTATTTTAGCGTATTTCGTACTGCTCTCGCACGTAGGCGTCGGGCTAGCTGGCAAAAATATCGGCGTCTTTGCAGTCGTGATTTTTTATATCCTAGCAGGACTCGTCACATCAAAGGTTTTTATCAAAATCGCGCCGCAAAACGCGCAAATAAGCTACTTTATAAAAGATAGATTTCTGCGCGTTTATCCCGCGTTTTTCTTTGCGTTTGCGCTGACGGTGCTATTTTTTTGCGCGACGTCGTATCTACAGCCGAATTTTAGCGCAAAAAATTTGCTCCTAAATGCGCTTATCACGCCTCTAAATTACTTTTTTTGGCTTGATGTTTCCGTCATAGACGCGCCCGTGGGACTAAATTTCATCATACCGCCGGCTTGGTCGCTAGGGGCCGAGCTTCAGGCCTACGCCCTGCTCGTGCTAGCGATCAAATTTAGACGGCTGGGCTGCGCGCTAGCTACCGGTTCGCTAGGCGTTTATGCAGCGGCAAATTTGGGCTTTATAAATGCCGATATCTACGGATATAGGCTTGTTTGCGGCGTATTTTTTATGTTTTACACGGGATTTTTGATCTATCAAAAAGAGTTTGGCAAGCTCGCCGTTTTTTACGCGGCGGTAGCTGCGCTGGCAGGCTATCTTTTTTACTCGCACGAATTTAGCGCCTTTGGCGTAGAGACGGCGACCGGCTATCTAGTCGGAGCTGCTGTCGTACTAGCGCATGAGAGATTTAAATTTAAGCTTAAATTTAACGATATCGCAGGCTCGCTTTCATACGCGATTTTTATCAGTCATTTTCTTTTTATTTGGCTAAGCGAGTTTTGGCTGGGAGGCGTAAATTTAGCCTTCGTGACGAGCGGTTCGGTTGCGTTTGGACTGATTAATTTCTATCTAATCGAACGAAAAATAAACAAAATAAGATTTAAAAAACGAGTTTAAATTTCCAAAATTAGACCAAATTTTAAGTTGTCGCAGATTCAAGAGTTTGCGGGTTTTGTTTGCTTTTACAGACGCGCTTTTTACCTAGCCTAAATTTAGGGCTATTTGGCTTAATATGTCGCAAGCCGTGAATACGCCAAAAAGCTACTTGAGCAGCGGCGCATCTTAGACGCCGATTTGCAGTTGCCGGAGCCAAATAAAAATCACATTTTAGGCGGTTATTTTAAGTCTTTTAAATTTTACGGACATTTATGCTCGGGCCTAAATTTAAGGCAATGGCGCCTTATTTAAATGTGTCCAATAGGCTATTAAAGTTTATTTTTATGTGCCTCGGTTCTAAGGCAAATTTTACGTAAAATCTAGCAAACGGCGATTTAGCCTGCCCTAATACAAAGCTTCTAAACGAGCTCAATCTAAAATATTGACACCAGCGTAGGCCGCCCAAAGCGGTTAAGCGCGCAGATGCGTCGCGTTTGCCGTATAGCGCAAATTGGAGCGAAATTTTATTAGCAGCCGCAGATAAAGGCTCGCCCGCCGACGCAAAAAATCGGCGGATAGCCCCTAAAATTTACTTTAAAAACAGTAATTTTACATAAAATCCGTGTCGACAAATATTTTTCCAAATCCTTTGCCAGCCGTCAAATTTAAAACGACAAATAAAGATAAAATGCCAAAATCGTTCCAAATATCGGCAAATTTACGCGAGGCAAAAGCGTCTACGTATCTAGTCGGTTTAAAATCCGCGCAATTTACATTCTATCGTAGTCGTCGCTGATGCGTACGATATCATCCTCGCCCAGATACTCGCCCGTTTGTACTTCGATGATGATGAGATCGGTGTTTGCGGTATTTTCTAGGCGGTGGATCTGCTCTTTTTTTATATAGATGGACTCGTTTTGCCTTAGCGGCGTCTGGCTATCATCTATCGTCACCAGCGCCTCGCCCTCGACGACGACCCAGTGTTCGTTTCTTTTAAAATGCTTTTGCAAACTCAGTCTTTTGCCGGGTTTAACCACTATCTTTTTCATCTTGTAGCCGCTACCCTCGCCTAGCACCTCGTAGCTGCCCCACGGACGATACACGCTCGTGTGCGCTTCGCAAATTTCAGGAAATGAATTTGAAAAGTGCTTATAAACCTCTTTTACCTTTTGCGAACTGCCTTTTTTAGCGATCAAAAGCGCGTCTTTGGTATCGACTACGAGCAAATTTTGTACATCTACAAGTGCGGTCGGTTTTTTAGTTAGGATGAAATTTTCGCTTGAGTCGATTTGAAGCGATTCGCCGATATTTTTTATCTTTTTACTCAGCTCGTCAAAGCTACCCATATCGCTCCAGCCCGCATCGAGTGGCACCATTTTGATATTTAGGCTTTTTTGCATTAGCGCATAGTCGATGCTGATGTCCTCGATCTTATCCATAAAATTCGGACTTATTTTTAGCAAATTCGGTTCGTTTGCCGAGCCCTCTATCGCTGCCGTAACGTCTTTTACGATACTTGGCGCGTATTTTTTCATCTCGCTTAAAAACACGCCCGCCTTAAAGCAAAACATACCGCTATTAAAATAATATCCGCCCTCTTTTATAAATTTGGTCGCGGTTTCAAGATTGGGCTTTTCGATAAACCGCTCCACGTCGCCGTTTTTATCGGCCTTGATGTAGCCGTAGCCGGTATTTGGCTCGCAAGGCTTTATGCCAAACGTCGCTAAAAAGCCCTGACTTGCGTAGCTTTGCGCGATCAAAAGCGCTTTTTTATACTCCGCTTCGTTCTCGATTAGATGGTCGCTCGGAGTAACGAGCAAAATCTCGTCCTCATCGCAGCAAAGCGCGGCAAAAGTAATCGCCGCGGCAGTGTTTTTACCGAAAGGCTCGAGGATAAATTTATCTATTTTTTTACTTCCGCACTCATCAAGCGCCAAAAAATAGTGCGCCTCGTTGCAAACGATGATCGTTTTTTGCGCGTGCATGTTGCGTCTAAGCGTAAGGTCAAAGAGTGATTTGCCGTTAAAAAGCCTGATAAATTGCTTTGGCATCAGGGTACGAGATAGCGGCCAAAGTCTCGTACCGGAACCTCCGCAAAGTATAACGTTTGTCATTTTTACGCCTTTTGCTTTAAATTTTCGACCAAATTTAAAAATGTTTCTTGTAATTTTACAAGCAAATTTTGATCCTTGGTCTCAAATCTCGTAACGATAACCGGCGTCGTATTTGATGCTCGCACTAGCGCCCAGCTGCCGTCCTCAAATCTCACTCTAACGCCGTCTATGTCGATGATCTCGGCTATCTTACCTAAGCCTGCTAGCAAATTTTGCGCGTCGCCCTTCTCGTAAATTTCTACCAAAACCTCTTTTAGCTTTGCAACCAGCTTAAATTTTTGCGCATCGGTCGTTTTTATTTTTATCTCGTCGGTGCTAAAGACCTTTGGCAGTTTATCAAGCTCGCCGTCTAGGTTAAAGCCTTTTGCCACGAGCTCTAGCGCGCGAAACATCGCGTACGTCGCGTCGTCAAAGCCAAAATATCGCTCCTTAAAGAAAATATGCCCGCTCACCTCGGCCGCCATATCGATATTTAGCTCCTTCATCGCCTTTTTGATGTTGCTGTGACCGGTCTTGCCCATGAAGCTCTTGCCGCCGTGCGCGTCGATCTCGTCGTACATATTTTGCGAGCATTTGACCTCGCCGAGCACCCTGGGATTTTTCATCGCAAGACTATATAGATATGCTAGTTCGTCGCCTTTTATGTTGCGTTTTTTGGTTAGAACCGCGATGCGGTCGCCGTCGCCGTCAAAACCAAATCCTATATCAAATTCACCCTTGAGCGCGGCCTTTAGGTCGCTTAAATTTTTCTCCTCGCTAGGATCTGGGTGATGATTTGGGAAGTTACCGTCGGGTTCGTGGTATAAAATTTTAGCGTCCAAATTTAACACCTCGCAAATTTCTGGCAAAACCGCACCAACCGCGCCGTTCGCGCAGTCGATGACGATTTTAAGCGGTAAGGCTTTTAAATGCGCAAACTGCTCTATAAGAAAATTTTTATAAGGCGTCGCAATGTCGAATTTCTCGGCTCTTAGATCGTTCGGGATTTGCGTTTTTGCAGCGATGTCGTCTAGTACGGCGATTTTTAACTTTTGCAAATCCTCGCCGAAGTAACTATCCTTAAAAATCGTGATTTTAAAGCCATTGTACTCTTTTGGATTATGAGAGCCGGTTATCATTATGTTTGCGTCAAATTTATCCGTAAACACGCTAAAATACCCGACCGGCGTCGGTAGCAAGCCGATACCATAAACCTTGATCCCGGCCAAATTTAGCCCGCTAACCAGCCAACCGAATATCTCGCCCGCGCTTAGCCTAGCATCATACCCTACGCTAACGTTTTTTGCGCCCCTGCGTAGCATTTCTCGGCCCAAATTTAACCCGATCGCCTTGACGCTAGTTTCGTTTAAATCTTGTCCGAAAATCCCGCGTATGTCGTATTCTCTAAAAATTTCTTCTATCAAAATTTTACCTTTTTAAATTTATTTTGTTTTAAGACGCTCGTATTTTAGCATTTTTGGGTTAAATTTTACTAAACGGCGACGTCGCCGAGCTTTGCGTTGATGGCTTCTATCAAGCTTTGGGGCGCGATTTTTATCTGTTTTCCGCGCACGCCGGCGCTTACGTAGACGTAGTCTTGTTTTAAAATCCTCTCGTCAAAAAACGTCTCAAACGCCTTTTTCATCGCTATGGGCGAGCAGCCGCCACGGATGTATCCCGTCACTTTTTCAAGCTCTCTTAAATTTAAAAGTTCGCATTTTTTATGCCCACTTAGTCTTGCAAGAGCTTTTAAATTTAAGCTCAAATCGCCCTGTATGCACGCTACGACGTAGCCTTTTGGCTCGCATTCGCAGACGATGGTTTTGTAGATTTTTTCTATTTGCTCGCCGCAAACGGCGGCCACGTGAACGGCGCTTAGATCGCTTTCGTCCACTTCGTATTCGACTAACTCGTAGGGGATATGTTTTCCGTCTAGAAACCTCGCGGCATTTGTTTTATGTACCATTGCCTTCTCATTTTTTAAAAATTTAAGATATAATTATAGCTAAAATTCTAAGGAGAATGAATGGCTGAAGACATTTTGGAAAATCAAAGCAAAAAAGGAAACGGGCTGGTTCTCGTCATCATCATCGTTATTTTGTTGCTTCTTTTGGTAGTCGGCGGGTTACTAGCGTTTTTACTAATGGGAAATAGCGAAGATGCCGCGCAAGCGCAAGCGGTACAGGCGCAAACCGAGCAGGTTCAAGCTTCGGCGCCTAAAAATACCGCAGGCAAGCGCTCAAACGACTATATAAATATGGGGCCCGTTTATCCGCTAGATCAGTTTATCGTAAATTTACTTAGCGAAAGCGGCTCGAGATACCTAAAAACAAAGGTCGATCTAGAGCTTAGCGCCGAGACGCTAACGCCTGAAATCGACAAGAAAAAGCCGCTAATCAGAGACATCATCGTATCGACGCTATCGTCTAAAACATACGAAGAAGTCAGCACTCAAAAAGGTAAAAACCGCCTAAAAGACGAGATAGTAGACCGCCTAAACGAGGTTTTAGCCGACGGTCATATAAAAAATATCTATTTTACCGACTTTGTGGTGCAATGATCGGTATAGATATCGTAGCGATCTCGCGAATCTCAAGGCTTAAAGAGCGGCGAGGCGAAGATTTTTTGAGATATTTTTTAAGCGACGAAGAGATAAGTATCGCAAAAACGGACGCTACGGTAGCGGGATTTTTCGCAGCCAAAGAAGCTATCAGCAAGGCTCTTGGTTGCGGGATCTCGGCCGAGTTTTCGTTCTTTGACGCTCAAATTTACAAAGACCACAAAAATGCGCCTAAAGTAAAATTTTCAGAAAAAATCATTAAAAATTTTAACGTAAAAGGCGCCGAAATAACGATTAGCCACGACGGCGGATTCGCGATCGCCGCCGCTATACTACAAAGAAAAGAAAATGAATAACCCGACAATCTCCATAATAGCCCCCTGCTATAACGAAGAAGAGACGATAGAGCCGTTTTTACGACGTATAGAAGAAATTTTGGCTCAAATAAACGAACCGTACGAAATAGTATTTATAAACGACGGCAGTAAGGACAACACGCTAAACGTCTTGCTAAACGCGAAACAAAATTTTAAAAACATAAGGATTATAAATTTCTCAAGAAATTTCGGCAAAGAAGCCGCGCTAACGGCGGGTCTGGATAAAGCTAGAGGCGAGGCCGCGATACCTATAGACGTAGATTTGCAAGACCCGCCCGAACTCATAAAAGAGCTCGTAGCAAAATGGCGAGAAGGATACGACGTCGTGCTAGCCAAACGCGCGGATAGAACGTCGGATAGCTTTGCCAAAAGGGTAAGCGCAGATCTTTTTTATAAACTAAACGGCAAAATTTCAAACGTGGATATACCAAACAACGTCGGAGACTTTAGGCTGATGAGCAAAAGAGTCGTAGAAGCGCTAAAGCAACTACCCGAAAATCAACGATTTATGAAGGGGCTTTTTGCGTGGGTCGGCTTTAAAACGACCGTCATCGAATACGTCAGAGAAAAACGCGAGGCCGGACAAAGCAGCTTTAACGGTTGGAAGCTTTGGAATTTCGCGCTTGACGGGATAACTAGCTTTAGCACTCTGCCTCTTAGAATTTGGCTTTATATCGGCGCATTGGTTTCTTTTTTATCGTTTTTATACGGTAGCTTCATTATCTTAAAAACCCTAATATTTGGCATAGATTTGCCAGGATACGCATCGCTTGCGGTTATTATGCTATTTTTGGGCGGTATCCAGCTCATCGGGATAGGGATTTTAGGCGAATACATAGGCAGAATCTACTCCGAGTCCAAGCGCCGTCCAAGCTACATAATAGAAGGCGAATACTAAGTGCAGGTCGTAAAATACGGCCTAGTGGGCGCTTTATCCACGCTCATTCATATATGCGTAGCCTGGACTTATATGTATTTTACTAAAGGCTCCGTCGTAATCGCAAATATCGCCGCTTTTTTAGTCGCTTACGTTTTTTCGTATCTGGCTCAATCAAAAATAGTTTTTAAAAGCGGTCTAAATTTTAAAAAAGCCATTAAATTTTTCTTTATTCAGTTTATTGCCCTACTGATAGCTATGTTTTTGAGCGATTTTACGGATCAAAACGGCTACGTAAAGACCGTCTTGATTATTTTTGTTATGCCGATTATAACGTTTTTGATCCATAAATTTTGGACGTTTAAACAAAATTAGCCTATCCTTATAGCGGCGTAAAGATAATCGAAACGCAGTTGTTGTCGTATCTTATTAGAGTATGCAAAGGCGTTTGTATGCGCTTTACTTCTTTTTTTCCCTCCTGCATGCAAAGCCCGGGAGCCCAAACCTCGTGCCACTTGTGCAAATCGTAAGCCCAGTACAGCCAGTTTATATTAAATATATCAGACTGTGCGATTATAGGAAAGGTTTTTGCCGCCGTTACGGCTGCGGGCGATCTCAGATCGGCTCCAAAAATAGAGTTAAATCCAAATTTCTCGCCGGCCGGAATGATTTTGTTAAAGTCCTGCAGCGCTAGCTCTACTCTATATCTTGCGTATTGAGCTTGCTCTTTCATCGCGTTTGCGTACGCATAGGACTGGACTATTAGCGAATAGGTCAAAATACAAGCGACGAATTTGGGTAAAAAGGATAAAAATTTAACCTCTAATTTTAGAGAAAAAATAAAAATTATCGCTAAAAATACGCCAGCACCCATAAACATCCTAGAAAAAAACAACTGTTTAACTAAAATCAAATATGCGCCGTAAGATAAAAGCAAACCTAAGACGATAAAACAAATCGTAAAAATTGCCGCTAGTATTTTGTTTATCTTCGCGGTTTTAACGGCCGCCAAGAAGAACATAAAAACGCCGGCGATAAATATAGAAACAAACACGGTTTTTCTAAACGTAAATCTGTAATATTCGTAAACGCGTTCTAAATTTCCTTTTATGCCCTCATACGCTTGGCCTAAAGAGAAAATTTCGTTTGACGTGTAGTTATCTACCGTTTGCATAACGAAAAATCTATAAATCAAAAATGCGCAAACATAAGAAAAAATCAAAACTCCGATTAGTTTAAGCGTCTGAGAGGGCTTGCGTCCGGCTAAAATCCCATCCAAAACCGCAAACAAAGATAGCATCAAAAAAGCGGAATTTCCAGCCTGATAGGTCGTAAGCGTAAGTTGCATGCAAAGTATGGAAACAAAGATAAAAGCGAGTTTACGCCTCAAAAACAAAAAAGAAAATATCGGAGCAACTAGGGCTATCGTCATAAAGATACTGTCGAATTTATAGCTCATATTTTCTAAAAAATAGGGGCTTAGACCTAAAATAACGCTGGCGATTAAGCCTAGTTTGGAGTATTTTTTTAAAATAACCTTAACCAAAACCATGGAGCCGATAGATAAAAGCCCTATAGATAAAAGGTGCGTTAGAGGCGAAGCTAGAACATTTCTGTGCTCGCTAAGATATATAAATTTCGATAAATACTCGGACATATACCTACTAAAAAGGAAAAAATCAAACTGCCCTGTCACCGACCTGTAGTAATCATCAGAGTAGTTTATGTTATTTATCATCAAGGCAAAATATCCCAGGAAATAAACCATATAAATAAAAATGAAATATTTTAGAAAATCTTTCTGTTTAAAAAAATGTAAAAAAATAAATTTAATAAAAATGATATTTTTTAAAATTAGATTCATACTCTTTCCCCAAGATAGATTAAAAACAACCGTAAAAAGCCTTTTTGCGGTACTAAAATGAATTTGGATTATATTTTTTTATTCATTAAAGTATATTGAATGCATATTTCAAAAATCATCACTCTTGCAAGCTTTTGGTTCATAATAATGCAAAGGTTCGCAAAATTTAGCCTAAATTTGGCATCCTTTGGCAAAGCCGTTGCAACCGGCTAAATTCCGTAAAACCATAACATAAATTTAAACAAAAAGCATTTAGAAATCAAATTTTAAAATTTCAGCGCGATTTACGCCGCAAAACCAAAATCGATTTTAGCCTTAATACAAAATAAAGTAAATTTTACTTTTGGAGTCTAGGCAAATGCCAGCCAAGGTAATACGCCGCAAGCCTAAACGCGATACCAAACGCCAAAAGCCCCATCACCCAAAAAACGCTAGTAAGTCCGGCGTAATCCATCGCAAAATAAAGCAGCCCCACTACGATACTAACCGTCGCGTAAAGCCCGGTTTTTAGGCACCACGGCACTTCGTTAAACAGCACGTCGCGCATCATGCCTCCGCCCACGCCGTTGCAAAGCGCGAGCAGCACGACGCCAAAGACGTTGTAGCCAAACTGCAGCGCCACGATCGCTCCAACGATAGAAAAGCTCACCAGATCTACGGCGTCGGTGGTGACGAAGAGAAATTTTTTCTCGATATCGCTTCGCTTGTGAATGCGCAAAAACGCCGATAAAAAGAGCATCGCCATCACGATAATGCACGGAGCGTAGTGCGTAAACGAATACGGCGGGCGCGAGACGATGGCGTCACGCATAAATCCGCCTCCAAGCGCAGTCAGAAGCGCGGCGATAAAGATGCCCAGCCAGTCGCAGTCGCGCTTAACCGCAAAGATAAATCCGCTCGTGGCGGCCGAGGCGATGCCGATATATTCGGCTACCAGAAGTGCTGTCATTTAGTGCCTTAAGTTTTAAACGAGATTTTACATTTTTAAAATAAAAAAGCAGTTAAATTTAAACAAAACTACGGTGGCGGGCGCAAACGAGCGGCAAAAGTGCCAGCACGCACGGACGGAGCGATTTGACGAATACGGCAAAACAGCTGTCCTCATAGCTACGGCGCATCGGAAATTTGGGCGCGTCTACGCTGCGACGGCAGCGATAAATATAACGTCAACTTCCGCAAAATCAAGCCCGTCTCGTGTCAAAATCCAAAGCCGTTAAAATTTAAGCGAAATTTAACGCAAGAGAGCAAAACTAAGCGCATCTTACGCAAAGAGCAGGACGGCAGAAATTTGGCAAATGGGTAAATTTATACCCAGACGTCCGCGAGAGCATTTTGACTAAGATAAGATACTCGCGATTTTACCGTTCAATTTGCTTTGCACTCCCGCTCGTATATCAAGTTTAGCCGAATTTGATGGCAACCGCACCGCCGTTGAACGGGACTAAATTTGCGCGCTGCCGCCAAAACCGACGCGAAACTCCGTTAGCTCCTCGCCGCTTTTACACGAGATTTTAAACCCTAGCTCTTTACAAAAAGTTTTAACGATATGAAGCCCGATGCCAAAGCCGCCGTTTCGCTCGTCAAACCGCGTGTAAAGATCAAAAATCCGCGGCAAATTTTCTTTCGCGATACCTGCGCCGCTGTTTGAAATCGCGAGCGCTAAGGGAGTTAAATTTACGCTTACCGAGCCGTTTTCGTCGCAGTATTTTATGGCGTTACTTAGTAGATTGTCGATGATTTTTCGCGTTTTTTTATAGGATGAGCGTAGCTGCACCTCGGCGATTTGCGTGCTTAAATTTATATTTTTTTGCTCCAAATTTAGTCCAAAATACCCGATCCTCTCGCGCACCAACTCGCTCAGGCTAAAGCTCGTCGCCGCTACGTCCTCTTTGCCGCTAAGTTTTACCAGCGTGAGGTCCTCGTAAAGCGTCGAAATCGTTTTAGAGGCGGTTTTTATGTTATTTAGGTATTTTTTAGGATTGGTTTCAAACATCTCGATACTCATCAAAATAACGCTAAGAGGCGTGTTTATCTCGTGCGTCGTGTCCCTGATAAAGCCGTTTAAAAAGTCGATACGGCGGTAAAGCGGACGCAGCGAAAGACGGATGATAAAATAAGCTATGACTAAAATAGCAAGCAGTATCATAAACGAGAAAAATATTATCTTTAGTTTTAGCGTGAGAATCGCAAACTCGGGATCTGCGACCTTGACCGCGACGTAGTACTCCTCCTCGCCGAGGCGATTTTTGAGGTAAAACTGCACTACCGAGTTCGCCCCATCCTTGTATCTTTGCGGCATGCCCTCGCGCGGCTCAAAATCATCCTCGATCTCCTCGCCCGTTTTTAAATTTACGGCAAAAGCCTCGACGTCGTCGAAATCATCGTCGTCTATCTCGCCGTTTTTTTGTAGTTTATTTTGCAGGTGATGCTGCAAATCTCGCACGATAAATACGTCGCGATCGAGTATGAAATGCTTCTCGCGCTCGTAAAACATCTGCGCGAAAAAGACCAAAAATGCGGCACTCGTGATGAAATAAAGCAAAAATATAGGTAAAATTTGACGGTCCAAAAGTGCTGCAAAGGCTTTTTTAAGAGGTTTTAGCAAGGACATTTGCCGCCTTTTGGATTAAATTTAATGGTGCCTCGCGGACGTAAAATTTGAAGCTTAAAACTGCAAAAGATTCGCGTAAATTTGGATAAAATTTTAGACCGACAGCCTACTCTTTGCCGCGCGGTAGTTGCAAAATTAGCGCCATTTTCGGCCCAAAACCCAAACCGCCAAGCAACCGCGAAAAGCTTAAACATATTTATAACCTAGCTTTGAGGCGCTCACGATACGCTCTTTGCCTAAAATTTTACGCAGCTCCGCGATATAAACGCGCAGGCTAAGCTCGCTAGGACTCTCGTCGTAGTCCCAAATTTGAGAATAGATCTCGTCTCTGCTTAAAAATTTATCCTGATTTTTTAACAAAAGCGCGAGCAGCCTGGACTGCTTTTTAGGCATCGAGACAGCCTTGCCGTCACGAAATAGCAAGCCCTGATTCATATCAAAGCCCAAATTTTCGCCCAGATTTATCAGCTCGTTTTTATTGTGCACGAAGGTACGTTTTAGCAAATTTTGCACGCGCAGATGAAGCTCTTTTAGCTCAAACGGCTTTTTGATATAGTCGTCGCAGCCGCTAGTAAAACCGCTTTGCACGTCATCAAGCGTATTTAGCGAGGTTGTGAATATGCAAGGCGTGTTTTTGCCCGCGTTTCGCAGCTCCCGAAGTAGCGCAAAGCCGCTGCCGCCGATGATCTTGACGTCGAATATCCAAAGATCAAAGTTGCTTTCATAAGCCAAATTTAACGCATCGTCGTAGCTTTTTGCGCCCGCGGTCTCGTAACCCTGGGCCTCCAGATACGCGCGCATCATCTCAAGCAGCATATTTTCGTCCTCGACGATCAAAATTTTACTCATTTTTGCTCCGTTTTCGTTTGTTTTTGTCGTTTTACGGCGTTTTATCCGCTTGATTTTTGTTTCATCTATCGGCGTAGCTTTGTGCTAAATTTTTCGCCCAACGTCTCAAATTTACTTTAAATTTGCCAGCTTGCGCTCAAATTTAGCCACAAACAGATCCTGTGTAAATTTATCAAATTTCATCTAAATTTGAAGGTAAAATTTCATAAATTTATAAGTTCGAGCCTCCAAAAAGGAAGCTCGAATTTTATTATTTCATCGGCTGTTTTAGGCCTTTGTAGCCGCCGGTTTGATTACAATCTCCAGCATTTGCACAGTCCTGCGCCATCATACCTTTACCGCCATGCTTAAATCCACCCTTAAAATCGCGCTTAAATTTCTTGTGAAAATTATCGTCGTCATCGTGATCTTTTAGCTCGATATCAAGCCTTTTTGCTTCCGCCACGCTTAGCGCGCCAACCTTGTCATTGTAGCTTTTGCGAAAATCCTGCATGAAATTTTGCCTATCGGCGACGCTCATAGCATCCATTTTCTTTACCATCTCGGCTTTTAGCCCGCGTTTGGCCTCTTTGGCTTCAAATTTTAGCTTGCCCGCGCGCTTATCTATCTCAAAAGCCACCTCGCTAAGCGTCTTTGCGTCGGCGTTTGCGACCATTTTATAAAGCTCGTCGTTCGTGCTATTTTCAAGCGACGCGGCAAAAAGTCCGCCCGCAACCAGCATACTAATCAAAACTACTTTTTTCATTTTCTCTCCTTTAAAAAGATGAGCGAAGTTTAAAGAAAAGTCGTGAAAAAAATGTTAATTTAAAATTTCGTTGATTTTTTTGACGAAATTTAGCGGATTTACCTGCACGCCGCCCGCGATCACGCCAAAGTGTAGGTGTGGCCCGCTCACTCGCCCGCTAGCGCCGCTAAGTGCGATGATATCGCCTTTTTTGACGCTTTGTCCGACTTTGACGTTTAGCGCGCTTAGATGATAGTACTGCGTGTAAATACCCTCGCCATGGTCTATAACCACAGATCCACCAGCGTAGTAGCGATCTTTTGCGATGGCGACTACGCCGTCGTTTGCCGCGATCACCGACGTGCCGACCGCGGCCCTAAAATCCGTGCCGCCGTGGTAGCTTTTTAAAGTGCCATTAAATACGCGCGCAGTGCCGAACGGACTCGTAACCGCCGAGCTCATCGGCAGGATAAATTTGGAGTTAAATTTTAGCCCGACGTTGGCCGTGGCGTAGATTTTATTCGCCTCCTCGCGCTCCTCCTCGATGCGCTTTAGTACATCTTTTGGCGGCGTCACCTTGCTGCCCTCGACAGTTATTTTTTCTTTTTTGTATTCGCCCTCTACGATCTTAAAAATTATCGTCTCATCGCCACTTTTAAGCCCATTTATTAGCTTTATTTCGCCCTTTTGACGGTAGCTAGCGGCGACGATGGCAAATTTTAAATTTTCATCCCCGGGCACGCTAAGCCAGCGCTTTTTCTTGCCGTCAATGCTTAAATTTCCGGCAAATTTAGCCTCCACCTGCACTATCTCGACGTCGCCGTTTACGATCGTCTGAGTTTGGCTAGGCGCGCCGCCCTGCCCTTTTGCGCTCAAATTTAAACAAATCAAAACGGCTAAAATAATTTTTTTCATTTAACTCCTTTCTGCATAAGGTTAACGAACATTTTTTAAATTTAATAAAAAAATACTATAATAGCGGGTAAATTTTACAAAAAAGGAAACAAAAATGAAAAGATTTTTAAAGCTTGCAACTTGCGCACTGCTATTTACGCAGCTTGCTTATGCTGATTTTACGCAAAATCAAAAGGTTAGGACGTCGCTTGATATCCTAAACGACTTAGGCACTCAAAAACTGCTAAATACAAAGGATACGAGCGAAGTTAAGGGTATAATCATTATCCCTGAGATGGTAAGCGGAGGCCTGATAGCTACTACGCATTCAGGCGACGGTATCTTTATCGGTAGAAACGACGATAATGAATGGAGTAGCCCGATATTCGTTAGCTTTAAAGGCGGCGGCATCGGTTTGCAGGCGGGATATAAATCAACCGACCTAATTATTTTAATCAAATCAAGAAGATCGTACGCAGGACTACTAAACGGAAAAGGACAAATCGATCTAAGCGCCGATGCAGTGATACTCGGTGCAGGCGAAAAAGCGGGAGTTATGACTGATTTGCCCGAAATTTCGGCTTGGGCTACGGAAAGAGGCAAAAGCAGAGGGCTTTTTGTCGGAGTTAGCATAAATACCTCTTTGATAGTCGTCGATAAGCAAGCTACGTTTGATTATTACGATAGAATGTATGATATGGAAGATATTTATAACAACTCGCCTAAAGAGTCTAGGTACACAAAAAAGCTTCAAGAAATAGCGAATAAATTTTTTCAGTATAAAAAATAAGAAAAACTCGGTTTAGCCGTTTGGCTAAACCGTATAAAGAGAAACGAACCTTTTTTTGTTGATCGGCGAAAACTGAGTCATATATTCAAACGCTTCTTCATAATCGCCGTCGGTGTATTTCGCAACCTCTTCTATAAGCTCGAAAAGCTCCTCGTCGTCAAGCGATTCAAAATTGCCTCGATTTTCCAAAACCTCCAGCAAAACAGCCTCAAGCTCTAGCTCGTCGTACGTCATAGTCGCCCTTTTAAAAAATTTGCGGAATTATGCCAAAATAACCTTTATAATCGCTTAGCCAAAATCTTGATTTTTTGAGAATTAGTCTTAAATTTATCGCATTATCAGCTTATTTTACTATAATTAGAACCTATTTTTATAAGGCAAAGCGGCTATAAATGCACAATTTTGATAATTTTTATATGAAATTTTTAGAGTTTTTACGAGATTGCGGATATAAAAATTCCGCCGCTAAAGAGCAAATTTTAAAAATTTTATTTTCTAGCGACGAGCATCTTAGCGCAAGCCAGATAAAAACGAGGATCAAAAGCGAATTTAGACGAAATTTGAGCCTAACGGCGATATATCAGTTTTTAAATTTTTTACAAAAATTCGGTTTAGTTCTTGCTTTTGAAGAGGACGGAACGAATAAATTCGAGCTGAACTTAAGGTTGCACCACGATCATCTCGTCTGCACGAAGTGCGGCGCGGTGGAGAGTTTTTTCGATAAATACATAGAAGAAAAACAAGAACAAATTTGTAAAAACTCAGGCTTTAAACTCGAAGGTCATGCGATGATTTTATACGGTTTTTGCCCAAAATGCCAAAACAAATAGCCTATTTTGCGCCTTTTTATCAAAAATGATTTGATAACGATATGCAAAAAACTTTTAGTTAAATTTAAGCGTAGCAAAACGATAATACGCAAAAACAAAGGAGAAACATGAGTGCAGCGCCACATATACCATCAGAACTAGTCTTACGCATAGCTTCGTATTTCACGCCGATCCACCATGTCGCAGGCCGCTTAAGGGTTCGCGTCAGCAGCGATATCAAAAAGGAAGCAGACAGCTTGCCGTTAGAAAAAATAGATCAGACGATAAAGCAAATAGACGGCATAAAAAACGTCAAATTTAACAAACTAATCGGCTCGGCTACCATAGAGTACGACCACGAAATTTTCCCGAAAAAGATGTGGGACGATCTGCTAAAAGGCGAAAATTTACACGAGATCTCGGCTCTAATCAATAACCTAGCGCAAAAAGCTACCGGCGGCGCAAGATGAACGAAGAGCTAAAACAAGCCGCAAATGCGGTTTTTTTACTAGAGTCGCAGGGGGTAAAATTTTACGATAGCGTAAAAGAAAAAGATGAGATTTTCGCTCAAATTTTAGCCGTTAGGCAAAGCGGACTGGAGCTTTTAAAGCCTTATGCAGATCAGGCCGATCCGCAAGTTTTTTACGCTTTAGCGTGCGAGGATCTTGACGCTTGCTTTATAAAAGCCCTAAACTACGAGCTTGAGCTAAACGCATTTTATGAAAATTTGACCGACGGCCTTGGCGACGAAAACTTTAAAGACGTCTGCTTTAGGCTCTGGGCGACGTCAAATAACGAATACATCCCGGCTCTAAAAGCAAAGCTAGCTCAAATTTTAGCCGCGCAGTTTCAAGCTGCGGATAACGCAAGCCAAGAGGAGCAGGCGCAAACGGCTCAAAATCAAAGCGAAAATATCTTAAACGCTTTTGATTCAAGCAGCTTTAATCAAATCAGCCAAACGCTAGAGCGCATAAGCTCCGGGCAGGGCGGCAAAGACGACGTCATCGCGCTTTTAAATAACCCGAATTTTTCATTTTTCGGCGGACTGGCGCTGGGCGGACTAGCCAGCATGATGCTAAGTAAAAATTTAGACAAAAACAAAGATAAAGAATAAAATTTAACACAAAGGATAAAAAATGGCATTACCGTTTATCGCAGGCGCGATTTTGGGTGGTTTAGCCGTCGCGGCTTTCGGCAATAAAGAAAAGATCAAATCGGCTCTTGAAACCGGACTAGATAAGGGCAAAGAGTTTGCCCAAAACGCAAAAGACTATGCGCAAAAAAAAGCTAGCGAAGTAAAAGAGTATGCAGAGGAAAAATTTGCTAAAGCGTCCGAAGAGGTCAAAAGCGAAATAAAAAATCGCAAAAGGCGTACTAGCGAGGAAGTAGCGGCAGAAAAAACATCTACTATAAAACAAGGCAGAAAGAAACCGGGTCCAAAAGCTAAAAAACCGGTAGCAAAAGCCGAACAAGAACAAGTAAAACCTCAAGAACTAAAGCCAGAAGCCAACGTGACCGAGGAAACTAAAGCGATGGCAGACAGTATCGCAAACGCGCTTGAAGCAAATTTGGGCAGAAATCACTAAAAAAGGTAAAATATGGCGCTAACTTCAACCACTAGACTTCCGGCAGACCACTTAATAAGCGGCGCGCTAATCGGCGCGATGGCAGCCGGCGGCGTAGAAATACTAAACTATAAAAAAGGCAAGGTCAGCAAGACGCAGGCCGTAGCTAAAACGACTAAAATAGCTATCCAAGGCGGTATCGTCACGGCGTGCGCTATCAGCGCATCAAACAAACTAGTCTCGGCGCGCTATCTCGCGGCTGCGGCAACCGTTGCCGTCGGTATCGCCGGCGTAATCGCTACGGAAAAAATAATCAAAATTTTAGAGGAAGATAAATGAAAAACCCTTACATAAACGAAACGCAAACTATAAATCAACTAAACGAAGACGGTAGCACGACTACGACTACTACGACGGTAAAGACTACCGGTGCCCCAAGCGCGCTGGATAATAGTATAAATAATGCGCTAAAAGACTTTATCCCCGCAAATTTTAATGCCGCTGGCTTCATAAAAGGCGCGCTAATAGGCGGCGTCGCAGCCTACTTGCTAACCAATGAAAATGCCCAAAAGGCGATATTTTCCGCTATCGTAAAGGGGTCAAATTTGCTTCAAGCCGGATTTGAGGAGTTAAAAGAACGCTTTGAAGACGTAAAGGCTGAAATTGACTCCCAAAAATAACGTTCGCATCGCGCATCTAACCAAAAACCGCGCTAGGTTTATCTGCGAACGCATCGGCGAAAACTGCGACGAAAGCCATCTGGAGGCGCAAATTTCCGAATTTAAATACGTAAAAAGCGTCAGAGTAAATAAAAAAGCCAAGAGCATCGTGGTCGGCTTTGAGTCAAATTTAGACGAGATTAAAGATTTTATCGAGAATTTACCGATTAAAAATTTAAGCAAGCGTAAAGAAGTGCCGAGCAAGGCTGAAATTTACAAAGCCGCAGCCGCTTTAGCTCTCACTCCGCTGATCAGCAGCAATGGCGTAAAGGCCGCGGTTAGCCTCGTCGCCGCAGCTCCTTTGCTAAAAGAGGGCGCAAGCGAAGCCGTAAACGAGGGCGTAACCTCAAAGGCTCTTGAAGCCGCGGCTGTCGGCGTGAGCTTAGCTAGACGCGACTTTTTAGCCGCAAATAGCACGAATCTCATGCTAACGATCGGCGAATATATGGAAGAAAGCGCCGTACATCGCAGCGACGATCTTATCAAAGAACTAGCCCGTCCAAACATCGAAGAGGTCTGGATCGAGATAAATAATAGCGGCGAAAAATCTCTCAAAAAGATCTCGACCGCCGACGTCAAAGTAGGCGACATCGTGGTCGTCGGCGCAGGCGAGAGTATCGGTATAGACGGCTATATCGTAGAAGGCACCGCAAGCGTAAATCAAGTCTCGATGACGGGCGAAGCAGAACCGGTCAAAAAAGAGCGCGGCGACCGCGTGATGAGCGGAACGGTCGTAGAAGACGGACGCATAAAAATTTGGGCCGAGAGCATAGCTGCCGAGAGCGCGACTGCGAGGATAAAATCATACATCCAAAGCTCGCTAAACGAAAAATCCTCCGTCGGGCTAAAAGCCACGAGGCTAGCCGACAAGCTAGTGCCAGTTACGCTAAGCCTAGCCGGCGTTTCGTATCTGCTTAGCCGCGATATGACGCGCGTTGCTAGCGTCTTGCAGGCGGATTATTCCTGCGCGCTAAAGCTAGCTACGCCCGTCGCCTTTAAATCAAGCATCTCAAAAGCAGGCCGCAATGGCGTGCTGATAAAGGGCGCTAAATCTATCGAAGCGCTAGCGAGCGCCGATACTTTCGTCTTTGATAAAACGGGTACGCTAACGCACGGCAGCCTAAGCGTCGTGAAAGTTCACTCGTTTAAAAAAGAATTTAGCGAAGCGCAGCTACTAAATTTGACCGCAAGCGCAGAAGAGCACTACTTCCACCCCGTAGCCGAGGCTATCGTAAAGGCCGCGCGCGAGATAGGTTTTCATCACATTCATCACGACGAGGTCGAGTTTATCGTTGCTCACGGCGTGAAAACCTACGTAGGCGGCAAAGAGGTCGTGATCGGCTCGCGGCATTTTTTAGAGGACGACGAGCAAATTTCGTTTAGCAAGCACGAAGAGATCATAAAAAACGAGGTAAATAGCGGACTTACTCTACTATACGTAGGCTACGACAAAGAGCTTTTAGGCATAATCGCTATGCGCGACACTATGCGAGAAAACGCCGCGCAGACGCTAGCAAGACTGCGACAACTGGGCGTAAAAGAGCTCATCATGCTAACAGGCGACGTGCAGTCTAAAGCCGATCAGGTAGCAAGCGAACTAGGTATCGATAGAGTCTATGCAAACTGCCTGCCTACCGATAAAGCAGGCATCATCGAGCAGTTAAAAGCCGAGGGTAAAAAAGTAGCCTTTATCGGAGACGGCATCAACGACGCGCCAAGCCTCACCAAGGCTCACGTAGGCATCAGCATGCAAAAGGGCGCCGATATAGCAAAAGCTACCGCCGACATAAGCCTGCTAAAAGACGACATCAGCTCCGTCGCCGCCGCAAAAGACATCGCAAATAAAACCATGAGGCTGATAAATACGAATTTTAACGCCACCGTCGGCATAAACTCGCTAATCCTAGCGGGCGCGACGTTTGGGCTATTTAACCCTATCGCCACGGCCGTTTTACACAACGGTACGACGATCGGACTACTGGCAAATTCGATGAAAGGCGTCAAAATAGGCGCAAAATAAATTTAAAGGGATGACGGTTGATAGATAAAATTTTAAAATTTATGAACGACGAGATGTCGCTAGTCAACGACTTTTTATACGGCTATTTTTTGGTTATAGTGCTTGTTGTTGCAGGTATTTATTTTAGCTATATCACGAGATTCGTGCAGTTTAGGATGTTTTTTGAGGCCTGCAAGGTTTTAGTCGAGAAAAAAGACAAATACAACAAGCACCACCTCACGCCCTTTCAAGCGCTTATGATTTCCACCGCTTCGCGCGTGGGTATCGGAAATATCGCAGGCATCTCCGCCGCTATTGTCGCAGGCGGTCCAGGCGCGCTATTTTGGATGTGTTTGATGGCTTTTTTGGGTGCGGCTTCGGCATTTGCCGAGAGTACGCTAGCTCAAATTTACAAGACCAAAGACGTATTCGGATTTAAAGGCGGCCCGGCATACTACATCAAAAACGGCCTAGGGATTAAATGGCTAGCTACGCTTTTTGCCGTTATCCTCGTCATCACCTACGCATACGGATTTAACGGCCTACAAAGCTACACTATGACCTCCGCCTTTCAAATTTACTACGACCAAAGTGCGGGCGCTACGAGCTTTAGCGATAGCGGCTTGCCCGTGGGTATCGGCCTTATACTTACCGCATTTGCGGCGGTGATGTTTTTTAGCAAGAGCCACGTCATCGGCAAGGTTAGCTCCTATATCGTACCTTTTATGGCGCTTGCTTATATCTTGCTAGCATTTATCGCGATATGCTTAAATTTAGACAAGCTCCCGTCTGTCTTTGATATGATTATAAAAAGCGCGTTTGATTTTAAGGCGATATTTGGCGGATTTGCGGGTAGCGTGATAGTCTACGGTATCAAGCGCGGACTGTTTTCAAACGAAGCAGGCATGGGTTCTGCGCCAAACGCGGCGGCCGCTGCTCACACGAGCCACCCGGTTAAGCAAGGACTCGTGCAGGCGATGGCGGTTTTTATAGATATGACGATCTGCGTGGCTTCTGGTATGATAGTGCTTTTCTCGCAGGCTTATATCACAAAGCAAACCGGCGTTAGCGGCGAGCCGCTCACCGCTCTTCCTTTAGTGCAGGCCGCGATGCGCGAGTACTTCGGCGAGATAGGGCTGCACTTTACGACGCTTGCGGTGGTGCTTTTTGCTATCACGTCGCTGATCGGCAACTACTACTACGCGCAGGCAAATATCAAATACCTTACCAAAAATCACAAAATCGCCACGGCATTTAAGGTTACAGCAGTCGCGATGATATTCGTCGGGGCGCAGATGAATCTAACTATCGCGTGGAATATCGCCGACATTACGATGGCTGCGATGGCTACGATAAATATCGCTGCGATCTTTATGCTCTCAAAAGTCATGATAAAAGCCCTAAAAGACTACGAATCGCAAAGAAAAGCGGGTCTAAATCCGGAATTTGACCCCGAGAGTATCGGCATAAAAAATACCTCTTGCTGGAGCAAAAAATGAAAATAGGCGGGGAACTTTTAAATTTACAAACCCATAGAAAAGTCGCCAAGGTCGGCATGAGCGTCACTTTAGCGGCTGTTTGCGTTACGGCTTTGGGGATGCTCGGACGTAACAAAGGCGGCTTTAAAAAGTGGCACGTAGCCTCAGGCGTCGCGTTTATAGGTTTTTCGCTCTATCACGCGGGCCTCTACGATAACGGTTTTTTTAGAAACATGATCGTAAACGCAAATAAGAAAAACGCCGAAGCTAAGAGGCTAGCAAGCGATGATAAAGCTTAGCGACGCCGAAATTTTAGCCTATATCGGCGAGGATCTGCCCTACTTTGACCTCACGACCTCGCTTCAAGGCATCCGTAAAAGCGCCGTTTTAACCATACTGCCTCGCGAGGACGTGACGGTTAGCTGCGTAGACGTCGCCGCTCGCATCGCGCAGTTGCTTGACTGCCAGGCGCAAATTTGCGTCCCAAACTCAGCCGTCGCAGCCGCAAAAGAGCCGATCGTAAAAATAAGCGGCAGCTACGATAATGTGCATAAAGCCTGGAAACTGGCGCAAATTTGCCTAGAGTACGCCTGTAAAATCGCCACCTACGCAAGAGCGATGAAGGATGCGGCAAAAAGCGTAAATCCAAAATGCGAAATTCTAGCCACGCGCAAGAGTTTCCCGTTTGCTAAGAAATTTTGCCTAAAAGCCGTGCTTGAGGGCGGCTGCGGCATACATAGGCTAAATTTGAGCGAAAGCGTGCTGTTTTTTAAAAATCACATCAAGGCTTACGATTCGTACGAGGAGTTTTTGGCTCAAATTCCAACTTTTAAAGCAAAAGCTCCCGAGCGCAAAATAGCCATCGAATGCGAAAATTTAGATGATTGCGAAGCACTTTTAAAGGCGGGCGCCGACGTCGTGCAGTGCGATAAATTTACGCCGGAAGCCGTAAAGCAAGCGGTAGGTCTACGAGATAAAATCGCCCCAAACGCGACCATAGTCGCAAGCGGCGGAATAAATCTAAAAAATGTCAGAGAATTTGCCGGCACAGGCGCGGACGCGCTCGTTACGTCAGCTATGTACGCGCAAGGTATGGCAGATATCACGGCGATTTTAGAGATAGCATAATTTGCAAATTTGGCGAGCAAACAAGGCGCCAAATCTAAACCGATATTTTGCAAAGCATGAGTTTAAATAAAATTTAAGTAAATTTGCATTGCCTCCTATACTCGCCGGGTAAAGGCTAGACCAATACGAATCTACTTTCGGCGATTATCTTTCAAATTTTCAAAAAAACCATCGCCAAAAGAGCTAAAATTTAACGATAAATTTAAAGCCGCCCTATCATAATTTAAAACAAATGCGCCGAGTTTGAATCATAAATTTATGAGCTTAACCTTTGTCTGCATTGCCAGAAACCCTTCTGGATTTATATCGGCGCGCATTTAAAATAAGAGTATCTTGCATATAAAATGAGAGCGAGGCAGAAATCCATGTTCTTTCACTCTCATTTTATATGCCGATTTTGTCCTTTTAAACGCCCTTTAAAATGTCTTTAAAACTCTTGTTCTCTTTTAATCTATATGCTTCATGTCTCTAAGTAGACCTACAAATCTACCTACTATTTGACATTCACATTGATAAAATCTCATAGGTGTATAAATAGGATTGTAAGATACCAACATTAATTCTTCTCCTTGTTTATAGCACTCTTTGATGACTAGCCCGTCCGGAGTGTTTACCGCATATACGTTTCCGTCTTTATATGGTACGCCTCTTGCTATCATGCATAAATCCCCGTTACACAGATGGGGCTCCATACTATCGCCTTGAGCAGGTATAATATCAACAGGATAAGGCCCGCTGCAGTTACTAAATTTATTTAATATTTTATTATCCATTACTACCTCGTCGAAATCTTCGTCTTCATTCCAACCTCCGCCGCCGAGGCTTGCTCTAACGTTAAACAGCCTTAGAGTTTTATATCTCTTTTCGGACTCGTCCAAACTTTCGCCCTCTTGATTGTAAAAGAATAAATTGATAGAAATTTTGCGTTTTACTAAAAAATCCATTATTTGCTTATACGGTACGGCGTTTCTAAATTTCATTTGAGCGTAGGCGTTGGGGTTTATTCCCAGTTCTCTAGCTACATCGCCGTCTTTAATGTTTTTCTTGCCTTCGGTAGCCAATATGTCCTTTAATCTTTCCGTAACTTCGTTCATATTCATACACTCTCCTTTTGGTTTTATTTTGTAATAAATTTATCTAATTTTAGTCCAAATGTTAAAATTTATTATATTTTATAAGGAATATGCCCAAACCACAGCCCATACACAGCTGTGTAGAGTTATAGTCTACTATAAAGAAATAAAGGAGATAATATGGTAAGAGCCGAGCTTAAAAGGTTGATCATAGAAGCCCGGGATTTTGATTTTAGGAGTAGAACAATGTTTTGTATATGGAGCCCGAGCTGGAATGCCAAGATAACGATAGAGGGTAGGTATGAATATAAAATAGCCGATATCAAAAGCGAGATTATAAGATGTGAAAAGGCCATAAACTGTGGTGAGTTAGCCTGTAATGTTAAAAATCAAAAATACATGGCTGCTCTTTACAAAGAATTAAAAAGACTAGGTGGGACGGCATAAACCTCCGCCTCTTAAAAATTCATAATCAATAGCTCGCCGCTAGTTTTTCTTTCCACTGCGTTGTTTAGGCTATAACTTACCTCAAGCTCTTTGATATTAAGGCCCGCGTAAAGATCGCGCACCATTTCGCAGTCGTTATAGCTAAGCATAAATTTGGCCTTGATGCTCTTTAAAATTTGAGCTAAATTTTGATGATCAGACGTCGTAAATCCATCTGCCGTCTTGTAATAATTTTCCGTTCCTACGTAAGGCGGATCTATGTAAAACAGAGTATCGGCACCGTCATATTGTCCTATCAACTTTTCATAGCTCAAATTTTCTATAGAAGCGCGCCTTAGACGCCTTGAATATATAGAAAAGTCCTTGTATATATTTTTAGCACTCCTGTTTTTGGGCATGGCAAAATTATCCCCTTTTGCGCCAAAACTTAGGCTTATTTGATAGTAGTAAAACGCCGCAGCCTCTATCTTGTTTTTAGGTTTTATCTTGCCCTCTTTTATGGCGTAGAATATCTCACGGCTTTTTAGCATAGCGTCCACATAGGCACTTAGGCTTTGCGGTCTAGTCCCAATAATGCGGTGTAAATTTATGAGGTTGCCGTTGATATCGTTAATTATCTCGATTTTACTTGGTTCTTTTTGATAAAACACCGATAGCGCACCGCCGAAAACTTCAACATATTTAATATGCGGCGGCATAAGAGGGATTATCTTGCTTGCCAACTTTGATTTACCGCCTACCCAAGCAAACGGAGCCTTTAGTTTAGTAGTCTTCATGATTTTCCTTACAAATTTAAATTTTTCGCTACCTTGTAAGAAAATTTAGTAATATTACCTTGCTACTTTGTATTTACGAGGTGGGGTTGCCGGCGGCTTTGCTTCGTAATTTTTTACCCCTCAAATTCAATCTCTATTTCGTAATTATCCGTACTCAATCTATGGCTTACGCTTTTGATACTGAATTCGTTTGCTTCTAGCCCCGCTATACCGCTAAATTTAAGCTTTCCGCCCGCCACTATATTTGCTCCGGGCAAAGAACACCTGCCGTTTATGCCGCCTTTTTGCAGTTCGTTTAGCTTGGCTTCGCCTTGCCTAAAAGCCTCGTTATCTGATTTTGGTTGGGCTATTTGCATCTTGTAGGTTTGCTCTCCCGAGCCTACCTTGATACTCTTTGTTTTTCCCGCTTCTATATCTTGCCACTCTACTATAACCGCCCCATATGAGTTTCTGTTGGCTTCGGTTATCTCTAATGAGTAAAGCTCGCCTAAATTTAGGGTAAATTTAGGCAAACTCTCGTTTTTAGGCGTGTTTGAAGTTTGCGTTTCGTCCCCTTTGGCGTCTTTGGAAGCTATGACGATGGTGGCGTTTTTTACGGCCATAATAAAGCCGTAATCAAAGCATAACCCATACAAGAAATCTAGATCTCCCGCGTCGTTTTGCAAGACGGATGCGATGTTTTGATCCTGCCCGGACGTTTTTACGGCAAGCTTATTTTCGCCGGCTATTTTCCTTGCTATTTCAAATACGGTGGTATTCTCCCAGCTTCTGCGCTTTTTTATCTTTTGGGGGCTTGCGAAATTTACGGCAGTGGCTCTTACTTCGGTGGTTTGGTTTTTATAATCCCTGCTAGCCGTTTGCACGCTAAACGAGCCGCAAAGATATAAATCATTACTCGATGCGCGCGTAGTCGCGCCGCCCGCTTGCGTAAAGCCGCCGCTAAGCGGGCTTTGCTCGCTAGCGGCGTCGGCATACCCGAGCCAAAGCTTTAGATTATCGCCGAACACGGGCTTGGCGTATATGCCGCTAACGCTAAAGCTTATCTCGTCGCTTTTGCTGCCTTCCTTGTCGTCGAAATTTAGGCTGATTAAATTTGCCCTGATTATCTCCGTAATATCTTTGCCGTTTGCTTCGAGCTTAAAATTCGGGTGTTTCATCGCTTGCCTTTTTCTACTTATACTTCGTTGCCGTCTCGCTCGACTTCGGTTACATATAACGCATACGCTCCCTTGTCTCGCTCGCCGCCGCCTTGCCTAAGCGAAAAATGCTGCGCGGTAATTTTATTGCCTTGAATTTTTACCATAGCTTATTTTGCTCCTTGGCTTTCTCTTTTATCTCGGGCAAAAATACCTTGTCGCCCGCTTTAAGCGTAGCGGCTAGTTTTGGATTTAGAGCTAATACTTGCTCGAAAAATCTTAAATGTCCGTAATGGTTATAGACGATAGTATCGAGCCTATCGCCGTCTTTAGCTATGTAAATTTTATCCATCGTAATCCCTTTTTAGCTCCAAACTAAAGCTCTGCGTAAAAAACGCTCCGTTTGGGGTAAATACGGCTTGTTTTTCGCTGATTTTTATAACCGCGAACCTGCCGAAATATTTGCCGTTTCCGTTGGTTAGCGCATAGCTTTGTCTACCGCGCGCCAGCTCGTAAAGCCTTTTTAATGCCGTCTGTTTGTCGCCGTTATAGGGTAAGGTTTGACCTTCTATACTGATAGTTTGGTTTCCTAAATTTGCCGCAAATAAAACGGGGTGATTTTGGATACGGTCCTGCGAGCTTATACCAAACTCGGTCTCGAGCGATATACCGCCCACCTGTTTCCATGTAAATTTAAAGCCTCCTAAATTTAAGACCATATCGCTACCTTTGCTCTCTTATTTCAGTGTTGGCACTGTTAAATTCATCTCTTTTAAGCGCCTCTTTGACGCCTCTTGTTATTTGAGCCTTGAAATTTTCTAAATCAAATTTGCCGCTTTCCCCAAATAGCCTAAAATCCCCCGTGAAGGTAACGTTAATAGCCCCGGGGGCGCCGCCTACTTTTTCTTTGTATCCGGGCGATGCCCCAAGAATGCCGCCGACTCCGCTCGGTTTTTTGGCATCAATGCTTGGCGCCGCTTCGTTTGCCTTTAAAATTTGGTTTATGGAAGCGTTGTGGTTTTTGTCTTGGAGCGTATCCGAGCTAAACTGCGGCAAGCCTGTATACGCAGGCAGCTTGACGTCTTTTATCGGGTCTTTTGCCTTAGCGATCTTGACTTCCTGCGGTGCGTCATCGTTGAACCAAGAAAAAGGGTTGTACCAATTTGCCTCTTTTCCGTCTCCTATACCAAGGGCGTCTTTCGTCCAATCAGTAGCCGCCCCGAGTGCATCGCCGATAGAGCTAACCGTATCTACGATCCATTGAAATTTGCTTGCCACCCAATCAAAAAAGCCCCCGAATAGCTTGCTCCAAAAATCTATCGAGGCGTTGAATATAGGCTTTAAAAAATCGGCTATAGGCATGAATATATCTTTGAAGAAATTTGCCACAGGGGTAAAGATAGAGACTATACTGTCGTATGCCCATCTAAATACCTCCATGATAGCGTCTATAAAGCCGCCCGCCATCTCGTATATCTTTTGCCAGATAGAGCTAAGAAAGCCGGCTATCCCTTGCCAAATACCGCTAAAAAAGTTTGCGACGCTTTGCCAAATTTCTTTAAAAAACTCCGCTACGCTACCCCATAGGTTGTTAAACCAGTCGGCTACGCTTTGACATACATTTTTGATCCAAACTATCGCGTTATCCCAAACCGTCTTTATCTTTTCCCAAAAATTTAGGAAAAATTCTTTGACCTCGTCCCAGTGTTCTACGATATAGGCTCCCGCTGCCCCTATGGCTACGACGAGGGCTCCGATACCGGTAGATATAAGAGCTAGGCGCATAATCTTTGCGCCGATGGCCGCAGCCGTGAAGCCCGCGCGTAAAATAACTAGACCTCTGCCGAAGGCCAAAGAAAGCGCGGTAGATATCCTTACTACCGTATTCCATGCTGCGGCTAGTATCAGAGCGGCTCTGAGCCTAGCTCCTACGAGCCACGTGGCTGCCGCTTGTATCTTAAGAGCTGCGGCATGAGCCAGGGTTCTAGCTCTAGCTATCATCGTAACGGGGTTTAAAAACCTAAGCACCCTGACCAAGGTTATAAACGCATCCGTTGCGCTAAGGGCGGCTATCCTTACTATCAAAAATACGGGCTTAAATAGCATAAGCCCCGCTACCGCGCTTATCATTACTGCCGTAAGCGTTGGAAATTTAGCGCTTAAGTCGCTTAAGAATTTAGCTAAAGAGCTCAACATCGACGCTAAAGAGTTGGTAAGCGGTAAAAAGGTTTCTCCTAAACTAGAGCCTAAATTTCTCCAGGCTTGCATAAGCCTTTGGATGCCCGACTTTGCAGTATTTAGTTTAACTTGTAATTCTTTTTGCATGCTTCCTGCGGCTTCGTCCGAAAAGGCCATTTTCATATTGGCTTTAAAAGCATCCATATTGGTGATGAGTCCTGCGATCTCGTCGCTAAAATTTCCGCCCATAAGATCATAAAGTAGTCCGGCTTGGAGTTCTTTGGGCGCAGCGGCAATACGATCTAAAAATAGCGTTACGGCTCCCGCGGCATCTTTGCCGATAGCTGTTTTTAGATGTTTAGCATCTAGGCCTATCGTAGCTAGCGCCTCGTGAAATTTCTTGCCTTGGTTGTCTATATTGGCTAGCCTAGTATAAAGGGAATTTAGCGAAGTGCCTACGACCGACGGGGCTTTGCCTGTACTTAGCATGCTTGCCGCTATCGCACTGGCGGCTTTTTCGTTTAATCCGAGCAAATTTGCATTTCCCGCCGTTAAAGAGGTGGCCGTAAGTATGTCGGCTGCTCCTGCGTTAGTGACTTTATTGTCAAGCAAATTCACGACGTCGAAAAACTCTTTGAGCTCATCGACCTTATCTAGCTTAAAGCCCACTTTCATATTATTAGCTGCAGTAGCCACTTGCTCGGCGCTCATTTCAAACGCCGTAGAACCCGTAGCCAACAGTCTCGTATACTTTACGAGATCTTCGCCAGCTAAATTTATCTTGCCTCCGCCGCTTGCGATATTTGCGATATTTTCAAAGCTTTCTCCAAGCTCGCTTGAAAGCCCTCTCATCTCGTTTTTTAGCTTTAGTAAGTTTTCTTCGCTATCGTCTACGTATTTTTTGACGTTAGCAAAGGCTGCTTCGTCGTCTATGGCTAGTTTTATAGGCACTGCTATGACACTGGTTTTTAAAGCGTTTGGTATTTGGGCCAGCTCGCTCGTTAGATTCGACCTCATGCTCCTTAAATTTTCTTGTAAGTTATTTAATCTGGCGTTATCAAGAGAACCCAGAGCCTGCCTAGCCTCATTTATCGTCCTGGTCATATTCCTTAGACTATCTCTTAGTGTATTTATCTGGCTTAGGCCTCTAACGGCTAGGCCGATACCGATACCTACCGACGTCTCTTGCATTTGCGCTCCTTTTTGTGATACAATTCCTATAAAAAGGATTAAATATGAAAGTGTTTTTACTTATCGCCTTATTTGCGGCTTTGTTTTATATTTATCCCGGCCTTTTTGATAATGTCATAGCCGTACTATTTGGTCTTGGCTTGCTAGGCGGCTTTATAGGCATCGTCGGCTACGTTTTAAAAGAGGCTCAAAAAGCGGTTTCATAAAAGTAAACCGCTAAAATTTACTCTTTAATATCTCCTCTGCGATCCCTAAAAATTTTACGTATTCGTCTATGCTAAACTCCATAATTTCATCAAACGAAAAATGAAGCGTATGACCTATTATCGCTACGCCCTCAAAGGTATGGCCTAGGACAAAAAACCCGCCACCGCGCTAAGAATAAGCGAACAGTCTTTAGCTTCTAGCTCCTCAAGCTCGGCTTCGCTCATACAAGTAAGGTTGCTAGCTAGCCTAAAAGTCAAATCGGCCTCGCTGCCTTTTGCGCCGCTCATAGCAAAGCGAAGATCTTTGCCCTTTGGGTGCCTGATTTTAACTTCGTTACCGCCTGATAGCGTAATGACGGTGTATTTGATACCGTCTTGTTCGATGATTTCATTTTTCTTGCTCATTTTTATTCCTTTGACTTAAAATTTAAAGGCCTTTAAAAGCCGTTTAATCTATCGGCGCAGCTCTCGTCGCCGATAGAAAATATTTATTATTCGCCCAAATTTGAACGCACTTGCGCCAAATAATCCACCCCACCTATCAGGCATATCATGTTTTCTACGTCAAATAGCGCCACGGGGATTTTGCCTATATTTATATCTAAAAAATGTACGGCTAGTTTGACGCTCACTTCCATCTCTTTTCCGCTTTCAAAGCTTCCCGGGTCTATCTCGGTAATATCGCCGGTTACGGCCATAGAAAAAGGCTCGGGAGCGCCTTTGCCCGCTTGAAATACGCTAGCTTTAAATAAAAAAGGAATTCTGTTATTCCAAGTATTTAGCCCGTATCCAAGATAGGTGTTTTTATCGAGTACGCTTAGCTTAAACTCCATTTCTACGGGTTTTATCGTCCCGCTTGCGAAATTGCCGCCAAGCGCGCCTTTGACTTCGATCATCTCTTGTTCTATCTTTGGGATAGTTAGAGATTTAACGACGCCTAAATATCCTTGGCCGTTTATAAAAACATTGGCCTCCTGAACGACCTGAGGTATCTGTCTTTTTACCATTTTTTATCTCCTTTTAACGCCAAGCAAAGCTTGACTAAAGGAGCAAATACTAAAGTCCCCGCAAGCTGGGCGCCCCTGATTTGCTCCAAAAACCTTTTCTTAAGGCGCCTATTTATTTAAATCGTTCATCAGCGTTTCGCCGTATTTATCGACATAGATAAAATCAAGCGTTAGCTGTTTTACGATAGGGGTGTTTTGCATTCTGACGTCTAGGTAAAATTTACCGTCCGTGATGTTTGCTAGCGTATTTTTCTCGCTCCAAGATAGCTCGTATCCGAGCAATACCTTTGCTCCTACAAGCCCCCTAAGCAGCTCGCTAACGCTTCTTTTGGCGTGATAGAGCTGGTCGGCCTTTTTGTCGATAGCAAATAGCACGCCTTTTTGGCAAGCCTGCGAAATACGGTCAAATACTCTAACGCGCGCTAAATCCTTCCATATAGTATCCTGGTCGCTAGTCTCTCCGCCCCAAGCCCTAAAGCCGCTTTCTCTGATGACGGTCGAAATTTTAGCCGCCCTTAGCTCATCAGCCGTGCACGTCTCGCCAAGCTCGAAATCTACGTCTACTTCCGTGCCCGAAACCCCTATCATCACTCTGTTTGAGTAGCTGTCGCTATATCCGAACTCGCTTGCACCGTCCGTATGAGCTATCATTCCGGCTATTCTAGCGCTTTGCCCTTCATAGACGTAAGCGTTCGTTTCATCGTCCCAAACCTTGACGTTAGGATACGCTGCAACGAGCCTTCTAGTGCCGAAGTCCCCCATCTTTACTATCGCCGCGGCCGCGTCCTGGGCTTTTAGATCTACGATGCCGGTTGCTTTTAGCCTGGTAGCTACTTTTTCTATCTCGCCTTTTACAGCGTCTTCGTGGCTAAACTCGGGCGATATAATTAAATTAGGGTTATATCCGAAGCGAGATTTTGCTTTGGTTAGCTCTGATATAGCCTTTTTGCACTCGGTGATCTCGTCATTCGTGTCGCTATCGTCGTCTTTGGTAAATACGCTTAATATTATTTGCGTATTTACCGCCTGATCTTCGATGCCTTTTAGAGCCCTATAAATCGAGCCTTTTTTAAAGGCTTGGCTCGCGTCCTTTTTGGCTTTGTATTTTGCCTCTAACGCTTCAAGCGCCTTTGCCGTCGTCATGAAAAAATGCAGGCCGTTTTCTAGGACCTCCTCGTATCCGGCGATTCCTATGGGCGTAACGCTTTCTACGCTGATAGGTCTTGCGGCCTCGGCGCTTATGGTTACGTTTACTCCGAACTTTGCTGCCATACTATCTCCTTTTAAAATTTATTGATGATTTCCACTTGAAATTCTTTTTTGAACGTCAGCCCTATAAAAGCTTCCAGCGCTCTTTTGCTGTCGCCGACTCCGTATTCGTCCGCCTTATTTCCAAGCAAGATGCACCCCTGCGTATCTTTTGCAATATTGCCGCTATGGATGAGTATGCATCTATCTTTCGGCACTTTTTCATTAAAAAGTAATGGCAAAAGCCTTTGAAATTTGTCGCTTTCATGCCAGGTCGTTTGGTAAACTCCGGCCGGTATCCGCTTATCGCGGCCTCGCTCTACGGTATCCGGACCCGCGGGCTCAAGCGTAAAGCCCTCTAGCAGCACGCGCCTATCTTCCGAAACTAGGCGAAATCTGCCTATCGTGCCGTCGTAAATCTCTTTAATCCTCTCGACTATCAGCTTCATTTTTGCTCCTTTATTTGATTAAATTTATCACTGTGACTGCGATCAATATGGCCGCCGCAATAATCATAAAAGTCTTAGTTGATGTTTTCATTGTTTTACTCTTTTTAGCGGATGAAACGCCCAAACGGTCTTTAGCACCTTTTTATCGCCGTCTTCGATAAATTCGTGCCAATTTTCGGAATTTGCGCCGGCTATATCCATGAGTTTCCATCCGACGTAAATGCGGCAATAAAAGCCGCTTAAAAAGCCCGTATATCTTATCTCGCGGTAGTAGCAAAACCGCTCGCGACCGTCTTTAAGACGACACTCTACCTTGCAAAAACCGCTTTTGCGCCCTTTGTTTTGAGTGATAAGCACGTCGCCTTGAGTGACGACGCTAGCAGGCTGGACATCTAAGACTTTGACGCCCAGATATTTGACGCTAAAATAGCCTATTCTATTGCGCAAAAGCCAGCAAAGGCGCGCGAAATACGTACGGTTTTTAGGGGGCGGGAAGTGATCCCGTCTCCATCCGCCGTCGCCGTTGATCGCAGCGCTTTGCCCGTCGTAGTAGTCGTCCGCATCCTCAAACCAGCGAAAGCAGCCCGGCAGATGGTCGTCGCTCTCTTTTAAAAAAAGCAGCACGATCGGCACGACGAAAAAGGCAAGTATCTCAAGCGGAAGCTCGATGATGAAATTTTTGGCTACTTGTAGCCATTGTTTTAGGGTAGGTTTCATTTTAGCCCCCTTAGCTCTTCGTAAGGGATGATTGTTTCGTAGAAACAATTACCAATAAAATCTCTAGGTTTTGCCAAAAATGCTATTTTTAGCCCCTTTTCGGTTTCTTCCCCGCTTAAAATTAGCACCGGCAATCTAATAGGTTTTTTACCGTCTACAATATCAAATAAGTCGGTGTAAATGCTGTCTTCACTCATGTTTTTAATAAGATCATCTAGGCTATACATGCCGGATCTTTGTTTTGAAAAATCAGTTAGTGGCTTATTGCGTCGCAAAATATATCTCGTTCCTCTTAGTAAACATATATCCTCTTGAATCGCCTCTACCGGCTGAATAGGAATATCTACTTGAGTCTTATTTTTAACTAGAACTCCAAAATTTCGCTCGCTAGTACCGTCGTCTTTATACCTAAAAGCGTAAATATCGCTACCGTTTTTATAATAGTTGCCTCTCATTGAAACAGTATTGGCAATATTAATTTTAATCGCTTTTATGTCGCCTTCTTTTAAAGGCAGATCATTTACAGATGCCTCGGTTATCGCAAATTCATCGCTAACCTTATAGACTTTTGATATGCTGGCGCCATTCTTGACGACTATAAAGTCCTCGATAAACAATAGATCATTGAAGTTGGCCTGCGTTTTGATAGTTTTGCTAGTTCCGACTACCGCAATCGTATTGTTGCTACTGTCGGCTCGTATAAGCGGATATTTTGGGGATATGTATATATCGCTAGTTACTTGTATTTCATAATTCGATATATAAGTCCATTCATTTTTTGGGATATTGTATTTCCAGAGTTTTTGATTTGCAGATTGGCAAAAATAAACATCATCTCCTATTGTAAAAAGCATCCTAAACGTTCCGCCGGTCTGATTTTCGTCAAGTTTACTAATTTGCTTATACGGTTTTGTATAGGCCGTAACGCCGGCCGACACCGGCTTATTGCTACTACCGCCCTCATTTACTACGAGATATTTGTCTTTTATGCTTACAAGCCCGCCTTTTGTAATGGGATATGTATAAGGATCTTCTAGGCAGAAAAATTTATATGAAATTTTATCGCTCGTCGGATCTTTGATAAATTTATTTAAAAATTCTCCCCCCTCGGCGCTTTTTTGATTTTTGTATTTTTCAAAATCCTCTATTTTTAGATAAACCTCATCGTGATTGTGCGTCTTTGGCGCATAAAGCTCGTTTGCCTTAGTCTCCACCAAAGCGGCGTCAAATTTAGTATCGACATATCGACGGGAAGCAAATTTAGAGCTCTCCTCGACGGTCAAATTTATAACGCCGGTATCGCTTAAGGCGATATAAAAGTTTATCGTTAGGTCTTTCGCCGCACCCTCGCTTAAACGCGGCTTGATCGTCTCAGGCACGTTTGCGACGGCAAAAAGCTTATCGTCCGCTCCGTAAATGCCTACCTGCCTGATAACAAATCCGCCCACGCTAGCCTCAAGTATGCCCTGAACTATGACTATATTTGTATCATCCTCTTTGACTCTAATATCGCTAATACTAAATTTTTGCGCCTCCTCGGGCAATGTCTGCCACTCGTCGCTTATGACGTCTTTGCTTTGACCTACGCCCATTTTCGTGAGGCTGATTTGCTCTCTATCGGCGATAGCCTTTGAGATCGCCGCTTTGCCTAGTTTCGTGATTATTGTTGCGTATGACACTTTTTCTCCTTTGTTTAAATTTTGATTGTCTCATCTATCGTTACCGCGCCGCCGCTAAATCTTGCGGCGGTTGATCGCGCGTTTAAGATCTCGCTTTGCATCGGCGGCAAATTTACGTCCTCGATAAATTCGCAAATTACAGCGCCGAAACGCTCTAAATTTAAGCTAATATCTCTAACTTTATATGGATAAATGTTAATTTGCTCGCTTTGAGCATAAGCCGCGCTCGTATTAACCGGCGCGCTTGACGCCATTCCCGGCGATTGGATCGGGAAAATCTCCATTTTTTCCGTATCTGCGGCATTTGCCCCAAGATAAACTTCGCTTCTTGCGTTCCTAATAAGGTTAAATCCTTTAAAAACGCTGCGGACGTTTTTATAGCGTTGCACGACGGTATCGAGCTTTTTGTATCTCGTCTCGTCCGTGCCGTCATCTTTGAGATCTATTTCGACCTTAAAACAGTAAGGCTCGCCGTCGTAGCTAAACCACTCAAGAATCCTAATATCAGCATAAAACGAGCGCAATGCTTTGTTTAGGCTATAAAGGGTGCCCGAGTAATAATGTATCTCAAAGGCATTTTTAATGAGTTTTCTAGCTGAATCTTCGCCAAGCCCGTCTATATCCACATCAAAGCTATCGGCTAAGATAGGTAAAAGAGGCGTCGGACAAGAAGTAGCCAAGATGTTTATTGAGCCAAGGTCGAGCTCATTAAGCCTGACATCAAAAAACTCGTCAAATTTCTTATCAAATTTGCTTTTGTGTCCGGGAAGCATCGTCATAGTTCTGCCTTTGCATACGATAGGTTAAAGCTTATTCTGACAAAGCTATCCTCGTCTACTTTGGTATCTGCAGTCGGAGCGGCTAAATTTACGCGGTACACTCCATTTTTATGTAACATAGAGTAGATATAGCTCAAATTTAGGTCTTCGCCTAGTTTTAGACTTTTTCTAGATGCTTTTATTTCTTTGTCTATAATATCTTGCAAAAACATGTCGGTAAGCTCCAGCGTCGCTTTGATTTCTATGTCTTTGATTCGGGCGTTTTTGACTACTACCTTGTCGGTAAATGGCCTCACTTTCTCGCCGCTTAAATACTCCGCTACGCTAGCGCGCGTATCCTCGCTCATATCTAAACTTTTTAGATAAATTTGAACTACTCCCGGCCCGCCGTTATTAACGCTGCACTCTATTACCTTTGAATTTGCGCTTAAAACGTGATAGACGTAGGCCTTTGCGCTTCCTGCAGTGCTAAATCTTTCAAGAGAAAGTACCGCTCTTTCCCTTAGTCTTTCGTCGCTTTCTACCTCTGCGCCACCGCTAAAATCGCTTAGTTGCTTTGCTTTTAATACGAACGGGAAAGGCGTTTGGATATATTCACACTTTAGCGGGCTTGATTTTATAAATTTATCAAGCACCGATACGGCCGTAGTTTTTAGTTCTCCTTTTTTGACGATCGCCGTTTCTTTGACGTAGGCGACGTCGCCATTGTCGCTAACTAAAACGCTTCCGGCCGGAATTATCGTATCCGCATCCCTAGGGGTTGAAAGCGAAAGCTCGATACCGGCCGTCGGCTTTTCTCCCTTTAGCCGCTCTATGCCGTATATCGCTACGATATTATCAAGATCGCTTCCGCTTGAAAAAGGCAGCAGCATGGCTTTTACGCTGCTATTGATTCTGGCTCGCAAAAGCAGCTCGCGGTAAGCCAGCGTTTCAAGCAGGGCCGAATAGTTATCGCTCTCCAAAAGCGAAATTTCTTTGTCCGTCAAATAGCTTTTAAAAAGCTCTTTAACGCCCTTTAAAAGCTCGTCGTAGTTAAGCTCTTCGATCACGTCCGGATACGGTAAATTTTTTAAAAAGCTCATAGCTCTATCCCTATCTCGTCGCCGCTAATTAGAACGATATTAAAATTTAGCTTATGGTCTTTTAGGCTTATTAGCTTTACTTCATCTATCTTCACTCTTTTTTCCCATCTTTCTACGGCCTCTATGACGTAGCAGGCCAGATCGGCTCTAAACTCGTCGTCTACCCTTCGGTCTATTAGCTCGAACAAGCGACTACCGTACTCCGGCAACATAACCCGCGAACCAAGGGGCGTAAGCAAGATGTCTTTTATACTCTCTTCTATAGTCGTAAGATATCCCATACTCATCTCCTAGTGCGAGTGGTGCGGAGTATTGCCGCCCTCGTCTATGATGCGCCCCGTAGCGTGGATGCTGCCGCCTATTTCCAAGTCGCCTTTTAAATTCAGCTGGCCGCAAGTTATGTTTATTTGCTTCGGCGCCGAAATTTCAAGAGTCGAGCTAGCCGTATCGTAGCTCATGCTTACGCCGTCTTCAAAGCTTACGCGCACCTTTTTATCCGTCGGCTCCTCTTTATGCGCGCTTTGGTAGAGTCCGCGAAGTATGACGCCGCTGTTTAGGTTGCCTCTTACGGGCAAGACCAGCACCTGCTCGCCTACCCTGATAGGAGAGAAGCTCACGGCAAAGGAGTTTGAGAAGCTTTGAAATACCGGCAAAAAATCGGTAACCATTGAGCCTACGGCCACTCTTGCCTTGTCACCGCGAACTTCGCTAATCGTTGCGATTTCTATAAAATATTCCCTACTCATCACCGATATGCTCGCTAAATTTATTATTTTTAATAGGTCGCCTTCGTCTAACGTTTTGTTTTATCTCTTTTACGTCGTCGTGAATTTCGTTTAGTTTTTGGCGGTTCGCGCCGTTTTCGGTGCGTAGCGTCTCTACCAGTTCTCTGGTGGCGGCCGTGTTGTTATTTATAGCTTCGTTGCTTCTTACGGAAATATCCACCAAAATTTCGGAGTTTTTGTTCGCGGTTTTGTTTAGTAGCCAAAAGATCACCACAAATACTATAAAGCCGAAAATTACCATAAAGACCAAAAACTCATTCGCTCCCCAAGCTCCGGCGGAGTTTATAAGTCCCGTAGCTTCTTTGATCTCGTCGCTAAAATTTAGGCTATTTTCCATTTTATTCCTTTATCCCCAGGCATTGTTTGAGAAATCTTTCGCAATCGCGGTAGTAAATAGCAATCCTCTTATCCGTCTCGAACGTACCGTCGTTTTTAGGTTTTACGGGCATCTTGGCATTGCACTTTACGGGTACGTATTTTTCTTGATAAATGATATGCGGCTCGCTCGCTTGAGGTTTGGCCGCGCAGCCCGCAAATATTAAAGCAAATAGGCAAAAAAGCGAAATCCTAATCACGAAACAGCTCCTTATATGCCGCCAGTTCGGCCTCGCAGCTTTTATCTTTGACGTAGATCTTCTTTATCCGTTCGGCCTCTTTTGACGGAGTATCGTCGATCTCTACCGCGGCGGCCTTTATAGCTTCGTTTTGCAAAGAAAGAGATACGTTGCAGGCGTTTAGATTATTTTTTACCGTAGCGTAGTCCTTGGTCAGTCGCTCGTTTTTCTCTTTTACGCTTTCAAGGTCTTTAAGCAAGACGGAATTTACGCCTTCTAGCCTTGAATTTTCGAGGAACAAATTTACGCAAGCAAGACCCAAAAGCGCGGCCAATGCAAAGCCTACGATCGGAAGCTTAGTTATCAAATAGCCCATTTAGCACCTTCTTTGCCCGGTTCGGCGTTTGTTTTGCCCAAAGAGAGCTCATACCGCTTTGATAGGCGGCTCTATATTCGCCCGCTCTTATATGGTGCATCGTGGTTACGAATTTTTTAACCTTTGAAACGCCTAGCTGATAGGCCATTTCTATCACCACTTCTTGGACGTTTTTTGGTTTTTCCTTTAGCCAATCAAACGTCGCAAAGACTGCAGCAGTTAGTTTTTCAAGCTTGAGCTCTAAAATTTTATCGGCCGTCGCTTTGCTCATGGGTTCGTATTTGCCGCCGTTTAGCGCTAACTCGTCGGCCGTAAGCGCGGCAAGCAAAAAGCCGTAGCCCACGGTTAGTCTTCCTAAGCTATCCTCGTACCTATGATCTTTAAGACCCTCGTTTTCTTTGATTTTTTCTATTAAGGTCATGGCGTCCTCCAAACTTTTGCCGCAATATTACGCCATACCCGTCTCAAAATCTATCACGATTTTTTGTTAAAAAACTTTGTCAAAGTCCCGTAATAGATTTTCGGCACAAAACAGCTCATAATTCGCACAAAAATAATCAAAGGCGCTAAATGCTAGAAGAATTTGAAAAAGAACTGATAAACACGATTAAAGAAGCGGCCGAACCCAAAAACTCGGTAACTAAAGCGTACCTGGGCGAGTTTAACAGTAAAGAAGAGATGGAGCTGCTGATAAAAGGCGGCGAGAGCTTCGTATTCGTAGAGTTCGTGGATGAAAAATACGAAAACGTAGTAGAACGAAGCGCGACGTATAATATCCATATACTAGCCTGCACTTCAAACAAAAATCAAAACTACCGACAAGCCAATAAATTTAAAGCCTACGCTCTATGCGAGGCAATAGATGAAAAGCTAAGAAACTCGAATTTATGTAATGAGTTTAGGATAGAACCCCAAAACGCTAAAGCGTCACTAAACGATATTACCGACTACGGCTACGTCTACGTGCTAACCAGGCAGATACGAACGCAATTTTTAGAAAAGGACGAATTCTTATGCTCATAACCAAAGACTTAATCGCGCTAAAGGACGAGAAAGAAGGAGTTTTAAGCGAAATTTGCCTGGCCGTAACCGGCGTTTGGCAAGGACACGCCGGAGGAACGTTTAGTATAGACGCAGCCGATATCGAAAAGATGAAACTAAATTTCGACAAGCGCAGCCTAGATATAGTGATCGACTACGAGCACCAGACCCTAAGCGGAGAGATAGCGCCTGCCGCTGGCTGGGTAAAAGAGCTTTTTATAAAAGACGGCGCGCTTTACGGGCGCGTAAGTTGGACGACCAAAGCAAAAGAATTCATCAAAAACGGCGAATATAAATATCTTAGCCCGGTTTACGACTTTATGGGCGTAGACGAAAAGACAGGAGCCTGGCAGGGCTGCACGCTGCACTCCGCGGCGCTAACCAATAAGCCGTTTTTAGACGAACTCGGAGAGGTAAGAGCGAATAAAAATTTCACAAAGGAGACGAACATGGATGATGCGAAAAATCCAAAAGGCGAGCCGCAGGCTCAGGCTGCTACGCAAAGCGGCGCGAGCTATGAGGCTCAGATAGTCGAGCTTAAAAATCAGCTTGACGCCTCTAAACAAGAGGTTGCTGCGCTAAAAGAACAACTAGCTCAAAGCGCGGTAGATGCGGCTATTGTCGCAAACAAGCTTCAAGAAAGCCAAAAGCAGTGGGCGCTAAGCTACGCAAAAGCCGATTTAAACGGCTTTAATGAGTTTTTAAAAGGCGTTATGCCGCCGCGACAAAAAACGAGCATACCGAGTAACGATATGTTTGCCAACAAAAGCCAATCGGACGCAGAAATAGACGTCGTTAAATTTGCATTAGGAGGAGAATAAAATGTCTAACGAACAAAAAAAGCCAAAGACCATCGGAGACGTGGTCGTAAACAAGGTGCTAGGCGTTAACGCCAAAGTAGAGACTACAAAGGTTTTAGAGTGCGGAGCCGTGCTGTTTAGTATTAACGGCGGCGAGAGTTTTGCCGCAGTGACCAGCGACAATCAAACTACGACCATCGCAAACGCCCAAGCAGTATTTGGCGTGCTTTGCGACAATGTAGAAGCCACCAAAGAAGCCGACGTGCTGGTGCTTGGCGAGGTAATGCTGGAAGGCGCCGCCGCGGAGCTAAAAACCGCACTGTTCAAACAAAAAATTATAGTGAGATAAGGAGATAAAAATGGATGAACTTTTAAAAAAATTTACGGTCGAGGCGATGACTGAGATCATAATTCAGACTAAGGTCGATCAAAATTTTATAACGGATACGTTTTTCAAAAAATGGACTCCGACGCTTTCCAATACCCATAACATTATCATCGAAAAAGGCGCGGGCGTAATCCTTGAAAGCGTTAGCGAAAACGGAGAGCACTTGGTGACTAAAAATCCCGACCAAACTATCATCTCCGTACCGCTTCCTCGCTTCCCGCAGTACGATACCCTCCCGGCTAGCGAGATGAATTTACTAAGAACGCTCAATACCCAAAGCGAGCAGCTTAAATCATTGTCTGCGGCTATCGGCAAAAAACTAGCTAGTCAAAAGAGCAATATCGCCAACACCGTAGAGTATATGGCCATAGGCGCTATTTTCGGTAAGGTAATGGACGGCAAAGGGAAGGTGCTGTTTGAGCTTAGCGCAAATAGAAAAGAGATAACTATCACGAATGCGACTAAGTTATTGGATTTGCTAAGCGATATCGAGGCCGCTCAAAAAGAGGTATTAGGCGTTGCAAAGCCGTATATCGCGCTAGTAACTAGAGAGCTTTTTGGCGAGCTGCTTAAACTAGCCGAAGCCCAAGAGCTTCTAAAACTAAAATCCTGCGAAGTCGTAGATAGCAACGGCGCTTTAACGCTTAAACTTTTCGGCAAGACCTTTATGCCTTACGATGCCTCGTACAAAAATACGAAAGGCAGAGATACGAGCTACATGAGCGGCAAGAAAGGCATAGTAGTGCCTTTGATGGACGACATCTTTGAGGTAGTTTATACGAGAGCAAACCATACGTCCGCCATCGGAAAGGCTCCGACGAAATTCTTTGCTGCGGCTCCGGAGGTGCTCGATAAAGGTATGGGTTGGGGCATTGTTAGCGAAAGCAGACCGCTTCCGATCTGCAATAGGCTTGACGCGATCATCGAGCTAAAAATGTAACAAAGCTGGGAACCCGCCGTAAGGCAGGGCTTTAGGTGGGTCAAGGGAGTAAAACTCCCTGTCGCAAGGACGGGCTTTGCTCGTCCGCGAAATCAAGACGCCTCACGCCCTTTTAAATCAAAAACGACTAAAACTACGAGAAAAATATTTTAAACGTTTTAACGCGCTTTTAACGCTCGCTAAAAGCTAATAACGAATACGGTCAAAAGGTTTAAAATATTTGGAGACGAAATAATGGTTTTAACAAACGAGGATCTACTAAAAGAAGTTTCTACTAGAGAGC
Source organism: uncultured Campylobacter sp. (assembly GCF_938039245.1). GTDB lineage: Bacteria > Campylobacterota > Campylobacteria > Campylobacterales > Campylobacteraceae > Campylobacter_A. Next base: position 19,967 of record NZ_CALHVN010000031.1, on the reverse strand, counting down.
TGCAAGAACTCAGCGACTTTGAAGGAAGCGGCGCCGTTAATCAAAGCGTCATAGACGATAGCGTAAACGATGCCTTGGCTTATATCTCCTCTTTCATCAAACTTCCGCAAAACCCTACGCCGCTATTAAAAGACATCGGCGTAAATTTGACTATTATCGAGCTCAAAAAGCGCAACAACTTTCCCAAAGAGGCGCTGAATGAGCAGATAGAAAAGATGGACGCTCTGCTTTTGAAGATGGCTAGCAAGAAGCTTCCGAGCCAAATAGAAGACGATAGCGCGCCCAGGCTCGGTATAAGAGCGTTTAGACACAGCGAGAAAAAAATGGACTTAAAGGATTTAAATGGCTGAGAAACCAAATATAAAAGAGCTTGCTAAGGAGCTTTATCTAAAAGGCTTCAGCCTTGAGCGCATAGCCGAAATTTTAAACAAAACCGTAAAAACCATAAAAAACTACAAATCTCAAAACGGCGACTGGGACGAACTAAAAGCAGCAAGCTATCTAAATAAAAGCGGCGAAGATAAGCAAAACATCTATCAAAACTTTATCGAAGAGATGCGCCTGGCAGTAAAAGATATAAGAGAGAGCGAACTGCCTGCGGGCAAAAAGGCCGAGGCGCTTTCAAAGATAGGCGATAGCTTCGTTAAGATGACCAAAGTTGCAAGCTACGAAAATCCGGCAGCATACCGCCTAAGCATCGCCAAAAAGGTCATTATGCTAGTAGTCGATAAATTTAAAGACGACGAGAACAAAGAGTGTATTAAAAAACTCGTAGAGCTCATCGAGAGCGAGAAGTTCGTCAAAGCTATCGAAGAGCTCGACGTTTAGGAAGAGTACATGCTTTTTTCAAAAGACGAACTGGATAGCTTTTTAGAGGATAGCCGCGAAAGCCATAGGCAAGCGGGCGCCGTGGAGCCGGAACTTAGCAAGCTCACGCGCAAAGACTTTTACGGCTGGCTAGAGGAGCTTAGCGGCGAGCTAAAAGAGCAGATACATCTAAATAGCCCTCTGTCGCCAAAAGATAGGGCCGCAAGAGTAAAACGCGCCGAGCGCGATTTTATGTTTTTTGCAAGGACTTATTTCCCGCACTATTTTAGCATTAGCAGCTCTTGCGCGCTTCACGAGGATCTAGCGCAGATTTTTGAAGCTATGACGCAAAACGCAAGCGGAGACAAATACGCCCGCGCCGCGCCGCGCGGTCATGCAAAGACCACGTACTGCTCGCAGCTTCTTCCGCTTTGGTGTATTTGTTTTAACAAGAAGCGCTTCATCGTCGAAATTTCAGACGCCGTGGAACTGGTCGAAGGGTGTCTTGAAGCCATCAAAGCCGAGCTTGAGGACAACGCGAATTTAAAAATGGACTTCCCGCACGTTTGTGGCGCAAGTAAAAATTGGAAGATAGGCGAGTTCGTCTCTAAAAACGGAGTCAAGCTTAAGGCGTTTGGCTCGGGTAAAAGACTGCGCGGCGTAAAATTCGGCGTATACCGCCCCGATCTAGTAGTCCTAGACGACCTGGAAAACGACACCAACGTGCGCAGTAAAGAGCAGCGCGACAAGCTCGAGGAGTGGCTAGACGAAGCGGTTTTAAATTTGGGTAGCGTAGACGGTAGCCTCGACGTGCTTTACATCGGCACCGTACTTCACGCCGATAGCGTGCTGGCGCGAAAGTTAAAGCTTAAATTTTGGAATGCCAAGAAATATCAAAGCATCATAAATTTCCCAAAGCGAATGGATCTGTGGGAGAGATGGGCAGAGCTTTACAAAAACGTTTCAAAAGAGGCTAGCGAAACGTTTTATCTAAAAAACAAAGCCCTGATGGATGAGGGTTCTCGGGTGCTTTGGGACGATGCGCTACCGATCCTAAAGCTCATGCAAAAGCGCGCCGAAAACTTGAAATCTTTTAACAAAGAGCAGCAAAACGATCCTAGAAGCGAGGCTCAAATTTTCACCAAAGAGAGTATGCGTTTTTACCGAGAGCTTCCGAGGTGCGATTATTTCGTGATGTATATCGACCCCGCAGGCGAAAAGAAAAAGAGCGATTATACGGCTATAACGGTGCTAGGAGTAAGCAAGGCAGAAACCAAGATCTACGTAGCAGAAAGCATAGTAGAGGTCATGAAGACCAAAAAGACTATCAAAGAGATCATTAGGCTTAATCAGCTCTATAAATGCCGCGTTTGCGCGATAGAGAGCAACGGCGGGCAGGAGTTTTTTAGGGGCTGGATCAGAGAAAAGGCCTTTGAGATAGGCGTTAAACTACCTTTAAAAGGCGTGAATAATACCGCAAGCAAAGGGCAAAGAATAGAGGAGCTTGAAGTACCTATAGAGGACGGCGAAATACTCTTTCATCAAAGCCAAAGCCTGCTTATCGAGCAGCTTACGGAGTATCCCGAAGCCAAGCACGACGACGCGCCCGACAGCTTGGCGGGCGCATACGACCTAACGAAACTAAAAAAGAAAGTAAAAAGGCGCACTAGATGATATTTGACAAATTATTTAAAAATAAATCCGAGCAGCCGCAGCGCAAGAAAGCGGCTCTCATCCCTCAAAACGGTACCCTGATAGATTTGCTGATAAATACGGGAGTTTCCAGTATTGGCGACGACGATATGGATATGATACTAGCCGATCTTACTGTTACGCAGTGCGACGTGAGCCGCAAGTCCGTGACCGAGAAAAAAGAGATCCAAATCGTTTGCGACGATGAAAAAATTAAGGACGAATTTAAAAAGATTTTTAACCCCGACGTCGTCAGCCAAATTTTAGAGACCTATCTTTACGGGTTAAACGTATTCGAGGTCAACTATAAAGAAAAAGAAGGTCTTGTATACCCAAGACTCGTGCAGCGCGATTTTAGACAGTTTAAATTTAACGACGCGAGCGAGTTCGTGTTTAGCGCCGGCGGAAGCGAGCAGAGTATCCCGCCTTTAAAAGTTATATATGCATTAAACAGGGCGAATTTTAGAAAAGTATACGGAGACGGGCTACTTAAAAAGCTGTATTTCCCCGTCAAAATGAAAAACGCCAGCTTGAAGTTTTGGTTTAGGTTTTTAGAAAAATTCGGATCACCCTGGGCGATAGCAAAAACTAGCTACGAGCCCGACGAAATGGCTGCGGAAGTGCAAGCTATGCTTAGCGGAGATAGCGCGGTCATAGACACGGACGAGGAGATCACCCTCGTGCAGCCTACCTCAAACGTAGATTTTACTAGGCTTCCCGCATACCTCGACAATCAAATCAGCAAGGCTATTTTAGGCGCAAATTTGACTAGCGACGTAAAAGAGGGAAGCTATGCCGCAGCGAAGACACATAACGAGATTAGAGAGGATCTGGCCGCAAACGACGGCAAAATTTTAGTCTTCGTCATGAACAAGGCCATAAGCTTTTTTAAGGAGATAAACGGCTATAACGGCGAGCTTTACGCCAAACTATTCGACGAAGACGCTCCTAATACCGAGCGCGCCGCAAGAGACAAGACGCTATACGATATGGGCTTCACGCCTACGAAAAAATACATAACCTCTGCATATAATATCGAGCTGGACGATAACGAGCAAGCACAAGAAAAAGACCGAAATTTAAAGGTAAATAAGCAAATATCGCTCAATGAGTACGTCGAGCCTGGCACGGCTCGGTGTGCTTTAGGTGGGTGCAGGGAGTTGAAAACTCCCGCTCGCAAAGACGGGCTTGGCTCGTCTGCGAAGTCGATAGATAGATTTGATAAAGCCACGGACGAGATGGATATAGAAGATGGCGAGATAGAAGCGGCCTTAAACAAACTAATAGCAAGCAGCGAGACTTATGAAGAGGCTTTCGATAAGCTTTACGAGCTTTACGATCTACCCTTTGAAAAGCTTGAACCCTTGATGTTTAAAGCCGTAGCCAATGCCCAGATGTTGGGATATCTAGATGAAATTTAGCTTTTTCGAGGAGCCTACGGCGGTTTATGAATATTTAAAGAGCGAAAAGCCGGAGATCCATTTCGATTACGACGAGATCATGCATGATGCGCATAAAAAAGCTTTTACCGTCGCAAAGATGATGAATTTGGATCTTCTTAAAGATACGCAGGCTTCGCTCACCAAGGCTTTTAAAGAGGGCGTCGGGTTTGACGAGTGGAAAAAGAGCGTAAAGCCTATGCTTGCAAAGAAAGGCTGGCTAGGAAATATCAAGGTAAAAGACCCAAAGACCAGCGAAGAAAAAGAAATTTACGTAGGCAATAGGCGGCTAAGGACTATATTTAATACCAACATGAGAACGGCTTACGCCAAGGCTAGGTATGAAAGCCAGATGCAAAGCCTAGGCGAATACTTCCGCTATACCGCCGTGCTAGACGGCAGGACCAGAGAAGCCCATAGGAAGCTTCACGGCAAGACCCTGCCCAAGACGGATAAATTTTGGGATACCAATTATCCGCCAAACGGTTGGGGGTGCCGCTGTAAGGTGCAGGTGCTTACGGAGGCCGAATGCGTAGCTAGAGGTATCGTACCGCTTGCGGACGGCTCTTTTTTGCCCCAGGCTGCAGAAAAAGACTTCAAATACAATCCGGGCAAGGTCGACAAAACGGATGAAATTTTAAAAGACAAGCAAGATAAGGTTTTAGATGCCGTTGCGTCAAGTCTTGCAAAGAAAAATTTAAAACAATCCCTAGATAGCTTCGACCATGAGCGAGACATCTACGTTTGGCAAAAAAGTTTGGACGACGCGGTGGACGAGCTTTTGGTGAAGAAAAATTTAAAAGCTCCGATAGTCGCCTTTGCACTCGGAAAACTAGGTAAAGACGTTATAAGAAGGAGCGAAAAACTGCTAGGCGTCAAAATAGAGACTGAGCATATAGCAGGGGACAAGCACGGCATACTTCACGTCAGACCTGAGCGCAAAGGGCAATACGGGCAAGATTTGCGAATAGAAGAGATAAAAAAGATAGTAAAAACTTTAGCCGACGATAAAACTCCCGTAAGCGTAGATACCGTGAATAAAAACATCGTATTTTGGTTTGAGGATGAAAAAGACGCGAGCAAGATAAACAAGATCGTCATAGACCTAAACTACAAACTGAAGAAATTCGGGCTTACCAATTATATGGCGACGGCAAGCAAAGTAGATAAGACAAATGAGAAAGAAGCGCAATTTATTAAAATCAGATGACGGCGGGAGTTGCACCCGCAATACAGGTCCGATCTCGCGAGGCGAGCACCTATCGACTACTACGTTGCGATCATCAATCATCTGATTATCATTCATTATACCACTTTCAAGGAATAAAGGCAAATGATAGAAGTTAAAGGCCTAGAAGAGCTGCAAACTAAGCTAAAATCTCTGCAAAATATCGAGAAAAAAACCAAGCCGCTAATGCAAACGCTAGGCAATATCTTACAAAACGAAATAGAAGCCGGTTTTGAGAACGAGAGCAGTCCGTTCGGACAAAAATGGCAAGCCTTGAAACCTAGTACGATTAGGCAAAAACAAAAACTAGGAAAGTCCTCTAATATTCTAAGATTGGATGGAAATTTGGCGGATAAATGGATAGTTAAAGCAGACGACAAGAGAGCCACGGTATCTAATAATACGAATAAAAACGGCTTTGCTTACGGGCTAGTTCATCAATTCGGCACCAATAAGGCTGGACGAAGTAAAAGCGTAAAGATACCGGCTAGGCCGTTTTTGCCTGTAGATAGAGGCGGTAGGCTACCTAGTAGGACTGAAGAAGTTATAAAAAGAATAGTCATAAATTTCGTAGAGAGCGGCTTTAGATAGCATGCACAAAATTTATGACGCAAGAGACCGAGAAAGTAAAATGCTATTTACCGTACTCTTTAATCGGTTTTGTTAATAGGATTAAGTAGTATAGGGCGGTATCGTTTGGCGCATGTTCGGATATCACTCTAATGCCTAAGCTTTCGATGCTATTTATCAAGATATACGCTTCGGCTTTTAAAAGCTCAAATTCAACGCAATAATACTCGTGTCCGTCAATCTCGCTTTTGGCATAGGCCACCAATCTATCATCTTCTAAATAATGGCTGCCCGAGTATTTATTATTTAGCTCAGTCGCGACTTCTTCTAAGGTTCCTATCATCCAATTAGTACAGTCTGTTCTATGCGGCATGATAAATTCACTTACTACGCTTTCTCTACGCTTACTAGCGCTATTTCAAAATCATCATCTAAATGAAAATTCGTATCAGCAAGAGTCCTTATGTATTTTTGTAAATTTTCTTTTATCTCATATCTGCAAACGGGGCAGTATTTCATCTTGTTTGCATTGCCTATGGCTATATCGCAAGTAGTATTGCAGTTTTTACAGGTTATACTGACAAAGTCTGCATCTTTTACAGCTATTTTACATCGTTTTTCTAGCATTATTTTGCCTTTCATACTTATTTCTCCTTATTATATCATTTCTTTTTCGAACAAACTAGGTTCTCTTATCTCTTTTGTTATGGCGCAAACGCTGTTATAGCTCAGGTTATGTTTTGCGGCGATCTCACGAATGACGACGGGGCTTTGTTTGCCTAGCTTTATGCCTTCTTCGTATTCTTTGAGTATATCGTAGTTTCTAAACGTACCTTTGTAGCTGGGTACGTAAATATTTGCTCCGCCGTATTCTTTGATGATATCGGCCATGCTTTCGCTCTCTTTGACGCGGTTGTAGAACTCGGCGAATAGATCGAAGCTATTTATCATTTGTAGTATTTGTCTTTCATTTGAATAAGGGCTTGCACGACGTCGGCGGCATCGCTCCTTGATAGAAATTTAAGATGTAAGGGCCTGATTTTAACTATCCTAAAGATGAACTCTCTTAAAGCCATACTCGTTTTTACGTTAGCTATCTCTTCCCAGATACCAACGATAGTTTCAAGCTGCTTTTTGGTGGCGTATAGGCTGCCTTTAGCGGGCGTTAGATCTTCACTAGACATAAAGGACGAGCTAGACGTTTTATTTGTTTTGGTTTTACGAGTAGATTTTTTAAAATTTGCGCCTTTACTGGGCTTATATCCCACGACTTCTAGCACGCTTCTAAGCTCTTCAACGCTTAGTTGCGTCAAGCTATCTTTGCCGAATTGCGCTTGTAAATATATCTTTCTGCACTCGTCGTCCACGAAATAGTTGTGCTTCAATGTTTGTATCATTTTTATATAGTATTTTTTTAGCTCGCTCGTATTCATCTCAAACCGCCAAATTTAAGGTGTTTTCCATTATAGTTGTAATAGTTGTATCGGTTGTAGTCTCCGCTTTACAACTATATATCACGCTCTTGCCCGTTTTACGGCTAAACCATAGCTTGCCGTCGAATTTATCGAGGCAATCCCTAGCCGTTCTATCGTCTTTTTCGTAATTCATAGCGTTTAGCAGCTCGGTTTTGTTTAGATCTCCGCCGGCTAGTATTTTTTGCGCTAGGGTAGTAAAATTTAGCTCGTATTCGCTCATTCTAGCTACTTCTACGTCAAGCTCGTTTAGTTCTAAATTTAGCGTTTTTACGCAAAAACCGCTATCTTTTACTCCGGCTCTTTCTTTGGCTACTTCAAGTAAGAAATTTAACTCGTTTTCTTTGCTGGGGCGTTTTAGTAGATGATACATAACGTCGAGAGAATTCCTTATATGGTTACTGCCTTGATAGTTTTTACCGTCTTTGTTGGAGTGATGCAGGATGATCACGGTGGCTCCCGCTTCGCGTAAATTTTTAAGCGCGCCAAATAGTCTATTTATGCGGTTGTCGTTATTGATATCTACGAAATCCCGCAAGCTATCTAGGATAAAAACGCAATCTTTGTAAGCTTTACCTACGGCGTTTTCTTCTAGCTTTAGAACAAGCTCGAATCCGCAAAGCTCTAGCGCGCTGCGCTGGATATAGTTCATGCTCTCGTAGCTTTCTATAAGTAGCCTATCTACGCCGCGCTGTTTGAGTACGCCTACTGGGTTGTCGTAGTCTATGAAAAATACCCTTTGGCCTTCTTTGCAAAGTCTTTTAGCTAGGGCAAAGGCCATATAACTTTTACCCGTGCCTCCGTCTGCATAGATTAGCGTAATAAGCTGCTTTACTAAAAAGCCCTCTATTAAAAACTCGACCTTTTCGTTAAAGCTGTCCTTAGTTAGGCTAGAGCTTTTTAAAAACTCGAAAATTTCGCTCATATATTTCCTTTATATACCGATTTGCCGCTTTCCAGATCGGCTAGTATCGCTTTTCTTATACGCTCAAAGCCTAGCCTTATGGATGGATCTTTGGCTCTGTTTTCAAAGCTGCCGTTTGATGGCTCCTCGTATGGCTTCTTTTCTTCTTGCATGGCTTGCACGTCGCGCGGCAAGCGGTATATGACCTCGCAGCTTATGTCGCGAAACATGATGCCCGCTTCCTTGATCGCGGCAAGGTTATCGGCCCAAAACTCGCGTAGTTTAGCTTTGATATTTTCTTTGTTTAGCTCAAAGGTATGCTTTGCGGCCGGGTGCGAAAAGACGAAATGCAAATTTATACCGTTTATCTTTGCCCATTTTAAAAGCTTAGCATCGACAATCCCCTCTATACCGTATTTGGCCAGCCTTTGGACGAGTTGGTATTTTGCGATACCGGGAGCGGCCTCCATCATTTGCTCTCCAGCAAATTTCTTTGAAGCTGAGCTTCGGGCATTCCCTCGGCCATCTTTTGGATGTTTAGTATCTCTTTTATCTCTTCGGGACTTAGAGGCTTTGCCTCTCCTATGCGTTTGTTGTCTTTGAAGCCTAGTCTGTTTTTCCATACGAAAGCAGCTTGAGCGTTTTCTAAGCACTTTTCCCAGCTTTGAAAATACGCCGATCTTAAAATTTCAAACTCCATAAACTCATATTTGGTTAAAGAAAAGCTTATTTGCCTGCCTTTGCACTGGATATACCTTATACCGTCGCTTATGAATATATCTTTTACTTTGGCGCAAATTCTAAACAAAAGCTCTTTTTCGAATTTGCTCTCATATTTAAAAAAATACTCCTTGGTTTTTTCATCATCCATCAAGGATTCAAGGCTTATTTTATGTTTTTTTAGTAGCCTGTTTAGTATATCTTTAGCATTCTTTGCTTCGCCACCTACGCCTTGCTCTGCTAGAGCTTGGAGCTTTAGAAGTCTGGCTTTTAGTTTTTCGTCGATGTTTTGCATGGTTTTTCCTTAAAATTTAAACCTTTTAAAATACGTTTAACAGCGAATTAAACGCATTTTAAAGGGCTTAACGCCCTTTAGCGCGAATTCTTAGTTTCGCTCGCCTTACAAATCTAGGTAAAAGCCTATTTTTGTCGTCCCTTAAGCCCTTAAAGTTGTGCCACAGGCCTTGAAATATGCTTTCTTTCATTTTCCTACCTCCAAACTCTCTATTTTAGGAACTATGCGGAAGCTATCTTTTACCGTTCTTGTTAGCCCTAGCTTTACGAGATCTTCGTCTTTTAGCTCCGCTAGAGCGTCTTTATTGGGCTTTTCCTCGTATATGATGCACTCTTTGGCTAGCCCGTAACTTTTGATCGCCTTTAACAGGCTTTCCACTTTAGCCTTTATGCGCGGCAGGCTTACGCTTTTTGTGAGGCGGTAGCCGATCTCGCCGAAAGTAAATTCTTTCGAGCGTTTTTCGGCAAATTCGTACTTGTTCTCTTCGCAAAAAAACGTGATTTGCTGCTCGATATAGTTTTTCTCGCTCTCGAGCCTCTCTACTTCGGCCTTTCTACTCTCTTTGATGCGGTTGCACTCAAGCGTTACTTCGCCGTTAATCTTTTCTATGCCTACGCTTAGCTCGCATACCTTTTTTAGCGCATTATCTATATCGCTAAAACTTTTTATTTCCATATTTTCCTCCTAAAATTTTAAATTTCATCGCAAATTTGAGTTTCGTTACGTATCCGTAGATCGTACATATCGCCAAATTCTCTTTAGCTTTTTTGTGGTTTTTAAACTCAAGCGCCATTACTCAAACAAACTAAATTTAAGCTCGCTTAGGCCGTATTCTTTAGCCCACGCCGCCTCTTGCGCCACGCCCTCGCTGTTATCGCTCCATTTGCACGGGTAGCGGTAGTAGTAGCTACACACCCTAAGCAGCTCTTCGCAGTTTTTCATCACTCTTTCGCGCTCAAGCTCGCTATACACGCCCATCCACGCAAGCACGGGCGAGATAGGCTCGTAGCCGTTTTGTCTGACGATAGCGCAAGCTTGCTGCGCTATTTGCCTCGCATAGTAGTTTCTGTCTCGATCTTTGCACTTGATACTAGCGTAGGGCGTAGAAACAAATACTAATCTTGCCGTTTTCATTTATTCTCCTTTCTTAAAATTTAACTTTATGAGGCGTCCCGCAAGACGCCCGAAAAACCAAATTTAAGCCGCCGTATCTATCACTTTGCCGTCGGTGGTTCTTATGATATATTTGCCTACCAGCTTAAACATACTCTTTGAGTAGTCCGCTTTCTGGCCTTTTATCATGCTTCCGCGCCTTATGCCTCTTATTTCGCCTTTTGAGTTCACTCTCACTTTAAATCCTTTCTCTTCAAGATTTCTTACCAACCTAACTAGCCCCGCCGCTCGCGTTTGATTAACTGCGCAATTTTCAAGAGAATCTATCGTTACGTTCATCATTTTTTCACTCCTTACAACTATTACAACCGTTACAACTATAAAAGCAACATCTTCGTAGCCTCTTTGACTACGTCTTCGTTTATAGGGGTCTTTGCATATTCGCTTAGCATCTTTGCCCTTCTTAGCAACTTTTCGGTCTTTCTGAAATTTCCTTTAGCTAGCGCTTCTATTAGATCGATGCACGGTTTTTGCGTTACGCCGAAGTTTTTACAAACGGCTTCTAGGTCGTCTCTTATCTTTTTCTTGTCTTCGTCTACGTAGGAAAGTCCGCCTAGTATCCATTTATTTCCGACTCTTGAGCTTAGCTGTTCTAGCTCGTTTCCGCTCTTTGAAGCGGTTAAATTTATTAGTAGCTTGTTCGTGCCCACGAGCACCAAAGTAGCGCGGCTAAAATCGTGCATCCTGCGCAAGCTTTCAAGCGCGCGGTAAGGCAAATGCTCAGCCTCGTCTATGATAATCGTCCTGCTTACCTTTTTTAGAGCTTCCGCGCTTTGACGTATTAGCTCGTCTATGCTTCCTTTGTCGTTTAGTCCGAGCTCTCTAGCTAAAATTTTAAAAAGGCTCTTTGCGGACGTATTTATGGTGGCCTCGATTAGAATGCTATCGGGATGCGTTCTTACGTATTCGCGCACGGCTCTTGTCTTTCCGCTGCCGGCTACTCCGCTTATCATCGCCATATCTCTATCTTGTACCGCCCAGCCGATCACCGCGTGTATGCTTTTGGCGTCCTTGGTTCTTACAAACGGTAGCTCGTCTTGCAAAACGTCCACTTTTTGGATAAAATTGTCGAGATAGTTTTTAGCTGGCTCTTCTACTTTGTCGGCATACTTGTAGCTAGAGCCTTCTTTTATGTATCCCGAGATATACGCGGGATTTATCCCCAAAGCCGTAGCGAATTTGTTCTGACTCATGCCGCTTGATTTATTAGCTTCGATGAAGTCTTTTATTCTCTCTGCTAACTGCATTTTTCCTCCTTTGATTTTGGTTTTTAAATGTTTTAAACGCCGTTTAATAGGACTTTAAACGACCTTGAAAACATTTTTATTCCCCGCTTGCTATCTCTATGGCGTCGTCTACGGAAAATTTCTTTTTAGTCGTTCTCTCTGCGCTAAATTCGTTTAATTTATCGTAATCAAACCCCGCGTTTATTATGTTATTTACCTCTTTTTGCCTTTTTATGGTCTCTTTTAGTGTCTCTATCTTGTCGTCGTCTTCGTAGTTAAAGTTTTCAGGTTTTAACGCCTCTTTGTGGGCTTCAAGCATTACTTCGAGGTCGTAATTTACGTTTAGTCTCGTAAATTCGCTAAATTCGGCGCGTTTTATGACGGCTCGGATGGCTTTCATATCGTCTTTAAAGACCTTTTTAACGGCCTTGTAGGTTTCCGCGCTCATAGGGCATATCTCTTTATCCTTTGCTTCGCAGATGAAATTTCCTTCCAAATCGAATACGAATATCGAGCTTACGTCGTCTATGTTTTCGCTAACTAACACCTGGGTCTTTACGGCCGGAAGAAACGCCGAGCCGAATTCTCTTGCATCGTAACTAATTCCCTTTTTGCCTACCGTTCTAGGCTCTAACCCTCCCGCATGTAGCATAAATTCCTCTTTTCTTACGCCGCGAAGCGGAGTCGTATCGCTATTCCAACGATCTATCGGGCTTGATTTTTTGCGTCCTACGCTCATTATGTCCCATTTAAGCACCTCGGCTTCAAATTTAACCCTTGCCTGGTCTAGCGTTAGCAGGTATTTAAGGTTGGTCTTTTTAACAAACCCTAGCTCGTCTTTTGCGGATCTATCTTTTTTGGGCGTTCTTTGCTCGATCGCCTCTCTCATGGCTAGGTTAAATCCTATATATCCCGGCGTTTGAGAGATGCCCGCATGCTGCATCACTCCAAAGTGCCTCTCTACAAAGCCTTTTTCGTCGCCGCTATACGCTATGGCTCTATCGTAGTCGATATTTAAGCCGTTTAATAGATGCTGAAACTGATCGCTTAGGTAGTCCTTGCCATTGTCTCCTTTCACGTAATCGGGTTTGCCTAGCGTATTAAGCGCTTTCCACATGAGTCTTACAAGGCCTAGGGCATTTGATTTTCTCTCTATACTGGCTACGCATCTGCCGCTATACACGTCCACGATGCTAAGGATATTGGCTCGTATCGCCTCGCCTTTTTCCCCGTCTCTTACCATCACGTCAAGCGGCGAGCTATCTATCTGCCAGCATTGGTTGCGTCTGGTTATCATCTCGCCTTGATCGCCCAGAGCCGGCTGGAAGTAGCTTTTCGCTTTATCTTCGCCTTTCGTGATCATTATGTATTCAAGCTTGTTAGCGGCGTAATAGCCGTCTAGGTATCTTTTTATTACGCCTGCGTCAAAGAGCGGTTTTATCTTTCCGGTTAGAAATTTCGGATAGTTATGCGCTTCGCCCCTTCGTCTAAAATACTCCTGATGGAGTCTGCGGTAAAGCTCCGTTATATTTAGCCCGCCTGCGCCGTAAGCGCGGAAATTTTCAAGGATAAACTCCTTCATCCACTCTTCGAGCACGCTGGCGTTTTTTCTATGCTTGCCGCGCTTATCTATCAGCGCCGCCGCGCCTTTTTCTTTATAAGCTTTTTGCCATCTAAAAAGGTTTGCCTGGCTTTCGCCGCTGTCTTCGCAAAACTTTTTACATGACACTCCTTGTTTTTTGGCCGCCTCATACTCTTTTAGCAGTCTGATTTTTTCGTTTATCTCCTCTTTTTCGCTACCGTCTAGCACCGCGTATTCCCTGCTTAAATTCTCTTTTTTACCGTCGCTCGCGTCAGCTTTGCCGCCCTTTATTTCGCTAAATTTCATCCGTCTAAATCCGCTTTGCTCCGAGCCGTCCTCTATGTATACGTTTACGTCTTTATCCGCCTTGCCGCCTTTTATCGCTCCGTCTATATCCGCGATCTCTACCGCAAACAGCAGCTTCGCTCCGCCGCGGCTTCTGATACCGGCGTCTTTTATGCGGACGAACGGATATTTTTGGGAGTTGCGTCTAGCAGCTTCTTTAAGAGCACTCAAAGAAACGCCGAAAATTTCAGCTGCCGCGGCGGTTTCGACGTAGATCATTTAGCTGGCCTTACTCTCTTCTTGCTCGCTTCTTAGGGCACTCGGAAGCTCCTTAATTATGCCCTCGCTCAAAAGCGCCTCAAACACCTTTCTTGAAGTAGCGAAATTTTTGTTGCCTACTACTTGGCCGTTTATCACCATATAGGTGGTGCGCTCGCTTAGATCGTGCTTTTTAGCCCACTGCCTTATGCTTATGCAGTTATCGGTAAAGTATTTCTTTATCATTTTACGCTCCTTTCTTTATTTATCATTGTTAAGTCTATGTTTGTTATAATCTTGAAAAAAGGAAATATCTTGGATTTTCTTACAAATGCGAATTTATTTTTGCTAAATAACCACTTCCTGGCGCTAGGATTAGTCGTATTAAGCTTTATTTTAGGCTTTTACGCAGGTTTATATTATGCGAATTTAAAAAGCAAAATAGGCCAAGAATTTAAGTTAAGCTGCAACCACTCTCCAAATAAAAGAGTAGTTTTAAAAACCATAAATTCAAAGCTTATTTTTAACTCGTGCCCTCACGCAAAAGATCTTAAATTTTGCAAAAAGCTAAATGATAAATGCATTTTAAAAGATCATCTTTTACCCTAGAACGAATCCAAGTACAGCACCCACACAAAAAGCAAAAGCGCAAATCACAATAATTTCAACCATAGCAGATCCTTTTATAAACTTAACAATGATAAATAAAAGAACTATTTTTCAAACCTTTGAAAGATTTAATCTCAAATGAGATATAATTTTTTCGTAAGTTTGAAAGTATTATATAGTATTTTAACCTTATTTGTCAAGGTTAAAATACCTTATATTATAATTTTTTAATCAAAGGCGGCAAAATGGACAACCAGAGGGATAAAGTCATATTTGAAAATATGAAAAAGTTTTTCAAGGTAGATAGTCTCGAAGATGTAGCTGAAAAACTCGGCTATTCTAGGAATACAGCCGCCACATGGCGCTCAAAAGGCTTAACCTCGACAGTAAAATTAAAATTTGCCAGCCTAAGCGCTGATAAGGTAAATAAACCTTATAATGACAAGGCCAGTTTAAGGTATTTTGAAAACATAACGGCAAGCGCTGGCTACGGCTCTAATAATGATGAACAAAATTACTCCATAATCCCTGTTGGAAGGGATTTTATGGAGCAGGTTTTAAAAATACCTTTTAAAAACTATGACGTGATTAAAGTTTTTGGCGATAGTATGGAGCCATTTGCACAAGACGGCGATGCTGTAGTAGTGGATCTGGATGCAGAGGTAAAAAACGGCGACGTGGTTATAGCAAATATCGGTGGAGACGTATATATGAAGAAATTTTTGAGAGATGCGATACATAAAGAAGTAAAATTAACGTCACTAAACAGCTTTTATCAAGATATTATTTTAAAAGGTGAGGAAATAAATCAACTAAAAATAGTAGGTAAGGTTAGGTGCAAATTTAATATCAATATGAAAGTATTTTAAAACATAAAATAACCTTAAAATGTGTCTTAATCAAAAATATTGAATTTTTAAGAATAAAGTCTTTGGATTGCGGTGTTTTTTACGATGTGTCTTAATAGATTTTTGAATATATCGTTGTTTGATACATTTAAGACACATTAAGCTTGTTTAAGACACATTTTTCACAATTTTTCGTGTCTTAATGCTCATATTTTTAAAAATTCGCTGTGCTTCCAGCAACAAACCTTAAACGATATACGGCTGTGATGGATAAAATATCGGGGCGAATTTTGGGGGGGCTTTAAAAGGCGTTTAAAGAGCGATTATTTGGGCTTTTATAAGTATTTGCGGTGTTAAATTTTTCCGCTTTTTTGGGACAAAACGGACGATTTGGGATTATAGGGATTTTTCTTTTGGCTGAATTCTTGCGTTACAACTGAGAGTGAAGCTTTTTAAAGTGCCTATTTTACGCGCTTTCAAAAATCTCGCGCTAAAATTTCTCACTCTCATTTTCTATACCCCCTCACAATTTATTTCGCGCGAACCCAAAGATAAAATTTGTTTATTGCCTGAAATTTTATATAAAGCCGACAAAAACTCATCAAATTCTGGCGAGCCGTCGGCATGGCAATTTATAATAAGCTTATTGCCATCGTAAAAATAAAGCGACGGTTTTTTAGCGGCTTTGAGCTTTACGCCAAAAAACCAAACGTTCTCGAGCGCAACTTTTTTACCGTTAAAAGTTATCAAAGATTTATTTGTAACTATGAGCCCTTGCCTGATAAATCCGACGACATCCCTATATAAAGCCAGCATTACGAAAAATATCGCAAGCGCTACAAAGAATTTATAAAGTAGCTCGCTAGATTTTACAAAAGAAACAAGCATCGCCGCCGTAAAAATAATCCAAAACAAAATCATAAATGCAACCAAAAGCCTGTTTACGCACGGATATTCGTAGATTATTTCTTCGCCGCTACCCAACCTTATACGCTTTGAAATTTGATCAAAATACCTTACCTTGTCGCCTTTTTACTATCGCTGCCCAAGCCGTCAAAACAGCGTCGTTAATTAGTTATTCATTTATCTACCGTGCTTAAATTCGGCTTCACAGACATTTTCTTACGCTTGTAAATCCACATCCAAGCCGCCGTTTAGCAAGCAGTTTCAGCCTCCCTCATCACCCGCTCAAACCATTCGTATTTTTTATCGCTTATCCTCGTTACGCAGCCGTCTTGCTTTTTAGCGACTAGAGCCAAATTTGAAAATTTCTGTTCGTCTTCGTTTTTGATAGGAGCGCTGTTGTCGTAGAAATATATCTCGTCGCAAACGCCGATGAGACGGGCTAAATTTATAAAGCTGGCGTCATATCTGCGCTCTAGCACGGCACCGTCTATAGAGTGTCCGTTTTTAGCCGCGCGTATCGCGACTCTGCATTTAGAAAGCTCCACGCTTTCAAGGCCTACGTAAAATAGCGTAACGAAGTAGCCGCGCGCCTTGGCGTCTTTGATAAAATTTACGATAGAATACCCGCTCAGCGTCGTTTCGATATTAAAGCTGACGCCGTTTTTAAGGTAGTTTTGCGAAGGCGCAGAGCCAGCCTAGCCGCGCGCTGTTTAGCTTCGCCTGCGGCTCGCTACCGTCGCTATCGCTTGAGACGATCTTTTGTGTTGCGCCAATCGCCAAATTCCCGCACTAATTCGTCGGAATTTATCCTTAACCCATAAATTATTATCTTCGCTACGCTCGCTACTACGCTTGCGCTAAGAAGATCATCCTCTAGCTGCCTCACGTAAAAAGTCGATTTGCCCGCGCCATTCACGCCCGCAAATACGTAAAGTCGCTTCACAAGCTTATCTCTTTTATATCGGCGATTTTGAGGAATTCCGCGTAAATTTGCCCTACGAGCGCAAGGCGGTTTTTACGCACGAGCTCATCCTCGGCGTTTATCATTACCTTATCGAAAAACTCGTCTATCGCGGCTTTTAGACCGAAAAGATTTTTTAGACGTTCGCTGTATGAGCCGCCTGCTTTTACCGCAGCCTTAAAGGCGTCAAATAGCTTTTTCTCGCTCTCGTTTTCAAATTTCGCCTCATCTACCGCGCCGAAATTTTCATCCTTGATGATATTCGCCAGACGCTTAAACGTACTGAAATTTTGCCTAAAGTCCTCCGCCGCGCAGATCGCGCCTAGAGCCTCTATCGCCTCGCACTGCGCAAGTACGTCGCCTTTTTTGCTAGCTAGGCAGGCTTTTACTACGGACGGGTTTACGTCAAAAAATGTATAAAGTCTATCAAAAATGAAATTTATGAGCGCCTCGACGTCAAATTTAGCATATCCCTCCGCCGTCTCTCGCAAAAACGCCGCGATATCAAAGTTTAGATTTTCGTTTTGGATGATCTTGATGACGCCGTTAGCCGCGCGGCGCAGCGCATACGGATCTTTGTTGCCGCTTGGGATTTTGCCCGCGCTAAAGAGCCCGATTAGCGTCTCGAGCTTGATCGCGAGCGCGACGACGGAGCTAAAGATAGTGCTAGGTAGCGCGCTAGCCTCGCCGCTTGGCAGATATTGCTCCTTGATCGCGGTTACGACGTTTTCGTTTTCGCCCTTTGCCGCCGCATAGTAGCCGCCCATCACGCCCTGAAGCTCGGTAAATTCATACACCATCTGCGTGGTTAGATCGGCCTTGCTCAGCATCACAGCGCGCTCTAGTAGCGCCTCGTAGCCCTCTCCCGCGCACGCTTTTAGCCTATCGGCGAAGATTTTGGCCAGCCGTTTTGCGACGCCTAGCTCGCGCACGCTTTTGTCAAATGTGCTACCGAGTTCCTTTAGATAGGTGATATTTTTTAGCTTTTCTGGGCCGAACTCATGCGCCAGGTCGCTGCGCCAGAAAAACATCGCGTCGCTAAGCCTCGCGCGAAGTACTTTTTCGTTACCCTTTACTATGAGCGCAGGCTCGGGCGAGATAGCGTTGCTGACGACTACGAAGCGATTAGCGAGCTTGCCGCCCTCAAAAACGGGAAAATACCTCTGATTTTCCTTCATCGAAGTGATGATAACCTCGCTAGGCACCTCCAAAAACTCGCGCTCAAAGCCGCCAAGCAGCGCGGTCGGATGCTCGGTGATCGCTACGACTTCGTCTAGCAGCGCCTCGTCCACCTCGACCGTTACGCCGTTTTTGGCTTCGATTTGTTTAAATTCGCTCAAAATTTTCTCTCTGCGCGCATTTTGATCGAGGATTACGCCGATTTTAGGCATCGCGGCGAAATAATCTTTTGCGTTTTTGACGGTAAATTTATCGTAACTTACGCTTCTGTGCATGAAAATCGTATTGCCGCTTTCCACGTCAAATTTGTTAAATTTAACGACCTCGTCTCCAAGCAAGCACAAAAACGAGCGTACCGGGCGGATAAACTCAAATTTACCCTCACTCCAGCGCATAGATTTACCGAAATTTAAGCTCAGCAAAAACTTCTCTATCATATCTCCCAGAAGCTCCGCGCTTGGCTTACCAGCGACGGGCTTTTTATAGTAGAGCACCTCTTTGCCGCCGACGGTTTCAAATTTTAGCTCGGACTCTGCGATACCGCATTTTTTAGCAAAACTTAGCGCGGCAGGCGTCCAGGCGCCGTCTTTTTGCGCGACTTGCCTCGGCGCGCCGATAAACTCGCTGTATCCGTCCTCCTGACGCACCGCAAATTTCGGGTGATAAAACGCGATCCTGCGTGGCGTGTAGTAAAACTCGCACTCGCTATCCAGGCCGTTTTGCGCTAGCGTCTCGCGCCATTTCGCCGCGACGTTGCCGCACTCTTTTAAAAACGGGATCGCCGGCAGCTCCTCGACGCCGATCTCCACAATCAGTTCTTTTGTTTCGCTCATTTTTTATCCTTTTTTAAATTTTGTCTTCTTTTGCTTCTCTCGAGCGTCTGCGTGACGAATCCGCGCATCAAAAATATCATAAAAAGCACGAATGCGCCAAGCATCACCGCGTCAATTATCTTCATTTTCTATCCAAATTTGGGGTTCGTTTTTGTAGCTCACGACGCGAACGGAGGTGAAAATCGCCTCTTTTTCGTTGCGCGGTTTGCCCTTTGCTCCGTAAATTTTAATATCTCCGTACGGCGTGTACAGTCTGCCGTTTCGCACTTCGCCGCCGATACGATCAAATACGTCGCCCGCGCGTGCCTGTTTTAGGTTTTTAGCCTCCAGCATCTGCTCACGGGGATCTTGCGTTTCTTCGTAAATTTTCACCGCATAATGCGAGCTGATCTCAATATTTCCCTTAAACTCGTCTAGGCGGTTTACCGCTACGTCCATGACCTGGCCGGGCTTTGCGTCGTTTTTTGGCTCATAAACATAGATACCACGCTTATCCTGCGCTAGCGTAAAGCCTTTTTTGTCCTTTTGTACGACCGTAGCGCGTTTTAGCAAAACGGGTAAATTTGACTTTTTTGACAGTTCGCCGACCCGCGCTTCGGCTATATGTTGCAGCGTATTTTTAGCGTTTTTATCAAAATTTAACCTAAAAACCAGCGCGAAATGATCCGAAATTTGCGCTCCGTCTCGCTCAACCTTAAAGCTGTTTAAAACGTAATTTTGGCTAAGCGCGTCCTTTGAGAGCAGGACGTGATCAAGCGCATTTAGGCTAGTGTGCGAGTAGCGCTCGTGCTTTGGCAAAAACACCCAAAGATTGGCTAAATTTTTACTAGCCGCAAGATCGCCTAGCAGCTCTTTATCTCCGTAAGGCGTATTAAAATCGCCCAAAACCACGACCTTTTCGGCATCCGCTAAGGCCGATTTTAGCGTGACAAAAGCCGTTTTTCTCTGCTTTAAAGGATTTTTCCTAGCGGGAAAATGCA
>NZ_CALHVN010000030.1 GCF_938039245.1 uncultured Campylobacter sp. | reverse complement strand
ACGCTACGGTAACCTACGGACAAATAGGCGATAGCGCTACTGCTAAAGCCAACGACGTAAGCATAAACGCTACGGGACAAAAGACGCTAACGACGGGAAATATCTACGCAAACGGCGACGTAAATTTAACGACTAAATTTACGCAGGAAGGCTCAAGCGCAATCTACGCCAAAGAGACGGTATCAACCGATACTAGCGTAGTAGGAGAAATTAAAGCTAGAAATTTCTCTTTAAACCATAGCGCAAACTCTGGTATAACAGACGGCATTATACGAACTAACGGAAATTTAGACGCAACCGGAAATTTAACCGTAAACGCAAGCGGATATAAAGAGCTAAAGATGAGCGTAACTCCGGTAACAGCCTTTAGCCCGATAACCGATTGGGAAAAGATCAACGTAGGCGGAGACGCTAAATTTAATACGACCGCAACCGTAGCTGGCGCCTCCACAGAGATAGGCTATCAACCTAGTCCTACTGTAATCACCCCTGACGCAGTAACCGTAAAATCAAAGAGTCTAAGTATAAACGCTAACGCAGCTTCAGGTATAACCGATTCTACTCTGAAGCTATCAAACTACGAGTCTTTAGGCGGCAACATCGATATAACGGCAAATAATCAAAAAACCGTCGATATAGGCTGGCTAAGAGGATTTAACACCAGCGATAGTAGCAAGAAAAGCGATGTAAACATAAACCTAAATACGAACGTAGCAGATGCTAGAGTAAAGATAGGGACGGAGGATTCAACAATCCATAAGTATGGTATCGGCACCGGTACGGGTCTTACCGACCATGCTAGCGTCAAAAATGTAAATATAAAAGCTTACGGACAAAAAACATTAGACGTAAAAGGCATTAATGCTGCAGAAGATATAAATATCGATATCAGTGGTAGCGGGCTAGACTCCACAGCCGATTTCAAGTTTATATCGGGCCGCAATATTACGATTAACGCAAGCAACATTAAAGAGCTAAATTTAAAAACTCTCACGGCGGAAATGGAAGGCCATAAATTTGGCAATGTTACGATAAACACTGGAACGCACAACTATCTACAAAACGTTACTCTTGATGACTATATAATTGCTAAAAATATAACTCTTGAGATGTCAAATTTGACGGCGCCTATGACATTGGGAGGCGGTAGTAGCTGGAAAGTAGGAGAAAGCATAACGATTCGTTCCGGCAGTAGCGCTCCGATCACTTTTAACATGATAGATGTAGGTTGGGGTATGGATGGGGACAGTGCCAAGGACTTCGTGGCAAATCTAACAAACGTAATAACCGGCATAACGGCCTATTCCAACGATACAGTAGAGACTATCACCGTAAAAGGCGGAATAACAAATCCAGATAGCCTACTAGCTCTAGGTACGATTACGGATTTTTGGGTAGACGGGCTAAGGGCTAGCAATCTAAAAAGTATCGACCTAAGCGAATACGACAACGCAAGCGGAATCACAAAAATAACCACTATAGACGGAGCTGCCTATAACGATAACGTAACTACCGTAAAAGGCTCAAAAACCAAAGACGAGATAGAAATCGGCTCTAAAAATCTAAAACTAGTCGACACCGGCGCAGGCGACGACAAAGTAAAATTTACGATAACTCAAACCAAAGACGTAACCGTAAATCTAGGCGAAGGAAACGACACTATCACTACTGCAGCATTAACCGCTAATAAGAAATTTGAGATCAGCGGCGGAGCGGGTAATGATAAATTTAAATTAGCCGCATCTACGACTACCGATAATACCGCTAGCAAATACGTAACCATAACCGACGCAAGCAGAGGCGACAAGATAGGTCTTAGCAACTCGGTAACGGGTTTCGTAAAAACAAATGCAAATGCTACCAGCGGTCAAACCGACCTAAAAGACGCTATAAACGCGGCTCTAGCTAGTCAAGGTACGACTACGGCAAATAATATATATGCCGTGTATTACGGTAACGAGACATACCTAGTAAGAGACGCCGACGCTAGCAAAACTCTAAGCGCAGGAGATAATCTAGTAAAACTAGCAGGGTTATCAAACTACGACGTCCTAAACGGAAACGTCATAACCGATACCGACGGCGTAACCAAACTACTAGAGATAACTAACGCTTAATAAATTCCCCTCTTAGGATTTACGTCTATAAGGCGTAAATCCGCCTTAAGCGATCCAAAAACGCTTTATATTTAGCCTACGCGTAAATTTGCCCAAAAACCCCGCAAGCTATCTAAAGAATCTAAATCCGAGCAAAAGAGCTTTAAGCTTTAAACTAAATGCTAAATAAAAAACGAGTAGCTACGCTTATGTAGACTCGTAAAATAGATTTAAATTTAAAGCGGCCTGATAAATTTAACGGCAAATGCGCTTAGCTAAATACCCGGTTTAAAGCCGAGTATTTTTTACTACGAGCATTAGACTCTTGCGTTATACGTCTAATAAGAAATAACTAGCAAAAACGGTAAAACAGTAAAAAGCTAGATTAAGCCTAGCGTCTCTAAAACCGCATGCAAATTTACCCGCCCGGTAAAGCCTAATCTAATGAATAAATTTAACTAGAGGTTTGCGTTTATAATAAATACGCAAGCTAAATTTTCTAACCAAAGGTGCAAACGTACTCAAATTTAATCGTGCTAATTAAATTTTTACAAATAGCGTACAAATAGCCGATTTGAGTAAATTCATGCGCTTACATTAGGCTAGCTCTAATAACTTCACTCAAAAAATCCCTTTTTCACGAGCTTGCCCTCTTTTACGCAAAACTCTCCTTTGGCGATCACGCTATCTAGGTTTAGAGCTTCGTCAAATACCGCAAAATCGGCATCAAAGCCTACTTTTATCTCGCCTTTGCCGCCTAGATTTAGGTATTTTGCGACGTTTTTACCCATCATACTTAGCGCTTGCGGGATAGTTAGGATTTTATTTTTGACGCAGGCTTGCAAGACTTCTAAATTCGTCTCGCACGAAGCGCAGCCGTAGCCCACCAGCGCGCCCTTTTCGTCAAATCTAGGCACGCTGCCGTTGCCGTCCGAGCTCATCGTTAGACGCTCTAAATTTAGCCCGTTAGCAAGCCCGTACGCGATAGCTTCGTGAAG
>NZ_CALHVN010000029.1 GCF_938039245.1 uncultured Campylobacter sp. | reverse complement strand
TGATTTTTGGGGTTTTGAAGTTAAAATTTGACGAAGATAAGGCATGTAGCCTATCGAGTCAAATTTTAACGAAATCCGCAAAAAGCGCTCAAAAGACAAGCCTCTATTTAAGCAACTTTTCCGCCCACGCTCTCACTTCTAAATCCAATTCAAATATCTTACTCTCGCCCTCTATCTTCTCGTTTTCAAACCTCTTTGCTGCGGTTAAAACCGTTCGCGAGATATCTAAAAATCCGCACTCGCCGCGCAAAAATTTATACACAGCCACTTCGTTTGCGGCGTTTATCGCTACACCAAGATCTGGGTTTTGCAAAGCTTGGTCTTTTAGCGAAAAGATAGGATATTTTTTCAAATTTATCTCGCCGAATTTTATATTTTTTAGAGTTTTTAGGTCTAAATTCGGCACGATTTGCGCGTTTTTTGTATCAGCGGCGTTCAAATTTAGCGCACCATCCTTGCCCAAAATCGCATGCGCGATGGCCAAAATCATATCGGTTTTAGATAGATGCGCCGTAGTTGAGCCGTCGGCAAACTCCACCAGCGCGTGCACCGTGGACGTGCGCTCGATGAGCGCCTCGATATCCCGCACGCCGTAGAGCCAAAAGGCCTCTAGCACCTCAAAAAGCTTGTTCGCCATCGTCGCACTGTCGATCGTGATCTTTGCGCCCATGTTCCAGTTTGGGTGCTTTAGCGCGTCTGCGGCGCGGGCGTCTTTTAGGGCTTTTATTGGGGTTTTGTAAAAGGCGCCGCCCGAGGCCGTGATGACGAGCCTAGCGACCGGGGTTTTGTTTGCGAGCAAGAATTTAAGTCCGAAATGCTCGCTATCTATCGGATCTATCGCGCCCCTATCTAAAAATTTGCCGCCCGCGACGAGGCTTTCTTTATTGGCAAGCGCTAGCTTTTTGCCTAGCTTTTGCGCGCTTAGGCTCGGAGCCAGCCCTGCAAAGCCGACTAGAGAGTTTACGACGCGCTCGCTCTCGCACTCTTTTAGCATATCGCGGATGCCCTGCGCGCCCGCAAAAACGCGTTTGTGCTTTACGAATTTTGCAAATTTAGGCTCGGCGATACAGACGAATTTGGGCTTAAATTCGGCGATTTGCTCGTTTAAAAGCTCGTAGTTTGACGCGCAGCTTAGCGCCTCGATACTAAGGCCGAATTTGCGGGCCAAATTTAAAGTATTTGTCCCGATCGAGCCCGTCGAGCCCAGCACTACCACGATAGCGTCCAGAGCATCGCCGCGACGCCGAACAAATAGCCGTCGACGCGGTCAAGCATACCGCCGTGACCCGGTAGCAGCGTGCCGCTATCCTTGACGCCCGCGCGGCGCTTTAAGTAGCTCTCGAAAAGATCGCCCCACACGCCAAAAACCGCAACCAAAAACGCCGTAATGAGGCTATGCCATAAGCTATCGGTCAGCACCCAGCCAAAGCCCGCGCCAAAGACCGTAGCCACGGCGATACCGCCCGCGACGCCCTCCCAGGTTTTGTTCGGCGAAGTCTCGCTAAAGGCGTGCTTACCGCAAAATTTACCGACGAAAAACGCCCCGCTATCGCACGCCACGACCGTTAAAATCAGCCACGCCAAGTAGCCCACGCCGTAGAGCGAATAAAGCATCCAGATGAGAAAAATAGGCGTCATCGGATACAAAAACGGCAGCGCGGGCGTTAGATTTTCGCTCTTAAAGTGCGCGAGAAAACTAACCACGAGCAAGACCGCTAAAATAGCGATAAATGCGGGGTTTGAAAAGGGCGTGAGCAGGTAAAAAATAACCGCCACGAGAGCAAGAGAGCTTCCTTGCAGGCCGTAGAGCTTTTGCGCTTCGCTAAAGGCCGTGTAAAGCACGAAGCCTAAAATGGCGAAATTTAACAGATAACTATCGACGAAAAAGATGACCAAAACCGCCGCAAATAGCGCGACGCCGGTGATTATACGCGTTTTCATGATTTTTCCTTTTTTGAGTAACGATTGTATAAAATTTTCGCTTAAAAGCGCCGAAATTTGAGGCGAATTTACCTTTGCGGGCTTTAGCTGGCGGTTAAATTTAACGGATTTGCGTTAAAATTTAGTTTTGATTAAAACGGGTCGGTAAATTTGGCGGATTTGGGTTAAATTTTACCGAGCGAGGCGGCAAATTCGGCGCGCATTTAAAGAGCCACGCTAGATTTTGTTTTTGCTAAAAACGGCTGCTTAAATTTAGCGGACAAAGGCTCAAATTTGATCTAAATCGAGCCAAATTTGACCGCCTAACCGCGAGCGGTCAAATTTAAGCCCGCAAGCTTAAATTTTAAGATCAAGATGATGAAATACGGGCGATGCCTGCGGAAAGTCGTTAGCCGCGACGTGCTCTTCGGAGTCTTCGTCGTCAGAATTTTCGCCTTTTTGCTCCGAGGCGAGCTCGCCCTGCTCCTGCCTGCCCTTTTGCTTTTCGTGCTCGTTTTCGGGGTCGATTTTGTAGGTTTCCTCGGTCGGTCGCACTTCGGAGACCTCTTGTTTTTCGTCGCTTGCTAGCGATGCGGCGGCGAGGTTTTGTAGGTCAAATCTATTTTGGACGTCGGCAACCTTGTTTGAGACCATATTTACGTTTTGATTGATAAAAATCGTGTTGCCAAGGGGTGTTACAGCCACTTTTCGCCTCCTCTTTTAGTCGTGCTTTGTTACTAATATCGTCTTAAAATTAATATAATTTACATTTGCGCCGCTCATAATTTTGACGTTGTTACGTTTGGTAAAATCAACCTCGTACGTCCCGTCGCCTTTGACGCTAAAATTTACGCAAATTTTCGCCGCAAATCTCAAAATTTCCTCGCTGGGAGCGCTTTTTGCGGTTTTGATGATGACGTGCGCGGACGGCAGGTCTTTTAGATGCATCCAGACGTCGTCTTTTTTCGAGTTTTTTAGCAGCCAGACGTTGCCTTTTTCGTTGCGTCCGATGCTGATTTTATAGCTTTCGACGTAAAAATCCTCAACGTTTTGATTTTGCTCTTTTTGCTTTGCGGCGCGGGCTTTTTTAGGCGCTAGGATCTCTAGCTCTTCGGCGCTTTTTGCTTCATTTACGAGCGTTTGCAAATTTGATAAAAACTCCAGCTTTTCGGTCAAATTTTGCCGCTCGATAACCAGGCCCGCCGCCTTTTGTTTTAGCCTTTTTGCCTTAGCAAACATCGCGTTTGCGGCGATTTTAGGACTATCGTCCAGCACGAGCCGCACCTCGCCTCGCTCGAAATCATTTAGCGTTACCTCGCGCTCGTAGTCCCTTAGCGCGTGTAAATTCGACAGGATCAGCCCCGCGTTTTTGCTTAAAATTTCGCTTTGCGCATTCAGATCCGCTTCGTTTTCAAGACCCGATAAAATCTCGCTTAAATTTTGCATTTTTCGCTCTATCGCGGCCGATTTTACGGCGCGCAGATTTTCTAGCTTTGCGTTATTTACGCGCTTAAATTCCTCGCTAAAATACTGCGCAAAATCGGTTATCGGCGGCGTCTGGCGCTCTTTTATCGCTGCAGGCGGCAGCTCTAGCAGCTCGCGCCCCGGTTTTATCACACGAAAATTATTATCTATATGGCGCAAAGCCTCGATTATGACGCCTTTTTCGTCCGTGATGATCGCGTTGGTAAAGCGCCCCGTAAACTCCAAAAATAGGCTTGAGGCGAGGCTCTTATACGAGCCTTGGAATTCGCACTCCAGCTTTAAAATTCTATTTCCCTCGGGCACGCTTAAATTTAAAATTTTAGCCCCCCAGAACCTCTTTTTAAGCGCGACGTCAAAGGGCGCTTTGTACTCTTTTACGTTTAGAAAATCAGGATTTGCGTAGATCGCGGAGTCAGACTTGCTAAGGTCGAAAAACAGCCCGAGCTCGCCGTCAAACTGGGTAAATATCGCCATATCGCCCGCGCGTCTGATTGCGGTTATTTTTTTAAATTTGCCTAGAAAAGATTGTATTTGTTTTAAATTTGCGTATTTCATAGCCGAAATTATAGCCTAAAATAAGGCCGAAATTTAAGCGTAAGAATAATATAATGATAATGCATTTTAAAACGGAGAAAAAATAAATGAACAAATTCAGCCTAAGTTTAGCGGTCTCGTCGCTGCTTTTAACCCAAATTTTCGCCGCCGATGTTGCGCTACAAGGCGTCGAGATTAGCGAGAGCGCGGACGACGGATACCGCGCCAAAACCAGCGAAGTAGGCAAAACGAATACGCCTATTTTAGAGATCCCGCAGACGGTAAACGTCGTGACGCAACAACAGCTAAAGGATAAAAAACCCGAAACTCTAGCCGAAAGCCTTCAAAACGTTAGCGGCGTTAGCTACGGAAACACCACGGGCGGTATCTTTGACTCGATCATTAAGCGAGGCTTTGGCGGCGGACGCGACGGCTCGATCATGCGAAACGGCGTACCTGCTAGCGTCATGCATAGCTTTAATAAAACCGTAGAAAGCGTCGAGGTGCTAAAAGGCCCGGCTAGCTTGCTCTACGGCGCGCAAGAGCCCGGCGGCATCATAAATATGGTCACTAAAAAACCAAAATACGACTTCTCAAACGAAATTTGGGCGGGTATCGGCAACCGCAACTATTGGAACGCGGGCTTTGATACCACGGGACCGATCGCGGAGAGCGGCTTTGCGTATAGATTTATATTTGATATGATGCAAAAAGACTACTGGAGGGAGTTTGGCGAATATAAAAACGTCCTCTTTGCGCCCTCTCTTTCTTATAAAGGCGATGATTACCGCATAAATTTAGCCTATACGCACACGCGCTCGACCGACCCGATCGACCGCGGTATGTATCTAGTACCAAGCACGGGCAAGCTACTGCCGATAGATAAGAAAAGGCGCCTTGACGAGCCGTTTAATAAACTACAAACCAGACTCGACACCGTAGACGTAAATTTTGAAAAAAATATCGGCGAGGACTGGCTACTGCGCGGCGCTTACGCATTTTCCCGCTCAAAGCACGAGTACGGTCACATCAGGCTAATGAACGTAAATTTAAACACGGGCGTTGCGGCTAGACGAAACGAGGCGTACGACGGATTTATCCACCGCACGCACGCCGGATCGCTAAATTTAAACGGTTACGTGCAAACGGGCGAGATAGAGCATAACTTACTCTTTGGCATCGACGCAAAGGAGTACTACCGCTATAGACCCGGCGCGCTAAACAGCTACAGCTCCGGCACGACGCACAAAAACTTCCCGATAAATATCTACAGTCCAGTCTACGGCACGGTCCCCTATCCGTCCGACCGAGCCTCCGGTATCCAGTATCAAAAGCTAAGAACGATCGGATTTTACGCGCAAGATAGTATAAATTTGACCGAAAATTTGATCTACTCTTTGGGCGTTAGATACGAATACTACGACCAAGTCGCGCGCGGCACGACTAGCGGACCAAACACCACCGATCAACAAGACGGCAAATTTACGTGGCAGACGGGGCTTTTATACCTGCTAACGCCGGAGTGGTCTGTTTACGCCAACTACGCGCAAAGCTTTAGCCCGCAAATGGCGATCAGTGGCGACGACATCGGCGACATAAAGCCCGAAGAAGGTAAAAGCGTAGAGCTGGGAACTAAATTTCAAAACGATAGCATAACGGCTAGCGCAGCGGTCTTTAACATCGACAAGAAAAATATCATGCGCACCGTAAATAGCGTAAGTACGCCCGTGGGCGAGGCGCGCTCGAGAGGATTTGAGTTTGACTTTAACGGCCGCGTGACGCAAGGGCTAAGCGTGGGCGCTAGCTACGCATACACTAAAACCGAGGTGCGCAAGGATAGCGGCGCGTTTGCCGTGCTAGTGGGCAAACCGCTAGAGGCCACGCCTAAGCACCAAGCCAGTCTCTTTGCTAACTACGACTTTAGCCATCTAGGCGCAAAAGGCCTAAGGATCGGCGGCGGAGCGAGGTATTTTGGCTCATGGTACACCTACTACATGAGGACGAATTTACCGGCCGTGCCTGCGGGAACGGGCTTTAAGATGGACGATGCGGTCGTTTACGACGCATTTATCAGCTACGATACCAAGATTGCGGGCTACGAGACGAATTTCTCGTTTAACGTCAAAAATTTGACCGACAAGCTCTACTATACGTCCTCATCGACCGGCACGCAGGCTAATATCATACCGATACAGCCGGGGTATGCGAGGCAGTTTATGCTGACTGCTAGCGTTAAATTTTAAAATTTAAACGGCTCGTCTTTTCTCGCTATACGGCGTTGAAATTTAAATTTTAAGCTCGGCAGACCATTCGTCTAGCCTACGCTTAAAATTTAAATTCCGCCTTGTCTAGCGAAAAAATACCTCGCCTTCGCTTCTTACGCTCAGACTTTAAATCAAATTTGCAAATTTTCGCTTCAAATTTAGCTCGCCCAAACCCGCATCCTAAAAACGCCGAATTCGGTTTTAAATCCGCGGCGTACTGCGCTATTTAACCGAACAGGGTTCGTATTTGCAACGCTCAAATTTTACTCTCAATCTCTTTTTATCCATTTTTCGCTAAAATCGCTAAATTTTAAAAACGCGCGGTATCCGCAAAAAAGGAAAATTTATGCAAAATAAAAAGCAAACCATCACCGAAAAGATTTTCAGCGAGCACGTAGGGCGCGAGGTTTTCGCGGGCGAGATCATCGAAAGCGACATCGACATGGTCATCGGCAACGACATCACGACTCCTATCTCCATCAAGCAGTTTGAGCGAAGCGGCGCGACAAGGCTAGCTAATCCAGACGGCTTTAGCGTCGTGATGGACCACTACATCCCGGCAAAAGACATCCTAAGCGCCAACCAAGCTAAAATCAGCCGCGATTTTGCGTATAAGCACGATTTGAAAAATTATTTCGACGAGAAGGACATGGGCATAGAGCACGCGCTTTTGCCCGAAAAGGGCCTCGTGGTGCCGGGCGACGTCATCATCGGCGCCGATAGCCACACCTGTACGCACGGCGCGCTGGGAGCCTTTGCCACGGGTATGGGTAGCACCGATCTAGCCTATGCGATGATAACGGGGAAAAACTGGTTTAAAGTACCGCCGACTATCAAAGTGATCTTTCGCGGCAAGCTAGACCGCCACGTCTACGGCAAGGACCTCATCTTAGAAATCATCCGCCGCATCGGCGTAGACGGCGCGCTGTATAAGGCGCTGGAATTTACGGGCGAGACGATAGATAGCCTCGATATGGACGGGCGCTTTAGCATGTGCAACATGGCGATCGAGGCCGGCGGCAAAAGCGGCATCATCGCGGTCGATGAAACCACGAAAGAGTTTTTAAAAGGTAAAAATTTACGCGCCGAGCCGAAGCTGCACTACTCGGACGAGGGCGCAAACTACGAGCAGATTTTAGAGATCGACGTTAGCAAGCTCGACCCCGTGATCGCCTATCCGTTTCTACCTAGCAACGGCAAGAGCGTGCGCGAAGCGGTGAAAGACGATATCGCCATCGATCAGGCCTTTATCGGTAGCTGCACGAACGGCAGGCTAAGCGATCTACGTATCGCGGCTGAAATCCTAAAAGGCCGCAAGGTAGCGCGCAAAACTCGCCTCATCATCACGCCTGCGACGCAAAAGATCGCCCTGCAAGCGCAAAAAGAGGGGCTGATGGATATTTTCGCGGAAGCGGGCGCGGTCGTCTCAAACCCGACCTGCGGCGCGTGCCTGGGCGGATATATGGGGATTTTGGGCGTGGGCGAGCGCTGTGTGAGCACGACCAATAGAAACTTCGTCGGCCGTATGGGCGATAGAACGAGCGAGGTGTATCTAGCAAACTCGGCCGTAGCGGCGGCGAGTGCGGTGGCGGGCAAGATAGCCGATCCGAGAGATCTTTAGTTTTGCGACTTGTCTTTTTCCGCTATACTGCGTTGGAATTTAAATTTTAAGCTCGGCAGACTATCCGTCTAGCCTACGCTTAAAATTTAAATTCCGCCTTGTCTAGCGAAAAAATACCGCACCTTATCGTTTTACGTTCAAATTTAAAAACTTAAATTTAATCAAATTTGAAAATTCAGCCTCAAAATTTTATCCACCGAGACCCGCACCTTGAAAACGTCAAATTTAAATTTTCGGCGCGACGGCGCCAAATAAACCTGCACGAAGTGCAGCAACCTCTCACGTGCAGTGGAGATGGTGGGGGTTTGGGGGCGGAAGGGGCGACGCTTCGTAAGTAGGTCTGCTAGCAGTTACGAGCCGCAGGCGAAGTAAAGCCCCTTCCGCCTCCCAAGAAAAAGAGAAAGGCGGATACAAAAGGGAGCTCTTTTGCTTAGCTTTACTGCGTTCGCTACCTTCGCTGCGCTCCGCCAAAAAAGACCGCTACGCTCGCAACCGCTAGCAGAACGTAATTTAAGCCCCTTCCCCCTTAACAAGAAAATCAAGATATTAAAAATACAGCAAAACAATTCAGAAAATTTGCACTCAAATTTGAAGTCGAATTTACAAATTTGAGCCGCCGAAACTCGCGTCAAAAAATATCAAATTTAACTTCGCCGTATCGGTAAATTTAGCGATCTTTGCCCCTTAAAACGCCGTTATCGTCGCCAAAAGTCCAAAGATGATGCCGGGCAAATTCGCAGCCGCTAGCGGGTAGTCTCTTTTAGCTTTTAGTAGGCCGTAGCTAGTCCAGATCGTGCAGTTTATCGCTGCGGCTAGAGGCTGGATAAAAGGCGTTTTGTTGCCTTCGAGGTTGCCCATTATCTGCGGGATGTAGGAAATATACATAATGACCGACAAGCACGTGCCTATCCAGCCTAAAATTTGTAAATTTTTCTCGCTCATTTTTCTCCTTTGAAATAAAAGCGGCATTATATCCTTTTTAGTTGTGATAATCAAGCGCTAAATTTACCAGCAGCGGGCGAGTCCTTACGCTAAGCAAAGCTAAATTTAGTAAAATACGCCGATTTCAAAGGAGGACGAAATGGCCTACGTAACCTACGACAAGGCAAAATGGCACTGGGGCGCGAAAAACGCGCCGACGGACATCCCGCATGAAAACGGCGCGACGCACATCGCGTTTTTCTTCCGCTGGTGCGTGGAGCGCAAGCTCTATTCCAAGGACTTCGCGGTGGATTTCGCGGACGATATAGCGCGGATGGATGATAGCTTTGATTATCGCGGGTATTTCTTCGACGCCATGGACGGCGTGCTGGATAGCGACGCGCTAAATGCCGCTGGCAAGGCGTTTGCGAAGGCCTACTACACCACTGGCCGCACGAAATTTGCTAAAACTCACGGCTGGTATTTGCAGGATTACGACGATTTCGTCGCGCGCAAATTCGGTGATAAAAACTTCGACAACGCCTATTTTTACATAAAAAACTCGCCGCAAAACTATGCCGAGGTCAAACAAATCATCGACCGCCGCTACGAGGAGTTTTTAGAAGCCAAAAAAGCCGGCAAAAGTGCGGATAAATAAAGCCAAATTTGCGCCGAGCAAAGTTAAAAGGCGGGGTAAATTTACGCACGGACGAGCCCAAGCGATTCTAGCCTTAGCCGAGCGCAGATCGTAAATTTTAGATCGGTTGCGACGTTTGCGGATTTAGCCGCGCCTTGTTGCAAGGCTAAAACCTAGACCGTTAGGCCAAATTTGACGGCAAGCCGCTTCTAGTTGGCGCCTCACTACTTAAACTGCGGAGTCAAATCTCCCGCGCTCAGCGGTGACCTCCACCGCTTTAGGCAAGCTCCGCTCTATCAAATTTTCCCCCTGACATTTTATCTCCTTTTATCTATTTGCTTTGTAAATTTGAGTTTGAGTCTGATTTACTTCGGTTGCTATCTACGTAAATCACCTGGGCCATGCCACTTTCGGCTCTACCTATAGCGCTCTTGATCCCGTCTCGTTTTTCCATTTCGTTTGCCCATTTGATAAAAGCCCTAATGTCTTTAAACGTAGCATTTTGATCAGGGCAATGCGGATTATAGAAATTTATTTCTTTGTCAAATTCTTCTATCTTTTTCGGGTCTATCGGCTTTGGTTTGTATTGCAAAAGGCCGTCTTGATATATGTGCCAGTAAGGAGCATATTTGTATTTATTATTGGTTCTTTGTATCTTTTCTTCGGCCTCTTCGTCTCTGCCTTGATTCATTTTATAGATATAGTTTTCTTTATAATCAATCCATCCCTTGCGCTTTTTATAGCACTCCTCGTACGCCTTCTTTAGCTCCTCTTTAGTGGGCTGCCCTACGACGTCGTATTTTAAAAGAAGCTCTAGCATGGGTTCGTAGTCCGGGTGACTATCTAGCGAGATATATAAAGATCGCATAAAATCAGAATCGTCTCTTAGTCCGTGAAAAAACGTATTGGGATGATCGTCTAGTTTTGGTTTATACCCGCTAGCAAGGACTATATCGGCCATTTCGACATAGTTATGCCATACTATATACCTCATGGGGTTATTTGCGTCTTTGGATTCCTTGTTAACTTGATAGTTGTCTTCAAATATTATCTTTACGTCGTCTCCGTCTATGATAAGCTTTTCGATGTTGTTATAAAACGGAGGATCTATGTAGTACTGCACCGCCTTTACTTCATCAAACTTAACCCCGCTATCAAGCAGCAGCTTAGCGGTCTTTGTCGAGTTGTTTTCTATGGCGTAGGCCAGGGGCGAGAGTTTGTAGTTATCTTGCGCGCGAGCGTTTGCGCCCATATCTATAAGCCTTTTTGCCGTGGCTTCGTCGTCGTAAAAGCTAGCGTACATCAAAGGAGTAACGCCATCTATTAGTGGAGAGTCTACGCTAATGTTATTATCTTGCATAAATTTTAAAATTTGATTCGTTTGCTTTGATTTTAAAAGCTTACGGAAATTTTCCACAAATGCGCCATCTTTTATCTGCTTATCTATATCCCAATATCTAAAAGCAAAGTCGTCTATCTCCTCTTGCGTTACGTATTTGCTTAGCTCGGAACCCGGGATTATTTTAGTATCAGCAGTGACTACAAAGCGAGTAGGGCCGGATAGTTTTTCGTAAATAAAATTTACGAAAACGATGAGGCAAAGAGCGGCGAGGCTAAGTGTGAGTTTGTTCAAATTTATCCCTTAAGTCAAATTCGCGAAATCTTAGCCAAAGGGCAGTTAAATTTGAGTGAAATTGGGGGCAAAATCTGAAAAAGCAGGGAAAATAAATCAAGGCAAATTCGGCTAAATTTTAAAGCCAAATTTAAAAACGCGGCGAAGGCTCAAATTTAGTCCTTGCCGCGAGAAATTATCGGTGCAAATTTACACGCCGAAAGCTCGGCGCGTAAAAATCAAATTTATCTAGATAGCTTTAGCAGATACCCGTCCTGCGTCTTTTCGATCTCGTGCTTATAACTGCCGTCGAGATCAAAAACTACGCGGTAAAATTTACCGTGCGAGCCAAAAAGCGCCGTTTTAAACGCGCCGCAGTCAAGCTCGTCTTTTCTCGTGTTTACGTCCGTTTGCGAGGCGAAGTCTATCACGACCTTGGTGCCTTTGTCGATCGAGTAGTCCTTTAGCTTCTCGTCGGTCGTGAGGATCTTGATCTGCATCGGATAGATCTCAAATTTCGTCTGCTTATAGACGATCTGCTTTTGCGGTTGCGGCTTTTCAAGCGGCTTTATGACGACGTCTTTTAGCGGCTCCTGCACGGTCATGTTGCGCTCGGTAGGCTTTGGCGCGACGTCTATCGCGGCGGCTTTTGGCTCCTCTTTAGTGACCGAGACGTCGGGCTTTTCTACGACGACTGGTACTGCGATCTTGCTTAGCAAAAACTCATCCTGCCACGAGATGCTTTTGTTTATGTCGACGGTTTTTTCCTTGATGCTGCCGTCGAGGCTTTTGTATTTTAGCGTGACGGAGATGAAGTTTCTAGCGTCGGCGGGAAATTTGAAATTTTGCTTCTCAAAAGGCGGCAAATTTTCCACGACGTTGCTGCTAGCCATGCTCGCGTTTACATCGCCCGAGGGCGCAAAAGGATTTTCTCTGCCAAAAGCCAGCCCGCAGGCCAGCACCAAAAGCCAAATTTTACCGATTTTCATAACTCCCCCGTTTTTAAATTTATAAAGCTAAATTTACCCGCCGCTGCTAGGCTCAAGCTCTTTTAGCTCGAAATACGCCTTTTGCAGCTGGGCGTTTTGTTTTTTTAGCGTTTCGACGTCGCGTTCTAGCTGCGTTTTTTGCTCTTGCAGGCTTAGCATCACGTCTAGCGAGCGCTTGCCAAAGATTATGTTGCCCACGTAGATACCAAAACATATCACGCAAAACGCTATAAGCGTAAATCTGAGAAAAAGCCTGAAATCAAACGGCTTTTTCTCGACGTATTCGTCTAGGACTTCGCTCAAATTTGATTTCCCAAAAACTCGTCCGTCTCGCACTCGATCTCAAGCAGGCGGTTGTATTTTGCGTTGCGTTCGCTTCTTGAGGTCGCGCCTGTTTTGATTTGGCCCGTATTCATCGCGACGGCGAAGTCCGCGATAAAGCTATCCTCGCTCTCGCCGCTTCTGTGGCTCATCACGCAGCGGTAGCCTTTGCGCTGCGCTAGGCGGATCGTCTGCATAGTTTGGCTAACGGTGCCGATTTGATTTGGTTTGATTAGGATCGCGTTGCCTACGCCTTTGGCGATGCCCTCGCGTAAAATTTTCTCGTTCGTTACGAAAAGATCGTCGCCCACGAGCTGCACTTTAGAGCCAAGCTTGCTCGTTAGCTTCGCCCAGCCCGCCCAGTCGTCTTCGCTTAGGCCGTCTTCGATCGAAAATATCGGATACTTCTCGCAAAGCTGCGCATATCGCTCTATCAGCTCTTCGCTGCTAAATTCCTTGCCTTCTAGTTTATATTTGCCGTTTTCGTACAGCTCGCTAGCTGCGACGTCAAGAGCTAGTTTGATCTGCTCGCCCGCTTTGTAGCCTGCTTTTTCGATGGCTTGCATGATTAGTTTGATCGGCTCTTCGTTATCGTTTAAATTTGGCGCAAAACCACCCTCGTCGCCCACCGCCGTGCTGTGACCCACCGCGTTTAGCAGGCCTTTTAGCGTGTGGTAAATCTCAGTCGCCGCTCGCAGCGCGTCGCTAAATTTATCAAATCCAAACGGCATAATCATAAATTCTTGAAAATCCACGCTGTTGTTCGCATGCGCGCCGCCGTTGATGATATTAAACATCGGCACTGGAAGCACAGTAGCATTCGCACCGCCTAGGTATCGATACAAAGGCACGTCAAGGCTCTTTGCCGCCGCGCGCGCTACCGCCATAGATACGCCAAGCACCGCATTTGCGCCCAAATTTGAGTAGTTATCGGTGCCGTCAAGATCCCTCATCTCGTCATCAAGCGCCTTTTGATCGAAGGCATCCAGCCCGATCACGGCCTCTGCGATCTGCGAATTTACGTTTTCAACGGCCCTTAGCACGCCCTTGCCGCAGTATCTTTCGTCTTTATCGCGAAGCTCCAGCGCCTCGCGTTTGCCCGTGCTTGCGCCGCTTGGGACTATCGCGCTTGCTACGGTGCCGTCGCTTAGAGCTACGGTTGCTTTCACGGTCGGGTTGCCGCGGCTATCTAGCACCTCTATCGCGGTTACGTCTTCTATAAATACCATTATTTTATTCCTCCGTATTTTCTTCTATGCTTTCGCCGTCTTCGTCTTTGCCGCCTGAGCTGCTTATTAGCTTATCTAGGCCGATCGAGCTTTTTATCGTCGCCACGATCTCGTCTGATATCTCCGAGTGCTCTTTGAGATAGGCTTTTGCGTTTTCGCGGCCTTGGCCGATTTTGGCGGCTTTGTAGCTAAACCAAGCGCCGCTTTTGTCGATGATATCGAGCTTCACGCCGTAGTCGATGATCTCGCCGTCGCGGCTGATGCCCTCGCCGAACATTATGTCGAATTCCGCCGTTTTAAACGGAGGCGCGACCTTGTTTTTCACGACTTTTACCTTCGTGCGGTTGCCGATAGGCTCTTCGTTTTGTTTTAGAGTGGCGATCTTGCGCACGTCTAGGCGCACGGAAGCGTAAAATTTAAGCGCATTACCGCCCGTAGTGGTCTCTGGCGTACCGTAGCCCATAGCGCCGATTTTCATACGAATTTGGTTGATAAAGATCACGGTCGTGTTCATCTTGTGCACGACGCCCGCGAGCTTGCGCAGTGCCTGGCTCATTAGACGAGCTTGCAGACCTACGTGCTGATCGCCCATGTCGCCCTCAATCTCGCTTTTTGGAGTTAGCGCCGCGACGCTATCCACGACGATAAGCTCGACCGCGCCGCTTCTAGCGAGGTTTTCTACGATCTCAAGCGCCTGTTCGCCAAAATCGGGCTGGCTGACGTAAAGATTTTCGGTATCTACGCCCAAATTTGCCGCGTATTTCACGTCTAGAGCGTGCTCGGCGTCGATAAAGGCGCACGTGGCTCCCGCTTTTTGCGCTTCGGCGATGATGTGTAGCGTTAGAGTCGTTTTACCCGAGCTCTCAGGTCCGTAAACCTCTATGATACGGCCCTTTGGGATACCGCCTATGCCAAGGGCTAGATCAAGCCCTAGCGAGCCGGTCGAGATACTATCTATCGCCTCGACTTGTTTGTCGCCAAGGCGGATCAGCGTACCCTTGCCAAATGCTTTGTCTATCTGCTTTAAAGCCGCGTCTAAGGCCTTTTTCTTGTCCGAATCGTTTGTCGGCGGGACTATCTTTTTCTCTTCTTTTTCTTTTGCCATCGGCTTCCTTAAATTTAAAATAATCTTGCTGATTTTATCAAATTTGAGATGAATTTTTGATTATTCGCGTAAATTTGAGACGGGTTTGAGCGGGGTCAAATTTGCTCTAAATTTACGCCTTTTTTAAAACGTAAAGCAGCTCGCTAACGTGCGTCGGACGGCTGGCTAGGTTTCTGCTGCCGCGAAAGGCGTTGTATTTTTGCTCCAAAATTTGCACTTCGCCAAGTCCGGCTAAATTCTCGCTAAATTCCTCGCGCGCGATGAAGCCCTCGGAGTTAAACGAGATGAGCACGAATTTAGCTTTTAGCTTTGAGATTAGCTCGAAAAATGCCGGCGCAGCGGCTGATTTTTGATTAAACACCGAGCGGTTCCAGCCCCGCGCGATACCCGAAACCCGCGAGATTTCGCTCGGACGCTCATAGCTAGCGATCAAATTTAACATAAAGTAGTTCGAGCCGTAGGGGTGCTGGTTATAAGGCGGATCGAGATAGACTAGATCAAGCGGCGGAAGCTCGGCGGCAAGCTCATTTGCATCTCGCCTTTGCACGTCAAATTTGACGTTAAAATTTGAAAAAACAGGCTTAAGTAGGCTGATGTCTGCCGTGATGCGAGATAGCGCGTGTTTGCCGCGTCCGCCAAACTGCCCAAGGCCGTCCTTGTTTTTATGAAAACCCTTGAAAATGCCGCTGGTGTTAGCGTGTACGCTAGCTGAATACAGCAACGGAGCGACGAAAAAAACGCGCAACTCCCGCGGCACGAGCGTATCTATCGTCTGGCGCGCAGTGTCAATGTAGGCGGCGTTTTTTCTCGTGTAAAAGACGCGGTCCCTCGCCGAGATATTTGCCTCGTCCTTTGGCGCGTAAAGCTCGCAGATAAAGCCCTCGCGTAAATTTGCGCCGATTTCTCTAGTTAGTTTTTCATGCCAAAAATCAAGCTCTTTTTTAAATTTCGCGTCCGCGTTTGCGAGGTAGCATTCGTTTGTGACGCGGCTATAAAGCTCCAGGTCGTTTGCGATGATGAAGCTTGCATGGGATTTTAAAAACCGAGACACGATGCCGCTGCCGCTAAAAAGGTCGCAGCAGCTTAGTTTTTCTTTGCCAAGCGCCTCTTTTGCGATATTTACGCCTTGTTCGATGAAGCCTAAAAGCGAGCGTTTGTTGCCGAGATAAGTTAAAATTTGCTCTTTTAAATACGCCTGATTTTCCATATTTTTCTTTATAAATTCCGCATTTTTATGGCGATTGTAGCAAAAATTTACTATAATTTCGCAATTTAGCCGCGCGCGAAATTTAAAGCAGAGCAAAAAGGATTAAATTTGAAGATTTTTAAGCGTATAAACGTCGCTCACTCGCCCGACGCGGACGATATTTTTATGTATAAGGCGATTGATTTTGGCTGGGTGAGCTCCAAAAATCTAAAATTTAGCGCCACCGCGCTTGATATCCAGACGCTAAACGACGAGGCGCTAAAGGGCACTTACGAGGCCACGGCGATTAGCTTCGCGCTATATCCGCTTATTTGCGACGAATACGCGCTTTTGCGCACGGCGGTGAGCTTCGGCGAGGGCTACGGACCAAAGCTGGTTAAGAAAAAGGGCGCGGTTTTAAAGCGAAATTTCAAAGTCGCGCTAAGCGGCAAACACACGACCAATGCCCTGCTTTTTCGCATGGCATACCCGCAGGCGCGCATAGTTTATAAAAATTTCCTAGAAATCGAGAGCGCGGTTTTAAGCGGCGAGGCGGACGCCGGCGTGCTGAT
Organism: uncultured Campylobacter sp.; assembly: GCF_938039245.1. Taxonomy (GTDB): domain Bacteria; phylum Campylobacterota; class Campylobacteria; order Campylobacterales; family Campylobacteraceae; genus Campylobacter_A. Next base: position 6,832 of record NZ_CALHVN010000029.1, on the reverse strand, counting down.
ACATGAAAGCATTCTTGACTTTTCGCCGCAGCTTTGCGTGGAGCGCGAGATCTGGGATATCTGGAGCGAGCTAGCGGGCGAAAATTTGCCGCTGCCGCTAGGCGGTATGGCGGTTCGCCGCAGCCTGCCGATAACGGATGCTATCGAGTGCGAGCGCGTGCTAACGGAGGGCGTGCACATCGCCACCGCGCATAAGCCCCTTTTGTCGCACATGCTGATGGAGCGAAATCTCATCCGCGTCGATAAAGAAAAGCTAAAAACCTACCTAAATCTCTACGCAAACGCTAGCTCCGTCTCGATGAACGAAACGCAGCTAAAGGCGGTAAATAGGCTTTTTGCGCTTGGCTACGAGCGCGGATTTTATCCGCTACCTATCGATGCGAAAAACTACCTCGTACCCGCCGAGTACAACGATATAAGGTTTAGCTAATGCAATCAACGCTCATAGAACTCGGTATCGAAACCTTTAAGATCGCGCTTTATCTAAGCTTTCCGATGCTGCTGGCGGGCCTATCGGCGGGCCTTATCATCAGTATATTTCAGGCGACGACGCAGATAAACGAGATGACGCTAAGCTTCGTGCCAAAGATCATCCTCGTCGTCGTCGTGATTATATTTTTGATGCCGTGGATGGTCTCGATGATGGTCGATTTCACGACGCGCATGATAGAGTTTATCCCAAATTTCGTGCAATGACGCAGCTTATAGACTTTTCCAAATTTAGCTCGGTGCGAGTGGGCGGCGTGCACGAGGTGGCGGTGCTAGAAAGCATTGAGGACGCGCTAAAGCCGGAATTTGCCGGCCGCGTGATGATAGGCAGCGCGAACAACCTACTCGTTTCGCCAAACCCGCCCGCGATGATGATGCTAGGCGGAGCGTTTGATTATATAAATTTGAGCGGCGACGTGCTTAGTATCGGTGCTGCGACGAAGTCGGGCAAAATTTACAACTTCGCCAAAAAGCAGGGTATCGGCGGATTTGAGTTTTTGCAAAATATCCCCGGCACGCTTGGTGGACTAATAAAAATGAACGCGGGGCTTTGCGGCGTTAGTATCAGCGACGACCTACTCGCGGTGCGGCTGGGACGCGGCTGGGTAGAGCGCGAGAGGATAAGCTTTAGCTACCGCAAAAGCGGGATAGATGAGCCGATTTTGGGCGCCGAATTTAAAATTTCGCGCGAATTTGATGCGGCGCTCGCCGCCGATTTTGCCGCCAAGCGCGCAAATCAACCAAAGGGCGCTAGCTTTGGCAGCTGTTTCGTAAATCCGCCGGGTGACTACGCGGGCAGACTAATCGAAGCTGCCGGGCTAAAGGGTTACGCGATAGGCGGGGCTAAATTTAGCGAGCAGCATGCAAATTTCATCGTAAATTTTGGCGGCGCGAGCTTTGCGGACGTGACAGGACTCATAAATTTAGCCCGTGAGCGCGTTTTGGAGCAGTTTGGCGTCGAGCTAAAAACAGAAGTCGTGATACTCTAGACCTAGACTTACTAAAATAACACAAAAAATATCATTTAACTAAAAACGGTTTTTGATTAAGTTAAGTACGCCTAAATTTTTACTTCATTTAAGCCCGCAAAATGTCTATTCTTAAGTAAATATTTCTATTTATTTTTATAAAATAAAAAAATATTTTAAAACAAAGGATAAACAGTGACTTTTGGCGAATCCATAAAAAGTTGCCTTAACGGCTACGTAAAGTTTGACGGCAGAGCGCCTAGGTCGGAGTACTGGTGGTTTTTAGTCTTTATTTTTATAGTAGACGTAGTTGCGGTTTGCATAGACTTAAGTGCATCAACCATATATGAAAAATCAGAGCTTGTTTCTGCGCTTGCGAATTTAGCCCTTTTGTTACCAAACCTCGCAGTCTGCGTCAGAAGACTTCACGACCTAAACAAAAGCGGCTGGTGGGTGCTGCTCTCTTTTATTCCAATCATCGGCCCGATCGTTTTAATCGTATGGTTTGCTACGCGCGGTACGGTAGGGGCAAATAGCTTCGGCGAAGACCCGCTAGCGGCAGCTTAAAGAGGCTAAAAATATCCGCAAAAGGCGGCGCAAAGAAAAGACGAGTTATTTTATTTGCACGGGCAGCGTCTAGTTTTCGCCGCTTATAAAAAAAATTTACCGCCAAAGCTTAGCGCCGCTATGAAATTTTACGCACGCAAAGCAAATACAAAATGAAAAATCTTTTTATAAGCAACGAGCTGCGCGATATTTCGGTATGCGGCGAGAACTTCGGCGGAGCGATTTTTGACGGTTTGTCGGTTAGGGATGCGAAATTTATTCAGTGCGATTTTTCAAATGCGAGAATAGGCCTACGAAAAAACGTTAATTTTGAAAATACCGTTTTTCAAAAGGTAGATTTTCGTAGCGTCGGACAGGTAAATGCGGTTTACGATAATTGCAAATTTATCGGTTGCGATTTTCGCGGGACGAGATTAGACGACTTATCGACAAAATATTTCTCGTGTTTATTTGATAAATGCAAAATAACCGACCAAAAATTTTTAGTAAATAATTTTCAGAAAAATACGATTATCGGGAAAATATCCGAAGTCCAATTTATCGGCGGCAACCAAAGGTTGGGCAAGCTTGACGAGCTAAATTTAAACCTATCCGCCTGCAAAATCTCGTTTTTTAAATTTATAAATTGCGATATATCAAACATCGTTCCGCCCGACTTTTCTAATTATATATTTATAAAAAATTTAAAAACGAAAATCCAAAAAGCAAACGAAAAACTAGAGTTAGACGATTTGTCCGCGGTAAACAAAAAAACGATGGAAAGAAAGTTAAGGCATTTAGGCGGGCTGGATGCGTATTTGTTTAACGTAGAGGATGAAATTTACATCAACGGTTTAGAATTTACGGAAAAATTCTTTTTTTATTTAGGCGTGGATACGGCTTGTTTGTTAAAATAAATTTAAAGGCGTTTAACGATGAAATTTATTGGCGTAGATATAGATTTTTTAGATATTTATTCTAAAAATTTAGACGAAGAATACAAAAATTTTCACCTAAAAATGGCAGAAATTTTCGGTTTTCCGACCTTTTACGGCAAAAATCTCGCCGCTTTGATAGATTGCTTATCTGATTTAAGAACATTTGGAGACGAAGAGCCCATGACTCGCTACTCTTTGGGCGATGACGAATGCCTTTTATTAAACGTTAGAAATTTATCTAAAGCCTCAGACGATTTAAGGCGCAAATTTTTATTAGCCCTAGAAGCCGTAAATACGCGCTTATCGGCGGATAAAACGCCTACGATATTAGTAAATTTAACGAGCAAAGGATAGGCTTGCTGCAAGAGATAAGAACCAGCTGCGAACCGGCGGTAATCGGAGTTAGAAACGGCCTATATCAGACGGAATTTATAGACGCCAAATCCTTTTCCTCCAAAGACGTCAAAGAAAAATTTGCGGACGTTTTTACAAATCCGCTAAATTTATCCGCATTTAAAGACGAAGGCATTAAAGCGTTTGCGCTAAAACGAGCAAAACAAACCGATATCGTTTCTTGCGACTCGGGTATTTTTGATTTGGATTTTTTGATTTCGCAAAAGGCAGCAGACGTCATTAAATCCTTTAAGGTTAATCTGATAAAAGTACCCGTCGAAATCGGCGGCTGGAGTGGTAAATATTTCGCTATTAGCTTTCCCAAATACGGCGTTAATATCGTAAATTTTCCCGAGTCTATTTTCGTATATCAAGATTACGATAACGAGCAAGGAAAATTTATCGATATCGTAAGAAGCATTAACGCCCCAGACGAATATAGCGAACTAATGGCGCAAATCGCCCCTAGGAAAATATCGCTATCGCAAAAGGTAGAAGATAAGGCGTTTCATATAAACGGCATGGGACTGTTTTTCTCTCGCGCTATTTTGGACGCGTTTTTATCGGAGCAAATAAGCGGATTTAGCTTGCATGATACTTTCGTTTTAGATTAAATTTGCAGGCTTTTTGGGAGTTTGGCGACCGCGCGGCTTTGGCGCAAATTCGCCTTTGTTTAAATCATACTTTAATTTTGCCGCCCGTAGCCGAATTTCGCTCGCTTGCCTGGTTTTGCGTTTGCTGGGCGGTTAAATTTAGGACGTTAGGCTCGCTCATATTTGCCAAAAAACGTATCGGCGCGGCTTTGTTTTACCTTACTCTCTTTGGCGGGGCGCTCAAAACTCGGGTGCGCATTCGTCGCTTGCTTGAGCGCTTTTATCCGAATTTACGAGTTTATTTAAACCGCGAGCAGCCTTTGTGCTTAGCGTTTCGTTTGCGAGGTGGCTTTTGTCTTGGCCTTACCCACCCTGTCGTTTGCAAATTTGCGTCTAGTCGCCAGTAAAGTATTTTGCCGTAAATTTAGCCCAAATAACGCATCGTTAAGGCTGCTAAAATGGGCGCCAAACTAAGCACGGCCGTTAGTTTATATAGCCGCAAAGCTCCCGCGCAGCGACTTTTCATATCGCGGATTTTAGGCGGCTTGCTAGCTAAATTTAGCGCCGCAAGCGCCGCGTCAAATTCGCCCTGCCCCAGTCTCTCATCCGCAAAATCCCTAAAAATAAGCATATCAAAATGCAGCCTAACGTGCAGATAAAATAACACCGCAAAAGCCGCCAAAAAGCCCGCAATCACGGCAAAATGAGTAAAAATCGTAAGGTAGACGGCTAGCTGAAGTAAATTTAACAAGAAAAACAGCCTATGCGTCGCTAAAAATCTAGCCGTAACCAGCGCCAAGACTCTATCGTCCGCCGTTTGGCGGCATTCGTGCTCCCCGCCTTGCGCCGCTTTTTCGTTTTTCTCCGCATTCGTCATTTTCTCTCCTCATTTTGGGCGTTTAGTTAAATTTTCGTTCGTTTTCGCCGAGAATTTTGCAATGCCGCTTGTTTCTAGCCTTCAGATTTTTTAAATTTGATCCCTCAAGCCGGACTTGATCAAATTTGGCCTGCGCCTATTTCGCGCTTAAATTTGCCGCTTCTTTACTCCGCTTTCAAATTTCGCGGGCTTCTGCGGCTAGCCGCGCTATCCGCTCACGCAGCGAGCTAGCGACTGCGATCTTTTCGCGGCGAGATTTTAGCAAATTTAGCGCCTCGTCAAATCCTAGTCCCGCGTAAATCACCAGCCAAGCAAGCAGCACCGACGCGCTCCTGCCGTAGCCCAGCGCGCAGCAAACCAACACCTTTTTACCGTTTTGCTTGGCGGCTCGTTCGTTTGAGTCCGCGAGAATTTGCCCTGCCTCGGCGATCTTGCCTTCATTTGCCGAGCCGAGCGTTTGTAAATTTACCCGCGAGCCCGCTTGCCTGTGAAATTTAAAATCTCGCCAGTGCGCGCAGCCCGCCTTGGCGCAAAAATTTGATCCCAGCTCCGCCGTCTTTTGCTGTAAATTTTCGCCGCCGCAAAGAGCCCTTTTTACGAGCCGCTCGAGTTCGTCCGCGCCGCGTTTTAGCTCGTCCGCGCTCGGCGTTATCATATCTAACATAGGCACGCTCGCGTAAGTTTGCGCGCCGCCAGGCCGCTCAAACTCAGCCGCGCAGTCTAGCACCGCGTCAAATTTGCCCGCCTCCTTAACCGAGCCTAGATAGAGCCCTGGCAAAATCTCGTCTGAAAGCCGGCGTCCGCGCAGCCAAAAAAGCGCATTCAATCGCGCTACGCAAAGATAGGGAAAAAGCAAAGCTTTAGCCGCGAAAGCGTGACGGCCTTGCCCGTTTTTAGCAAAAACTCCAGCGCCCAAAAACACGTAACCGCAAGCAACCAGCGCGAAACTAAGGCTCGCCCACGATAGCCACAGCATCCACGCGCCCCAAATTTTAGCTCCTAAAATAGCCGCAAAAAGCGTCAAAAACGCAAGCCCCAGATATAGCGCCGCCCATTTGTAGCGCGCGGCCTCCCTAGCCATGGCAAATCTAAGCGGCGCGCCATCTAGCGGACGAATCAGAAGCACCAAGCAGCCCGCAGCCAGCCCCGTCGGAATGTCGATAAAATGGTGCTGATACGTTGTCAGCACGCTAAGGCCGATGAGCGCAAACCACGCCGCAAGCGCCGCCTTAAGCCAAACCGCGCGCGCCTTGCGAAAGTAAAAAGAGCCCGCCACGACGCAAAGTATGATGTGTAGCGACGGAGCTTGATTAAACGGGAGGTCAAAGGCGGCGAGGCTTGAGAATAAAAAGCCGCTAAGGCCCGAAACCGCGGGCTTTTCCCACGACATTTGCAGAGGAAAAGCGATGAAAAACAGCGTCGCTATCATCTGCGCGGCCAGCAGCTGCGTAACGTAGCGCGCAAGCTCCCCGGCGTCACGGCAGAGGAAAAATCCAAGCGCGTAGAGCAAATTTAGCGACCAGTACGGCACGATGCTCCACGCCCAAAACGGCAGCGCGCGCTCCCATGCGAAATAAATCTCGGGCACGTTTGCGCGAGCGCTCGCGAGGGCGTTTGTGGCGCCGTAGCTGGCGTAAAATATCGCCGCAACGACGACTAGCGCGGCCAGCTGCGATAAAAACGGTTTTGTTTTCATTTTTGCCTTTTTTGCTAATTCTATCAAATTTTAGCGGATTTGCGCCTTCACGACTTAATTATCCGAGATCGCTCGCTTGAAGTAAAAGCGTAAAATTTACTCGCCGAGACCCGTATCTTGACGGTGCTAAATTTGATTTGGCTAAATTTAGCGTTGCGCATTAAATTTAATCTTTCTTGTTAAGGGGGTGGAGGCTTGAATTGCGCTCTGTATTGCAGTTGCGAGCAAAACTAGCAAAATAGCTCTCTTTGGTATTCACTTTTCTTTTTACTTTGGGAGAGGAAGGGGATTCTACTTACGAAGCGTCGCCCCTTCCTCTCCCAAGCCCTCTC
>NZ_CALHVN010000028.1 GCF_938039245.1 uncultured Campylobacter sp. | reverse complement strand
CTCTATTAAACAACGCTACGTAGAGCTGAGCTACTTGCGCTTGAGTTACTGCCATGTGGACTCCTTTTAAGTGATTGATGTAAATTTTGGATTTAAACAATCCCAAGGCAACCGCAGCCGTCCCTAATAAGCCAAGATTAATCCGTTAGGATTGCGTTTGGGATTATAGCGTAATTATTTATGGCTCAAGATAAGTTAAGTATACTCTCTTATCAATTTTAAACAATTTATGATATAAATTTTCCCGTGCGGTTTGAGCGAAGCGAAGTTAAGTAACGACTGCTTTTCGCTTGCCCCTCTACCTCTTTTGCCTCTTACCCCGTTTAGATTTAAAGTAGCCTTTATCATATTTCAAAGCGAAGCTTTTAGGGGAGTTTGCAAACTGGAAATTTCGCCTGAAAACCTAGATATTTTTAACTTCACTATGCTTGTTACTTTTCAAGAACATAGCTCTCATCATAATTTAATACTCATTATGTTTACATTAAGTTCTATTTAGCCTTAAATTTAAAAATTTTTTTGTCAATAGCGTAGCAAAAAGCTTTAGCCTCCTTAATACCCTCAACATTAAACTCTTCTTTATCTTATATTTATACATTTTATTTTTCAGTTGAAAATTTAATTCATTATGCTTTTTAGTTTATTTTAAGCTTACTAACAGTAACGCAGTATTGAGAAAAAATTATTGCAATTTTTAGAGACCGGAAGTAAAAATAAGGCGTAATATGGCTTAAAAACGGCATATTTTAGGCGTTTAGATAAACTAGAAATAAATAGAAAAATCGGGAAAAGTATAGTGGCGGACAGAGAGGGACACTCCGACAATAGCTGATTTAATCATAACTCTCATGCCTTTCTAAGCCCTAATTTTAGGGTTTTATGTTGTTGTAATTTTAAATTTTATCAGCTTAAATACCACTTAGTTTTATGCAACAAAACCGTAAAATCTATGCAACAAGCAAAATGCTGATATATAGATATTATAAGTAATTTTATAGTCAAAAAAACTGTCCTAAATTTAGAACAAGTTTTGAGCGTATTTTAACTTACAATTTAAATCCCCTTTAGGGCATAGGATTCAAATCCCTTCTAAAATGCAACATAAACACATATAAAACCTAAGAATACTTTTATCTTATTTCGTATATACTCATAAAAATATATACGAGAGAGGGGGAAATAATGCAAGCTAGATTAAAAGTATTTAAAAGCGGTAACTCTTTGGCACTAAGGCTTCCAAAAAGCCTAAATTTAGACAATGTCAAAGAGTTTATACTAAAGAGTTTTGATAATAACGAAGTGGTTTTAATCCCGGTTAAAGATGATGAATGGAGCGGACTGTTTAAGACTTTAAATGAGTTGAAAGATGCTGGAGTTAAATTTGAAAGAGTCGAGCAAAGCTTGCCGCAAGAGCGAAATTTCGGATTTAAATAATGTTTTTGTTTGATACCAATATTTGTAGCTACTTGATTTCTAGCACCGAGCCTTACAGTCAAAATATACTAAGCCATTTAACTAGGTATGGCAAAAAGGATATTTTTATTTCCAGTATAACGGTAGCTGAAATGTTTTACGGTATAGAAAATTCCACTCAAAAAGAGTTAAATTTAAGACTCATGGGCGATTTTATCTCAAATTTCAGCGTTTTGGATTTTACGAGCAAATGTGCGGCAAGCTACGGCAAAATAAGGCTTGAGATGAAAAACAAAAACAGAAAGATAGGCGATATGGATATGTTGATCGCTGCCGTAGCCCTTAGCAATAATCTTATTTTGGTTACAAATAACGAAAAAGATTTTAAAGATATAATTGGACTTGAAATAGAAAATTGGAGCGCCTAAATCTCTTGCTAGCTCCGCAAGCTTAAGCCACAAGAAGCCTATAGGCTAAAATAAAAACACCTAACGATTTTCATTAATCTTATACTAGCATAAATAACTTTATCGTAATTTTAAAATTCGCTTAATAGTAATTACTGCATAATTACAATAAGAAGACGATATGATCGCAAATTTAGTCCAAATAGGTAATTCTAAAGGCATTAGGCTACCGAAAAAATCATAGAGCAGTTTGAGTTAAAATCCGTTTCGCTAGAAATTTTAAAAGACGGAATATTCTTAAGACCGCTTAAAGAAAACAGTATCAAAAATTGAGAGACTCCAGAGCTTAGAAAAAAGCAAAAACGCAAGATATGGCTTTGCAAGATGATTTTGCGACCATAGATACAGACGATAAGGATTGGCAGTGGTAATGACTAGGTGTGAAATTTGGTTTATAAATCTAGATCCTACTATCGGCGCAGAGATAAGAAAGACTAGACCTTGCGTCGTAATCTCGCCGCCCCAGCTTGACTATCTACAAGCCAGACTAATAGCTCCGATAACCAGCAAAGGATTTAGCGCTCCTTATAGAGTAGAGCTTAAACTACTAGGCAAACAAGCAAAAATACTCTGCGACCAGATAAGATGCGTCAGCGCGGATAGGTTCGTCTCAAAAATCGGTGAGCTGGATACTGACAAAATAGAGGAACTAAAAGAGATTTTAAAGGAGATGTTTTGGGCAAATACGAATTCGTGAAACTACAACAACATTGACATAGTACATAAAAGGAATGGCTCTCAAAATATTAGTAAATTTTCTAAACAACGATAGCCTATGGACTTTCATAGGTTCTGATAAGGTTGATATCAGCATCAGGAAAGTTATTATGGCTGTAGGCTATCTATAGCTTACATGATATTATTTGCGATATTTATGCTACAAATTTAATGAGCCTTATATCAAAACTTGGCCTCTTTTTGAAATCAAAAAGAAACTCATCAAGGCTCGTATCGACGCAGGTCTTAGTTTAAGCAAAGATCGCAAAGCTAATGAACGTATCTCAAAGCATAGTGGCCAGGTTTGAGAGTTCTACGGATGCGGACTTTAAATTTTCTACTCTTCAAAACTATGTAGAGGCATGCGGTTTAAAATTTAATTTTAGCTTAAACCAATAAAATAATCTGGCACTAGATAATCGTTGCCAAGGCTTTTTAAAAACCCCTTAATCTTGACGAGCACATCGGACTTTTCTTATAGATAGTTCTATTTTGGCTAGCATATTAATCATTTGAGAATTTTAATGATTATAGTATATTTCCGCTACACCCAATCAATTAAGAAATTTATAAAAAATAGTATGTATAATAGTAAGTATAAAATATAAAAGAGGCGGCGTGTCGAGTCTTGATAAGCTAATCAAAAAACTTGAAAATAATCCGAAAAACGCAAGCTTTGACGACGTTAAGCACCTGCTATTAAATCACGGATATGAATTAGATCACGTTAAAGGCTCGCACTATAAATTTAAAAAAGGCGGCGACACGATAGTTATACCATATCATAAGCCGATTAAAGAGATCTATGTTTTACAGATCTTAGCAAAGATAAGGGAGTCATGATGAAAAAAGACTTGAACTATTATTTAAACTTACCGTATACGATCACAATCAAAAGACTGGACGACGGCGATTATTTTGCTCAGTATGCAGATATGGGGCTAACTAAAAATAATCTAATGGCCGGCTGGGGAGCTACCGAAGCTGAAGCGATAGCGGATCTAAAAGAAGCCTTTGCTTGCTATATCGAAGGGGCTCTTAAAAACGGTGAAAGTATCTATGAGCCTATCGACGAAAACGTCAAAGTCCGCATAAATTTAACTATACCCAAAGGCGTTTTAAATGCAATCGATGCAGTTACGAATAATCGCTCGGCATGGCTTAGCGAGCTAGCTAAAAAGGCGCTAGCGGTATAATTTTATATCATTGTTATATATGGATTAATTCCTATTATGACGATCGCCCTTAAAATTTTAATTTTTTCAAACTACTTTACCATAAAATTTACTTATACTTCCGCTTAAAAACGCCAGCAACGGCGCATTTTTATCTAAAATGGCGACAACTTAGGTAAAATTTATGAGTTTTTCAAGCTATCCTCTTAGACGCGCTGGCGTTGAGTCTTACAGCCTCCGTGCGGCATCTAGCTGGCGATGCGATCCTCTTGGCATCGGCTTAGCTAAAACTACTTTTCTTTATAATGTGTTCCGACTTGTAAAATTTGCACCGTATCGCCCTTGATCCTATAAACGATGCGGTTTTTACCGTCTATCCTGCGAGAGTAGCAACCGCTTAGATCGCCTTTTAGCGCTTCGGGCTTGCCTATACCTTCTGCTTCATTGCCTCTAACGATATCTTTGATGAGTATATTTATCTTCGCAAAAAGCTTCTTGTCGCTAGTAAAATTTAGGTAATCATCCCATGCGTCGGGATAAAACTCGATATTAAGCACCAGCTAAACTCTCAAGCTCGCTTAGATTTTTTCTTATCATCTTTACCTTGCCGCTATCTATATTTTCTATCACGCTTTTTAGATACTTCGCGTCTATTTCGTCTTTTTGCGCCGTTATGGCAAAGGGTATGGCTTGCTTATTTACCGATTGCTTTAAAAATAGCTTTATCGCCGTACCAAGATCAAGCCCGAGCTCCTTAAAGAGCTTATCGGCTTCGTTTTTGAGTTCTTTATCTACTCTAAATTGTATTAATGCATTCATTTATATGACCTTTGAAGTTAAATTGACCGCATTATAGCATATTTTTATATCCGGCTCTCCTCGTATGCGTATTCCTCGTAAATTTCATCGTAACTCTCGTCAAGAAATCGCCTCACTATAAGAAAAGTCGTTTTGCATACTGGTTTTTTATGTCGATTTGGTTTCTTTGGCATTAGTGCCACTTCCTCGCATGTTTTACTCTGCGACAAGCACCTCTTAAAACCCGCATCACACACATAAGCAATAGTCCATATTTATGTTTTTCATTAAAAACCGACCTTGTAATATCAATGGGTAAAGTCGGCATCAAGCCGCAAGCCTTGGCGAGGCATATTTTTTACTACACATTACTCCTTCCCAGTCACAGCCTCTCTAGCATCCTTTAGCTTCTCTTGTAGCAGATCTCTTACGATAACCATTTGCTCAACGCTGAGGTCTTTTAGCTCATAGGCGTTCATTCGGTTTTTAAAGTTAAATTCCGCTATCTCTTTTATAAATTAGGCAAACAAGCTTTTATTTAGCTCGCCGCTATCTAAATTTTGACCTTCATTTCGAAGTATCGGCAGCCTGCTCTCAAACCTATCCAAATCAAATGAAGTAGAAAATAGATAAAAAATCCTTCCCTAAAAGCTCCACTACGGCATATTTATCGGTAGCTTCTTTTTATCTCCTCTCTTTTGTTTACACGCTCTTTACATTTTCGCTTTGAATAACTCGCAACTCTCGTTTCGCCCAAAGGCATAATAGCTACGTTGCTTAATGTTTTAAATTTTCTCATTTTATTTTTCTCGTTTTCTAAATTTGCTATACGGGGGGTAAATTTGTCTATTCGCTATTTCGAAGTAGCCTTTAGAGCCCTTAACTCATCTTGCTTATATCGTCTTTATTGATGCAGTCTCTCGCTCTGTCCTTAAATATATCGTCGTCGTTATTTTTTAGATAATCCTGATAACTCTCGTTTTTTGATTTGAAATTCCCCATAAACCCTAAACTTATGTCGTAGCATCCTATCAACACTGCGGCGGACGCAGGCAAGGTAAGCTCTAGCCTCACCCTGCCGAACTTCGTCAAATTTAAGTTTGAGAGTATAAATTTACGTCCAAGATAAGCAAAGACTGCGAGCCTAAATTTAACCTTGCGGCAAGAAACGCCGTAAGCCCAAATTTAAAGCTAAATTTTAACCAAATAATCCAGCTATTATGGCAAACAGTTCGCTTCCGGCTACCACCAGTTCGGCTCCGTCTTTTATATCTCTTAGCACGGGTTTTATGGAGGCTAGTTTTATTTTTGAGCTTACGGTTTTTTCGTCTTTATTCGGCCCTTCGGCAGCTTTTGCTATGCTTGCGTATTTTTTTATCGTTTCTATTACGTTTTTGATCTCAGCAGGCAAATTTTCGTCAAGCTTTTCCGGAATCGAAACGTATAAATTTTCCTTGCTTCTGGTTAGTAGCACATAAATTTTTCTATAAAATAGCTTGCGGTCGTTTTTTAGCGTCATTTGCAGAAACGGCAAAAAGTTGTGTATAACGATATTTTGAGCTTCAAGGCCTTTGATAGACTGCATGGTTAGCACGTCTATGTTTTTATCTTTTGGCAAGGCGTATTCTTTTATGGCCTCGACCGATTTTTTACTATTGCTTAAAACTACGCTAGTTTCGTTTGCAGGCAAAGACTCTAAAACGCCTCTAAGCTGCGCAAAGTCATCCATCGCCTTTATACTCACGCTTCCGTCTTGCAGTACGCATTCGATGTCTTCCAGAAAGCTTTTATCTAGGTAAAAGCTGTTTTTATAGTAGGTATTTATCGCGCTATCGTTTTGCAAGATTTCAAATGCGCATCTAGCGATATTTGACGGCGTTCGGTAGACGTTTTTGAGATTTTTTACCCGCCCCCTCATATCTATGCGCTCAAATTTTGAATGATGAAAGATATCTGCTATGCTATTCATCGTATAGGGGTAAAATTTCTGCGCCTCATCTATAAAAAACACGCAGTCTTTTATCTCCTCGTAAATAACCCTCATAAATCCGGCCGGCATATCCTGCGTCTCGTCGCAAAGGACGTAGTCGATCGGGTGTTTTGCTAGATGAGCGCTAAATTTAGCTCTAAATTCAGTTATGGCTTCATCCGTTTCAAAGATTTTGTATTTTTCATCCAGGCTCGTCTTTTCGTCGATACCGAGTCTAGCCTCGTCAAATCCTATGCGATTTAAAAGCGAGATGATGGAGTATACGGCTATGCTTTGCTTCATAAACCTATCGCCAAAGCTTGATCTTATGTTCTCTGCAAGGTTTTTATTAAAGCATAGCACTAAAAATTTCTCGCTATCGTCTCGCTCTAGCCTGTTTGCGACGAAATTTGCTAAAATCATCGTCTTGCCAGTACCGGCCACGCCTCTTATCACGCGAAAGCCGCCCGTATAGCCGCTCATGATACTAAGCTGCTTACGGTCAAAAAACATAATCTCGTCTTTCGTAATTATCGGGATGATTTTTTGTTTTAGCTTGCTTTGACTGACCAGTATTTGTGAGATTTTTAGAAACTCTTTTTTGTTTGGGATGTGATCCGCAACGGATGAGTGGAAAAACCTGGCAAATATGTCGTTGTTATTAGCCAAATCATCTTTAAAAAATGTATGGTTTTTAAAATTTTTATAGCTTGGATTTTTTTCATAAAATTTATCGGCCTCGTCCTTGCTAACAGATGGAAATATTACTCGGTATTCCACGTTTATCGGCACTTTTTTAAGCTCGGATTGGATTTTAGCAAGCAGCATTCTTTGATAAATTTTAACCTGTTCGTAAGGGTCGTTTGCGCTATCTATCTGATTTAAATTCGACCAGTTTTTAACCTCGATGACGTAGATACCAAATACCGGATGAAGCAATAGCAGATCGATCTCCTTTGATGAACCAGCCGCATCATCAAGCGTAGCTTTTGGGATGAGATAGTAGTTCTCGTCGCCTTTAGAGTTTAAAATTTTGCCTATGGCTTCAAATACGTCGGCTTCGCCTTGCTCGCCTTTAAAAATTTTACTAAATATACTTTTTATTATATTCAAGGGTTTTCCTTTGTTAAATTTGAAGTATTATAGCGGTTTTTAAAAATGTTTACTTGCCGGTATTTATAAATATCCTGCAAAATTTCTCCCAATCGTGCAGATAAACCAGTCTCTCGCTCTCTATTTCCTTGCCGTTTTCGTCGACAAACACGCCTTGCGTCGAGCCAAGACTCCTTTTGAGCCAAAATTCGTAAAACGGTAGCTTTTTAATATCGCTTTCTTTGACTCCGGGGCAGTAGCCGTTTGAAAATATCTCAAGTCCGAAGTAGGTTTTTTGTTTAGCCTGCTTGCTCATAGAGATAATGCTCTCCTGGCGGTATCGCTAAGCCAAGCCGAGCGGTTGTTGGTTATTTTATCTATGGCGTTGATTATGGATTCGGGCATAGTGATGTTGATGCGTTTAAATTTGGTATCGTCGCCGGGCTCGATTATTTTTACGCCCTCTTTTAGGTCCGTTTCTATGACGAGTCTAAAAGCCTTTTTTACGTCCGCTATCGCTTCAGCCTCATTTTCGCCGTCGCCCATAACCAAAGGATAATCTTTATATCTAGCCAGATATCCGCCACCTTCGTCCTTTGATAGCTTTTTAATTATGATCTCGTAAGGCAAATTCATGTAGTATTCAACGTCTTTTTTCATTGATCGTCCTTTAATGCTTTTAAAACTATTTTTACGTAAATCGGCTTGATCGGGCGTTTATACGGTATGGTTATCGTATCTTTGCCCGCCTTTCTAAACTGCCAATGGCTTGAACCGTTATTTGAGGCGCTATATCCTTCGTTTTCTAGTAAAATTTTAAGCGTCTCAAACCTAACGTTAAGAGGATTTTGGGTAAGTTCGCGTATCAATTTATCTTTTTTGCTCACCTTAAATCCTTATTTTTAGTAAGTATTATATACACATCTAGCTTACTTTATTGTTAATGTTTCAATCGTTCTAAAAATTTTAAACGACGTAGCTTATCAAAAAACCAATTCATAACTCGCACTAAAGCCATTTTTCAGGTAGAGGCGTTTTATATCCTCACGACGCCAATTCTTGGTTCTTTTAAATTCCTATCGCAACCGGGATTATAAATCGTGGTATACTTTAGCCTGCATATATTTTTTATAGGATTATGGATATGCCCGCAAAGAAGGATTTTTGGGCTTATGACTTGTTTGCCGATAGCATTATAAAGTTTTTCGCTACCGTAATCATCGCCGCAAGCACTAATGGACGCCTTAGTATATGCAGGTGGAACATGCGAAAGTAAAACATCGCACTGAGTAAATTTTTCATAATTAGGCCTCAAATATGGAACACAGCCGAATTTTACTCCGTCTATTTCTTTTATGGCATTATCGGCGTAAATATTTGGGATATCGTTTAGCCACTCTTGCTCGTAGGCCAGCCCTACGTCGTGATTTCCGCTGCAAACAAATACAGGTTTAGTAAAATTTGTAATCCATTTGCTAACGTAAGCTATCTGCGGAGCTATCCCGCCCTCGTCAAAAGCGTCGATAAAATCGCCGGTTATGCAAACGACGTCGAAATTCGACTCGATATCTTTGATAAATTTAAACCACCGCTGGTTAAAGTGCAAATCGGTTGCGTGGAGGATTTTCATTAAAAAGCCTTGAATTTTATTGAAATTTTAATATGCGGCATATAAAAACATCATTATATAAAGTCCGATTTTATGGGCTTTTATCAATATTTTCCTAAAAGTCCAATCTCTAAAAGCCGTTTACTCTTGTCTTTGCAGCGCAAACAGGATATACTTTTTTTTTATATATTTTATAAAAAGGAAATAACATGAAAAAATACACTGATTTTTTCAAAAATTGTCGGATCTACTTTCGCGGCGAAACTTTTAAAGTTATAGCGTATGATATGCTAGACATACATGAGATAGACCTGCCAAATGACGATCTTGTGTGGAAAAAATCCGACAAAACGTTAGAGCAAATAGACGCAGATGACGCAGGAGAACGCATCTGCTTCACTCAGCCGTCTTATTTTTCAGATCACGGCTACCACTGTTTTGTACAATACTACCTATACGGTGATGAGGACGATGGGGTATTTCGCATCAAGAGCTACGAATTTGTTCATCCGTACGACTCAAAGCGGATAGAAGAGCTGGAAGAAATTGCCAGAAATAGCAAAGGGGTGTATTTAAAATAAATATGAGGCCAAAAATTGTAAGTATTTCAGCAAAATTTTTATAAATAAATATCATCTATGAATTTTCATAGTGCTGAATATGCATATTCAGCACCACTCAATACTTAAAATTTACTAACGCTCATAACCCGTACCGCATTAACTGGATTGACTAGGTATTCGCTCTTATCTAAAAGTATGTTTCCGTTTTTAAATACGAATTTTGTTTCAAGAGACGGCCTTGTTACATAGACGCCTAGAAATATAGTTATTTTAGAAAATTTCATTTTTAACTCCTGGTTTATTTATAAAATAACACTGCCTAAAATACGTTAAAATTTTAGCTAATAACCCCTGACGCAACGCGCTAAACTCGGACGATGGACGCTACTATAAGTGCCACTAGCGTTTCCAAAAAATACGAACCATGCGGTAGACGAATCGTTGGCATTCATTGTCGAGCTCCAATAATAATTAGAACTAACGTTTTTAAAAAAATTATTTGCGGCTGGATCATATTTGCTATCGTCTGTTATGCTTAAAAGCTCTAATCTGCTTGGTAAACGCCAGTCATCATATCCTGCAAATTTTAAATTTTCGCAATAGCGTTTAGCTTCATCTTGTTTGCCTTTAAACACACTTTCCTCATCTTGCCACATTAGTTTGCCTAGCTTTTTTTCTTCACATACTACTACATTTCTTGCATCATCTCTATCGCAAATGGCTTTTAGAGCCTCGGCGTTTAATGCTGCACAAAATATCGCCAAAATAATTAGGATTTTATTCATACTTTTCCTTATCTTAAAAATTATTTATTACAAAATTTAATAGTCTCTAACACATCTTACGGAGGTAGGGGCCGATACGTCAAACCAGCCTCCAGTACCCAAATCAAAATTTACAAAAAATGCCTCACGGGAATTATTTGCGCTTTTTGTGGAAGTCCAATAAGGAGTTGGTTTGGTATTTTTAAAGACTTTATATGTAGCTGGATTATACCTGCTATCATCTGTTATGCTTAAAAGTTCAAATCTTGTTGGTAATCGCCAATCGCTAAACCCAGCAAAATTTAAATTTTGGCAGTGTCTTTTAGTCTCATCCCATGTGCCATTAAATATATTCGTCCCATCCTCCCACATCAACTTATATGTGCTATCTATAACGACACCCTTGCTATCATCTCTGGAAAATTCGCCCGATTTTTTAGACGAGCTTTGATTCGGTAAATTTTCATTAGCGCTAGAACTTTTATAGCTCCATACCGCATTGTAGTATTTGATTGCAGAAGCTAGTTGCGGAGCAAATTTATCGTCTAACATTAATCCCCAAGCGACATCAACGGCTAAAATTCCCTTGCTTGTTTTTGTCAAATGGTTTGGGACAACGTCCGAAAGCATAAAAAAAGCTAGGCAATACGGTTTATCCGTTTTCTCTTCTCCGCATTTTTCTAAAAATTCAACAAGCATACTACGGACGACCCTTAAGGCATCTTCGGAGTTTAGTTTATTTTCGTATATTTCACTTCCTAAACCCACCATTTCGCTACTGCGCAATTTAAGATATTCGTATTCGGAATTCAACTGATTATAAGCCATAAGTTCCGATGCCAATGTGAGATCTCTTTCCACTCCTACGCCTAGCATATATTGCTCTCCTAATCTTTGGCATGCTTCATAAAGTCCCTTTTTGCAGTATTTCCATCGAAGGCTAGCTAGCTTCTCATACTCGTCATTTTTCCAAAGCGCATTTGGTTTACTGCTTTCATACTCATCTAAAACCCTTTTATACTCTTCTCCTTTTAATGCAGACGGAAGACCGAGCTTTTCAAATCTGTCCTTGAAGTGGCTTAGTACAAGCTCCTCTTTCGTTATCTCGGCGTTAGATATGCCAAGCGACATTATAAAAAGCGTCAAAAACGCAACTAATTTTTTCATTTTAGTTCCTCTCTTGTAAATCTTCCGCAATTTTTGATATTTTAGACTCAGCCACACCGTTTCGCCCAATATCCGATAAGTATAGTCTAAAAACCATACTTTCCAATTCTTTTTCGCTTAGACCAAGCATATCAGTTGGAACGAGAGTGCTATAAACCAAAGCTATCGCGCACGTATCTTTTACTCCGCGTTTGTTAATGCAGTCTGATGCATAGGCATTAAATTTGCTTTTTATCGTTTCTATTATCCCGTCATCTGAATACTTTGCAAGATCATCTGCTACATACAAATCTAACTCGTAATACACCATCTTTCCTTCCGTTTTAACGTTTCTTATGGCATAGTTTAGATATTTTCTAGCATTGCTTATATCTCTTTTTGTATATAGTCCGACCATAAAATCCTCGCCGTAATCGCCGCAAGCCTCAGGCAAGCCTCTTTTGCAGTAGGATAGTCGCATTTCGCCGATTTTTTTAAAGTTATGATTATCCCAGTCGTCGAGAGGCTCGTTTCGGTATTGCGTAAATACAGTATCATACGCCTTGCCTTTTAGCGGAGTAGGCATATCGTTTAGCATCCTATCCATCTCTCTAGCTCCTTTTCCGAGCGCCGTCATCCAGTTGGCTTGCGCCGCACCCATAAATACAAACAAAAGCGTCAAAGACGCGACTAATTTTTTCATGCTTTCCTCCTAAATTTTATTTATATTCTCTCACGCAGCGCACGAAATTTTGCTTATCTAGCTCGCTCCAATTATCCCCGCCTCGTTTAAAAACCACTATCCACGCACGGTTTTTATCGCCTTCAAATTTATCCCCGCTCCAGTAAGACGCGCCGACTCCGGCTATGTATTTAAACTCTTTTTTTATAGCCGGTTCATATCTGCTTTTATCGGCTATGCTTAAAATTTCAGCCTTATTCGGTAGTCTCCAGCCGGTGTATCCCGCAAAATTTAGATTCTCGCAGTAGTCTTTAGCTTGATCAAAGGTAGCCTCTGCTATCTTTGCGCCGTCTTGCCACATTAGATTTCCAAGCTTTTTATCAGAGCATACGACGACCTCTTTGGTGTCGTCTCTTTGACACTGCGGAGTTATCTCCGCCGCGTTTAAAAGAGCGCAAAATGCTGCTAGAAAGATAAATTTTTTCATATTTTCTCCTTATTTTAAATTTCTCACGCAGCGTGCGAAGTTATCTGCCGAGTTTATCTTGACCCAGTTGTCAAAGCCACTACTAAACTGCACGACCCAGACTCCGCCGGCATCAAAGCTAGCTCCGGTCGAGCTCCAATACGAGCCGTATTTGTCGCTGCCGTCTTTGCCTACGTGCTTAAACGCCTTGTTTATAGCCGGCTTATATCTGCCGTAGTCGGTTATACTCAAAAGCTCGCTAGCGCTTGGCAATCTCCAGTCCGAGTAACCGCCGTAGTTTAAATTTTCGCAGTAGCTTACGGCGTCCTTATACGAACCTTTAAAAA
This sequence comes from uncultured Campylobacter sp., assembly GCF_938039245.1. Lineage (GTDB taxonomy): Bacteria > Campylobacterota > Campylobacteria > Campylobacterales > Campylobacteraceae > Campylobacter_A. The sequence continues at coordinate 18,510 of NZ_CALHVN010000028.1, read as the reverse complement.
TTTCCGCCGTATCTTGCCACATTAGTCCGTAAATCGCGTCCAAGACGATGCCGGAGTTTACGTCTATGCTAAAACCATCGGTGAATTTATGCTTTTGAGCTAAATTTTGCGAATTTGACTGCGGCGTTACGGGCTGGGCGATGCTTTTGGGTGGGCTTTGTTTTGGTGGGTTTGCGCTAGAGCCTGAAATTTGATCGCTAGGTATCATTTTTCTAATATATTCAAGCACCGAAAAAAACTGCGACGCGGAAATGGGCTGCGATCCAGATTCGTGCTTTTTGACATCCTCTCCCATTTTATCTAAAGCCATATCTACAGCAAGGTATCTTTTGCCGTTTACTTTGTTAGCCGTTAAGTGGTTTGGGACGACATCCGACAATATAAAAAACATCAGACAATACGGCTCGTCTCTTTTTCCGCTATCGCACTCTTTCATCATAAGCCTCCAAATACCGGCCGATAGATTCATGGCCGCATCCGCATCCATATTGTCTTTTTTTAAAGACGATACGAAATTTAACATTTCTTTGCCTCGTAATCGAAGGTAATCGTATTTAGAATTCATTAAATTGTAAGACATTAGCACGATAGCCATGTCGAGATCTCTTTGCACCCCAACGCCTAGCATATACTGCTCGCCTAGCCTTTGGCATGCCTCGTAAAGCCCTTTTTTACAATATCTCTCTCTAATGTTAGCTAGCTTTTCGTATTCGTCATTTCCCCAAAGTTGTCCGACGCCTTCATCCATATATTCGTTAAAAACTCTTTTATACGCCTCGCCCTGTAATGCGGACGGAATACCCAGCTTTTCAAATTTGTCCTTAAAATAGCTCGACGCAATCTCATAATCGGTCGTCTCGGCGTTAGCTACACTGAGCAACGTTATAAAAAGCGTCAAAAACGCGACTAATTTTTTCATTTTGTCTCCTTTATGATATTAAAGCATTCGAAAAAGCTTTAAATTTTGAAAAATCAATTTTTTCTAACGCACCTAACATAAAAATTCTTGGCGAGCACAAACAACTCTTTACCGACGAAATTTACTCCCCCTGCCTTAGAATCATTGTCGAAATACCAGTATATGTCATCTATAGTATAATCAAAAGCCCTGTTTATGGTCGGATATCTCCTATCTTCTTTAATGCTATAAAGTTCCGAATAGGTCGGCAATCTCCAATCGCTAAATCCAGCAAAATTTAAATCTTCGCAGTAGCTTTTTGCCTCATCAATTTTGCCCTTAAAAACGTCTTTTCCGTCTTCCCACATTAGCTCACCTAGCTTTTCATCGCTACAAACCACTACGTTTTTTCTAAAATCCCTATCGCAAACTATTTGAGCATTAAGTAATCCGCAAAGCAATACGGACGTTACTATACATTTTTTCATTTTTTATCCTTTTCTTTGCATTTTGCAACCCTACTAAAAATTTCGTTTATTTTTTACTATTTGTTCAGCAGTAAAGTTATTCATTTTATTCTCCAAAATTTAAAAAGCTCCCGCAAGGGGAGCAAAAAGCTTTTCAAAGCGCCGCCGTTAAATCCGAATTTCTCAAAAAAATTTCAAAAATCAATCCTGCCGGACGCACCGCACGAAGCGGCGATTAGAAACGCCGTCCTGGCCAACGCTGCCATTACTGAAAGTCACGACCCACGCACTAGACGAGCCGGCGGCGTATTTAGTTTGGCTCCAGTACCATAGATAATCAGAGTCTGCTATGTATTTAAAAGCGGTATTTATAGCGGTGTTATACCTGCTCTTATCCGCTATGCTTAGCAGCTCCACTCTGGTCGGTAGCCTCCAGTCTTTGTATCCGGCTAGGTTTACTAGCTTGCAGTATTCTTGCGCCTCATCCCACGCTCCTTTAAAGCTTTGCTTTTCATCCTGCCACATTAGTCTTCCTAGCTTCTTTTCGCTACATATCACTACGTTTTTATCGTTATCTCGGTAGCACTTAGAGCTTAGCGCCTCTGCGTTTAGCAGTCCGCAAAGCAGTAAAGAAACGGCTATATATCTTTTCATACTTTTTCCTTTATCTAAATTTTCAAAAATCAATAGTCTCGGACGCACCGCACGAAGCCGCGAGGAGAACTGTTGAGCCAGTCAGAGTCGTTGCCATCCATGAAAAGCACGAACCACGCACCAAACGACATGCCGCCGGTACTTCTAGTAGAGCTCCAGTACCAGCCATAGCTTTTCTCGCCTTTATCGTTCGTCTCGTATGCGACGTTTTTAAAGGCTTTGTTTATAGCAGGCTTAAACCTAGTATCGTCCGTGATGCTTAAAAGCTCATTTATCGTAGGCAAGCGCCAGTCCTCAAAGCCCGCGAAGGTTAAATTTTTGCAGTATTCTACGGCTTCGTCATAAGTCATTGGATTGTTGTATTTATCGCCCATTGCACTCAATGGGAAGACGGTAGCTGAACTATCCATAAATTGTTGATCCTGCCACATCAGCCTATAAATATCGTCTTTGACGACCTCTAAGCGGTCGTCTCTACTAAATCCCGCCGTAATTCCAGACCCCTTTTCGCCCGCAACCGAGCCAAACGCAAACGCAGAGCCGCAACACAGCAAAAGCGTAAGCGCAAAACAAATTTTCTTCATCTTTACCCTTCCTCATTAAAATTTTATTTGTAAAACTATTTGTATCTGATATAAAAGCCGTAAAGCAGTATCGCCGCGCCGACGGCCGCAATCAGCCAGCCGACTACGTCGAATTCGCCCGTGCTTTCTAGCAGATTGTAGGCTTTAAGCCCGTTAAAAACCAATAAAAGCATCCCTATAGATACGCAAGCATACACCTTAAACGTAGTCATGAGTTTCCTTTTAAGATAAATTTTCAATACGAATAATTATATAGATATTATGCTTATCAGATAATGAAAAAGAGGGAAGCTGAAGCAAAAATTTAAAGCAACTATAAAAAACGAAAAAAGTAAATTTTAGGAAAATATATAGGATAAAAAAGAAGAGTGGATCAAAAATTTAACGGCGGTTGGCAGAGTTTGGGTGGCCTACAAGCCAAATTCTAGTCCGCTCATACGTTTCATATTTTTTAGTGAGGCTTGTTTGTTTTGTTCTAAAATTTCTATGAGTCTTTCAAGCATAGGTGTAGAGGCGTATTCGCATAGCTCAATGATTTTTACTACGGCTTTGCTTTTCTCGCCAGCGTTTTCGCTCTCGCCTTGTTTTTTGATAAAATCTTTTAAAAACTCAGCAGAGTCGTCTAAAAATAGCTCCTGCTCGCTCACTTCAAGAGCCTTTGCCATATACGGTATCAGCTCGGCCTTAATCTCTCTGGTGCCGTTTAGGTAGTTATATATCGTAGGTACAGAGGGGATTTCGCCCGTGCTTTTGAGTCTAGGCTCCAAAGCGGTAAAACGCTCTAAAAAGTCCTTTTTCTTTAAACCTTTGCTCTTTATGATCGAATTTATCCTCTCGTAAATTTGCATAATTTATCCTTTGCGGCTAATTTTTGCGATTATACTTCTGCGCTCTATGCTTATAAAATAATTTTATGCTTATAGAATAGAATATGCTATAAACTTTCATTTTAAAATTTACGAGGAGTAGAAAATGAAAAATACGATTTTGATGAGCTTGGCAGACAAATTGCCTAGCACGGGCGAGGTCGTCTTGCGCAACAAGCTTGACGGCGTAAGCGATGAGACTTTAAACAAGATAAGCGCTTCGATACCTATGCTAAATTTAAAAAGTCCGGGCGCAGGGCTTGTGCTTGGGTTGCTTTTTGGAGGGCTTGGCGTAGATAGGTTTTATAAAGGCGATATAGGGCTTGGGTTTATGAAGCTTTTACTATTATTTATTTTGGGATTTATTTTAAATTTGGCGCAGACGCAGCCTAGCGATACGACTTATACGATGTTGGTTCTCTTTACCGTCGTGGCCGTTATTTGGATGTTTGTCGATCTTTTCTTGGTATTTAGCGGTATAAAAAAGGATAATTTAAACAAAATCCTTATGATACTTTAATTAACCTCGTGCTTGCGTCCGTTTGGATCGCAAGCCTCTTTCCTTAAACTCTAAAATAGTATAATCTACGTAAAATTTCCAAAAATAATCATAGCTTCAAAGGGTAAAAATGAGCGATTTTAAAATTAAATATAAAGATATAACCAAAAAAAACAAAAGAAAAAACGAGCTTGAAAACGGAATTGCGGCGAGCCGTATTAATCTTTATGCTTTAATTTTATTCGTAAAGGATTTTTGTGAATTTCCACATGACCGCGAAACATTTGAAAAAATGACCTTTGAAGTGGACAAAAATACGTATGACGTAATAAAAGATGACGAAAAAGCAATATCTATAAGCGAAAAATGTTGCGAAGAACCCCAAAAATACGTAGTAAATGAACGATATATTAGAGATGGCATTGATGGATATAACCCCAAAACGCACTCTAAAAATATAAAAAATAACTTACAAGTTATTTTTGAATGCTTTGCCTTATTATGTATAATCGACAAAACTAAAAATACTCAAAGTAAAAACAACAGAAGTACCTATATGCTATGTCCAAGTAATATACTCGAAAAACATTGCAAAAAAATCAAAGCTTCTAACGCAAAGGATAATACAAAATATGCACGCTTTAAAGATACGGCTTTTATCGTTTTAACCTCTTTGAATGGGACCGATTATATATGGGAAAAGAAAGACGAGTTAAAACAAAAGCTCGAACAAAAAGCCCGGGAAACAGCTGAAAAACTATATCCTGGTATCGGCGGTATGGCTATAAATTTTGCGACGGCTCAAATAGATCCAAAATATAAAGAAATTTGGCATAGTATTGAGTATATCTCTAGATACGACGACTCTACCGTAGCTTTAATCGCTTACAAAAGGGGCGTTACGCTTATAGACTATGAAAACCGCCCGCTAATGCTAACGGATGTCGGATTTGAGATTTTTGAGCTTTCGCTATTTAGCGGCGAATGGATAAGTTTTAGATGTAAAGATTGTCTAATCATACTTTCTCCAAAATACGTCGGGGGCGATTTTTCGCAGCTAGCCCAGCAAATTTATAAAATCTTGGACGAAAAAAGTAGGTATAAGGCAAGCGATTTTAGCAAAATTTTAAAAGGCTATACGGACGATAAATTTGATACGTCCGCTTTAATAAAATACCTTGAAAATAGCGATACTTTGCTTTCCGAAAAATTTAAAGATGAGCTAGATAAATTTAGCCGAAGTAAGCTTTTTGAGAGCTTTAACGAATTTGAAAATTTGCCGCAAAACGAGTGGATAAAGCCCGATATTAAGCTTGATTTAAATCTGCTATACAAAACTACTTCGCCTTGGCTGGATAAAAATATGGCGCTTGAGGACGTTTGTTTGGCGTGGTATGAGCAAAAAACCGGGTTTTGTGCGAAGGAATTTATCAAAAAATATAAAAGGCAAGACTACAAGCCCGTAATCGTCAAATTTGATCGTTCTAAGGATATAGAGCTTTAAATTTTCGGTCCAATATGCAACCGGTTTTGATAGTAGTAAGCCAAAATACTCAAATTTTATCCGGTCTCATCTATAAAATTTTAAAATACTAGCCAAAAACCATAGTTTGACTCGTTTTTGCGGGCATTTTATAGGTGGAAAATTCTCTTACTCCTTTTTTGACATAATTCCATCATAATTTATGCGCATAAAAATAAATCAAAAAGGTAAAAAATGGCTACAAAAGATTTAGAACAAACTATGGTGGATATTAGGGCTAGCTTGCTAACCGATAGAAATCTCTTTTTATACGGCGAAATAAACTCTAATACTTGCTTACATATGCAAGAGCAGTTGTTGTTTCTAAACGGTGAGGACGAGAGTAAAGAGATAACTATGTATATAAACGGTCCGGGAGGCGTCATAAGCGACGGCCTTGGGCTAATCGATATAATAAAGAGCATAAAAGCTCCCGTAAATACGGTCTGCGTCGGTCTTGCCGCCTCGATGTCGGCGCTTATATTTATAAACGGCGACAGGAGATATATGCTGCCAAATTCCCAGCTTATGTTACATCAGCCTCTTGGCGGAGCGTTCGGTCAGGCTAGCGATATAGAGCTTTTATCCGCGCAAATTTTGAAAACAAAAGCTAACATTCATCAAATGATTGCAAATAGTAGCGCTCTTGACGTTAAAAAAATAGAAAAGCTAACCGACAGAGACTGCTATGTAGATGCAAATACGGCTTTAAAATATAAACTAGCAGACGAGATTTTGATCTCCAATAAAATAAAAAACGTAAAAGCAAAAGGATAAAAAATGTCAAAATTTTCAATAATCAACCAAAATACGCAAAATAAAATCGTTGCTCAAGCGACCCAAGCCGTAAGCCTTGAAAAAAATTTCACGCACGCTATGATAACCGGCGAAACCGGAAGCGGCAAGACGACGGCTGCAATCTTGCCTTTACTTGAAGACAGAATAAAAGAAGGACACGGAATTATATTTTTTGATTACAAAGGCACGGAGCATTTAAAGCTAAAATATCTAGCTCAAAAACACGGTAGATTAGAAGACGTCGTGATGATGAACGTGCCTTGGGGCATAAAAATAAATATAGTAAAAGAGGCTAACGATAAAATTTTAGAGGAGTTTTTGTTTGAGAAATTCGGCGGAAACGATAAAGAGAAATTTTGGGCCCATATGGCGACCAATGTCTCGGTTAAGTGCCTGGGACTACTTAAAAAAATATACGCGCTTGATGAAAGTAAGGCATTTTCGCGTATTTTTAAAGGACCGATAAAAGACATCAATCCTAGTTTTAGAAGTATGGCCGGCAAGACTAAAACCTTAGACGATCTAAAAAAATTCTACGACGAGCTTAAAAAATACGAGCAAAGAATTTGCGATCATGAAAAACTCGCCTATCAAATGGTAGATAATTTCGGTAAAGATAAGTTTGACATAATTTTACGAAAGGACATACGCAAGCTACTAGATGCTCAAAAATCCGTCAAAAGCTTTTTAGGCGATTTTAAACAATACGGCGAAAAAAGAGACGATAATGAACAAAAGCAAAGACTATACGGTAATTACGAATTTATGCTGTCGGCAATTTACGACGTTTTAGATAGCGATCTACTAAATAAAGACGAAGGAAGCGTAAGCGGTTTGTCTGGCAGCGGCAAGATAGTCGTTATAAACGCCAATGCCATGCAAAATAGCGTATTGTCGCTTATAACTAGTAGCGCGATTTTAAATTTAAGTAAACGCACGAATAGACAAACTCCCGTTAGCGTATTTATAGACGAAGCTCAAAGGGTAATAAACTGCGCCGCCGATCTTGGAGCGGACGTTATAAGAGAGGCGAGGGTCGAGCTTATCCTTGCCTTTCAAAACGAAAGCATACTAAAAAGTACGCTTAAAAGCGATGAAAGATTTAAGGAGCTAGCGGGAAATTTAACCAATCAATTTTTCTTCCGTAACTCCCAGCCCCAATACGCAAATGGAAAGTATTGCGATTTTAGCAAGCTTCAAGACTTTGAGTATTCAAAAAACGGACGAATTTTTAAAGGGAAGCCCTTGTTTTTAAACGAGCTTGATACGCTAAAAGCCGAGCTAGAATACCAAAGCATAAACCGCATAGGAGAAAGGTTTGCGGGCGAGGAGCTGGACGATGATGAAATTTTGATATACGACGAGGGGCTATTTAAAGCTGAAAATAAATTTATCCGCAAAAAGATAGGCAGTAAGGGCGAGAGTTTATGCGACGGCAAACTAAGCGACGAGGAGGAACGAGCTTTTCAAGAGATGGCGAAAATCGCATCAAAAACCGTGACAAAAATAGCAGCTACCGATTCCTATCGTAAGCGCACAGAAATAGAGTTGTAAAATGGGCAAATTTAACTTTTTCTCGGAACTGCCGAATATGCAATTTTCTCCGTCTATACCCTTTAAAGACATTAAAGAGATCGAAAGCGGGCTTAGCGAATATATGGAGCTATGTCAAAAGGCTCCCGACGAGGCCTTTGAGAACGGTAAAAAGCTAGCTCTTTACCTAGACGATACCAGTAGGAAAAGAATAGCTTTGATGGGGAAAATGACGGTTACTGCGGTTAATGCGATATTTTTCTTAAACGTAACGAAAAAAGATGCGGATATACTGCTTTACGACAAAAAAAGAAGAGATCTTGCAAATTTCGCATTCGGTAGCATTTTTGGCGCAATACTTACGGCGATTTGGTCGCTTTTTTGATTCTCAACATTATGCGAGCGCGGCGAAATCATATCGTCCGCTCGTTTAGATAAAATTAACGAATTAACAAAACATTAGTCTCAAAATTTCTTTTAGCTCTTTTTGCGCATCTTCGTTTAATTCGCCCGCTTTTGAGACGAACCTATCCGTGCTAACGCATCTTATTTGATCGCATAAAATTTTAGCGTCTTTATCCAGCAGCTCAAATTCTACCCTATAAGGCGCGTTAAAACCTTTGCTAGTTATCGGCGCTATCAGCCTAGTTTGCAAATAATCAAGTTGTGGCGGCGAAATAATAACGCAAGGTCTAGTCTTTTTTATCTCTGCGCCCACGGTGGGATCTAAATTTATAAACCAAATTTCGTATCTAGTCATTACCACCGCCACTCTTTATCGTTTAAATCAATACCTTCAAAAGCTTCTTGCTTTTCTTTTTTTGCCGTTTTTCTAAGTTCCGGCGTATCCCAGTCGCTTATGTCGTTTGGTTTTATCGGTCTTAAAAATATGCCGTCTTGTAGAATTTCAAGCGAGATGGTTTTTAACTCAAACTGTTCGACTATCTTTTTTGGTATCCTTATGCCCCAAGAGTTGCCTATCTGGATTAAATTTACAGTCATTTTTATATCCTTTCAAGGTAATTATATAGTAATTATTCTAAAATCGGATTAAAAAATCGGTTTTTAAAATCTAACCTCTTTCTAGCTACTAAATTTGATAAATTTCATCATATTTACTCGGTCTTATTTTTAACTTTCTTAAAATACGGCTTTATCTTTTCTGTTAGATACGGTTCGACTACGTCGTAATCAAAAGTAAAATACGCGCCGTATTGCGAGTGAGATACCGAAGCCCCGTCTACGGCTAGGTATTGTATCATTAGCTTATCGTTAGCTATCCAGATGTCTTTTTCGTCGGGATCGATTTTTTTAGCATACTTTGCATATCCGTAATTTTTCGGGTCATCGTTCGCTAGCTTTTTAAGAAGCTCTATAAGACCTTGTTTGTCGGCTAAAAAATCCTTAGCCGTAAATAACTTACCGCCTATATAGGTTTCATATTCATGGTAAGCCCAGTCGTTACCGCAGCCTTTATAGAAATCGGCATACGACACAACTACCATATCTTTATAAACGTAGTAGATATCCCTAGCGTTACTATCGCCCCAAGAAGAACAGTAATCGACGTCCCCTTGTTTAAAATACTCCTCCGCTAATTTTACGTATTTTTTAAAATCTTGAACTTTTGGATATTGCGCTTTTAGCTCGGAGTATATAAAGGCGCCTCCGTCTTTGCGATATCCTTCGTCTTCTTTATAATCGGGCTTTTTCGAGTCGCGCAGGTATTCATAGTAACTAGGCGTTCTGTGTTGCCAAAGAGCTACGCCGTAAATCGGCGCGCTAAAAATTTCATCTAAAACGATACCGTATTTTTCGCCGTTACTTTCTCTAATCTTTACGCCTACTTTTTTATCGCTTAACTGCCAAATCGTATATTCGTTTTTGATATCGCTATATCTATCTTCACATTCAAAGTATCCTATATCTGTTTGTTTACATTTTATCTTTTCGTTCCCTTCAAGCAGGCTCCAAGAGTGTTCGCCTATCTTGCCGCCGTCAGCTTGCTCAAAGTCTATGATACTAGGCTTGCCGTCAAAATAAGTAAGGACTACGGTTAAATTCGAATCGTCTTTTGAAAATACCTTTTGAACGCCTTGTTTCGGTTTTTGGCCTTTGACTTTGCCGTATTTACCGGGGCAATGCGCTTCTTGTTTATCGGCCTTGCATAAGGCTAGTACTTCCGGATCGACGTCTCTTGCTTGAATAGCCGCAAAACAAAGGGATAAGGCTAATGCTATCTTTTTCATTTACATCCTTTTCGGTTTGATTTTTTCTTTTAAAATGATATCACAAATCGGCTTACGAATGCTATATGAATTAAAATATTAACAAGAATACTTTGCGTATAATAAGGCGTAATTAAATTTGAAGGATTTTAATGGGAACCACAACTAAGACTTGCGAGTATTGCCGCGGAAGCGGCTTTATTAGAACAAACGTGTATTGCCGCGAGTGTGGAGAATCCGGCAAATTAACTTATTATGACGCGCAAATCGGCAAGGAGGTCAAAAAAGCGGCAAATAGTTTTTTGGATGCGATTTTCTTATTACTTGAAAAACCGCTTGCATTTTTGATACCCGGGCTTATCATTTATGCTATCACCAAAAAACTATTTTGAGTTGTCGCTAGGATACTTAACGGGAACGTTTATAGTCGGCGCGTATCTTCACGCATATATTCTATTTAGTTCTAATTTTGCGGAATTCGGGAAGATACATAAAGGTTTCATAGTAGCTTCTCTTGCGTTGTTTAGCTTATTAATGACGGATTTTACGAAAATTCAAGAGGTCGATATGACGATACCTTGCACTATAGGCTTTTTCGTCGTAAATTTCGTTAGCTTCTACAAATGGTATTTTAGGGTTCTTTTCGCAATGGCGCTTGTGGTTTGTGCGTTGTTGTTATTATATGCAGGGGCAAGAGGCTTATTTTCATAAGAGGTTTACGACCGGATTTGATAGTCCGATCGTAAATTTTAAGATTTTATTTAAAAGTAAAAGTTCCGACGTTGGTTGGAATTTTTACTTCCAAAATTTGATCGCAATTAGAAAAAGTTACCTTCGCGCTCTCTCCATAATCCAGTTTCGATATGCTTGTGTCAGGACTATCGCTTGGAGAAGCTATTTTCTTATTTGGACCGACGACAATGCCGTATTTGTTTTGTACCGGACCAAGAGTACTGAATACGTCCATGAGAAATTTTGACGTATCCATAGGCTTGCATCTTCCCTTATTGGCTACTATTTTTGCATGGTCTATCGTAATTATACCGTCATATAGCGATGTTATCTCTATGCTTGGATATTTATCGGAAGTTTGAAATTTAACGCGTAGCGGCACATCTTTCGCAGACAGTACTCCTGCCAGAAAAACAAAAACTAAAAACAACTTTTTCATAAATTCTCCTTAATAAAATAGATTTGTAAACCCTAATTCGCCGCTCTTACGCAACGAACGGTATTATTTTTCGAGACTTTATCCCAGTGCGCGTTGCCGTTATCAAACAAGACGCTCCACGCTACCGAAAAACTATCCGCCCTAACGGTCGCCGACCAATATTTACTATTTTTTGCATCGAAATTTTTAAATGCTCCGTTTAATGCGCGGTTTTTATCGTCGTAGTCGATTATACTCATTAGCTCCGTTCTGGCTGGGAGCTTCCAGTCGGTAAATCCCGCAAGATTTAAATTTCTGCAGTAGTCTTTGGCTTGTTGCCAGCCTATCAAAGGCGTATTTGGCGTATCTTGCCACATTAAAACGCCCAGTATATCTTTTTTGCACGTTACGATATCGGTTGAATCGTCTCTGCCGCAATTTTTATGTTTGCTTTTTGATGTGCTCGTATCTTGCAAATGCGCTTGTTTTTTAACGGCGCTATTTTGAGCGCAACCGCCGATAAAAAACATAGCCGTCAGGCAAGCTAAAAATAATTTTCTTTTCATCCTAATTCTCCCGCTATTTGATATTTCTTACGCATCGCACGGAATTTTCGGACGTCATATCGCCCCAATACGTTCCGCCGTCTTGGAAATTTACGTACCAAGCGCTGGACGAATTTTTTGAATTCATCGTAGCCGACCAATACCAAGTATTATTTTTACTAAAATATCTAAACGCGTTATTTAGGGCCGGATTAAATTTGTCGTCGTCTATTATATTTGATAGCTCGGATATGCTAGGCAACCTCCAATCCGAAAATCCGCCGTGCTGTAAGTCATCGCAATATTTTTTAGCATTCCCCCAGGCAGTAGGCGCTACAGTCGCTTCGCTATCTTGCCACATGAGATTAGCTTGCGGATCTACGACTACGCCCAAGTTATTGTCTCTTATAAATTCGTCTTGATAAGATTCAAAAGCCTGATTTACGCCCTCTCGTTTTGTTTTAGCCTCCCAAAGCTCTCTTTGCCTTTTTTCTTCGGCGATTCTTAATTCTTCAAGCCTTTGAACCTCGGCTCGTCTAATCTCCTCTAATCTTCTTTCTTCGGCTGCCCTTATTTCTCTTTGTCTTCTCGCCTCTGCCTCCCTAGCCTCGGCTTCTTCTTTGGCTTTTTGCCCTTTTTTGGTAATGTACAGCTTATTCGCATCGACTATTACGCTAGCAGACGCATCATGCCCGACATATACATCCTCCTCTCCGCAAACCTCGTAGTATCCGTTGTCGTCATATGGGTAGCAAACTCTAATGTTGTGAGCACCTGCGGAAACTATGACGTGAGAATCGCTTCTTGACGTACTAGCCTTCGGATTGCCGTCCACAAATATGATCCCTCCCTTTTTCGGCACCATAGTCAAGGCGGCAGCGGTAATACTTTGCGTATTGTCGGGGACTCCAAACAATAAGCTACCTAAGTTATTAAGTACGGCCATGCTAAGATCTACTCCCATAGTTTTTTTAAGAGCATCTTCGTCAAATGCTATTTTTGGATCCAAATACGTCCTTGCCGTTATGGAAATTTGCGATTTAGCATGTAAAAAACAAGGGGCAATAACGCAAACGGCCAAAATAATAAATTTCCTCATACTATATTCCTTTGAAAATTTAATTCACGCTACTCTGAATATATTATGCTATCGGCCGGCAGCTTGACGTTTTGAGCTTGTTTAATCTTATCAAGCATTGAAGGGTCGGCTTTTAACATCATTCGTAAAAATTTCTCATTAGATTCAGCATCATTGTTTTTAGTCATAAAATCTATACTCATTTTTGCAAAATTACTTCTTGGGATATATGTAACTTTTAGTTCATCTGGAGACCAATTTATATTTTTCGCACTGCCCCTATCGCTTTTAGGCCTCCATACGCTAGTAAGCTTAGATAGTACGCTATGAACCATTTTATCGGCAAATGGTTCTGTAAACCCTACCGTTTCATATCCGGGCGCAAAAGAGTACTCCTTGCCTATAAATTCTGTATCATTGCTACCTTTACCGTAAAAACCTATCACTCTAACGTGCGGTCTGGATGGATCCCTTTGGTCTTTATCGGTCATTTTTCTTAGTATAGTCAATGGAGCGGTTATTAGTTCTCCTACTTTAAGAGCGGCGTCGGATATAGCGTTAATTTTTAGCGTGAATGCCACATCGACTATCATTGCCTCCTCTTTTAGCTCTGCTAAGCAGTATGGAGTCTCGTTCCCTTTAAAAGTGTATTGTTGATCATCGTAAGAGCTAGCCTTGATAACACCTTCGGTTTGACATCTAATTTCTTTAACTTTATAGTAGTTTTTCTTTATATTTTCTGGAATTTCCGGAAATATCAGTTTGTTTTGACCTATATCTCTTATCGTGCTACCGCTACTAGAAGCAGCGCATCCTGCAAAGAAAATAGCCGAAGCGATAACCAAAAAATGTAAAATTTTCATTTTTGAAGCCTTTCTGATTTAATTTGAATAATTATACCATTTATTTATTCATATAGCATAATAAAGACTTTAAAAATATGGTCTCATTACGGCTGTATAGAAATTTGAGTTTCTCCTTTTAAAAATTTGCCGCTAGGCTCTACATCCAAAGTTTTATTTTCGTCTATTTGGTTTCCTGTCAGTAGTTTTTGTAAATCGTCTATTTGTTTAGATTTTATTTTAACTTCTTGGTTTAAGTCTGCGATCTGACTATTTTTGCTTCTACAAATTTGCTTTAACTCCTGTAGATCTTGCTTCAGGAACAGCACGATATCTTTTATATCGGTAGATAAAGAGCACTCTTGAAACTCAAGCTCATCTTCAAGCAAGGTAGGATTTCTTTCAAATTTTTCCTGCAAAAGTATTTGATTTTCTTCAGCTATTTCTTTAACGGTCATAAAAACATCGATCAAATTAGTATAATCTTTTGCTAAATTTTGATAAATTTGAGAGCGCATGACAATATCTTCTAGCGCGCTACCGGGCTGAGTATTTTTTATAGAATTTGTAATGGTTGCAAAATGTCTGCCGGGTAAATGAGTGGTATACTTTTTTGCGGGTCCTCCAAGATCTTTTGCGTAGTCCTTTCCACGCGGCATATTGCAAATTTGAGCCATCTTTGTTTGCATGGCTTTCATATCGCGAATTTTTAGCTTCCGTCTAATGCTTTTGCAGTTTTCATCTAAATTTAGCAAAATTATATGAGCATGATAGTTTATTTTGCCGTTTTCAACGTCTTCACCCTCGTCTTTATGTATAGCAAGAAGCAAAATTTTAAAGCCGTAGCTTTTCTTTAACCACTTGCCGCACTTTTTTATCTGATCCATCGTCACGTTTTTATCGATACTTAAAACAAGTTCTTGAAGCAAAGATTGTTTAGCTTGAAATTTTTTAGGAGCTTTTCCATATCGTAACACATAAGCGTCTTGTATTTGCTTTATCTCATTTTGAAAAATTTCTATGGCCTGATCGGAACTCGAAATGCTTAGTTCGTTATTTTTGGTATAGTTTTTGTCCACATAAACAGGAATCATGTCGCCATCCCTAATATCATGATAAAACGCCGCCAAGGTGACTTTTTGCATGTTTGCGCTAAATGTTCTCATTATTTTTCTCCTTAAAAAGTGGCGCCATACGGCGCTCACATTAATTAACCTTGCTTGGCTTTGGTTTGGCCGGGTTTAATTCCTCAGTAACTTCTGCCTGTATGCGTTTTACGAGGCTATCGTCTATACCGAGCTGTTTTGCTTTCAACACGTATCTATGATAGTCTGCATAGGCCTTTGTAAGGCGCCAAATTAGCTTTGCCCTAGCATTGCTTTCTTGGAATGTAGTCATTTTTGACCTCCTTATTTTAATTAAATTTGAGCAATTTTTTATTGCTCTTACAAATAATTATACTAATTGCTTTTCGGATTTCTCGATTTTGTGCAAAAATGCTAAATTTTTATTTTATATTTGGATATAAGCACGTAAAATAGGGCTTTGCGTAATGATATTTTTATATGGCTCATACTAAAATTTCAATAAAAATCAAGGGTTTCCAATGAAAATCCTTCACGTAAACGAAAATTTCACAAATGAGAGCCTATAAACACAGTAAAAAGCATATTTATTAAATTTTTTAAGGCGAGCAAGATGCCAACCTTTGACAGTATGGTCATTTATTAAATTTGAGTACTCATGCTACTCTTAATAATTATACTAATCACTTTTCGGATTTCTTGATTTTTGAATTTTTATGCATTATAGTCGGTAAATTTTTTATATCTTTATACTTAAATATATCCGATATATTATCAAATACCCTTATGACATCCTCTTGCCTATCTAAATCGCTATTTTTTGCATATATATCAAATTCAGGCAAGAGCACATGGCCCATTACTTTATCAACTAGTATCGTATTTTCTGATTTTTTAAATATTTTTTTACGATTGTTTTCATGTCCTAAATAAGCACCTATATTTGGTATACTAGCGCTCAGACCTTTTTCTTTATCGTATGAGTTAAGAATATAAGCATAAAGACCCCTAAAACGATGATCGCTAACTCTTTTATCGGGAGCAACTTTATCTATAGATCGATTTACTTTTCTTTCAAAAGATTTTTTATCTTGGTATCTTTTTTGAATTTTTTCAATCCACTTATAATCACAAAGATCGTGTATACTACTGTGTGCAACAAGTACTCTTTGTGTACTTATGCCACCTTTGCCTTTTGCTGTATCTACAACTATACAAATTTTATTATCTATTGTCACAAAACTATGCTTTGTGAGTCTATAAAATTCTTCCATTCTAACTCCAGTATGAAGCTTAAATCTAAAATAATCAAGTATTTCACGTTCAATGTTGTATTCGCCTGAAAATATCTTTTTAACCTGGTCTATTGTGAAATTTATCTTTCTACCCTTTTTGTCCACAGGATACCTACTCAAGCGTTCTTTTGAGAAATAGTTAGTTTTTATAACTTCAGTATTTACAAGGAATCGAAAGAAAAATGACAAAAAACCTATTATATTATTTGATCTATCCTCACTTGTTTCCTCTTTTATTTTTTCTTGGAATTCTCTTGCTAGATCATAATCTATATACGTTAAATCCACGCATTTATCATCCAAAAACTCTTGCAGTCTTTTTGCGGCTAACTTATATTCTGCTATTGTATTTTTAGAATATTTAAGCTTTGAACCTTCTTGTTTTAAGTACTCAAGTACCAATTCATTAAGATTTAGACTATTGGAATCAGACGATTTTTTATTAGTTGACACATGTGATTTTATTGTTTGAAATACTTTATCTGGAACAAAATAACCATTCACCAAGTATCCGCCCTTTACTTTTTCAATCTCCTTTATGCTCTTGTCAAATTTTTCGTACTGAGCTATAAGCTTTTCCATATGTTTTGGCTCAATATCATCTAGTTCTCCTGTATTTTTACGAAGCTCAATACCTTCTATTTTTGCGTACATTGCTATTGCTTTGTTAATTAATGTATCTGGCAACACATCGCTATAAATACTTATAATTGATCCTGCAATGTTTAACCATCGATGCTGCGTCTTTTTTTTGGTAGTTCGAGCTATTTGTTTGTAGCAATATTTTAAATCTTCCTCAATGTTTGCATTGTTAAGTCTATTATAACTCTTAATAACCTCTCTATTGAGGTCTTTATATTCTTTTACATCAAGCAAATTTTGAATATATTCATCCATTCATAATCCTTTTTAAATTTTTAGATATATTTTAACATATCTGCTTTCTAAAATAAAGATAAATTGCTATTTAGGATTTGATAGCTCACCAAAAATATCAAGTCCACCCAATGCTTTCATTTTTGCCTTTAGCGAAATACCTTTTGCATAAACATCAGTAGCTAAATCCGTTGCATGTCCAAGCAGAACCGATGTTATATCAGTAAAGCCATTTTCAAGAGCATAGTCCTTGACTGCCTTTGCGAAATTTGCTCTTAATCTATGAAAATTTACATTTGAGTTTGGCAAAATTTTATGTATATGCTTATTAAGCCTCTTACTAAAATAATCGCAGTTGTTTCTACCTTGTTTGATATCTTCTAGCCATTTTAAATCGGCTAGAAGTTCTATGTTTTTATGTATTGGCAGTTCTCTATATTTGATTGCTCCACATTTTTGTTTCATAGTCTGCACTTTTACAAACTTGATTCCATCTTGTTCGCTTACATTGCCTGAATCCAAACTCCAAATCTCGCTAAGCCTTAATCCAGTATGTAAGGCAAATAGCATATAGTTTCTCAATTCACTTTTATCAGTACTCAATATTTTCCTTAACTCATCATGCGTAAAGTTATCTCTTGGCGATTTATCTTCTCGTGAAATCTTAAAAGGTGTCAAAAGTTTAAATGGATTTTCTTGCACCATTTTAATTTTCAAAGCATAATCAAACAATCTAGTCGCGTAACATGTGTAGTTATTTATAGTTTTTTTATTTAAATTTTTATCATTTATCAAATGAAGTTGAAATTTTTCACACTCTTGATATGTGATTTTATCTGACTCTAAATTTTTAAAAAATTCATCTAACATTTTACCTGTTTTTATATAGTAACCTTTGGTTTTATTACTTGATTTTGACTTTTCGCATTCTGTTTTAACATACTGATTAGCTATTTGACTAAATGATAATTCTATTTTTGGTTGTTTTATATTTTCTTTTTCTGTGCAACATATTTTCGTATTATATACACCATAAAACTCACCCACCACTCTTTGAAATATGCCTTTATACTCAGCGGTACTTAGATATGCTTTGTTTTCTTGTATGGTAATTTTTTTGTTCACACTATCAGCTAATCTATTTTTTATAAGAGATTTAAAGTTTGTCGAAAGCTTTGAGTTAACTGTCCTACTGTTTAGCTTTTTAAGAGCTGCTCTATCAGCTTCATATTTTATTTTATTGGCAATTATCATTGCTTGATACTCATCATTTGTAAATAAGCAATATTTTACAGTTAGTCGTTTTTGGTCTTTTAAAGCTATGTCGTAGTAGTAAAAATTTGGTCTATTTTTGAGTTTAGTTATTAGCTTAGAGCTCATACATAGATCCTTTTGAAGCAAAGGCTGTATGTAACAAGACTACCAAATCTATGTAACAACTCAAAATTGTCCTAAATTTCAGACAATTTTTAAAATGCAATACCTTAAAAAAATAACGTATTTTAGGGGATCTTATATTTAAAAACGCCATATTCTGGCGGACAGAGAGGGATTTGAACCCTCGAGCCCCGGTTAGAAGCTGCACCCTTA
>NZ_CALHVN010000027.1 GCF_938039245.1 uncultured Campylobacter sp. | reverse complement strand
AGTTCCCGCCACGAGCGCAAACATCGGTCCCGGTTTTGACGCCCTAGGACTTGCCTTAGAGCTACGCAACACAGTCGAGATAACGAGGGCAAACTTCGCCTCCGTGAGCATTTTGGGCGAAGGCAAAGACAACGCGCTTCTTAAAAAAAACAACATTTTTTTATCTATTTTCAATGAAATTTACGTCAAACTAACGGGCAAAAAAGATACTTTTCGCATGATTTTTACCAATCAAATCCCGTTTTCTCGCGGACTTGGAAGCTCCTCTGCAGTCATCACTTCAGCCATCGCGGCGGCTTATGCGGCGGCTGGGTTTAAGGCGGATAAAAGCGCGATTTTAAACCAAGCCCTAGTTTACGAAAACCACCCCGACAACATCGCTCCGGCGACGCTTGGCGGCTTTGTTAGCTCCGTCGTCGAAAACGGCAAGGTAAAATCCCTAAAAAAACCTTTGAGCGCCGATATCAAAGCCGTCGTCGTGATCCCGGATAAGCCGATGAGCACGAACGAATCTCGCGCCAAACTACCCAAAAATTTTACGATGAGCGAGTGCGTTAGCAACCTCTCTCACGCCGCATTTCTCACGGCTTGCTTTTTTAGTGAAAATTACGAGCCTTTAAGGACGGCGGCAAAAGACGTCATGCACGAGCAAATCCGCATGCAAAGCCTACCCGAGCTCTTTGAAGTGCGCAAGATAGCCTACGAAAACGGCGCTCTTTTAAGCACACTTTCAGGTAGCGGATCGAGCTTTTTAAATATCGTTTACGCGGGCGATGCGGCAAATTTAAAACAAAAACTGCAAGATAAATTTAAGAGCTTTCGGATTGAAATTTTTAATTTCGACAACGACGGGATAAAAATCCTACAAAGCTAAAAAAAAGCTAAAAGAAGTTATAATAATGGCTCAAAAATTTATCCCTATCAGGACGTGCATGGTCTGCAAAAAGCGCTTTGAACAGCAAATTTTGCGTAGATACAGACTGATAAATTCTTCGCTATTTTTCGGAAACGGAAACGGACGCAGCTTTTATCTTTGCGAAGAATGTCTAAAAAAAGACGAGAAAATTTTAAGAAAATCGCTCGGAAGAGTCGCAGGCAGCTTTATCGCGACGCTACAAAACGGGCAAAATTTAAAGGAGATACTCTTAAATGGGGACTGTTCGAATTTCAGAGATAGCAAATGAGCTCGGTTACAATAGCAAAGAGGTTTTAGAAAAGGCTATTGAACTTGGGCTAAAGGTCAAAACGCACTCAAGCGGCGTTAGTCCTGAAGAAGCGGCGGCGCTATACACCTACATCCAAACCGGCGAGATCCCCGAAGCTCTCAAGAAAAAACCGGAAAAGAAAAAACCGACCGTTAAAAAGGCGGAAACCAAAGAGGGCAAAGAGGAAAAAGAAAACAAACCTAAAGAAGCTAAAAAAACAAGCGCCGCAAAAGAAGAAAAGCCTTTGCCGAAAGAAAAAATAGAAACAAAAAACGACGAAAAATCCGAAAAAGAACAAAAAACAGTTACTCAAAAACCGGCAGAAAAAGCGCCAGAGCCAAAAACGCAAGTGGCACCGAAAGAGGAACCAAAGGTCGAACCTGCCGCCGAGCCGGTCCAGCCAAAAGAGAGCCTAGCCGACGTTAGTCTGCAAAAAAGACGCGGTCTAGTCATCGTAAAAAAGAAAAAAGACGAGCAGCCCGCACCTAGAGCAAGCGAGAGAAAAGAGTCTGCGCCGGCGCTAAATTTGGAAAATATGTTTAAATTTAGCGACGAAAAAATTGAGCGCAAAAAGAAAAAAGAGAAAAAACCGGTCATCGCGACTAAAAAAGACGGCACCACGAAGATGGATCTGCTCGGCGACCGCGATATGGCCGATATCGTGATAGACGATGAAGACGTAGTTATATTGCCTGATTTTTCAGTTCGAACGCAAACTCCGGAGCCTCAAAAAACAAAACAACCGACAAATACGGGGTACAAGCCGGTACTAAATAACTCGGTAAGTTCGTTTCTAGAGCAAGGTACCGCGCGCAGGCCTCGCAAAAAACATAAAAAATCACAACGCGCCGACCATAACGGCGAGGCGGTAACCTACGTCGAGATACCAAAAGAGATCCGCCTATACGAATTTGCCGATAAGATCAACAAGCAACCTAGCGAAGTCATCGGCAAGCTCTTTATGCTCGGCATGATGACGACCAAAAACGATTTTTTAGACGAGGATGCGATAGAAATTTTAGCCGATGAGTTCGGTATCGAGGTAAATATCGTCGATACGCAAGAAGAGTTTGACTACGTTAAGGCCTACGAAGAAGAAGAGCAGCTAGACGATATAAATTTGACCGTCCGCGCTCCGGTTATCACCATCATGGGTCACGTCGATCACGGCAAAACCTCGCTACTAGACTACATCAGAAGTTCGCGCGTAGCAGCTGGCGAAGCAGGCGGCATCACGCAGCACGTAGGCGCCTATATGGTAAACAAAAACAGCAAAAACATTACCTTTATCGACACTCCGGGCCACGAAGCTTTCACGGCTATGCGCGCTAGAGGAGCCAAGATCACCGACATCGTTATCATCGTAGTTGCAGCCGACGACGGCGTAAAACCGCAGACCAAAGAGGCCGTGAACCACGCAAAAGCTGCTGGCGTACCGATCATCATCGCGATAAACAAGATGGATAAAGAGGCCGCAAACCCCGACAAAGTAAAAAGCGAGCTAGCCGAGCTAGATATCCTATCTACAGACTGGGGCGGCACGTACGAGTTTGTACCGATCTCCGCAAAAACCGGTATGGGTATAGACGATCTACTTGAGATCGTACTCTTGCAGGCTGAAATTTTAGAACTAAAAGCAAATGCAAAGGCAAACGCGAAAGCAGCCATAATAGAAAGCTCGCAGCAAAAAGGCCGCGGTCCGGTAGCTACCGTTATCGTAGAAAACGGCACCCTAAAAGTAGGCGACATCGTGGTCGCAGGCATTGCGTACGGTAAGATAAGAAGCATAACCGACGATCAGGGCAAAATTTTAAAAGAGATAAAACCGGGCGAATGCGGCGTGATAATGGGCCTTAGCGAGATTCCTGAAGCCGGCGAAACGCTAATAAGCGTCAAAACCGACAAAGAAGCCCGCGAATACGCACAGAAAAAGGCCGAATACCTACGCCAAAAAGAGCTTAGCAAGACGACGAAAGTAAGCCTGGAAGAGCTTAGCGAAAAGATCGCCGAGGGCGAGCTAAAATCGCTCCCTGTCATTGTAAAAGCCGACGTTGGCGGCTCGCTAGAAGCCATCAAGGCAAGCCTAGAAAAACTTCGCAACGACGAGATAAAAGTAAATATCATCCACTCGGGCGTAGGCGGCATCACTCAAAGCGACGTAGAGCTAGCCAGAGCGAGCGAAAACTCCGTGATTTTAGGCTTTAACATCAGGCCGACGGGCGAAGTGAAAGAAAAAGCCAAAGAAAGCGGCGTCGAAATCAAAACCTATAACGTCATCTATAACCTGATCGACGATGTCAAGGCGATCCTAAGCGGCCTAATGTCGCCTGTCATCCACGAGGAGCAGCTCGGTCAAGCACAAGTACGCCAAGTCATCAACGTCCCTAAAGTGGGCGCGATCGCAGGCTGCATGGTGACCGAGGGCACGATAAACCGCGGCGCGAAAATCCGCCTCATCAGAAACGGCGTGGTCGTACACGAGGGTACGGTAAGCTCGCTAAAACGCTTCAAAGACGACGTGAGAGAGGTTGCTCGCGGCTTTGAGTGCGGCGTGGGTATAGACGGCTACAACGACATCAGAGAGGGCGACTATATCGAGAGCTTCAAAGAAGTAGAGGAGCAAGCTAGCCTATGAACCCCTCGGAGATAAAACGCCTGCGCACGCAAAGTGTGTTAAAAGAGCTACTGCCAGAGGCTCTATCTGCGCTTGAGGACGAGCTTTTACGCGGACTTTGCGTAACCGACGTCGAGTGTAAAAAGGGCAGATACGACGCGTTCGTATATCTAGATAAAATGATGTTTGACGAACGCGAGCAGGCCTATATACTAGACCGTCTAAAGCGCGTATCAAAGCACCTACAAAACCACTGCATGGCGGCCGAGGGCTGGTATAGAGCGCCTAATTTTCACTTTAAATTCGACGATAGGCTCGAGTACCAAAACCACATGGACGATTTGTTTGAAAAAATCTCAGAGGATCTAAACAAAAATGCAAAATCTTGAAAATCTGATCTCGCAGTGCGGCGTGCAACTCTACGACGTCGAGGTCGCAAACGAAAACGGCAGAGCCATTTATAGGATCTATATCACAAAGCCAGGCGGCGTAAATTTAGACGACTGCGAAAAGGTTTCGCGCCTACTCTCGCCGATATTTGACGTCGAGCCGCCTCTTAGCGGGGACTACGTACTAGAGGTTAGCTCGCCGGGACTTGAGCGAAAGCTAGAAAAACCGAGCCATTTTATCTCAAGCGTCGGAGAACTAGCTAAAATCTCGGTCGAAGTAGACGACGAAAATAAAAAGCTAAAAGGCAAAATTTTGTCCGCCGACGACGATGAGATCTCGTTTGAGAGTGAAGGTCAAATTTTAAAAATAAAAATCGCGAATATAAAAAAGGCAAAAACCTATATCGAGTGGTAAGCCGCAAATTTAAAGGCTTAAATTTAAGCTAATACCTCACCAAATTTTGGGTTAAATTTTACAAATTTGAGCGCTTTAATTTAGACCATAAATCTTAAACGCCTCGAAGTCAAATTTCTTAAATTTAACCTCAAATTTACAAACCGCCTCCGTATAAATTTAAAATTTACCTAAAAAGCACAGAAATGGGCGGCGTAAATTTCGGCGATTCTACCCGCTTACTCCCCAAAGCGTGCAGCGTAAATTTAATACCCGACTAGCAAAACATAAGCTAACTTTGGCTATAATCCCTAAATTTTTTAAAAGTAGGAACTATGAGCTTTTTAGATTTTTTTTCCAAAACAAGAAAGCAACAATCCGCTCCTAGCGAGGCTCCGGCGCACTGGGTCAAATGCGACAGCTGTCACTCGCTGATGTATTACAAAGAGGTTGAGGCAAATTTTAACGTCTGTCCAAAGTGCAGTTTTCACATGAGATTAGCCGCCGACAAGAGGATAGCGATGATCTGCGACGAAGGCAGTTTCGTCGAGCTTGACACCAAGCTAAAGCCCGTCGATCCGATTAAATTCGTCGATAAAAAATCCTATAAAAAACGCATAAGCGAAAACGAGGAAAAGACGGGCAGAAGCTCGGCCGTGATCTGCGGCGAGGCCAAGATAGACGGTATGAACGTGCAACTGGCGGTTTTTGATTTTAGCTTTATGGGCGGGTCTTTAGGCTCGGTCGAGGGCGAAAAGATCGTACGCGCCGCAAAAAGATCGCTCGATAAAAAGCAGCCTCTTATCATCGTTTCGGCTTCGGGCGGAGCAAGGATGCAGGAGAGTACGTTTTCGCTGATGCAGATGTCAAAAACTTCCGCCGCGCTAAAGCTGCTTGACGAGGCCAAAGTGCCCTATATATCGGTCCTAACCGATCCTACGATGGGCGGAGTTAGCGCGTCTTTTGCGTGGCTGGGCGACGTCATCATCGCAGAGCCCGGCGCTCTCATAGGATTTGCCGGACAGCGCGTTATAAAGCAAACCATCGGAGCCGATCTGCCCGAGGGCTTTCAAAGATCGGAGTTTTTGCTAGAGCACGGCCTAATAGACGCCATAGTCGAGCGCAAAGAGCATAAGCAGTTTTTGAGCGATATGATAAGGCTACTCTCAAACAACCCGGCCTACGCCGCCAAGCAGCCGAGCGCTCAAAATTTGGACGACGAGGAATAAATTTGGAAATTTCCGTGTTTTGCATCCAAAAGTCAAAACGTGAAAATTTTGAAAACGAGATCAAAGAGTACGCGAAGATGTCGTCGAAATTCGCCAAAATTTCGGACGTCGTTATCTTTAACGACAAGATTGCCAAAGCCCAAAGCAAGGGGCGAGACGAAGCGCTAAGAGCTTACGACGAGGTTTATGAGCCGAATTTAAACGGCTTTTGCGTGGCGCTTGACGAAGCGGGTCGCGAATTTAACAGCGAGGAGTTTGCTAAACTAATCTCGGACAAGGCTCAAATTTCGTTTTTTATCGGCGGAGCTTATGGGCTTAGTCAAAATTTTAAACAAAAAACGGACGCAGTCGTCAGCCTAAGCCGCATGACGATGGCGCACAAGATAGCAAAGCTTATGCTTCACGAGCAGATTTTCAGAGCTCTTTGCATAAACGCTAACCACCCATATCACAAGTAAAGGAACAAAATGCGTAAAAGCGACTTGGAGCAGTTTAAGGCACTTTTACTGGAGCGAAAAGCACAGATAACTAAAAACATTTTAGACTCGTCAAACGAGATGGCGGGACTTCGCCAAAGCGGCGTCAGCGACGAGTTTGATATCGCCTCCGTAAACGCCGATCAGCTCATCGAGCAATCAATCAGCGCTCAACAAAGACAAGAACTAGCCGAGATCGACGTCTCGCTGCGAAAGATCGCCGACAAAACCTACGGCATCTGCGAGATGTGCGAGGAGGAGATCGGGCTAGCGCGTCTACGCGTCAAACCGCACGCAAAATACTGCATCACCTGCCGCGAGATAGTGGAAAAAACCGCAAAATAGGGGTACGCCATGCAAATCAAACGTTTTATAGCTTGCGCCGTGCTTTACCTGGTCGTAGTCGGCGCGATCGTTTATCTTTTTGAGGGCGGCTCCTACGAGCTTCATCTTAAATTTGCCCTCTTTGGCAGCGACGCCGAGTATGCGTTAAATTTACCAGTCGCCGTTTGGATGATACTGCCGCCTGCGATTTTGACGATATTTTGCGTGCTTCATATGGCCTATCACGGGTTTAAATTTTACGCCTTTAAACGCAAAATTTCGCACGATGAGAAATTCTATAGAGACCTCAGTAAGGAAATTTTACTCGGCCTTGATACAAACAAAGACTTTAAAACGAACTTTTATAAAATCCCGTCTCAGATAGCAAGAGTCCTCTCACCCTGGGATAGATACAAAGACGCAAATATCGATGGTGAGGAGCTACAAAACGTCCTAGGCGTAATGCGCACAGTCAAAAACGGCGAAGTCGCCGACCTAAAGAAATTTAAGCTACCTAAGGACAATCCTCTCTTTATCAAAAACGAGCTAAACAAAATAGCGAATTTGGACGGGTACTATCTAGAAACGCTTAAAAAACCTACGGGCGATCAGGGAGAAATAGTCCGCGAAGCAAGGCAAAAGCTAATAAATTTAGGCTCGCTCGCCGATATCAAAAAATTTGCTCCAGATCTGGACGAAAAAGAGACCATGACTCTTATCGCCCGCTTTGCCAAAGACGAGATAAATTTGAGCAACGACGAGATTTTGGAGCTGTTAAATTCGGATAAAATTTCAAAAGACAGCTTTAGCATCAGCGCCGCGACGCTAAAAAACAAAATCGCTCCAGACGCTGTCATCGGCATATTCGAGCGCCTCAAAAACGAACGCCAAGAGGCGCAGGAAGCATACGTCTATCTGCTGTTTGAATTTGAGATGCTCGAGCGTGCACAGGAGGTTTTGGCGGGTTTTGAAGCCGGCGAATATCAAAATTTCCGCACCCTGCTATACCTCAGACAAAACGGCAAAAACGTCCCGACAGATCTATTTTTTAAGTACGCGCATTGCTGATAGATTTTTCAAAAAAGCCGCTTTTTCTAGCTCCGCTCGCGGGCTTTTCGGATCTGCCGCTTAGAAGCGCGGTCAAGCAGTTTGGCTGCGACGTAACCGTAAGCGAGATGATAAGCGCAAACGCACTGGTTTACGAGGGTAGCAAAACTCTTGAGATGCTCAAAAAATCTCCGCTTGAAACGCCCTACATCGTGCAGATCGCGGGCAGCGACGCGGACGTCATCAAAAAAGCGGTTGAGATTTTAAACGGTATCGAGGGCATCGACGGGATCGATCTAAACTGCGGCTGCCCGGTGCCAAAAGTCGTCAAACAGTCTGCGGGTTCAGCGCTGCTAAAAGATATCTCAAATCTAAAACGCATTGTAGAAACTATCAAAAAAACCTCAAATAAGCAAATGACCAGCGTCAAACTGCGCCTAGGCTTTGATGAAAAAATACCCGAAATTTTAGCCCTTGCTGCACAGGACGCCGGAGCGGACTACATCGCATTTCACGGACGCACGAGAGCGGGCGGCTACACGGCTACGGTAGACTACGCCGCGATCGGCCGAGCCAAAGAAGCAGTGACCATCCCCGTCATCGCAAACGGCGACATCTCGCCCGAAAATGCTACCGACGCGTTAAATTTAACTAATGCTGACGCACTAATGATAGGACGCGCCTGCATAGGTAGGCCGTGGGTTTTCCACGAGATAAAGACGGGCGGCAGCATCGACGCGGCGACGAAAAAGGCGATCATCTTGGCGCATTTTGACGCGATGATCGAGCACTACGGCGAGCACGGAGCGGCGATCTTTCGCAAGCACCTACACCGCTACTCCAAAGGCATAGACGGTGCAAGCGCCTTTCGCGACGAGATAAATCACATCGCCGAGCCAGACATCCTGCGCCAAAAAATCCAAGCCTTTTTCTAACCATGCAAGGCTACATCCTGCACACGCAAAAAGTGCGCGACGAGGACCTGCTCGTCTACATCCTCACGCCCTCGCTGCTAGTCAAATCCTACCGCTTCTACGGCGCGCGCCACTCAAACGTCCTGCAAGGTTACAAGATCGACTTCGAGCTTGAAGGCGGCGAAAACTTCCTCCCGCACCTGCGCAGCGTCCTGCATCTAGGCTACCGCTGGCAGCTCTCGCGCGAACGACTACTTGCGTGGCAGCAGTTTATGCGCCTACTCTACGCGCACCTGCGAGACGTCGAGCAGATAGACGAGGTGTATTTTCGCGAGCTCGAGCTTTGCGCCTCGCGCTTTGATAGGGGCGCTCCCAAACGCCTACTCATCGAGAGCTACGTGCGCATTTTAGAGGCCGAGGGCAGACTACACGACGAGCTCTTTTGCTTTATCTGCGACGAGCCCGTGGAGGATAGCGTTGCGCTAGCCAGGAGCTTCCTGCCCGCTCACGAGCACTGCGCTGCGCAAAAGGGCTTTGAGATAGAAAAGATAAAAATGCTCTTTAACGAGCGCTCTACGCTGCTACTTGACGATAGCGAGATAGACGCGCTATACTCGGTTTTGCTTCAGGGACTTTGAGCTGCTTGCGAAATTTATACAGGTTAAAATTACGTCAAACTCTCTTAAATCAGCAACTTATTTAGTTTTTAAGATTCGCCCCGCTTCACGAAGCTATCGCGTACGGGCTTGCTAACGGGCTAAATTTAGAGCGTCTAA
>NZ_CALHVN010000026.1 GCF_938039245.1 uncultured Campylobacter sp. | reverse complement strand
CGTCCGTGATCAGCGCCACGTCCGCGCCCAGGCCTCGCCCCATGATTAGGCTCGTAGGGCTTAGCATCTCTTGCATACCCGGGCCTCCGCGCGGCCCTTCGTAGCGGATGACGACTACGTCGCCTTTACCGACTTTGCCCTTTGAGATGCCCTCTATCGCCTCGTCTTGGCTGTTAAAGCACACGGCCTTGCCGCTAAATTTACGCTCGCCGATGATGCCCGCGGTTTTTATGACGCAGCCTTGCTCGGCTAAATTTCCAAACAAAATCGCCAGTCCGCCCACGTCCGAATAGGCGTTTTCGACCTTATGGATGACCGATTCGTCTTTTATGACGCTAGCGCCCACGCGCTCGCCCAGACTCTCGCCCGTGACCGTCGGCGCGCCCAGATCCAGCAGTCCGTTGTCGCGGCGCGAAATTTCGTTTATCACGGCGCTTAGGCCGCCCGCGCGGTCGATATCCTCCATGTGGATATTTGGCAAGCTCGGGCTGATTTTAGCGATGTGGGCGATCTTGCGGCTGATGTCGTTTAGGCTTGCGATTTGCAAATTTACCCCAGCTTCGCGCGCGATAGCTAGGATGTGCAGCACGGTGTTGCTGCTGCCGCCCATCGCCATATCGACTACGAGGGCGTTTTGGATAGATTTTTCGTTCACGATGTTGCGGATTTTATATTTTTCATCTAGCGCGATCTCGCAAATTCGCCGCCCGGCCTGCCTGATGAGCTCCTCGCGCTCGGGCGTAAGAGCCGGCACGGTGCCGTTGCCTTTTAGCGCGATACCCATCGCTTCGCATAGCGTGTTCATCGAGTTTGCCGTAAACATCCCCGAGCAGCTGCCGCCGCTTGGACAGGCTTTGCACTCGATCTCTTTTAGCTCCTCGGCGCTGATCTCTTTGGTTTCAAATTTACCCACCGCCTCAAACGCCGTAGATAGATCGATCGGCTCGCCTTTTTTGGTGTAGCCCTTTTTCATCGGGCCGCCGCTAACAAAAACCGTCGGTACGTTCACGCGAAGCGCGCCCATAACCATGCCGGGCACTATTTTATCGCAGTTTGGCATGCAGACAAGCGCGTCTAGCTGATGAGCGTTCATCACCGTTTCGATCGAATTTGCGATTAGCTCGCGGCTAGGTAGGCTATAAAGCATACCGCTGTGCCCCATCGCGATGCCGTCGTCCACGCCGATGCAGTTAAACTCAAACGGCACGCAGTCGTTTTTGCGGATCTCGTCTTTTAAAATTTCGGAGTATTTGTTAAGGAAAAAGTGCCCCGGGATGATCTCGATAAAGCTATTTGCTACGCCGATAAACGGCTTTTCAAAGTCCTCGTCTTTTAACCCCGTCGCTCTTAGCAAGCTTCTGTGCGGCGCGCGCGTATAGCCTTTTTTGATGATGTCGCTTCTCAAATTTGATCCTTTTGGTGAAATTTGAGCGATTTTATCAAATTTAGGATTAAAAAGCTTAATTTAAATCAAATTTGAGTATATTTAAACTCTTTTTTAAACAAGGAGTGAGATGCTTTTTAATTCATTTGCATTCATCGTTTTTTTCTTGCCGATTACTTTTAGCATTTATTTTATATTAAATAAATTTAAGCTAATCCAACTAAGCATTTTATGGCTTACTGTCGCCTCATTGTTTTTCTATGGATATTGGAATTTTATTTATATTCCGCTTATTTTATGTTCGATCACGTTTAACTTCTACGTCGGTCATCTTCTTTGCAATCACCCTTCCCGCAAAAAGCTTATTTTATGGGCGGGCGTCGCGGCAAATTTAGCCTTGCTGGCCTACTACAAATACACCGATTTTTTGATAGCGAATTTTAACGGAATTTTCGGCGCCGACGTACCGCTGCATCACGTTATTTTGCCTCTTGGCATCAGCTTTTTTACCTTTACGCAAATAGCGTTTTTGGTAGATTGCTATCATGAAAAAGTAAAAGAACCGAGCTTCCTTCGCTACGCGCTTTTCGTTACGTATTTCCCGCATCTTTTAGCCGGCCCTATCATCCACCACGCCGAGATGATGCCGCAGTTTGCGAATTTACGCTTAAAGCGCATAAACTATAAAAATTTAAGCATCGGGCTTTTTTTGTTTTCGATCGGACTTTTTAAAAAGGTCGTAGTGGCCGATTTTTTTGCTAGATTTGCTATTCATGGATTTGACGTTTACCCTACGCTTAGTATGAGCGAGGCGTGGATAACGAGCATTAGTTATACGTTTCAGCTGTATTTCGACTTTAGCGGTTACACCGATATGGCCATCGGTATTTCATATATGTTTAACATTATCCTGCCGCTAAATTTCAACTCCCCTTACAAAGCGCTAAACATCCAAGACTTTTGGCACAGATGGCATATGACGCTTTCTAGATTTTTACGCGATTATATCTATATCCCGCTAGGAGGTAACCGCAAGGGCGAATACCGCACTTACGCTAACGTTTTTGCGGTGTTTTTGCTGGGCGGACTCTGGCACGGAGCGGGCTGGATGTTTATCATCTGGGGCGCGCTGCACGGACTAGCGATGATGATTTGTAGATTTTACGGCGCGCATTTTCGCCCGATGAATAAATTTCTAGCCTGGTTTATAACATTTAACTTTATAAATATCACTTGGATATTTTTCCGCGCTAGAGACCTAGATAGCGCGATGAAGGTGCTAAAGGGCATGTTTGATTTTAGCTCGGTTAAGATAAATTTTAACTATTTAGAGCATATAAGCAATTCTTTAGGATTTAATCAAATAAATTTCCTAGAAACGCCGCAAATAGCCATGGGTACGTTTTGCGCAATCATAGGCGTCACGCTTTTGGTTACGGTTTTTGGACGAAACTCGAACGAAATGGCCGCTAGAGCAAAATTTGGCTTTCTTACCGCGCTATTTACGGCATTTTTGCTTGCTTTGGCTTTTGTTTTTAGCTCCGGAGCGCAGGAGTCTCCGTTTTTGTATTTTAACTTTTAGGATTAAATTTGAAAAAATATAAAATTTTCCTCATCGCGCTTCCCGTTTTGACGCTCGCTTTGATCGGAGCTTATTTGGCGTTTGCGATGTTTCTCATCAGAGTTTCGTCGGCTCATCACTATGCGTATAAAAACTATCTCATAACAAACACTACCGATCAAAACCGCATCATCGTAGAAAGCGGCTCAAACTCATACCACGGCATAAACTCTTTGATGCTTGAAAAGCACTTTGGCAAGCTAACGATAAATTTAGGCGACCACGGCGGCTATCCGCTGCTTCATAGGCTATACCGCGCGGCTAAATTCGCCCACAAAGGCGATATTTTTATCCTGCCGCTAGAGTATCGCTACTATATCGGCGACATACCGCCCGATACTTATTACTACGGGATTTTTTTCGAGCTACATCATTTTTACGACTATTTGCCGTTTTTAGAAAAGCTAAAAACTATCTCGCAAATCCCGCCGCAAGCCTTTATGAACGCCGTAACCAGAGACTATAGGGATAGGGCGGCGTTTAAGATAAATTTTAACAACTTTATCCATCGTTGGCCGCAAGCCGTGCACGATTTTTCGCCTAATTTTAAAAACGGCGAGCGCGGAGATTATCAATACGTCGGCAAAGTAGACGAGGCAAGAGACACCCAGATGCCCTGCCAGCAGTATATATTTTTCACCGATTTTTCGGGTAGCGAGATCGGCATAAACGATATTTTTAGGCAAAATTTAAAATTTATGAAAAAGCTGGAGCAAGAAAAAGGGATTAAATTTATCTTTACATATCCGGCCGTCGCGGGCGATGACTGCTACGATCTAAACGACCCGCACGCTGCGGATAATCAAAAATTTTTAAAAGACGTAAAAAAGCTCATCGAAGATAACGGTTTTGAGATGATAGGGGATTATAAAGATAGCTATTTCCCGCGTAAATTTCTGCACGACACGTGGTTTCATCTAGTGCCCGAGGCTAGGGATATGCGCACGCAAAAGCTAATCGAAAATCTGGAAAAATCAAAATACGCAAAAGAGCTGCACGCAAAATAAATATCGGTTTGCGGTTTTAAATCGCTAAATTTATACGAGAATCAAGGCGAGCTTTGGATTTTGGGCTAAATTTGCTTTACGAAATTCGTGCGTTAAATTAAGCAAACGCGAAAATTTAAATTTGAGCACAGATATCCTTTGCGCTCGCGTAAAAATAAAATCTCGCTATGCGCTTGATCTTATCGATTTTACACCGCGCGTAAATTTGGCTTTAAACCGCGGATTTTGCACTACTAGCGCTCATATTTATAAAGGATTACGGCCGCCGAAAGCTAAAGCCGCGACTTTAGACGCGCTAAGAGCGGTTTAAATATTGTTTCCTTTTGGTAGTTTTTATGAGATTGCGCTCCGGCTAGACTAAATTTTACTTTACTTTAATTTTTATATTATAAAATTATTAAAAGTAACCGAAAGCGACCGCTTGCAAGGAAATTTACGTCTAAGGATATGAGCCGTATCGGCAAATAAAAGCCGTTTGGCGACCGGGCAATCTAGCTTTTGCCTAATGTACGTGAATTTGGCATTTGCGGGCTTGTTTTTCGGGCATAGATTTAGTGCAAAGTCGGAGCAAATGGACTAGGCGTAATTAAACGGCGAATTTGGGTTCTAGCGCAAGAAAATGCGATAATTTTAACTTCGGTTCGTCTTAGCGCCGTTGATTTAGGGTTAAATTTGGGGCCAAATTCGCCGAGGATAAATTTAGCCTTTTGCGCTGCGAAGGCGGCTTTGGCGCCCGGTGCTTAGTTTGCTTGATTTTGCTGGCTATGCTTAAATTTGACCGTATTCACGCCGAGTCGTAAATTTAGCGCTATGATAAATTTAAAAATCAAAAAAGGATCAAAAATGCTAACCAATCCCGTTGTAATCAGCATCATCGTGATGACCGCGCTTTGTTTGCTAAGGTTTAACATCCTGCTTTCTATCCTCGTCTCCGCTCTAGTCGCGGGACTCATCTACCACGGCGGATTTGGGGGCGTAGAGTCCTTTTTGGGCGCTCTAAAGGCGACTACTTCGACGCTGATAACGGGTATGAGCGGCAACCTAGAAACCTCGCTTAGCTACATCCTGCTAGGCGCGCTTGCGGCCGCGATAGCCGATACGAACCTAACTGCGATCCTCATAAACGCCGTTAGCAAGGCTCTAGCGAAAACCAGCACCTATTTCGCGCTTATCATCGCCGCGATTGCTTGCTTGTCGCAAAATTTGATTCCCGTGCATATCGCTTTCATCCCGATTCTCATTCCACCGCTTTTGCCGCTGATGAACCGCCTAGGCATCGACCGCCGAGCCGTCGCGTGCGCTCTTACTTTTGGACTAAAGGCGCCTTACGTTAGCCTTAGCGTGGGTTTTGGCCTTATCTTTCACGGCATCATCCAAAAAGAGCTCGCAAACAACGGCGTAACGGTGCAGATGAGCCAGATTTCAAGTGTGATGTGGATAGGCGGAGCCTCGATGCTAGTCGGACTCTTTTTGGCGATTTTCGTCTTTTACCGCAAAAGGCGCGACTACGCGCACACTAAATTTGAAAGCGGCGAAGAGAGGGAGGCGCAGATAGCCGCAAGCCTAGAAATGACTAAAAAAGAGTGGGCGGTGCTAGGCGGCGCGGTAGTAGCCTTTGGGGTGCAAATTTATACCGAAAGTATGCCTCTTGGTGCGCTTCTTGGGCTTTTAGTCATGATAGTTTTGGGCGGTATCGAGTACCGTAAAATCGACAAGATCATGGACAGCGGCCTAGCGATGATGGGCTTTATCGCATTTATCATGCTCGTTGCCGCAGGCTTTGGCTCGGTTTTGCGCGAGAGCGGCGGCATCGAGCAGCTAGTGAGCTTTGCTAGCGAGGTGGTGGGCGGCAAAATAGGCGGCGCGATACTTATGCTAGCTATCGGTTTGCTAGTTACCATGGGTATCGGCACGAGCTTTGGCACGATACCGATCATCGCGGCGATCTACGTGCCGTTTTCGCTGTCGCTGGGTTTTTCTCCGGCGGCTATTATCTTGCTAGTAGGTATCGCGGCGGCTCTGGGCGATGCGGGCAGTCCCGCTAGCGACAGCACGCTAGGACCTACGAGCGGTCTAAACGCCGACGGCCAGCACAATCACATCTACGATACGTGCGTGCCGACGTTTATCTTCTTTAATATACCGCTGTTAATCGGCGGCGTAATCGGTGCGATGATTTTGTAAATTTCACGGCTTGTCTCGCGAGCGCTTTTAAATGATTTCGTAAATTTCGCCCTACGACAGACTATACGTCTAGTCTTGGGACGAAATTTACTTCAAAACATTTAAAATCATCTCACGATACTTCGCCTTAATTTTTTTCATTCAAATTTTGAAGTAAATTTACAAAATTTAGCTCATATATTCTTTTTGTCGTTACTTTCACAAATACTAAACCAAATTTAAAATTTGGAACGTCTTTTGCTTTGACTAGCTTAAATTTCACTTTTTACAAAGGATAAACTATGATGAGATCGCTATGGGCAGGCGTTACCGGACTGCAAGCTCACCAGATCGCTATGGACGTCGAGGGCAACAACATCGCCAACGTAAACACCGTCGGCTACAAATACAACCGCGCAAATTTCGATGACCTTATTTATCAACAGTCGCGTATCGCTACCTCACCGCAAAATCAACACGGCGGCGTAAATAACATGGAGGTGGGTCTAGGCACTCAGATAAACTCCACAACGAGAATTTTTAAGCAAGGCTCTTTGCAAACCACCGACAAGCAAACCGATATCGCGCTTCAAGGCGACGGGTTTTTTATGGTTAGCCCGGACGGCGGCAAGACCACCTACTATACTAGAAACGGCGATTTTTCAAGGGATAGCGAGGGTAACTTTGTCGATAACGGCGGAAATATCGTGCAAGGCTGGATGAGGGACGAGGTTACGGGCGAGATAGATCCGACCAGGCCTCTTAGCGATATAAAGATACCCACCGGCCTAACCGTGCCTGCTCGCGCTACGACAAATATCGCTCTAAAGGGAAACTTAGACAGCGGCAACGACGTGGGAAATAAAAAAATACCTATCTACCAACTCGATCAGTATCATAACTGGGTCGATACTAATAAAGACGGCATCAAAACCGACACGGAAAGACACGAAGAAAACAATATCGGCGAAAATAGATTTTACGTAAATAGGCA
Source organism: uncultured Campylobacter sp. (assembly GCF_938039245.1). Classification (GTDB taxonomy): domain Bacteria; phylum Campylobacterota; class Campylobacteria; order Campylobacterales; family Campylobacteraceae; genus Campylobacter_A. Next base: position 91,003 of record NZ_CALHVN010000026.1, on the reverse strand, counting down.
AGGCGAGCAGAGAATGACCGAGCGCGGAGCCGATCTTGGCGTTTTATTTAATAATGCCGGCGACGCGTATAATCTACGCACGGGGCAGGGTATATGGGTTAGCTATGCCGATGCTAAAACTAGGGCTATGGACGTAGGCGCTAGAAACGACGGAACCTTTGCGGCGCCTAAAAATTTGAACGTAAATTTAAACGGCGAGACCATAGTGGCAACGGTAAATAGCGTAAGCGAGCTAGCTACGGCTATAAATCAAAGATATAGCAAAACGGGCGTAGAAGCTAGCGTCATAAACGGCAATCAACTAGTTCTAACCAACAGAAACAACCTAGGCACTACCGCAGCCAGCAGAAACATAAAAATGACCGTAAATAGCGGCGATACCATCGGCGGAGACTTCGTAGATACTAAGGTCATAACCGCGTACCAATATACTTACAACAAAACCCGAGTCAGCGCGCTACACACATACGACGACGCTATGGCTAGAGAGGTAACGACTACCGAGGATTTGCGCGAAGCGATGCAAAAAGATGCTAGATTGTTTACCAACTACGAGGGCAGAAACGTAGATAATCCTAACGGCGCGCTCAAAGCCGGACGCGAGCTAACGACGGCTGCGACGGCGGTAACGACTGCGCTACCTAGCGATACTGCTTTAGCGACTGCTGTAACGGACGCAAATAACGCTACTACGGCTTTAGCAGCGGATCCAAATAACCCCATCTTGAAAGCCGATTACATTGCAAAGATCGCGACTCTAAATACCGCTATGAATACCGCAGTAACGGCTAACCCGACTAATGCTGCTCTAAGTTCTGCAGTAGCTACGGCTAAAAAGGCGATCGCATCTTTTACCGATACCGTAGACGCCATCAATTCAAAAAGAGATCTTGATGCCGCTAGAGGTACTTCGAACGAGGCAGCGGCTCAAGCGGCCTACGACGCGGCATACGCTAAGGCGTTTAAAAACTACAACAAAAACGACGGCGTGGAGATAACCGTGAACGAGCACGGCCAGTTTCAGGTAAAAAATCCTAGCGGAGACGCCTTTAACTCCGACGACGGCGATGCCACAGACGCAACGGGCGGCGGCACGACGAACAACGCAGATACGGGTATGGACGATCATAATATAAATTTAGCTATCACGGGTCTAACAAACGCCGCCAACAACGTAACCGAAAACGTTAAATTTACGGCATCTATGGCGCCGCTCTCAGGTTCGTTAAGCTCCGGAGACGCTGCAAGAGTAACCGATAGCCTAAATATGGCGGCTCATAGCTCTAGCACCGATATCTACGACAGCCTAGGCACGAAACATAACGTTAAGATGGACTTCGTAAAGCGCGGCTATACCGAAAACGGCGGAACGGAGTGGACGATGGTGATCCAGGTGGCCGAACCAAATCAAATAAGCACTACAGAGCCTAAAAACGTGATAACCGGTTACGTGAGATTTAACCCGGACGGCTCGCTAGCGACGTATAGCCCTGCTAGCATTACCTTCGGCGCGCAAAACGGCTCGTCTATCGGTCAGCATATCGAGCTAAAATTCGGTACTACGCAGACTACCGACGGACTAACCAGCACCGATAATAACTCAAGCACCTCCGACATCAGCCAAGACGGATATGCTAGCGGCGAGCTACACGGACTAAGGATAGACGGAGCAGGTACCCTCATAGGCTCTTTTACCAACGGCAGAAGCCTAGGACTCGCGCAAGTGGGCGTAGCTAAATTTGCAAATAACCAAGGCTTAGCCGGCGAGGGCGGAAATTTATTTTCTCGCACGGCAAACTCGGGCGACCCAATCATCGGCGCAGCTCAAACTGCCGGACGCGGTAAAATTTCGGCCTCAAGCCTTGAGATGAGTAACGTCGATCTATCTCGCTCGCTAACTCAGCTCATCGTCGTACAGCGCGGCTTCCAGGCTAACTCAAAGACGATAACTACTAGTGACGAGATGCTAAACACGCTGCTTCAGTTAAAATAATTTTAATTCTTAGGGCGGATAAAACCGCCCTAGCTTTATAAAATATGCTATACTCGCTTAAAAATTTAGGATAAAATATGCAAAAAAAAGAAGAAGAAATCAAAAAAGAGATAAAAGAAAAATTAAGAAAAGTCGTTTTAAATAATCCTAAAATAAAAGCAATTTACGAGCGGCTAAAAGATAAATGATCTACCCCGATATAAAAGACGCGGTAGAAATACATAACGACATCATCGAAAATATAGGCGGCAAAAGCGGCTATAACGAAGTTAGTATCGGTTATCTGGCTTCTGCTTTGGAGCACGTTAGAAATGATGAATTTTATCCGAATTTTTTAGATAAATTAACTCATATCGTATTTTCGTGCGTCAAATTTCATCCGTTTTTAGACGGCAACAAACGAACCGCCATACAGCTTGGGATATATTTTTTAGAATTAAACGGAATGGACGGATACTTCGTACATTTTGCGAGCGTTATGGAAGACGCGGTAGTAGATCTGGCGGACAACAAAATCTCTAAAGACGAGCTAAAAAATATTATCTCAAATATCATCTACTAAAATCAAATTTTTATCGATTTTTAGCTAAATTTACCGCTAAATTTAACTAAAAGAGTCAAAAATGCAAGTAACGCTTCTAAACTACACCCCGCTAAACATCTGCTCGCACGCGATCCGCACATGCTGGCAAAGCTTTGAAAAGGGCGATAACGGCGGCGAAAAAGACGTCGAGCTGATTGAGCGCGTCGGCAATAAATTTAAACACGCCAGCACGCTAGAGCACCTCTCATACAACTTCTACATCCAAGGTATCTCGCGCGCCTTGCTACAAGAGCTGGCCCGTCACCGCGTAGCAAGCCTCAGCGTAAAATCAACGCGCTACACGCTAAAAGAGCTAAAAAAAGAGCTCAAATTTGAGCTTGGCGACTTTGAGCGGGCGGCGAGATTTATAGTATTAACCGGCGACGAAACGGTCGATAACGCAAGTATCAAAGCGCTAGAAAACCTACGCGAAATCCTCGCAAACACCACAAAAAGCCTCGACATCGTCAAATACTGCCTACCCGAGTGCTACAAAACCGAGCTCACGTGGAGCGTAAACGCGCGCAGTTTGCAAAATTTCCTCTCGCTTCGCAGCTCAAAATCGGCGCTTTGGGAGATCAGAAATCTCTCGCTAAAACTTTACGAGTCGCTGCCGCAGGAGCATAAATTTATATTTGAAAGCTGCGTAAATCAAGAAACGCAGCCTAAATAAACGGCTCAAAAATATCGCGCCCTCTAGCTGCCGGCAGCGGCTTTGCGGAGTATGCGGGCAAATAGGGTTTAACCGCGTGCGGATTTAGAGTAAACGTTTGATAAAATTAAAAAACCTCTCTCAAGCGCTATGTTCATAGGCATAAAAGCCGAAATTTTAGGCACTTAGAAAGCAAAATTTAAAATCGGCGCGAGTTGAAGCGAAGTTTTATCTGCGGCGTAATCGCGGATTATTTATCAGGACTTTGCATTGCGCGCGTAGGCGATTACGATAAAAGCTCCGCTTTAAACAAATCTAGATTTTTTACCTCATTTTGCCGCGGTGATAGAGGCGCTTAAATTTCAAATTAGATCGCTGAAAATTTAGCGTAATAGCAATTTAAATTTCTAAATCATAAGTGCGTAATGGCGAGGCTCTACTCGCGCTTAATCAAACCAAACGCTTTAACTGCGTATGAAGGGTTTTAAATTTATCGCTAAACGGCAAAAATCTAATCAGGCCTTAAATTTATTTTTGCGCTAAATTTTTGCTATTTGAAGCTGCTTGCCCTAAAGGCACGATTCGTCAGCCGTTTTGCTTGGGATAAGTTTGGATTTAAAGACGCGGTTTTAGGCTGATTATGAGAAAAAATCGCTAATCGCCAAATTTGGCGACAAAAATCATAGAGCCGAAAAGAATGCCAGGAGAAAAAGCAAAAACCATGTAAATTTAAAAATCCGCCGAAAATCGGCGGAAAAACTATTCGTCGTATTTTAAGAAAATATCCTCGCCGCCTTTTTCAAGGTTTAGGATACCTTCGCCGCGTTTAAACGTTATCTCGGCGCCGTCGTCGTTAGCTAGTCTCGTGCCGCTTGCGGTGACCGCGTTTTTAAGGTTGATTTTGCGTCCTTTGCTATCTTCTAGCACGGCGGTATTAAATTCGTCCGTCGAGCTTAGTTTGACGACGTATTTCGGATCGTTTATGCCGGTAAATTTAATCACTTCGGCTTGCGATTTGGTGATTTGCGCTTTGTTTGCGCTTTCGCTTTTGTTTGCCTGGCAACCGCTAAGCATAGCAACTGCGGCAAAAGCCGCCAAAGATGAAACTAAAATTTTCTTCATTTTTGTCCTTTTTTTGAAATGAGACTGAAATCTTACTTTAAAATAATTTATATAAAGTAAATTTAACCAAGCGGAGTCCTCGCTCAAGGTTAAATTTACTCGCGGGCTTACGCTTACTTAGAAAAATAAGCCGCCGCGCGCTGTCCAAGACTCTTAAAAAACTTGTAAAAATAGCGAATTTAAACTAGTTGCATCCGCAACCGCAGCAAGATTTAGCGCCGCCGTGAAGCTCGGAAACGTAAAATTTAACCGAATTTAGCCCCTCTTTTAGCGCCCACTCGTAAGCGCTCGAAACAAAATCCCAGTTGATATTTTCAAACAGCTTCTCCAAATACGCCGGGCGCGCGTTTCTGTGATCAACGTAGTATGCGTGCTCCCAAACGTCCGCGACTAAAAGCGGCACGAGGCCCTCAGTTACCGGGGTTTGCGCGTTGCTTGTTTGTACGATTTGTAGTTTGTCCTCTTTTGGATTGTAAACCAGCCACGCCCAGCCGGAGCCAAAAAGCGTAGTCGCAGCCTTTAAAAACTCATCTTTAAAATTTGGAATATCTTTTTCCAAGCGCACCTTTAGTTCGTCGCTCATCTGGCTTTTTCTAGCGATGCAATCCCAGTAAAAGTCGTGGTTGTAGACCTGAGCCGCGTTATTAAACACGCCGCCGGAGCTTTTTGTCAGGATATCAAAGAGGCTAGCGCCCTCAAACTCGGTACCTTTTATCAAATTATTTAGGTTATTGATATAGGTTTGGTGGTGTTTGCCGTGGTGATAGTTACAGGTTTCCTCGCTTACGACGGCGTTTGCCTTCGGGTCAAAAGGTAGTTTTCTAAGTTCAAACATAATTTTTCCTTTGTAATAAAATTTATCGGTATTATAGCGACAAAAGAGTAACTATTTTACTAACGCTTTAATAAGCTTTTATCAATAACCGTAGATTTTGCGATAAATTCGGATGTTTTATCTTTAATGATAAATTTAGCGACATGCTCGCTGGTTTTGTAAATTTTAGCCTAAATCGCAATTACTAGCTTTTAAGCGCTAGTTCGCTCATAGAGCCGTAAAGATACGGCACACACGCGATTTTATTTAGCTCGAATGATCTTTAAAGAAAATCCTAGTCTAGCAAGCTTTTAAGCTCTATAACGAAGCGTCAAAGAGGGCGTAAAAGCGGTAATTTTAAAAGAGCGGTCCGTTAAATTTAACCAAAGCTTAGTATGATAAATTTCAACTTAAAAGCAAGCAAAATGTAAGATAGTGTGTATTTTAGTAACATTTGATTAAGTAAGGGCTGGCAAAATATAAAGTGAAACGACAATATTATCTATGCAGATTTATCTATGTGTTACTTTTTTACACATAAAAGGGATAAAATTTACGATATAAAAAGGAAAATTTCCAAATTCGCTAGTTTTATATTTTATAATCGTTTCAAGCTAACACATAGCGCATTTCACAAAAAGGACTTCACATGAAATTTAAGTTACTTTCCGCACTGCTTCTTTCTTGCGCGCTGGCCGGAAGCGCATTTGCCGCAGGCAAAACATACACGATCAAATTTGCTCACGTCGTGGCCGCCTCTACGCCAAAAGGCAAGGCTGCCGATTTTTTTGCAAAAAGAGTCGGCGAGCTTAGCGGCGGAGCGATCAAGGTCGAGGTGTATCCTGCCGCGTCGCTAATGGATGACGATAGGGTTTTTGCAGCGCTAAAGCTTGGCAACGTCCAAATGGCCGCGCCTAGTTTTTCTAAATTTACGCCGATAGTACCGCAGTTTCAGCTATTTGACCTGCCGTTTATCTTTAGAGACAACGCCCATCTTTACGCGGTAGAAGACGGCGAAGTCGGACAAGCTCTAAAAGATATGATCGCTAAAAAAGGCTTCATCGCGCTTGATTTTTGGGACGCGGGATTTAAGCACTTTAGCTCAAGCAAAAAGCCTATCGTAGAGCCTGCGGACGCTAAGGGACAAAAATTCCGCATCCAAAGCTCAAAGGTGCTTGAAGAGCAGATCAAAGTAGTCGGCGGCAACCCGCAAGTATTACCGTTTTCAGAGGTTTATCCAGCCCTACAACAAGGCGTAGTCGATGCGACGGAAAACCCGCTTTCAAATTTCTACAACTCCAAATTTTACGAGGCGCAAAGCTCTTTAACGCTATCTAGCCATGGATATTTGGGATATTTAGTCGTTATGAGCGAGAAATTTTGGAAAGGTTTGCCTGATGATATGAAAGCTCACGTAACGCAAGCTCTAAAAGAAGCTACGGCGTTCGAGCGCGAAGAGACGGCTAAAGAAGAAGAGCATATTTTAAGCGAGCTTAAAAAATACGCAGGCGAGAGCAAAAAGCTTGAGATAATCGAGCTAAATGCCGATCAAAAGGGCAAATGGGCAGAGGCTATGAAGCCGATTTATCCGAACTTCTACAACGTGATCGGTCAAGACCTGGTAGAAAAAACGATAAATACGAAGTAGGATTTTATGGGTAAATTTTTTGAGATTTTAGATGTCGGCATCGCCTCGGTAAACAAAACCGTGGCGGTGCTAGGCATCGCCGCAGGTACGCTGCTAGCCTTCATTAACGTCGTTATGCGCTACTGCTTTAACACGGGTTGGTCGTGGGCGGGCGAGCTAACCAACTACCTTTTTATCTGGTCGGCGTTTTTTGCCGCAGCATACGGCTTTAGAAAGGGCATACATATCTCGGTTACGATTTTGATCGAGAGATTTCCGCCCATCGTCGCAAAGGCCTACCTCATCTTAGCAAACATCATAACGACGGCGTTTTTGATGTTTATAGTAGATTATAGCGTGCAGTATCTACAGGTGTTGATCGAGCTTGATTCCATGAGTGTGGATCTAGGCGTGCCGGAATGGGTGCCGATGCTGGTACTTCCGATAGCGTTTTTGGGTGCTAGCTACCGTGCCGGAGAGAAAATTTTCCAGATCGCTATGACGCCTTCAGATAAAGTCATCATAAACAACGAAGCCGAGATGATACACGACTCGGTCAAGAAAAGCTAAGGAGAGCCTATGACCATTGCATTTTTATTTATCTCGCTGTTTGGCCTTATGCTTATAGGCGTTCCCGTCGCTGTTTCGCTTGGAGCTAGCACGGTTTTAACGATGCTGCTCTTTACCAGCTTAGATGTTTCGGAGGTGCCTCAGCGTATTTTTGACGGTATCAATAAATTTCCTCTCATGGCGATTCCGATGTTTATCCTGGCAGGAAATTTACTGAGCAAGGGCGGTTCTGCTAGACGCATTATAGATTTTGCTAAATCTATGGTCGGACACCTGCCTGGCGGCCTGCCGATGAGCGCGATATTTGCGTGCGTGATATTTGCCGCGGTTTCTGGTAGCTCGCCCGCTACGGTCGTAGCGATAGGCTCTATTATGTTCGTCGCCATTAAAGAAGCAGGCTACCCGAAAGAATACGCCGTGGGCGGCATCACGACGGCAGGCTCTCTAGGCATCCTCATCCCGCCTTCGGTCGTTATGATCGTTTACGGCGTGACATCGGATACCAGCATCGCGAAGCTATTTATGGCGGGCGTGGTGCCTGGACTGATGCTAGGCGGCATGATGATACTTCAGACTTATATCGGAGCGAAAAAACTCGGATTTAAAGCTACTACGCCCGAGCCTTGGAGCGAGCGAATAAAAAAATTCGGCAAAGCCTTTTGGGCACTGCTAATCGTAGTAGTCGTTATCGGCGGTATCTACGGCGGCATTTTTACGCCGACCGAGGCTGCGGCAGCCAGCGCTATATATGCGCTGATTATTTCGCTATTTGTCTATAAAGATATCAAATTTAAAGACCTGTGGGACATCTGCCTAGAGTCTGCCATCACGACGGCGATGATATTTTTCATCATCGCAAACGCGTTCGTATTTGCATACCTGCTAGCTACCGAAAACATCCCGCAAACGATAGCAGAGAGCATCCTGGCCGCAAATATCGGCAAGATCGGCTTTTTAATCATCGTAAACATCCTGCTTTTCATCATGGGACAGTTTATGGAGCCCTCATCGGTAGTGATGATCATGGTGCCGCTACTGCTACCGATCGCAAAAGCGCTAGGCGTGGATCCGGTACACTTCGGTATCCTGCTAATCGTGAATATGGAAATCGGCATGATCACGCCGCCCGTGGGCTTAAATTTATTCGTCGCCAGCGGCCTAACTGGCATGAATCTAAAAGACGTCATCGTCTCATGCTTGCCGTGGACTTTGACGCTATTTATCGGGCTTATTTTAGTGACGTATATCCCGGAGATTTCGCTTTGGTTGCCTAATCTTATGTACAAAAACTAACCGACTTATAAATTTTGCGAGCGGGCCTAGCTAAAGCCTTGCTCGCCTTAAATTATGCCTCGCTAAATTTACCTCAAAAGCCCAAATAAAGCCAAAGTGTCGTATAATTTTTGCAAATAAAAAAGGGGAGATTATGTATAGCGTCAAACTGCATATTTGCTTAAGCGAGGATTTAAAAAACAAGCTTGAAATTTTAGAAAAAATCCAGCCAAGGCTGCGCTTTACGCACGAATTTAGCACTATAAAAAGCTCAAGCGATATCCCTGCGCCCATACCCGACGAAAATCAATATCTCATCATCGCAAGCGAGAGCTGCGGACTAAATTTACCCGAGCTAAAAAACCGTATCGGCAAAAACGGCTTTTTGGCGATTTACGCGAGGGATGCGGACAAGATAGCCGGCGAACAAAAAGATGCCGCCGATGAAATTTGGCTAGAAAGCGCAAATTTAGACGACTTTTACTTTGAAAAAGCGCTAAATTTGATCGCCGAGCGTAAAGAGGCGTGGCTACAAAAAACGTGGTTGCAGACGACGATAAACTCATCTCCAGATATGATCTGGTTTAAGGATATGGACGGACTGCACCTAGAGGTAAACGACGCCTTTTGCGAGGTCGTAGATAAGCAAAAAGACGACGTTCGCGGTAAAGATCACTACTATATCTGGAATATCCCAAAGGAGATATACGAGCAAACGGGCTACGTCTGCGTCCAGACCGAGGACGACGTCGTAGCAGCGCGCAAGACCTGCCTGCTGGACGAAGAGGTGATGAAGGCAGACGGCAAGCTAAGCAAGCTAAAAACATATAAGACGCCGATATTTGACGGCGAAACTATCATCGGCACCGTCGGCATCGCTCGCGACGTGACGAAAGAGTACGAATATCTGCAAAACATCGAGCATCTAGCTCACTACGATCAGCTCACCGGATTAGCAAATCGCAACCAGCTGGACGCATTTTTAGACAATCTAAAAACCACGCATATGAGCATACTTTATATGGATTTAGATCGCTTCAAGCAGGTAAACGACGAGCACGGACATCAGGCGGGCGACAAGGCTCTGGTTGCGATCGCGGAGCTGATAAAGGAAATTTTTAACGACGCTATGAACGTACGCATAGGCGGAGACGAGTTTATCTCGATATTTACCGACGGCGCGAATATGCAAAGCATAGCGCCTCGCGTGCAAATTTTGATCGACCGATTTTTTAAAATTTGTCAAGAAAATCCACTATTTAGCGGACTATCCGTGAGTGCCGGCATCGCAGAAGGACAGATCGGACACGGCTCGTTTGATCTGCTGCTTCAGCGCGCCGACGATGCTCTTTATAAGGCCAAACACGCGGGCCGCGGCACCTACTGCATAAATCCCTGGGAAGACTTTGAGCAAAAATAAATTTACGCGAGCGTTTGTCGGCCGGTAGCGATGCGGCGCAAATTTACGGCGACTAGTCAGCGCCCACGCGGCTTGGCGGCCGACCGTAAATTTTATACCACTTCTTATCTTTTACTCTAAATTTTCCTCAAATTTTGCCGATATCGTTAGAAAGCCAAATTTTAAAAGGATTTTAGATGATAGGCGGCGTAAACGGATTTAACGCAAATGCAAATTTCGATTTTAGCGGCGCTCGCGGGCAAAATTTAAAAGCACGCGAGGAAAAAGAAGCGGCGAATTTGATGTCAAATTTGACGGCACAGATTAATTACGATACGGTAAATCCAAGCGAATTAGACTACGACCAACTAAAAATTTGGGCGGACAAGGTTGATCCAGAAAAGCTAACTGGTAAAAATTTAAGCATGTGGTTGGGTGCGAAAATGAGATTTGACGAGCTAGAGGATGGATGGCGTAAGGAGTTCGGACTAAAGCCTAGCGAGCCCGTATTTGCTAGGAGGATATTTTCTCTAAGCGGCTACACGAGAGACGATAAAATCAGCATCTGGGGCAAGATGAACGGGCTTGATCCGAGTACCGACAAAGAAAAAGCCGCCGAGCTAAAAAGCTTCGTAGATAGCACGCGAGCCTTGATCGCGCACGCGGGCGATCCGTCCGGTATATTTAGACAGGATGTCTTTAGCGTGGATAAGTTTTTGAGTAAATTTAACGTCGATCTGGGCGGGTTTGGCACAGGGCTTGGCATGCGTAGCGGCAGCGGTCTGGTAATGGACGCCGAGGCCTCGAAACTGCTGGATTCAGACATGAGCGAGGAGGAGTTTAAAGATAAGTGGCTCGAGTACGCGGCAAATAAAATCCTAGGCGAATACGCAAATGTTAAAATTTCGCTCAAGGACGGCGCGCTAAATTTCGACCAAACGCCCGCAAAAGAGCGCATTACGCTTCTTGGGCAAGAGATAGAAGATCGCGTGAGCTACGCGGACGAAGCAAGTAAAAAAGAGTTTTTTAAATTTCTAAAAGACGTATTTAAAAACGGCGAGAGTATCGGGGACGCGCTGCAAAAAATCGCGCTAAAAAAGGGCGACTTTGACGAAACAGCCAAAAAGGAAGCGCAAGCAGACGCCGCAAAAGAAAAGAAATTTAAACCGATCAAAGCGACGAGTAAAAGCCAAACCTACGTTTACAAGGATATAAAGCGCGAGTTTTTCGAGAAATTTATCAAAGCCGAACAAGAAAGAGGAACAGACGTAACCAAGCTTTTAGAAGCTCTAAATAAAATCCGAAAGCTAGATATAAATGCCTAAATTTGAAGGCAACAACCGCCAAAAATCATCAAAAGCAGGATGAATTTGTATATCGGCGCAAAGCCTGTTTAAATTTAACTGAGCCTACGCAAAACGGTCGTCTCGCCTTACTCAATATTTAGTTTAAATTTGATTACGAGTCAAATTTACGCTCCAAATTCGGCCTGCCGGCAAATTTGCCCCGCAAAGCCGAACTTGAGCGCAAATCGCATCTCGTAGCTATCTTCTTCGTCTTCGTCGCCGTATTCGTAGTCGTTCTCGTCGTAGTTATAGCTGTATTTTTCGGATCTTTCGTCGTCAAATTCGGAGTATTCCTCCTCCAAATCTTCCTCTTCGTAGTCAAATTCTTCACTCATTTTCTCTCCTTTAAAATTATTTTTTCACTTCTTCGACATATAGGCTCTGACTAGGGAAGGCAAATCCAAGCCCGTTGGCCTCTACGATATTCATTATTTTTAGCATCACGTCCTCTTTGACGGCCAAAAACTCGCCCCAAACTATCGTCTTTGAAAAGCAGTACACGAGGATATTTATCGAGCTATCGGCAAACTCGTCCACTACAACGAACAAATTTGACTTATATCCCGCCAGGTCGTCGATCGAGACGATACCGCGGTCGTAGCGGCTAGCCTTTTTCGAGCCCATATCGTCGCCCTTTGCGATATCTGGGTGGTCGATTAGCATCTGTTTGATTTCCTCGACGCACTTTTTGATCTGCTCGGTCGTGGCGCTGTATTCTAATCCGATTAGCATCCTGATGCGTCGTCCCATTTTTCGCCTGCTCCAGTTTCGGATCGGATCGCTAGCTAGCTTGGAGTTTGGCACAAATATAAGGGCGTTGTCAAAGGTTCGCACGGTCGTTTTCCTAAGTCCGATCTCCACGACCGTTCCCTCGATGTCGCCGCACACGATCCAGTCGCCCTGAGAAAACGAATTATCAAAGAGCAGCATAACGGAAGCAAAGAAATTCGCCAAAATATCCTTAGTCGCAAGAGCCACCGCAAGGCCGCCGATACCAAGAGAGGCGATGATGGCACTAACGTTAAATCCGAGCTTGCTAAGCACGATAAGCAGCGCGATAACGAAGATGATGAAATAGATGATCTTTAGGATCAAATTTATCACCTCTTTGCGCCCGCTTTTTTTGGTGAGTTCGTTGATGAGCACCATGCCGTAGCCGTTTAGTACGCTAAGTATGAGCCAAGTGACGGCGATGACGAAAGTGATCGCTAAGAAATTTGCAAATTTTATCGGCATCGGAGCGGGATAATACGCGATCGAGACGCAAATATCTATCGCATAGGCGATAAGAGTGAGTAGCATCGGGCGCTTGATGATTTCTACGATGCGCCCTTTCGTCTGTCTATCCGAGTCGTGCTTGACGAAAAATTTCATCAAAGCCCACAGCGTGAGCCTACTAAGTAGCGTCGTAAACGAGACGAAAAACAAAAATACGACGAATATAATCGCAGCCTTGCCGACGTTAAATTTACTCGTAAAGGAGGCCTTTTCGTTGATAAAATCGATCGCCGTTTTTAAATTTAGCTCCGAAATGATGTAGTTTGACGTGAGCAGCTCGGCGTTATCGCGCAGGTAGTGGAGTATCTCCTCAAGCGTCTTTTTGTGCGCCTCTAGCGCCTCTAGCTCGCCTTTATGCGCAGCGAGCGCTTCTTCATTTAGACTATCTTTAAACTCCTTAAACTGCGAGTAAAACTCGGTCTGAAAGCTAAGCAGCGTTTCCTCGACGGCGAGCCTTACGTCCACGGCCTTGCCGCCTTCTTTGAAGATATTTTCTAAATTTAAAAGCGAGGAGTAAAACAGCCCGTCAAGCCGCATACGCTCGAACTCCAGCTTGTCTTTTACGTATAAATTTTGATTGTCCGAGTTTTTTAGCCGTTTGATTTTTGATTCCAAATTTTGCATTTCGCGCTTAAATTTTTGCACCTGCTCCTCGTCGATTTCGATTTGCATGATGAGGTAGGGGATTTGCTCGATTAGCTTTTCTTTTTTCTCCGAGACGGTTTTAAAAAGCACGTTTTTATCGGCAGTTTCGTTATTTTCAGCCGATTGCGCCTTGATAACGGCGATCTGAGCGTTTGCTTCGTTGATTTGATTTACGACGCTTAGGATATCCGTGGCGTTTATGTCGTCGATTTTGGTATTTGCTAGTAAATTTAAGCCAAAGCACAGCGCAAAAACGGCGGCTAAAATTTTTCTCATTTCTCGACTCCTAGCAGTTTAAAGCTCTTCGTCGCGAAGTTGTAGTTGTAGATTTCGCCCGTTTCTATTATGTAGTGCCAGGCATAAATTTTTAGCTCCTCGTCTTTAAATTTAGCCTTGACGTCTGGATAGCTCAGTAAATTTTCAAACGAATTTACGAGGCTTAAGCGCTCGGTTAGCCACTCTCTTTTTGCGATATTGTCGCCAAAAAGCTTTTGAACGCGCTTTTTTACGGGCTCCAGCAAATCTAACCAGCGCTTTACGTTTGGCGTTTTGCTAAATTTAGCCTCATCCATCCATAAAGCCGCGCAGCCGCCGCAGTTGCTATGTCCGCAAATGATGACGTTTTGCACGTTTAGCGTTTGCAAGGCGTACTCGATCGCCGAGGTCGTAGCCAAAAACTCCTCGCTTTTGCGGTACGGAGGCACGATATTTGCGATATTTCGCACGACGACTAGGTCGCCCGGCATCGTGTTTGTTATGAGGCTAGGCACGACGCGCGAGTCGATACAGCCGACAAAAAGAGTGTGCGGCGTCTGCTTCTCGCCCAGGCTTTCAAAAAGCTCCTTGTGTTCTAAAAAATCTTCTTCCATAAATTTGACGGCACCGTCTAAAATTTCTTGCATTGTATTTTCCCGAATAATTTTTTAAAATATTATATCAAAAACGTTTCAAACTTCGTTAAAATTTTTTAAATTGCTTTTTGCGCGCCAAATTCAGCGATTTTTTATATTTTATTTACCTATTTTTGGCTAAATTTGCATCAAAAATTAAAAAGGAGAGAACATGAGTTTATACGACAGAAATTATGCAAGCTCAAGCGAGCATGAGGTTGCCGGCGAATATTCGCAAAGCGCGCTTAGTACGTTTATCAAGCAAACTTATCAGCTTTTCGCGGCTTCGCTTTTAGCCGCCAGCGTCGGAGCTTACGTCGGGCTTTATAGCTCGCTGGGAGCGACGGTAGCAAGCAACTACTGGCTGTTTGTGATACTTGAGCTAGGGCTTTTGGTCGGTTTAATGTTTGCCAAACGCAAAGCGGGCTTAAATTTGATCCTGCTTTTTGCATTTACTTTCGTTAGCGGACTTACGCTTACGCCTATTTTAGGACGCACTTTTGCGATGCCCGGAGGCGCTGCGATAGTAGCTCAGGCCTTTACGCTTACGACCATAGCATTTGGCGGACTTAGCGTGTTTGCGATGAACACCAAACGCGACTTTACGACGTGGGGCAAGATGCTTTTCATCACGCTTATCGTTTTGCTCGTGGCTGCGATTATAAATATATTTTTCCACAGTCCGATTTTACAGCTTGCGATTGCTAGCGTGGGCGCGGTTTTATTTAGCGCGTATATCCTTTACGATACGCAAAATATCATCCGCGGTAACTACGAAACTCCGATCGATGGCGCAGTTGATCTTTACCTTGATTTCTTAAATTTATTCGTTTCATTGCTTAGAATTTTAGGATTTTTTAATAGCGATGACTAACGACGAGCGGCTTTATCGCGTAATAGACGCAAATTTAAACCGCTTAAAAGAAGGGCTTAGAGTCGTCGAGGACGTCAGGCGTTACGGCTTTGACGACCTAGCCCTCGCTAAAAAAATCAAAAACCTCCGCCACAAATCAAAAATACCGCAAAAAGAATTCTTAAAATTTCGCGACGCCGCAAACGACGTGCTAAAACCGAGCCTAAAAGACGAGCAAATTCGCCTAAATTTAGACGATTTGCAAACTGCCAATATCAAACGCGCGCAAGAAAGCGCAAGGGTTTTAGAGGAGTGTTTTAAGCTCGTTGATGTTAAAATTTCCGAAATTTTTAAGGGCGTGCGCTACGAACTTTATGAGATAGAAAAAGAAATTTAACCCAAATTCAAAACTTTTTTAGTATAATCGCGACTAATTTTGAAAATTTAAAAGGATTTTTAATGGATTCGCTTTTTTTAGTATTGCAGTTTATTTTCGCGGTAGTTTTGACGATCGCCGTTTTGCTTCAGAAAAGCTCCTCTATCGGACTAGGCGCGTATAGTGGCAGTAACGAAAGTCTATTTGGCGCAAAAGGACCGGCCGGATTTTTGGCTAAATTTACCTTCGTCGTGGGCGTTTTGTTTATCCTAAACACCCTAGCGTTAAGCTATTTTTACAACACGCAAAGCAGCAAATCTCTCATAGACAGCGTCGATACTTCGTCGCTACCTGCGGCTCCTGAGGTAGTCGCACCGCAAGCTCCTAGCGCTCCTACGGCTCCTGTAAGCGAGAAAAAATAAGGAGCGTCAATGAAAAAATTAGTTTCCGTGCTCACGTTTTTCGCGGCGGCGCAGTTTGCGCTTGCAGACGCGCATATCTTTAACTATCACAGATTTGACGACGATAGGCATCCTAGCACCAACATCTCTAGCAAAAATTTACGCGAACAGTTTGAGTATTTTAAGGAAAAAGGCTACGAGATCATCCCGCTCTCAAAGCTCGTGGATGCGATAAAAAACGGCGAGCCGGTGTCTGATAACTGGGTCGTTTTAACCGTGGACGACGGCTACAAGAGCTTTTACGAGAAGGGTTTGCCGATATTTTTAGAGTACGGATATCCGTTTGCGCTGATGATTTACGTCGAGGCTACCGCGCGAAAATACGGCGACTTTATGACCTTCGAGCAGATCAAAGAGATCGAAAAATACGGCGAAGTTGGCTATCACTCCTACGGTCACTTACACATGGTCGGTCTTAACGAGGAAAAATTAAAAAACGATTTTGAGGACGGTATAAGCAAATTTGAAAAAAATATGGGCTACAAGCCGCGATATTTTGCATATCCTTTCGGCGAATATAACGACAGAGTACGCGACGTCGCGATAGAGCACGGTATCGAGGTGATACTTAGCCAAAACTCGGGCGCAGTCGCGGCAGATAGCGATCTACACGAGCTAGATAGGATCCCTGCGATGAACGGCACGCACCTACCATCCGCGCTTGCAAGCAAATTTCTAAAAGCCGAATGGATACTTCCGCAAGACTATCCTAAGGATAATAAGATTAGCGAACTTATCATCAAAACGGACGAGAACGCGACGCACGGCTACTTCTCGATGACGGGGCAAAAAACAAAAAAAGTTAAACTCGAAAACGGACAGATGACGCTTAAATTTAACAAGCCGATCGACCGATACAAAGTCAGAATGAGCCTTAAGGTAAACGGAAAAACGACGACAAAAATTTTAGTAAAGGATATAAATGCTGAATGAAATTTATAAAAAGCAAAAAGAGCATAGCGACAAGTGCATAGAGGGCCTAAAACGTGACTTTAGCACGCTTCGCACGGGCAAGGTAAATATAAGCATAGTCGATAATATTTACGTGGATTATTACGGTAGCCAAACTCCGCTAAACCAAGTCGCCACCGTACTAACGAGCGATGCTAGCACCATAAGCATTACGCCGTGGGAAAAACCGATGCTAAAAACTATCACTGCGGCCATCTCTGCGGCAAACATCGGCGTAAATCCGAACAACGACGGCGAGAGCGTGAAGCTGTTTTTCCCTCCGATGACGGTCGAGCAACGCCAAGAAAACGCAAAGCACGCTAAGGCATTCGGTGAAAAAGCCAAAGTCAGCATAAGAAATATCAGAAAAGACGCTAACGACGAGGTAAAAAAACTGGAAAAAGATAAAGTTATCACTGAAGACGAGAGTAAAAAAGGACAAGACGAAGTCCAAAAGATCACTGATAGCTACACCTCAAAGATCGACTCGCTCGTAAAAGAAAAAGAGAGCGAACTTCTAAAAGTATAACGCTAAATTTAGAGGCGGCAGCGGCGTGCTACCCCTCTTAAATTTTAGAGCTCGCCGCAAGCAAAATATAAAATTTACAGCATTCAAAAGTGCAAGATAAAGCCACTAGACAATCACGTGGCTTGTTAAATTTCAGTCTATCTCATAAATCTTAGAATCCTAAATTTAGCTCGCTTACCAAATTTATAAATTCGGCAGTATCTACCCGTAGCGTAAAGCATATCGTTTTTGGCTCAAGGCAAGTCGGTCAAATTTCTCCCGTCAACTTTAAAATACGATACGGCTCATTTTATTGGAACATCGCTTCATGATTGTTTTGCTTTTTATTATATCTAAAACCCTACTTTTCTTCACTCGTAGCTATTTTTAAAAACAACAAACATGGTGAAGCAAGGCAGAATACGCCATTTTAAACAAAGCAAGAAAATCTCTTTTTTAATTTCGTTGCAGCCGTTACTGTTGCCTGGCTTGAAAAATATCTCTTTAAGTTTAGATATATTTAGCATAAACATCCATTTACTTTGCGGTAGCAAGGCAAGTCCGTAGTATCTGCGCTTAGCTTTATTAATAAGATGCCTTCTATTTGATAAAAACTCATTTTAAAATTTTTAACTTATTTTAGTCTGTATTTTAAAAGTATTTTGAAGCTATTTAGGAGTAAAGGATATCCGCTTTTTAAGAAATTATCCACTATAATCTTACGATACAAAAATAAATCTCGAAAGTCTATAGTGGCAAAAAAAGATCTTTTAAAAGGCGCGAATAACTTAAATTTTAAAAATGCGAGCGACTCTGATATCTCTGTTTCGTCTTTTGATTTTTTGGACGATAGCGCCGTTATCGATATTAGACCTCGTATTGATAAAAGCGGGGCGGAAAAACTACTCGGTCCAGGCGATATGTTGGTAAAAATTAATGGTGAAATAACTCATATGTTCTCGCCGCTCTTAAATCCCGAAGACATAAAACAAATTTTAAAAATTTAAAAATAAAAGGTAAAAAATGAAAAAAATCCTCATCATCGCAGGCTCATGCAGCAACGGCGGCGCGGGACTGCAAGCCGATATCAAGGCGTGCGCGCACTTTGGCTGCTATAGCGCGACGGCGGTCACGGCGCTAACGGCCGAAAATACGGACAAGATCAAAAATATCGTCTCGCTAGATCCGTCATTCATCGCCGATCAGCTCGAGATGCTCTCGGCAGAGTTTAGCTTCGACGCCGTCAAGATCGGCATGCTCTTTAACGAGCCTATCATGGACGTCGTGCAGAGCTTTTTAGAGAAAAACTCCGCTCCCGTGGTGCTAGATCCAGTCTGCGTCTCGAAAATGGGGCACAAACTCATCAAAGATAGCGCCATCGAGAGGCTAAAAGAGCTGATGAAATTTGCCGCCGTCACGACGCCGAACCTGCGCGAAGCGGACGTGCTTTTCGGCGATGATTTTACGAATTTGCCGTGCGACGTGATCGTGAAAAAGCACATCATCGCGGGCAAAAGCATCGACACGCTTTACCGCAAGGACGGTAGCGTGCAAAACTTTGAGACGCCGCTAGCCGACCCGCTGGTTATCATCGGCGCGGGTTGCACGTTTTCTAGCTCGCTAGCCTGCCTGCTCGCTCGCGGCGAGAGCCTAGAAAGCGCCGTCCAGCAAGCCAAAGAATACATCTACAACGCCATAATCACCGGCATCGACACGAATCTGGGCGCAAAAAAACTGCTAAATCACGGGGTTAAATTTTAAATTTAGCGTGTTTTTGCGGCAACCTACCAAAGTACGGCCAGATAAATTTATATAAGATTAGCCCAAAAAAGCATATCGGGTTTAAAACTTAATAGCGCACGGGATAGAAGTTGCCGCATTTTACTTTGGCAGGGCTTTGGGGGCTGGGTAATATCGTTAATTCGTAAGAAAATAAACCCGACCTCGCGATTAGGAATTCAAGGTTGAGTTAGACAAATACGCCGATGTTAGATGCTACAAAAATTCTGCTAGATTGACGTTAAATTTGCGTTAGTCTAGCATTAAGTCGTTTGCGTAATAAGACCGCGTAGATTTAAGTTACTGAATCGTGAGTGCTTTACGCTGCTGGGTCATAGTCTGAGTTTTGCGCCGGTATTGTAAGATTGTCGCGTTATATGGTTGGTTTAAATTTTGCCCAAAATTTAATAGCCGATTTATCGTTTTGGCAGGTTTCAAACCCTAACGGGTTAAATTTGTGCCAATTTTGCCGTTTTTCGCGGCCTAGTTTATTTTTAGCTAGCTCTTTTGGTACGGTTTATAAAGATGACGCTATGTTAGGTTATAGTTAGCTTTTATAGTTTATTCGCTTTAATTATATTTAATAAATGATAACGCGGAAATTTAGCAAGGATTTGGGTGCGGCAAGCAAACAAAATCCCTAAAAAATTTAAACCGCTAAAATCTTGCAGATTAGATGTCTTTAGTCGTTTGCATTCGTAAAAAACAAGCTTTGGCGAGGTTTAGTATTTTTTGCCGACTTTTGCTTTAGGGCGATATTTTATTACTCCGGTTTAGCGCGTCTTGCTTGAGCGTCCTGCGCTAGCGCGGATTTAAGCGGATTTGCGCTTCGTTTAACCCTAGCCTTATAAATATAAATTTCTCTCGACGACTACAAAAGCCCGCGTCCGTATTTTATATTCGCCGCAAGCGAAATTTGATTAGAGCTGCCATGCTTGCTGCGGTATTTTTATTTACTTTATTTGTTTTGCTTTTATATTTTATTTTTTGGCATCGCTACTCTTCATATAGATTTTATTCATTTCATATCTATTATGACGATTTTTACTTTTGCGGCCCATGTTTGCTTGTTTTTGCTTGTATATCTTTGCCCGCTACGGCGATAAAGCTTCTTGTAAGTTTCGCAAATAGCGATATACTCGCGTTTTAGATTTTTCTAGCGGTTAAATTTAGGCTATTTTAAGGCCTAAAAATATAAACTTTTATCGCAAATAGCCCTAAATATGAGTGTTTTGGTGCGTGTAAATTTACCCCGTTGGGGTTTGAAACGTTATAATTCGATAAACAACTGGAATGGCGAAAATAAGTGTAAATTTACCCCGTTGGGGTTTGAAACGCTTCTAGCAAAACTCAGATAGCCTCGTAGCCCTTGTGTAAATTTACCCCGTTGGGGTTTGAAACTCAAGCCTTGAGTAGTAATTATATAGCTCATAATTTGTGTAAATTTACCCCGTTGGGGTTTGAAACCGTTTGAGGAGTTTGCGGCGATTAGGCCGGTTAGTTGGTGTAAATTTACCCCGTTGTGTGGGGGGGGAGTAAGCACCCAACCTATCCAGCCGCCAAAAATCAAATTCATACGCTAATGGGCATTTAAACGTCACCCATTTTTGGTTTTCGGGCAGATTTAAACCGACGAGCAAATAGACGCGCCGCAGACTGCACCGCCTCTAGCGATGATTTTACGCGTCTAAACCCGCTTGCTAGGGCTAAATTTGGCTTTGCTTGCAGAGGCTATTTTGCGCCCGCCTTAATCCCTTTTTATGCTTTTGATGATATAATTTCTCAAAAATAAGACTTTTGCGATTTGGAGCAAAATTTAGGCTTTGGATCAAATTTAGCGCGATTTTGGCGGCTAAGTTCGAGTCTGAAACCGCGCCGCAGCGAGCTTGATTTGCGCAGGTAAGCTTAAATTTAACGCCCTAAAAGCGCAAACGCTCTAAAATTTATCAAAAAAGGAGCCAAAATGAAAACGCTAGTAGTTTTATCCCATCCAAATTTCGCCGCCTCTCGCCTAAACAAGGCGCTGGCAAACGTCGCTAAAAGTGCGGGCGCCGAGGTTCGCCACCTAGAGGGACTATACGGCACCGACGCCCTTAAAATCGATGTCGCGGCGGAGCAGGAGGCATTTTTGCGCGCCGATCGCATCGTGTTTTTGTTTCCGATGATGGGCTTTAACGTGCCGTCGATGCTAAAGGCCTACATCGACTACGTGCTAAGCCGCGGCTTTGCCTACGGGCAGGGCGCGAAGATTGCGGGCAAACAGCTGCAAATCGCCGTGAGCGCGGGCGGCGGGCTAGGCGAATACTCCAAGCACGGCGCGATCAAATTTAGCCTAAACGAGATTTTGCTGCCGCTTCAGTGCTGCGCGGACTTTTGCGAGCTCGTTTACGGGCGCATTTTTGCTAGCTGCGGCGTGGAGCCGGACGTGTCTGATAGTGCGATAGAGGCGCACGCTGCGAGATTTACGAAGCTTTTAAACGACGAGCTTGAAGAGCACGAGTATCAAATTTAATGGCGCAAAATAGCGCGTCCTTGAGCTAAAATTTGCACCGCTAGCGGCGATTTCCTGCGCGGAGTCGTCGCTTTTCAAATTTAGCCTTAAAAGATATCTTTGGATCTAAAGCTAGGTGGTAAGCTCGGCGCGTTTTGGCAGTTTTTCGTTGTCGCATTTTGGGGCGATTTCTAGCCGGCCGGACCCGCACCTTTTTGTTACTTTTTTCGTCGCGGGCGTATTTACGGCACGAATCGGTTAAATTTGCGCTATAGTCGCAAGGCTTGCAAACCGCGTCTTTTTGACGCGGGCTATGATTTGGATTTTATGAAAATTGATTTTTACAGACTTGGTTTTTGGTTTTAAATTTAGCTCTTTTCGCCGCATTTTAAAACGGCGCAAATCCTTATAAATTCGGAGTTTTTTTATGATTTTTGGCAAGATTGATTATCTAAATTTGCTTCCTTTTCACGTATTTTTAAAGCGCTCGCGCCTAAGCTCGCGGGATAAAAAAATCATCGAATTTAAAAAAGGAGTGCCTAGCAAACTAAACCGCGATCTGCGCTGCCGTAGGATCGACGCCGCCGTGATCTCGAGCATCGAAAGCCGCAAAAAGCGCTACAAAAAGGTAAGCCTTGGCATCGTAGCTAAGGGCGACGTCAAAAGCGTACTCGTGCGAAAGGGCACCGCCGCGCGCCCCGACCCCGCGTCTGCGAGCTCAAACGCGCTAGCCGGCGTGCTGGGGCTTGAGGGCGAGGTACTCATCGGCGACCGCGCGCTAAAGGCGTATCTGCAGGAGGGCGAGGAGGCGTTTTACGACCTTGGGCGGGCGTGGCGCGAGCGGACGGGCTTGCCGTTTGTTTTCGGGCGATTTTCCTGCGTGAAGGGGCGCGGCGCGTATGAGCGGCTGGCGCGCGAGTTTTTGCGAGCAAATGTCAAAATCCCAAACTACATCCTCGCCAAATACGCCCAAACCAGAGGCATCAGCGCGGATGATATCAAATGGTATCTCAAATTTATCAGCTACGAAATCGGCGCAAAGGAGCAAAAGGCGCTGCGGATATTTTTCAAAGAAGTGCGAAAAAACGGACGCACGGCGAAGCTTTTAGCATAGCAAATCGTAAAATTTCTAGCTAAAGCACTGTTTGGGCTTGTGCCTTTGGGGTACCGATAAATGCGCTCTAGCGCTAAATTTACTTCGCGCGCCGTCCAAAAAGCATTTAGCGAGGAAGGCGGTAAATTTCCGCTAAGACCAAATCCGCAAGCATCGGCTCGGTTTTTGGCTCGCCCGGCAGGCAAAGCGGAAAGACGGGCTTGGTCATAGCGGCTCTAGTAACCAAGATCGCCTAGGACGCGACGCTAAAGGTATGCTTGGTCGCTGCCGGCTCTTTTGCGGTGCCGTTTTGCCTACGCTAAAGGCGCTAACTCGGTCGCGCCGCCGCGCGGTCTTGGATTTTACCGCCTTTATAAATGATACGCGTGCATCAAAGACGAAGCGATCTTGACCGCTAGAGACAACGGCGCCCAAGTCCGCCCAAAAAACCGTCACTACGTCGTTTGCGGCAAATTTATTAACCCGGCTTGTCGGCTTTGTGCCGATTTTATTTACTTTTGTAGCCCATGTTTGCCTATTTTTGCTTGCATTTATTTGCTTGATATGGCGATAAAGCTTTTTGTAAGTTTCGCAAATAGCTATATACTCGCGTTTTAGATTTTTCTAGCGGTTAAATTTAGGCTATTTTAAGGCCTAAAAATATAAACTTTTATCGCAAACAGTCCTAAATATGAGTATTTTGGCGCTGTGTAAATTTACCCCGTTGGGGTTTGAAACTCGGCGTCTTTTAAAAAACGCACCAAATTTTTTCTAGTGTAAATTTACCCCGTTGGGGTTTGAAACTACCGATTTTTTGACCGCAAAGCTAAATCTAGCCAAGTGTAAATTTACCCCGTTGGGGTTTGAAACTTTAAAGAAATTTCTGCCGTGATTTTCGGCTACTTGCGGTGTAAATTTACCCCGTTGGGGTTTGAAACGCCTTTTTGTGTCGAAATTCGGGATAAAATTTTTGTGTAAATTTACCCCGTTGGGGTTTGAAACAATCGGCTATCATATGCGGCGGCACCCTAAACATCGTGTAAATTTACCCCGTTGGGGTTTGAAACACCGCTTTATGCACGGCGTAGTTTTGCGGGAGCTGGGGTGTAAATTTACCCCGTTGGGGTTTGAAACTCCTCGCCGATAAAGTAAATCTTGTCGAATTTGTTGTGTAAATTTACCCCGTTGGGGTTTGAAACAGATGACCGCTGAAAATAGTTTCTGCTATATCTTGTGTAAATTTACCCCGTTGGGGTTTGAAACGGGTTTACGCTAACGGCTGGAGAAATAGAGCTTTGGGTGTAAATTTACCCCGTTGGGGTTTGAAACTTGTGGCTATCCTGTGGGTAGCCTGCCCTCTTTTGTGTAAATTTACCCCGTTGGGGTTTGAAACCAAATTCGGCGCAAAACGCGATAAGCCGCAAAGCGTGTAAATTTACCCCGTTGGGGTTTGAAACCCCTTATAGGGTTTGTAACAAAAAATTCTTACGAGTGTAAATTTACCCCGTTGGGGTTTGAAACAGTACTGTACTATTATTTTTTTCTGTACAGGATGAAAGGTGTAAATTTACCCCGTTGGGGTTTGAAACCGCCGCCTAAAAGCAAGACGTGCAAAAGAGGCGCACTGTGTAAATTTACCCCGTTGGGGTTTGAAACTATCCCGGCACAAACATTAAATAAATTTCTATACCGTGTAAATTTACCCCGTTGGGGTTTGAAACCGACGACTACGGCGGAAGTTTTAGGCACGAGGAGTGGGTGTAAATTTACCCCGTTGGGGTTTGAAACCTTTCTCTAGGCGTCGCTTTGCTGATAGCCCTCGGGTGTAAATTTACCCCGTTGGGGTTTGAAACTAGTAGTGTTTGTCGCTCACTTCTTGCGAATGTCCGTGTAAATTTACCCCGTTGGGGTTTGAAACGCTCCTTACGGTTTGCCGATACGGCTTATTATGCGTGTAAATTTACCCCGTTGGGGTTTGAAACGTTTTTGCCATTTTTCGCCTCCAGCTCGTTTGCTACGTGTAAATTTACCCCGTTGGGGTTTGAAACCTTTACGCAAGCGCCGAAGTTTTCGCTGGCAGTGGGGTGTAAATTTACCCCGTTGGGGTTTGAAACAAATCCTAAAGCACTCTACGGGGTGGCTAAACGTCGTGTAAATTTACCCCGTTGGGGTTTGAAACTTATCTACGACGCCCTCAAAGCCGTCAATTAGAGTTATGTGTAAATTTACCCCGTTGGGGTTTGAAACACGGCAAAGTTTCTACAGAAAGCCGGTTGAATGCGTGTAAATTTACCCCGTTGGGGTTTGAAACGCCGCCTCTATGGCTTGGGCTGCGCTCTGAGCCTTGTGTAAATTTACCCCGTTGGGGTTTGAAACTACCCTGAATAAACTATAAATTTGAGCCCCTCGATGCGTGTAAATTTACCCCGTTGGGGTTTGAAACAACAACCACCTATTTGAAATGATAGAGAGGCTAAAGTGTAAATTTACCCCGTTGGGGTTTGAAACAATACTCGTCCTTTTGCCCTTTGATTTGGATTTTCGTGTAAATTTACCCCGTTGGGGTTTGAAACACAATGTTTAACAGAATAGTTTTAGTTGGAAATTTAGTGTAAATTTACCCCGTTGGGGTTTGAAACATTATCTGCACGGCAAAGAGCGGCTAGACGAGATTGTGTAAATTTACCCCGTTGGGGTTTGAAACTGCCGCAAAACAACGACGTGATAGAGTTTCCCCACTGGTGTAAATTTACCCCGTTGGGGTTTGAAACCGCTGCGCGAGCAGAGCAAGGATCGGCAAATTGATTGTGTAAATTTACCCCGTTGGGGTTTGAAACCTATATCACGAATAAGAAGTTGCCCGATTACGATCGTGTAAATTTACCCCGTTGGGGTTTGAAACTTTGAGGAGCGTGTTGTACGCAAAATTTGGGATGGGTGTAAATTTACCCCGTTGGGGTTTGAAACGCATCGTAGTGTATCTATGAAAACCGTCCACGATTTCGTGTGTAAATTTACCCCGTTGGGGTTTGAAACGCGGGTTTATCGCCCAAACGGTCTTTAGCACTTTTTTGGTGTAAATTTACCCCGTTGGGGTTTGAAACCCGTTTCCAAACAGCGCAGTAGAGCCGAATAGATGAGTGTAAATTTACACCGCTTGGGGTTTGAAACCGAATAAATTTGACAAGATTTATTTTATCAGCAAGGTGCAAATTAGCAAACTATACGCTTCATCAGCCCAAAACCTAAAATCAAAGCCGCCGTTTAAGACAACCCATGCGGCTCGCGAAGCCAAAAAATAGTAGCTTAAGCGCGCTTAGGGTAAAATTCGCCCAAATTTTACAAAGGAAAAACGATGGATTTAGAGAAAATTTACAAGGATGCGGGCGCGTTTTTGCAGGGGCATTTTTTGCTTAGCAGCGGCAACCACTCGCAGTTTTATCTACAAAGCGCCAAGGTACTCGAGGATCCGCAGTTAGCAGGCGCTTTAGCAGACGAGCTAGCCGCCGTCATCGAAAAATCGGGCGTAGAGTTTGACAGCGTCTGTTCGCCAGCTCTTGGCGGCATTTTGGCCGGCTACGAGCTAGCTCGCGCGGCAAAAAAACGCTTTATCTTTACCGAGCGAGTCGAGCGCGTGATGAGCTTGCGACGCGGTTTTGAGGTGAAAAAAGGCGAGAAATTTATCGTCTGCGAGGACATCATCACCACGGGCGGCTCGGCGATGGAGGCTGCGCGCGTGATAGAAGGCCTAGGCGGCAAGGTCGTGGCGTTTGCCGCGCTTGCTAATCGCGGCTTTTGCAAGGTCGCAAATTTAGCGGGCAGCGTCGCTAAAGCTAGCGCCAAACTACCCGCGGATAAGCCGTTTTTCGCGCTTGGAAACTTTGAGTTTGAGATTTTTGATCCCGCAAACTGCCCGCTTTGCGCTACGGGAAGCGAGGCGATAAAGCCCGGCAGCAGAGGCAACTAAATTTATTAATTTTGCGGCTATGTTTGATTTGACTGCGCAAATTTGGACGGATTTTGCGGGCGTCAATGAATGCAAACCGATCGCAAATCAAATTTGGCTTGGCAAGCCGATTTTTGCGGTATCTCGGGCAATAAATTTGACGATAAACGAAGCCCGCCGTTATGTTTTTGCAAGTCGCGATCGGAGCGGAATCAAATTTGCGTTGCCGTTTTGTGCAATTGACGGCGACAGTTAAATTTGGATTTGAGCAAATTTACGTCCGCAAAGGCGCGTCCTAAAATTTATGATTTTAAAAACGGCGCATAGTTTGGGCAATTTGCGGCTTGATAACGATGCGGGGCGGGCGATAAATCAAGCTCAAGCAGGTCTAGCAAAAATATGCTGGGCGGAAATCACCGATCGTCTCAAACGGCCGCGTAGGCAAAAACAAACAAAAGGCGGTGGAACCCATAAAAATTGCACCGCGCCAAGATATGCAAATTTGGCGGCAAAAGCCTAGTTTATGAGCGGAGCAAGGTCGGCCGATAAGGCGGCGCCAAGCGGCGGGCGCGCGAAAACAAACCGTAAATTTCCGCACCGAAGTGGCGGCGCGTAAAAGTAGGGCGTAAATCGCTGCGACAAAGCAAAGGCGCATAAATTCGGGTGCTAGCGATCAAATTTGACATTCAAATCCAAAACGAGCGCCCAAAATAAAACGCAAAAAGGAGTAAATTTGGCTAAACAAAAAGCGCGGCTAGCCGGCATCGGTGCGCGAGCAAAGGCCTTTATAATCGATCTTTTTTTGATCGGCATGCCGATATATTACCTCACGACCTATGTTTTTTTGGGCGGCAAGGACGACTTTTTACGCAACCAAACCGCGATATTTGCGGCAAATCTCGCAGTCGGCCTTATCTGCTGCGCCTTTTTTGCGATCAAAGCCCAGACGCCCGGCTACCGCTCGCAAAATATCTACCTCATCGACCTGCGCACCGGCCGCAAGCTTAGTTTTGCGCGCGTTTTGCTCCGCTACGCTTGCTTTTTGATCGCAGGAGTTAGTATCGTCGGACTTTGCCTCTGTTTTTTCCGCAAGGACGCTCTAAATTTGCACGATCTACTCACGCACTCGGCCGCCGTTTGTAAAAAAGCAGACTAAATTTAGCCCGTTTACCGACTCAAATTTGACGCCGGATTTACGCCAAGCATTTTTGCGGTGCGGGTTTTGCATGCTCGCAGCTAAAATTTAATCCGCACGCCGCCCCGCTAAATTTAAATCTTTAAACCAAATTTCGTTACAATCGCCCCCTATAAGGAAAAATATGCAAAAAATAATGGGATTTACGAGAACGCGGGAAAACGCGGAGAAAAAAGGCGCGCTGATACCTAGCGACTTCACGCACGCAGCCGTCATCGGAGAAACCGGCAGCGGCAAGACGACGGCGATGATATATCCAAATTTGCTTGACCGCATGCAAAAAGGCTACGCGGTGTTTGCCGTGGATTATAAAGGCGGCGAGAGCGCCAAAATCAAGGCTCTAGCGCGCAGAGCGGGGCGTCTAAAAGACGTCGTGAGCGTAGGTGCTAGGCTGGACGCGCCGATAAATCTCATCGCCTCGATGAAGCCGCGGGACTTTAAAAACTGCGTGAAAAAGCCGATGGAGTCGAGGGAAAAGTTTTGGGAGGAGTTTGGCTCGAGCATCGCGACGGAGTTTTTTAAAGTGCTAAAGGCGCTTAAAATTTTCGCTAAAAAAATCACTCCGCTAAAGGACTGCTACACGGATGCGTTTTACGCCGACGTGCGCACGCTCGCGCGGGATTTTACCTTTGACGTCGCTACGATACTGCGCCTCTCGCAAGACCTAGAAAAGATGCTCGAGTTTAAAGACGCGCTGAGCCTCATCTGCGACAATCTCGACTCCTCGACGCTAAATTTCACCCGCGAGACGATAATGATAAATCGCGCGTTTATAGCGACTGCGGACGAGTTTTTGGACGCGACGAGCCGCTACAAGGACATCGGCGACGAGCGCACGAGGGATGATTTTCGCAACTACTCGATGATGATGTCGCCGTTTCTAGGCCTCATGAACGACGACTCGCTAAACGGCGACGGCGAGGGCGCTGCGGGCGACGCGAGTATCGCAGGACTGCTAAATAGCGGCAAGATCGTGATATTTAACGCCGCAAGCTGCGACAAAAGCGCGCTGAGCTTCCTGCTAAACAGCTTCCTGCCCGAGCTGTTAAAGCGCGTAACGATGAAGCAAAAAAGGCCTATTAGCCTATTTCTCGACGAGTCGGCGAAGCTACTGAGCGAAAATACCGAGCTAAACGAAGAGATCCTGCGCGAGTGCGAGGTGGAGCTGGTGCTGGCGTTTCAAAACGAGTTTTTGCTTAAGCGCGCGATCGGCGGCACGGCGTACGAGGCGCTGATGGGCAACCTCACTAACCGCTACTTCATGCGCAACAAAGACGTCGTGAGGCTGGGCGGCAGCGAGGTGGACTGCTCTACGCTGGAGAAATTCGAGTGCGTGCTAGAGGGCGACAAGATCGCACTGGAGCCTATTTTCATAGACGAAGCGGAGTGTCTGCAAGCGCAGCTGGAGTTTGAGCGCGAGAACCGTCTACACGAGCGACTGCTGGGCAAAATTTACGAAAACCGCGTGATAGAGTTTGACGAGGAGATCGTGGACGACGGCAAAATCTGGGTGCGCGACATAGATACGGGCGAGCGCGAATGCGTGTTTTTCAGCGACGAGGTGCTAAATATCGGCCCGCAAGATATCTATAAACGCCCGCCAAATACTGGCGGTTACAACATCTCGCTTGACGACGGCACGGACGACGCGCAGATAAGCTTTAGGTAAATTTGACGGCGACTAAACGGGAGTGCAGGTTAAATTTGACCGAACGAGCAAGCAAATTTGAATGCAAATTTAGGTCAAATTTGAAGGTAGGCATAAATTTAAACGGCAGCGTAACTTGACGATTTTAACCGCTTGCCGTTTGTATAAAACTAGGCTGGATAAATTTACAAATTTGACTTTAGGCGGAGGATATGAACGAAAGTCCAGGCAAAGAAAATAAAGAGTCGGAGCTACTTTACAGACTAAATAGACGAAATCCGCTCATGGTAATGTTTGATTTTATCAGATTTAGCTTTTTCCTACTCGTGCCCGCCTTGCCTACCGCGATATATTACGATGGCTGGATGCAGGCGCTGGGCATCCTGGGTTCTTTGTTTTTGAGTAGGCTTTTATACAAGCTTATATTTTTTAACTACATTGAAATTTATAGAGATAGGATCGTCATAAACAGATACATTTTCGGAGATACGGTTATAAAAAAGCGAGGATTTGGCTTTTTGCCGTACCTATTATTTTCCATTTACCCCCACCCAAGTTTTTATAGTGAAAAAAAGAAAACATTTATTCTATAGAGTTTCTTCGGTGGAAAGTTTAACGCAAGATCAAGCCGACGAGCTAAGAAGCCAAATAGCTCGTATAATGCCGCGGGATGCAATTGATTAATAGCGATCAGTATAAACAGTCAAATTTACCGCCGTTATCCGCATCCAAATTTAACGAGCAAGCCAGACAAAACCCGCTTGTCGGCAGTCAAATTTAACAAAACGGTTCGCAAATTTAGCCAAATTTTGGAAGCAAGTTTTGCAGCCAAATTTGAGCCAAGCTTCGGCACACTATCTATTTTGTAGGTCGGCGTAAATTTAAACGGCAGCGTAATTTGACGATTTTAACCGCTCGACGTTTGCATCAAGCCTGACGCGCTGCGGCGTAAAATTTAAATACGCTTCCAAATTCCATAGAAGAAATTGAGAGAAATTTTTATGGTATTTTTATCTGACGTAGAAAAATAGCGGAATTTACTAAAATCTTAGAAAAATGATCGATCTTGCGCTTAGTTGCGCTTTTGCCGCTATTAAGACGCCGCTCTCTTTAAAAAAAGAATGCGCGGCAAAAAATCCAGACGCTTAGCTTTGATGCGTTTGTAGTTTTTCAAGTCGCGGCTATGAAAGTAGCAAGGCCGAGTTTAGATGCGGCGCTAGGACTACGCGCGAAAACTTATATCAAAATCTTTTAAAATTAATAAGAAAAATCCGCTTAAGTTGAGTTGAATCTTATTTTAAAAACCGCGACCGGGTTTGCTAATCGGCGCTTGCAAAATTTAAGAAATCGCTCAAAAGAATGGCGGAAAAGCTCCGCCAAAAAGTAAAATTATTCGGCTTTAAATCCGCCGCCAAACGCCTTATAGACATCCACGACCGAGTCGATGAGGCTCAAATTCGCCGCTATAACTTGCAGTCTAACCGAGAGCAGGTTGCGCTGCGCGTCGAGTAGCTCCAGATGCCCGGTGTAGCCCTCCTCGAACTGATCCTTGGCTAGCTGATAGATTTTTTCTTGCGAGAGCAGGAGCTCTTTGACCTGATTTAGCGTTAGTTTGGCGTTTTTGCGGTTGTTTAGCGCGTCTCTAACTTCGCCAAGAGCCTTTTTGATGGCAGCTTCGTAAGCTACGGCCGCGATTTGCTCGTTAGTTTCGGCGATGCGGACGTTGTTTTTGGTTCTGCCGTAGTCGAAAATTTTCTGCACCAAAGAGCCGCCTATGCTCCACGTATTTGCGTTGCCGACAAATATATTTTCAAAATCCACGCTAGAAAATCCAAAAAGCCCCGTTAACGAGATGGACGGTAGATAGTCGGCCTTTGCGACGCCGATTAGCGCGTTGGTGGCGTTTAGATCGGCGTAGGCTTTAGCTACGTCGCTCCTGTGCAGCAGTATGTCCGCGCTCACGCCTGCGCTCACTTCGGGCTCTTTAGGCAGCATTTTAGCGCTCTGCACGGCTCCGTTTAGGATCTCGTCATTTGATTTGCCTGTTAGCACCGCTACGGACGTTAGAGCCTGAGATAGCGAGGTTTGCACCTCTAGTAGGCTTACTTTTGCGCTCTGCACGGCGGCTTTGCTTTGTAGATAGGTCGTCTCGTTTATGCCGCCTAGATCAAGCTGCGTTTTGCGAAGCGCTAGCGTCTCCTCGTAGGTTTTTAGCGTATCTTCCAGCACGGCTTCGCGCATATTTAGAGCTACGAGCGCGAAGTAGCTTTTAGCCACGCTAGAGCTTATGCTAAGGCGCGCGGTAGCGTAGTCAAGCTTAGTCGCGTTTAGACTGGCTTTAGCCGACTCGACGCTGTTTCTAACCCTGCCCCACAGGTCTATCTCGTAGCTTAGGCCTAAATTTACCTCAGAGTTTCGGTAGCGCGTTTGAGGCTGCTTGGTGTAGGTCTCGCCGCTGCTTTTTGCCTTAGTGTAGCCGACGTTTAAATTTACGCTAGGAAAGAGATCTGCTTCCGAGATGCCTAGGCTTGCGGCGGCTTTTTGTAAATTTAAATAAGCCGTGCGAAGGTCGGTATTTTTCTCTAGCGCGCTAGCTACGAGAGCGTTTAGGTTTTCGTCGCCAAACTCCTTCCACCACTCGTCTTTGATGTCGCTAGTTTCAAATTTATACGTAGATTCAAATTTCGTATCGACCTCGGGTATCTCGGGTCGAAACGAGCAGCCTGCTAAAAATAGCGCCGCGGCTAAAGTTAAAATTTTATACATTTTTGATCTCCTGTGCTCGGCTTGGTTTTTTGTCCCAGACTTTGTTGTTTAGCTTTTCTAGCAGATAGTAAAACATCGGTATGAAAAATATCGCTATCGTAGTGGCAGCTATCATACCGCCGACCACGCCCGTGCCTAGAGAGTGGCGAGACGCAGCGCCGGCACCCGTGCTGATAACCATCGGAAAAACGCCCAGGGTAAACGCGAGCGAGGTCATGACGATCGGGCGGAAGCGAAGCCTTGCAGCATTAACGGCCGCGTCAAATACGCTCTTGCCCGCTAGTCTTTCTTGCATCGCAAATTCTACGATAAGGATCGCGTTTTTAGCCGATAGACCGATGAGAAGCAGTAGTCCGATCTGGAAATAAATGTCGTTTGTTAGCCCTCTAGCCCAAACGGCGACTAGCGAGCCAAAAACCGCAAACGGAACGGCCGTGATAACGGCTAGCGGGATGAGCCAGCGCTCATACTGCGCCGCTAGGATCAAAAATACGAAAATCATACCGAATATAAACGCCGTAGAGCCCGTACCTTGCGAGCTAACCTCCTGATACGCCGTACCCGCCCAGCTGATGGAGTACTCCTCCGTGCTTAGCGTCTGCTCGACCACCTCTTGTATCGCTTTTATCGCGTCTCCCGATGTGTAGCCAGGTTTCGGGTCGCCTTGGATCTTAGCCGCCGGGAAAAGGTTAAATCTATCCACGATATCCGGGCCTAAAATTCTAGTTAGAGTGGCGACAGAGTTTAGTGGTATCATCTCGCCGCCTTTTGAGCGGACGTAAATTTTACGCAAGTCTTCTGGGTTGTTTCTAAAGCGGTCCTCGCCTCTAGCGTAGACGCGGTAGGATTTGCCAAAAAGGCTAAAGTCGTTGATATAGTAAGAGCCGAAAGTCGAGCCTATCGCGCTAAAAATTTCGCTCTCGCTCACGCCAAACATCTGGGCCTTTTGCCTATCGACGTCGATTTTAAACTGGCGGTAATTAGTCTCTAGCGTCGAGCGCACGCTGGTTAGATCCGGGCGAGCGTTTGCGGCGGCGACTACTTTTTTCACATCCTCTTCGATCTGGGAGTAGCTTTTACCGTTTTTATTTTGTAGATACATCTCAAAGCCGCCCGTCATCGATAGCCCCATGATAGGCGGGACGTTTACGACAAAGCTCATCGACTCCTTCGAGCCCCAAAGCATACCGTTAAAAGGCCCGGTTAGCGCGTCTGCTTGACTACCCGGCGTTTTTCTCTCGCTCCAGTCTTTTAGCTTGATAAAGCTTATGGCAGAGTTTTCTCTAAGCGCGCCCGCAAGCATATCGTATCCCGCAAAACCCATTGTAAATTCGACGTTTGGATTGCTTAGAACCATGTTGCTGATAGTTTTTACCTCTTCTTTGGTTTTTAGCATATTGCTTGACGGCGGTAGCGAAGTGATGACCATTAGCACGCCCTTATCTTCGGACGGTACGAGGCCGCTAGGAACTTTTTTAAACAGCTCGAAAGTCGCAAAACCCATGACGCCTATCAAAATAAGGCTGATTATCACGTGACGAAGCACTTTTGCAACGCCTGCAGTGAAAATTTTCGTACTCCAGTCGAAAAAGTCGTTAAATTTCTGCACGAACCAAAACGGCTTGCTCTCTTGTTTTTTTAGCATAACGCCGCAAAGCGCCGGAGTAAGCGTAAGTGCGACAAAGCCAGAAATACAAACCGAAGTAACCAGAGTGAGCGCAAACTGACGCTGGATCACGCCGACAAAACCCTCCATAAAAGAAACCGGAACGAAAACGGCTGATAAAACAAGCACGATCGAGATGACTGGGGTTTGTACCTCCTCCATCGCTTTATAGGTCGCTTCTTTGACGGTGATGTCTTTTTCCTCGTGTAAAATTCTCTCCACGTTTTCGATAACGATGATGGCGTCGTCCACGACGATACCGATAGCAAGTATGAGCGCGAAAAGAGTGATTAAATTTATGCTAAATCCCATCGCGTACAGTCCGCCAAAGGTGCCGATGATGGACACGGGAACGGCTAGCATCGGGATGATAGTCGCGCGGAAGCTTTTTAAAAACATATACATAACGATGATAACTAAGATCATCGCCTCGATAAAGGTTTTTACGACCTCGTGGATAGAGACTTCGATAAATTCGGTCGGGTTATATGCGACCGTGTGTTTAAAGCCTGCGGGGAAATTTTTACTTAGCTCGTCTAGCTTTGCGTTTACCGCTTGTGCCGTGGCTAGGGCGTTAGCGTCGTTTTGCATAAAGATTAGAAGCGGGATGGCGTCTTGGCCGTTTAGCATCGCGTCTGATGCGTAGCTAGCCGCTCCTAGCTCCACGGTCGCTACGTCTTTTAGTTTTAGCACGGCTCCGTCGGCGCTTTTGATGATTATATCGCCAAACTGCGCGGCATTTTTGAGACGGCCGTCAGAGCGAACGGAGTAAACGTAAGGATTATCCCCATCCGATGGCTGTTCGCCTATTTTACCCGCGGCGTATTGACTATTTTGGATTTTTACTTGGGCGATTACGTCGCTAGGGGTTAGCTTGTAGTAGGCTAGTTTGTCCGGTTTTAGCCAAATTCTCATCGAGTACTCTTTGCTGCCGATTAGCGCCGTGTCGCCTACGCCATTAACCCTTTTAATTTCGTCTGCGATGTTTAAATTTACGTAGTTATATAGCTCTACTAGGTCCATGTTTGAGCTCGTAAAGCCGACTGCTTCTAGGATCGAGCCGCTGCGCTCGCGTACCGTCACGCCCATATTTTGCACCTCTTGAGGCAGCCTTGAGAGTGCGGCTTGGACGCGGTTGTTTACGTCGATCGTGGCTTGTTTGGCCGAGGTGCCGATTTTAAAATAAACATTGATATTTAGCGAGCCGCTCGAGCTTGAGGTGCTTTGCATATAGAGCATGTTTTCTACGCCGTTTATCTGGTCCTCGATCGCGCTGGCTACGGAGTCGGAGATGGTCTGAGCGTCGGCGCCTGTGTAGACGGCGCTAACGGAAATTTGAGGCGGGGTTAGCTTGGGATACTCCTCGATGGGAAGCCCTTTTATCGCCATCGCGCCCGCGATAACTATGATGATAGATACGACGGTGGCAAATATCGGGCGGTCAATGAAAAATTTAGAAAACATCACTTAGCCTTTTCTTGCTCGTTTTTAGGCTCTAAATTTGCGCCTTTACCAAAGTTTTCGGTTAGGTCTTTATCTATCTCAACGGGCGCGCCTACGCCGATTTTTAGGAAGTTGTTTAAGATGATTTTATCATTTTCGTTTAACCCCTCGCTAACGACTGCGGCGTCTTTGGTTTGGTAGGTGATTTTTACGTCTTTGGAGGCTACTTTGCCGTCGGCGACCACGAGTACATAGGTCTTGACGTCGGTTTGTTGGAGTGCTACTTGGGGGATTTTAAAGCCGTCTTTTTGGTAAAATCCACCCATCGTCACGTGGCCGAACATCCCAGGTAGCAGCTTGCCCTCGTCGTTGTTAAATTCGGCCTTGGCTAAAACTGTGCCCATATTCGTATTTACGACGTTATCGATGAAATTTACCTTGCCGTTAAACTCTCCCGGACCGACTTTTAGTACGGCATCGGAGTTCGTTTGTGCCCATAGACCGCTTTCTTGCATTTTGACGCGGTTTAGATTATCTACGTCGGAGATGTGAAAGTGCGCCTCGATCGGATTGATTTTGGTTAGGCGCACGAGCTGAGTCGTGTTTGCTACGACTAGCGAGCCCACGTCTACTAGATTATCGCCCAAAACGCCGTCAAAAGGCGCGGTTATGCTCGTGTAACCTAGATCTATTTTCGCGCTTTTGGCGCTGGCTTTGGAGCTTAGTAAATTTGCGTTTGCGATTTCAAGCGCCGAAACGGCCGCGTCGTACTCTTTTTGCGAAACGGCGTTTTTCTTATATAAATTTGAGATTCTATTAAATTCGGTCTGCGCGTTTTTTAAATTTGCGTTTGCTACGCCGATAGCGGCTTCAAGCGCGTCGTAGCTTGCTTGGTATTTTTCCGGATCTATCAAAAATAGCTTGTCGCCGGCTTTTACGTTGTCTCCCGGTTTAAAAAACTGCTTGATTATCGTTCCGCTTACTTTAGGATAGACGATGACGTCTTGCTGGCTCGTTAGAGTCGCGGCGTAGTCAAAGCTGATCGGCACGTCTGATTTTTTAGCTACGAATACGTCGACTTTTGATGGCGGCATTTGTCGTTGTTGCGCGGCTGCGGCCGCGCCTTTTTTATCGTTACCGTCAAAGCATGCCGTAAAAAGTAGCGATGCTAATAATAAAACCGAGATATTTTTAAAATTTCTCATAAATTTGCCTTATGTTTTGGAGATTATTTTAAATTTAGCGTTTTATAATGAATGTTACAAAACAAGTAGATGATTTTACTCTTATTTTCTTAACAAGTCAAATTTAAGTCGTTAAATTTAGTGCTTTTTGATACCGTGTAAAAATATATTTATGCTCGTTTTTACGTGCTCTTTGCGTTCTTTTTCGTTTAGCGTTATATCCTCGTTTAGCAAAATCGCATTATAATGATAAGGCTCCCTGACGACCGCGGCAAACGCCTTAGCCGCTACGTAAGGCGAGATGTCGGGATTTAGCTGTTTTTTTATGTCTTCGCGCTCGAAAAAATCTATCAAAACTTTATCGAATTTACTTAAAATTTGCTCCAAAAACGCCTTGCCGAGCATACCGTCGTTTTTCGCGCCCTCGCTCATCATAACTCTTGAAATTAGCGTCGTTTCTTTGTCGCAGATTATGTCGAAAAATATAGAGGCGAATTTGATTAAAAAATCCTCCAATTTATGCGATAAACTGAGATCAATTTTCTCATCTATCTGCGTTCTAAAGTCGTCAAATCCGCGTTCTACGATAGCGCGAAAAAGACCTTCCTTGTTTTCAAAAAATTTATAAACGCTAGCCAGCGACCCGCCGCTTTTTTTGATTATATCCGTTAGACTCGTGTTTTCATAGCCTTTTTCGAGGAAAATTTCCATACCGGCTTGGATAAATTTTTCTTTTCTTTCGGCGCTTCTTTGCGTGATTTTCCCGTTCATTGCATACCTTTAAAAAATTAAAATTATAATTTAAGGATTATACAATAAAAATATGATTTTTAGTCCCTCGGGTATGCAAAAATAGTCTCTCTTGCGATGTTAATTTTCTCTTTTTCGTCTGCGGCGTAGGCGCGTATAGTTATCTTTGCACTTGCGTTTTTACCGGGTCTAGCGGCATTTTTAGGAGCCGTTAATACGACTACGATTTTCTTCTTTTCGCCTGCGTTTAAGGCAATGTTACTTTTTGGGCGTTTTATTTTGATATCGGCATCGTTTGCGCTAACGTCAAAGTAAAACTCGTGCGCTGCCACGTCGGTATTTTCAAACAAAAACACGTAAGCATTTTCGATCTCGCCGCTTTTATTTATCTTATATAGCTCGCTCGTGCGGTTGATGTTTAGCAGCATGTTTTCTTTTTTGGCGCTCATTAGAGCGAGTGCTACGGCGGTTATAGCGATGGCGGAGCAGTAGCCGATAGTTTTAAAGCGCAAATACCGCACCTTTTGCTTGGTTTTTAGCGAATTTGAGCTAGTCCAGCTAATTAGACTAGGCAAATTTAGCCCCGACATCGTTTTAGTGCACGCAT
Organism: uncultured Campylobacter sp.; assembly: GCF_938039245.1. Lineage (GTDB taxonomy): Bacteria > Campylobacterota > Campylobacteria > Campylobacterales > Campylobacteraceae > Campylobacter_A. The sequence goes on along the minus strand of NZ_CALHVN010000026.1, from coordinate 53,095 downwards.
CGACGCACTCCAGGCAGTTTATGCACTCTAGCTGCATGCCTTTTCTGATGTCGATATGCGTCGGGCAAATTTTCACGCAGGCCTCGCAGCCGGTGCACTCGTTTTGCGGTTCTGGCGGCTTTTTCCACAGTTTGGTTTGCCCGTCATAAATTTTACCGCCGCGAGCCTCGTCGTAGATCACCTGCACGCTGTCAGAATCTATCATCACGGACTGCACTCTGGCGTACGGGCAGACGTAAACGCAAAAGTTTTCGCCCAAAAACGCGACGTCAAATATCAAAAACGCCGCGATAACAAGCCAAGCTCCGAGTAAAATTTTATGTTCGGCCGGGTCTAAAATTTGAACTAAAAAATCCTGCGGCGGGACGAAAAACCAGAGAAAATTCGCCGCCGCGACAAAGGCTAAAACGCTCCAGATCGCGACAGCTAGCGCGTTTTTGACGCCGCTCTCAGCCTGCGTTTGTTTATTTGAGACGCTCTTGCGGATTTTTAAAATTTTAGTTTGTATAAGGTCGCGGTAAATCACGCGAAATATCGTCTGTGGGCAGCTCCAGCCGCACCAGACGCGGCCGCCCAAATTCGTCATAAAAAATATAAAAATAAAAAAGATGATGAGCACGAAAGGCATCAAAAATAGCTCTTGGACGTTAAATTTGGCAAAAAACAGATGCAGCTCGCTGCGCTCAAAGCTTAATAGGAAAAATTGATTTCCGCCGATAGTTATAAAAGGCAAAACAAGCGCGGTACAGGTTATCAAGATGTAGGCTATATAGCGTTTGCTGGCAAATTTGAAATATTTTTTATACTCTTCTTTGGTCATTATTTTTCCTAATTGCAAAATAGCGAGATTATAAGATTAATGCCTTAATCGCGTATTAAAATTACTATTACGCCCCTTTTACGGTGTATAATTTCATAAATTCTTTAAAGGAGATGTTATGAAAAAAATTTCTAGAAGAAATTTCATCAAAACCGGCCTCACGGCAGCCGCTGTTGGTGCGCTAAATTTGCAAGCGGCACAAGATGACGAGATAAAATGGGACGCGGAATACGACGTCTTGGTGGTAGGTAGCGGCCTTAGCGCAAACGTCGCGGGCATCGTAGCGGCCGAGGGTGGGCTTGGCGTAGCGCTACTAGAAAAGATGTCGCGAATGGGCGGAAACTCCGTCGTTTCTCAGCTTGATTTTGCCTGCGTAGGCACCGAGCAGCAAGAAAAAGCCGGTATCAAAGACTCTATCGAGCTTTTCGTAAAAGATCTAAATAAGGCGGGCAAGGGCTTTAACTACATAGAGCAGTCCTACAGGATCGCTGAGAATTCAAAAAGAGCTTATGAATTCGTCAAAGCAAGAGGCGTACAATACGCCGAAAAACTAAAGCATCTAGGCGGACATAGCGTGGCAAGAAGCCTAGAGACCGTGGGTGGTGGCGGAGCGTGCGTGCAGGCTCTAAATTCGCACTTTGAGAGCAAGGGCGGCAAGACGCTAAAGCGCGTAAAAGTCGATGAAATCGTGCTGGATAAAAACGGCGCGGCGATAGGACTAAAGGTGAGAGAGGAATATAAATTTGATAAAAACCTAGCCGACGACGATGCGCAAAACGTTTCGGGAGACGTTAAATTTTATAAAGCAAAAAAGGCCGTAATTTTTGCAAGCGGCGGATTTTCGGCGGACAAAACCTTTAAAGCAGCGCAAAATCCAAGGCTCGCTCTAGCCTCCACTCCGTCAAATCCAGGCGCAACGGCCGGTGCGTTAAAAACCATGGTAAGGGCGGGCGCGATGCCTGTACAGCTTAGCCTGGGACGCTATTCGTTTGGTATTCCGACGGAGGATTTGATATTTGCTATTGCAGTCGACGGCAAAAACTCAAAGAGATTTATGAACGAAGACGGCGACAGGCAGACTTTGTCCGATAATATTTTAGAAAATATGCAAAAAAACGAAAGCGATCTGTTTCCGACTATAATCTTTGACGAGACGGGATTTACCTCCAGTCATGACCCAAAAAGGCTGCAAAAATTTATAGAAACCGGCAAGATGAAAAAATTTGAGAGCCTAGACGAGCTAGCTGCGGAATTTAAGCTAAATGCGCAAATTTTAAAAGAGGAAATAAAGCGGTATAACGAAAGCGTCGCCGCCAAAACCGATGCCGATTTTAAAAAGGATTTAACCAAAGTCGCTCCGATAGAAAAGGCTCCGTTTTACGCGATACTCGGGGCTCCTGGCATCAGCTATACTCCGGGCGGCGTGAGGGTAAATTTGAACTTTGAAGTTCTTAATATAAATGATAGCAAGCCTATTAAAAATTTATACGCCGTAGGCGAGGCGACGGGCGGAGTGCACGGATTTACGAGGCTTACCAGCTGCTCGACGCCTGATTGTATCAGCTCGGCGATGATAGCGGCGGAGCATATACTAAAAGGCTAAATTTAAAACCCTGGCGGCTAGCAAAGCTTAAATTTATAAAATTTAAACTATAATCGCCGTCTATTTTAATTGAAAGGTGGTGAGGACGTTGCCTGGTATTAAGGTACATCCTAACGAGTCTTTTGACGAAGCTTACAGAAAGTTCAAAAAGCAAACCGACAGGAACCTTGTCGTGACCGAAGTTCGCGCAAGACGCTTTTTCGAGCCTATGACCGAGATCCGCAAAAAACAAAAAATCGCGGCTCGCAAGAAAATGCTTAAACGTCTATATATGCTTAGACGCTACGAGTCAAAGCTCTAACCAAAAGGGTCGCTTCGGCGGCCTTTTCTTTTTAAACTCCCGTTTAACTCGCATCAAAGCCAAAATTTGCCATAATCTACGCCAAATTCAACGATCAAAGGAAAAATATGTCCAAAGTGCCCGTGAGCGAGGCTGCGGAAATCTTAGGCGTAACCAAAGAAGCCGTTTACAACCGCATTCGTCGCGGAACGCTAAAAACCTTTGAAAAAGACGGCGTAAAATATGTGGTTTTGGACGGATACGAGCCTGATACTGCGGCAAATTTAGCGCCAAATCAGCCGCCAAAAACATCTACCGAAAAATCAGCTAAAAGCGCGAAATCCAAAAAAACAAAGACGGGAGAATTCGAAGTGAACGAATTTCTACTGTCGCAAATTAGCGAACTAAAAGAACAAAATCAAAATTTGCAAGCCGACAAAGAGAGGCTTTTTCGCGAAAAAGAGCAAATTTTGCTAAATAATAAAACCGAAATCGCTCAAATTTACCGCGAGCGCGACGAGAAAATTAGAAATTTTTTAAATCTACTCGAGCGTCCGCTTCTGGCTCGTCAAAACGGCGAATACGCGGCTCCGATCGATGTCGAATTCGTCGAGAGCGAGCCTAAAAGCGAGGGCAAATGGACGAGCCTAGCCGAGTTTTTAAAATCGCAAAATTTAAGCGGCAAGAGCCTTAAAAAAACGCAAAATAAAATCATAAAAAACATCGGAAAATCAAAATTTATCAAATTTAAAAAAGGCGTGATAATGGTAAAAAGCAAGAAAATTTCAAAGGAGCTAGATAAAAAATGAGAGTTTTTAAACATATCAAAAAAGTAGCCAGCTACGCCGCTGTGGGCGGCTTTGGCGCGATGGTGGCGGCTGGGCTGGCAGGATGCGGCAGCGATAACGGGGGAGCAAACGGTAATGACGGCAGCGCGCTAAAAGAAGCGGCGCAAAAAACGGGAGCTTTCGTCATCATCGAAGAAACCGCACCGGGCAAATATAAAGTTCTAGAGGAGTATCCAAGCAGCGAAACGCGCGTCGTGCTAAAGGATATCAACGGCACCGAGCGCGTGCTGAGCAAAGAGGAGATGGATAAGCTAATCGCCGAAGAAAACGCTAAAATCGATGCCGGAACGTCAAATTTGACGAATCCGAACGCTCAAAACGCGCAACTTTCAAGCGGCGGTATGAGCCTTGGCGAGACGCTTCTAGCCTCGGCTGCGGGCGCGATCATAGGTAGCTGGATCGGCAATAAGCTCTTTAACAACCCCGGCTATCAGTCGCAGCGCCAAAGCGCGTATAAAAACCCAAGCGCCTATTCAAGGAGCGTAGATAGCTTTAATAAAGCCAAAGCCACGAGCTCGGCAAGTAAACCAAGCGGTGGAAAAAGCGGATTTTTTGGCGGATCAAGTTCAAGTTCAAGCTCAAGTTTCGGAGGATAAAATGATAAATTTAAAAAAAATCGAACCGCTAAATAGCGAATTTTTAAGCGAGATCGGCTTTACGTGGCACACCGATCCAGACGGCAGCGACTACGTAGCAGACGAGCTAGTCGAGGTTAGCGAGGCGCAGGCCGAGGCCTACTACAACGCCGCAAACGAGCTATACGACATGTTCGTCGCAGCCGCCCAGCACGTCATCGACAACAACCTCTACCACGAGGTCGGCATCCCGTTTAACCTCGTAGACCTCGTGCGCGAAAGCTGGGAAAACGACGTGCACTGGCATCTCTACGGTAGATTTGACCTAGCCGGCGGTCTAGACGGCAAACCGATAAAACTCATCGAATTTAATGCCGACACTCCGACGGCCGTGTTTGAGACGGCGATCATCCAGTGGGCGGCGCTTAAGTTTAACCGCATGGACGAGAGCGCGCAGTTTAACGACCTTTATGACGCTTTGAAGCAAAATTTTAGGCGCCTCGTGACGCTAGATGAGGAGACCGAGAGCTTTAACGAGCACTATGAGGGCTGGAAAATTTTATTTAGCTCGGTTGCGGGCAGTAGCGAGGACGAGCAGACGGTGAAGCTACTGCAGTATATCGCCGAGGAGGCGGGCTTTCACACGGCGTTTGCTTACGTTCACGAGGTCGTATTTAACGACGAGGAGGGCGTGTTTTTTGACGGCGAAAACTACGAGTACTGGTTTAAGCTCGTGCCGTGGGAGGATATCGCCGTGCAGGAAGGCGAGCTAGCCATCATCCTAAAAAACATCGTCCGAAATCAAAAAGCAATCATCCTAAATCCCGCATACACGCTACTTTTCCAAAGCAAAGGGATACTAAAAATTTTATGGGATTTATATCCGAATCACCCGCTTTTGCTCCAAGCTAGCGATAAGCCGTTAGCTGGTAAAAAGTGCGTGAAAAAGCCGGTTTTTGGGCGAGAGGGCGCAAACGTGAGCGTGATCGAGGCCGACGGTAGCATTAGCTCGCAAAACGGCGGCGACTACGGTCAAAACCGCGCGATCTATCAGGAATTTTATGAATTTAACAAAGACGCCGCCAATAATAGCTACCAAGCTGGCGTATTTTTCGCCTACGAGGCGTGCGCGCTGGGATACCGCAGAGGCGGCGAAATTTTAGATAACTACTCCAAATTCGTAGGGCACTTTATCAAATAAGGACGCAAAATGAAAATAGTCTGCCTCGATGCCGCGACGCTTGGAAGCGACGTAAATTTGGACGTTTTTGAGCAGTTTGGTGAGTTTGTTAGCTTTGAGACGACCGCCGCGGCCGAGTGCATAGAGCGGCTAAAGGGCGCGGACGTCGTCATCACGAACAAAGTCATCATCGACAAAGAGACGATGGATGCGTCAAATTTAAAGCTAATCTGCATTAGTGCGACGGGTATGAACAACGTCGATCTCGCCTACGCCGCAGCAAAAGGCATCGCGGTAAAAAACGTCGCGGGTTACTCGACGGCTAGCGTCGTGCAGCATACGTTTGCTTGCCTTTTTGTGCTGACGAATCGCATCAAATTTTACGATAACTACGCGCAAAGCGGCGAGTGGGCGAAGAGCGAAATTTTTACGAATTTAGACCGCAGTATCGGCGAGATAGCGGGCAAGAGTTTTGGCATCATCGGCCTTGGCGAGATCGGCAGAGGCGTGGCGCGCGTCGCGGCGGCATTTGGCGCGAGGGTAAGCTACTACTCAACTAGCGGCGCAAACGCAAACGCGGAGTTTAAAAGGCAAAATTTGGGCGAGCTTTTAAGCGGCTGCGACATCGTGAGCATCCACGCTCCGCTAAACGAAAAAACGCGAAATTTGATCGGCGAGCGGGAGTTAAATTTGATGAAAGAGGGCGCGATTTTGATGAACTTCGGACGCGGCGGCATCGTGGACGAAAACGCCGTAGCCCGCGCGATAGATGGGCGAAATTTGCGATTTGCCTCGGACGTGCTGGAGACCGAGCCCATGCGCGCGGATCATCCGCTGCTAAATATCAAAAATAAGGAAAATTTGATACTCACTCCGCACGTGGCGTGGGCGAGCTTTGAGGCTAGAGAGCGGCTCGTAGCGATGATCTCGGAAAATATAAAAGAATTTTTGAAAGGATAAAAATGGCAACTGAGCATAGTTTTGATATAAGCGCGGCGGTCGATATGATGGAGGTCAAAAACGCGCTAGAAACGGCGAAAAAGGAGATCGCGGCGAGATATGATTTTAAGGGGCTTGTGGCCGAGGTGGAGCTAAACGAAAAGGAAAAAATCATCACGCTTCTTAGCTCTAGCGACAACAAAATCGACGCGCTAAAAGACATCGTGATCTCAAAGCTCATCAAGCGAAACATCCCACCCGTAGCCGTGACTGAAAGCAAACGCGAGAGTGCGAGCGGCGGAAATATCAAAGCTACGCTAAAGCTAAACGACACCCTAGATAGCGAAAACGCAAAAAAAATCACCAAAGCGATCAAGGACGCAAAGCTAAAAGTAACGGCGACGATCCGCGGCGAAGAGGTGCGAGTAAGCGGCAAAAGCATCGACGACCTGCAGGAGTGTATAAGGCTTGTGAAGGGGTTAAATTTGGAGCTGCCGATAAGTTTTAAAAATTTGAAGTAAATTTAATGGATAATTTTAAAAAGTTAATCCAAGAAAAAAATAGCGCCGCAAAGGAGTACGGCGATTTTATCAAAACGCTTAAAAATAAAGAGTGCGACAAGGACGTCTTGGGACTAATTGGTCTATTAAAAGATAGACTGGCTAAATTTGAAAACCTTAGCTGCGATAATTATTCGCAAACGGCTGCGGATATATACGAGCTAAACGACAGAATTTATCGCCAGGTAAATTTGCTTGCGAATTTGGATAAGTTAAGCCGCGATTCGGACGTTTATAAAAAATATAAAGAAGTATATAATCTAAAGCGTATCAAGCTTTTCGTCTCGGAGCAAATTTGCCGCGTGAAAAAATACTATCAGGTTCTAATAGCGCTGTTGGGGCTGATTCCGTTTATAATATATTTTATCTTTTGGCAAAATGTCGGATTTTTCTCGGTAGCCGTCAGCGACAGCATCTTTTCGCTACTTAGCGCGCTTGCGATATCGGGTTTTGGTTTATTTGTTATTTTATATATATTTCCCGCTTTGCATTTGGTTTTGATCGTTTCTTACGACGGCGACGAAAAAAGAAAAGCCTTTTTACGCGATTTATCTGATAGCTACGCTTGCGGGCATAGCATTTATAGGTGCCGGATATTTTTTCCCGAGAGCAGTAGATTCTCCGAGCCTTTATTTTGCGGGGATCGGGGCGGTAGTGGCGGCGTTTTGTATATATTACCGCATTAAAAACGGTAAATTCGACATTCCTCTTTTATTTTTATGATATTGCACGGATTTTTATCCTTTGCAACTCCGTTTATGGTAGCTCTGCTTGCCTACGTCCGCGTGAGCGATGATGGGTTTACTACCGCTTTTTTAGTGATTTTTATGGCATTTTTTGCCGTTTTGTTTAGAGCGTTGATAAGGTCTAAGGATATAGATTATTTCAAGATGATTTTTTGGTCTTTGATAATCATAAATTTAGTCATCGTCGCGGTTATGAGCGGTAAAATCGTCCAAGTAGCCGATCTGGGAAATATAAACTACAAAATGCTATCGCTCAAAAAAGACGCCTTAAACGCTTTGCCAAAAAGCGTTTGCCAAAATAATCAAAACGGCTGCATCGGCGCGGGAGCAAAGGACGGCTGCTACGCAAAACAAAAGGCGCAAATCGTCTCGTACAATAAGCAAAAAGCCGAGCTAGCCGTAAAAGACCGCAACGAGACGTATATTTTTAGCGGAGTAAACGACGACGAGATAAAATTTATAGACGCTAACGGCGCAGACATAGGCGTTGCGTCCAGCGATGAGGTCGTTTTTGAAAACTCGGTTTTAACGTACGGTAAAAACGGCACGCGTAGCGGCCCGCTCAAGGCAAGCGCGGTAAATCTCTCTCCCGTTTGCAAAACGTACGCTTTAGAGCAAAAAAACTCCGTAGAGCTCTACAACGTCAAAGTCCTATCGGCTCTGGGTAAATTTTACTATCTGCAGACTAAAAGCGGAGAGAAATTCGAGCTGGACTCAAGCCTGATAATCTCAAAGCAAAAGGCGGGCGATATCCGTTAAAAGCGGTAAATAAATATAAATCAGATATCTAGCGGCGACTAACCAAAACCGCTATGCTAAAAATTGTAACTTGGCGGCGAATTTTGCGCAAACCGAGCAAAGATTAAAGCTAATACGGGTAGATTTTTGCTTCAAAATACGAGCCCAAATTTTAAATTTTACGCCAGATTTTGATAAAACTTCGGCAAATTCAGCCTTTTTCAAGGCGAGATTAATAAAATTTTAGATATCCTTACGAACATAAATTTGGATTTACGGGAGAAAATTAATTATGGGTTTTAAGAATATTATAGAAAGATTTGCGATTAATTACGCCCATAATACCATGCAAAAATCTCTTTATAATGGCCTAAATATCGACATCCTAGATAAAAAATACGTAAAAACGCCGCGCGAAAATACCGAATACATGCTTTACGCTCACGTGCCGTTTTGCCACACGTTTTGTCCGTATTGCTCGTTTCACAAGTATCATTACGAGCAGGAGCTGGCTAAAATTTATTTTGAAAATTTAAGGCAAGAGATGCGGCAGGTTAAGGCCGCAGGCTTTGATTTCGGCTCGCTTTACGTCGGCGGCGGCACGACGCTCATAAACGAACCCGAGCTTGAAAAAACGCTCGTACTGGCTAAAGAGCTCTTTAGTATCAAAGACGTGTCCTGCGAGAGCGATCCAAACCACATCCGGCCCGAAAATTTAAAGAGATTTCAAGGACTCATCGACCGCCTAAGCGTGGGCGTACAAAGCTTTGACGACGAGACGCTAAAACGCGTAGCCAGATACGAGAAATTCGGCTCTAGCGAAGCCTTGCAAGAAAAGCTGAAAAAAGCTCTTGGCGTGCTGCCGGTTATGAGCCTTGATCTTATCTTTAACCTTCCTAATCAAACCAAAGAGCAGCTACTAAACGACATCAAAATCGCAAAATCCATAGCTCCCGAGCAGATCACGTTTTACCCGCTGATGAAGTCGCCTCTTACGCGCGATGCGATCGCAAAGTCGCTAGGCGTCGCAGATAGCGATAATGAGCGCGAATTTTACGAGATCATCTGCGAGAGCTTTAGCGACTATCATCAAAGCAACGCTTGGGCATTTGGCCGAGATAGCGCAAATTTGCGCGACGAATACGTCGGCAGCCACCACGAGTACGTGGGCGTGGGTAGCGGCGCGTTTAGCTTTTTAAACGGCGAGCTGGTTATCAACGCCTTTAATCTGCTCGACTACGGCCGCCGCGTTAAAAGCGGCGAAAGTCCAGTTATCGCAAAGTGCGGCTTTACGAAAAAAGAGCGGCTAAAGTATATCTTCCTCACCGAGCTGTTTGACGGCAGCGTAAATATCGCCAAATACGACGAATTTAACGGCGCAAATATCAAAAAAGAGCTATTTGCGGAGCTAAATTTACTAAAGCTAGTCGGCGCTATCTACGAAGAGGGCGGCCGCATCGTGCCGACGGGATTTGGCAGGTATCTTTGCCTCGTGCTCATGCGCGATTTTTACGCGGGCATGGATAAGGTGCGCGCGATATTTAAAGACGACGCGAAGATAAAGCGCAGTAAAATTTTGCGTATAATGAGCGAAGAGACGCATGCGGACTTTGAGGACGCTCTCATCTCGCCTAGAGCCGCGGTGTAATTAGCAAACCCCGTAAATTCGGCTAAATTTAACCAAGCCTGCGCGAAATTAAGCTTTAAATTTACTCTTTTTAGCCGGATTTACTCGGCCCGCGTCCGCTAAAGGCGCGCTAAAGTGCTTTAAATTTAGCCCTGCGTATCCAAAAACTCCAAAACGAATTTGCTAAAAGGAAAAATATGCAGCTTCAAGATTTGCTGGCAGACCGATCCACTCTAAAGAGGTCAAAGAGTTTTTAGCGCGGTGCGGCTTGCCGCGTAATCCGACTCCAAATTACGATTCTTACGGTAATTTGTTTTGGGTGAGGGCAGATAGCGACGAAAAAGGGTTGATAGCGTATTTACGGGCTACGTAAGATATGCGAATATGTACGGAGAGCCCATCGGCAGTTACAATAAAGAAAAAGACCAGCTGATTTTGCACGAGATTAGCGTCTATCCCGAAAAAGCGGGCGGAAACTCGGTCGTAGATTTGCCTTTTGGCTTAAATTTAGGCGACGATAAAAAGACCGTCGAGGCAAAAATAGGCAAGAAGCTTACGGGTAAATGCAAAACGGATTACGGGTTTGGCTACGACGCTTTCTTTGAGGAATTTCGTTTGATAGTGGCATTAAATTTTGACGAGAAGCTGAGCTGGATTAGGTTGTTTAAATTGGAACTGCACGAAAAAGAGCGCGCCCGCCTAAAAGCGCATCTGCGGTCGCAAAATAAAAACATAGACCCAAGCCGCATCCCCGAGATTCAAGCGCTTGGCGTCAAAACGCCTATGGCGGCGTGGCGCAAACGTATGCAAGAGGGCGATGAGATGTTTTGCGAGCAGAGTATTGCGGCCGTAGAGGCGGCTCTAGCTAGCTACGCGCAAACTCTGTGCGAAGCGACGCAAAAGAAAAGCGCCTCGGCCGTATATAGCCGCACCGCAAAGCTCGTAAAAGCCCTAAACAAAATCAACGACAAATACGGCCTCATAGAGACCGTGGAGCGCGAGGAGCTGTGGGAGTGGATAGACGCGCTCGTGCGTAAAACGGGGCTAGAGTTAGGCGAGGACGTAGACATAACCGAGGAGTGGCGCGAGTGGTAGATAAAGGGGCTCGTAAAGGAGACCAAAAAGCCTTTGCCAGAGCGAGGCTATGCGGCAGCATAGGGCTGAGCGAGGCTGACGCCATCGACGACTACGCCTAGACGGAGGAAATAACGCGCCGCAAAGCGCAACACAAACGGCAAGATTCGCAAGATATCCGCCCAAATTTAAATAAATACAACGTAGGGCTTGCTTTTTTTGATGTCAAGGGGATGCTCTTTGCTTGCCTGCTTCTCTTATAGGCGATTTAAGAGGCGAGTACCGTTTTGATTTGAAATTTACCTTTACTCGTCTTACCGACTATACTTTGTCGCAGTTTAGCCTTCTAAACGATAACCAAAAGCAAGCAGTCGGAGACTATCTGCGTTACAAAGACGCAAACGGCCTAATCCGCGACAAAAAGCGCTCTCAAAAGCCCTTAAATTTTGGGGCGAACCTGAGCCGAATTTAAAGTCCAAATAAACCGCCGATTAAGAAATGGCAAATTTTCTCAAAAACCTCGGTAAAGAAGCCCTAAAAGCTCGCACAAAAGCTTTACGCGCAGGCGCTGCAAGGCGGCCTCGCGAGCTAGCTATGTTTTGAGCTATTTTGACGGTGCGGACGGCTACGTGGCCTTCATATGCGCGAAACTTCCCCGTAAGAGCCAAAATGTAAGCCTTGAAGCAGACGCGGACACGGCCTGCTTTATTACTTTTGGCGATTAGCGCCGATGAAATCCTCTGCGCGGGACATCTTAGCCTTTGCCTTAGGACGGTAAATTTACCGCCGTTTCTACGGCGCCAAGCCTCTACGCGGTGCTTAAAAATACTATAAAAAGCAAGAAGCCCAATATAGCCTCGCGCGGCGGATAAACGCGTAAATTTAAACGCCCTAAATTTACGCGACGCGGTATAAATTTGCTAAAATCCCGCGAAATTTGATTAAATTTGCGGGATTTGGCGCGCCTGAGCCGTCAAATTCGCGCTGTTTTTGCAGGCTGCGCAAATGGATTTAAATTTAACATCAAATCTACCCGCCGCCCAAGCTTGTTTAAATTTAATTTATGCTAAATTTCGCCCCGAAAGCGACCTTGCGGGCGCAAATTTTATCAAAGGCGAAGCGGTGGATACGGATAAATTTTTAAGCGAAATTTGGGGCGCTCTTAAGCTCTTTTTAGACCCCAAAACGCAAATTCTCGCAGACGAGCGAAGCCTCGCTGTTTTACTCGCGGCGGATGTGGAGAATTTCGATAGATTTATGGCGCTAAAGGAGTTTAGGGATATCCTTCACGCGCTTGGGCTAAAAGCCGACATATACAGCCTCCAGTGCGCTCAGCTAGGCGCGATAAATGCTCTAAAATCCGCAAAAATCTCAAAATCAAAGCTCCTGGCCGCCTTAGAAATCCTGCAAACCGAAAATATAATCTCCGCCGCGCATTTTAAGAGACTCTCGGAGTTTTTGCAGGCCCTCGGCGCGGATTTGACCGCAGGGAACGAGCAAGAGGGCTCAAATTTTAAAAAATCAGACGTATTTCACCAAAAAATAGACGCGCTAAACGATATCTGCGAGCGAATTTTATCGCTAAACCCGCACGCGCACGTCGCAAACGCGGCGACAAAAGCGCGGCAAAAAGCGCATGAGTTAGAGTTTAACGTCGCGGTTACCGGCGTCATAAACGCGGGCAAATCAACTCTGCTAAACGCACTGCTGGGCAAAAAAATTCTGGGCGCTTCAAACGTGCCGGAAACCGTAAATTTGACCGTGCTAAAATACTCGCCCGAGCCTTTTGCGAAGGTAAATTTTTGGAGCGAAGCTGAGCTAAGAGAGCTTGGAATAGCCCAAGTTCAAGATAACGAAATAGCCGAAATTTACGGCGGCGCGGGCGTCAAATTTGAGAGCGAAACGGCGCAAAATTTAAAGGTCAAATTTAATGCGGACGACGAGTCGGCGGTTAAATTTGAGAGCCCTGACGCGAGAGAGATTTGCGCCGAACCGCCGGCTAGCAAGACCGTCAAAACGGACGAGATCAAGTGCTACACCTCGGCAGACTCCAAATACGCCAAATTCGTAAAAAGCGTCGAGCTTTACGAAAATTTGGAGCTTTTAAAGGATAACGTGCGCATCATCGACACGCCCGGCATCGACGACGCTGTGGCTGCGCGCGAGGAGCTGGTACGGCGATTTATGCGGGAGTGCGACCTGATGGTGCACCTGATGAACGTCTCGCAAAGCGCCACACAAAAGGATCTGGACTTCATCGTCGCAAGCTTGCAAAACTCGCATGCCGTAAAGCTCGCCGTGTTGCTAACTCACGCCGACGTGCTAAAGGTGGGCGAGCTAAACGAGGTTGCCGCCTACGCCAAAAAGAGCGTCGAGGAGCGTACGCGGGGGCTTGGCGTCGGGGCGGAGTTTTTCGCTGTGAGCGCTAAAAGCTACTTTGAAGGCGGGCAAAACAGCGGCGTCGAGGAGTTTAAGGAGTATCTTTACGAGACGCTTTTTGGTCAAAATAGCCAAAAATCTCGTCTTGGCATCGAGGCGTATAAAAAGGAGCTCGGACGCGTCTGCGTGCAGTTTGCGGCGGATACGCAAAGCGAGATTTTAAAGCTAACGGGTTCAAATTTGAGCTTGTCGCAAAAGCTTTCTGAACTAAACGAGCAAAAAGCCGCGCTAGCTAGCCGTCTAGAGGACGTGAGGGGCGCGGTAAAAGAGGAGCTGGAGCGCCTAGATACGGCCAAAACTGCGGCTAGCTACGAGCTTGGGCTAAAATCTCTTGCTCAAACGCTAAAGCAGCGCATCGCGGATGATATAAACTACGCGGCCTCTAAAAAACAAAAGATCGATCCGCAGCGCCTCTCGCGCATCGCGCAAACGACGATCAAAGACGGCGTTGCCGCCTTGATGCGTCAAAACCGCAACGAAATCGTACGGCAAATCACCGCGTGCGCGCAAAATATCGCGCTAAAATTCGGCGAATTTGAGGGTAAAACAGCAGCGACCGAGGTCTTTAGCATAAACGACTATCTGAACTCAAAAGGGATAAGCTTAGAGTGCGCCCAGGTCGCGGACGCGGTGGCTAGCGCGGCAAACTCGGGCGCGCAAGACGTAGCCGAAGCCGCCAAAGTAGCCGCGGAGGAGTTTTTGGGCGCTCAGCGGATCAAAAATTTCGTTTTCGAGCTTAGCGAATTTGAAAAAAGCGAGTTTAAAAAGCAGATCGAAGCCGCGCTAAAAGATAAAGAAAAAGCGCTCGCAATCAGCGAAGAGGCGCTAAAAAACGAGCTTGCCGAGCTGGCAAAAACTAGCGGGCGGGACTTGCAGGAGCTAGAGCGCCTAAACTCGCAAAGCGAGGCGATAAATGCCATAAATTTGGAGCTGCAAAGTGTTTGAGGAGTTTATAAACGCGTATAAAACGCGGTATTTTAAGATATTTTCGGACGATTTTCACGGGCGATTTAGACGGCTGCAAAACGAGCTAACCGAGCCCAAATTTCACCCGAGCGCCGAGCTAAAACGGGAGCTAAATAAACTCGATCTGTTTTTATCTAGCCCGCTTACGGTCGCTATCGTCGGCCAGTTTTCTAGCGGCAAATCGACGTTTTTAAACGCGCTTTTGGGTAGCGAGATTTTACCCTCGGGCCTAACTCCCGTGACCTCAAAGCCGACTTTTATCAGATACGGCGCCGCGCCAGGACTTAGCGTGCTTTACGAAAACGGCAGAGAGTTGTATCTAGGCGTCGAGGAGATATCACGCTTCGTCGATCAGCGCGTGTTTGGCGATGACGTGAGCAGGCTTTGCGTTTATGCGCCCTCTGAAATTTTAAAGTCGGTAAATTTCGTCGATACGCCCGGGCTAAACTCGCTCTCAAAGGCCGACACCGCCGTCACGCACGAAGTGCTAAAAGACGTCGCGGGCGTCATCTGGCTAAGCCTCGCCGACAATGCCGCGCGCGCTAGCGAAGCCGCGCAGATCGAGGAGTTTTTGGCTGGCGGGGGCAAAACGGCGATCTGTTTGCTAAATCAAAAAGATAAGCTAAGCAACGACGAGCTTGAGCGTCTCAAAACTCACGCGCAAACGACGTACGGGCGATTTTTCGAGCGCATTATCGCAGTTTCCGCCAAGCAAGCCGTAAACGCCCAAGCTGCGGGCGATGCGGCGCTTTTAGCAGAGTCGAATTTTAGTGCGGCGATAAGCGCTATCCGCGAGCTTTTTGGCGGCGAAGAGATAAAAGAAAAATTCGTGCGCGAAAAGTGCGCTAGGCTGGTTGCCGTAAACGCTGCTCAGCACGAGCGAATCGCTAAAATTTACGAAAAAGCGGGCGAGATAATCTCCAAATTTGACGCCGAGCTGGAGTCAAATTTAAGAGCCGTACAAGAAAATTTTAAACCGAAAATCGAGCTAGCCTTTAACGAGCTAAAGCACGTCGCAAAGCTCGTTGCAGACGAAATCCTAGCCAGCCTAAAAAGCAAAAAAAAGTATAAATACTCGCCGCGAAAAACGTTGCTAAAGGGCGAGTATTTTGAAGCTAGCGAGTATGAGGCGGTGGATTTTGACAGCGACGAGGTGTTTTCAAAACTCATCTACAACGACGTGAAATTCGCCAAATTTTTTAGAACGTACAAGCGGGGTTTAAGCGCGTTGCAGGAGGAAATCGGCGCGGCGTTGGATGAAATTTACGCACGGCTGGAGCGCGAGTTTATGATGTATAAGTCCGAATTTGAAAACGCGCAAAAAGAGGACGAAACGCACTCGGATACTCTGTTTGCCGACGTTAGGACGTATGCGGGGCAGGTGTATAGGACGTTTTTGCGAGACTATGAGACGGCGAAATTTAAAGGACTGCAAAAGACGGCGCTGTTTTTTGAAAAGCTAAACCTCAAAGTCGCCGCAAACTACGAAAACGCCGTTAAAATCGCCGTGTATTTTCTAAAAGAAAAGATAGCAGGCTCTATGCGCGCGCACGAGCAAAACGGCTTTGCTCTGTTTATCCCGAGCTTTGACGAGGTGCAAGACCGTGTTTTACTGTCGCTAAATTTATACGAATTTGAAAATGAAATGCTGGGCAATGCGTCTTTTTTAAATAAAATTTTATCGGCATTAAAGAGCGAATTTGCGCAGATAAAGGACGAAAAACTAGCTAAGATCGCGGCCCTATCGGCCGGACATGAGAGGCTAAGGGATGAAATTTTAAAAGCGGGCGAAGGGTTTGGCGGTAAAATCCTGCTTTGAGCGTGGCGATCTAGGCGATATTTGACAGCCAAGTTAAAATTTGCTCCCAAACGGGCTTTTTGTCCTCGTCCTTGAAGCCTAAAAGTAGCTTGATGAATTTAAAAACGAAAACAACGAGCAGGAAAATATACGTGACGAAAATGCCGACTAAAATTTCGTCGAAATACTCTTTTGATATAAAGTAGATGAGCGCGCATAGCGGAGCGCAAAGGGCTGCGATGCCTAAAAATAGCTTGGCTTGGCGTAGTAAAAAATCACCCATGCTTAATAATCCTTTCAAATTTGAGCAGCTATGGCTGTGATAAATTTAAATCGCTTGCCAAATTTGCGTCCGCCGAGCTACGAATTTAACGATCAAATTTGCAAAAACGCGCAATAAAGCTTTGCAAGCGGCGTAAATGTGGTAAAAGCGTCTTAGCCAAACAGCGAGCTAAATTTAGCCGATTTAGCCCAGCCGCACTCTCAAATTTAGCCGAATTTACCCGTCAAATCCGACTTTCTTATCCTCGCCGAAATTTGAGCTCATCTCGCGTTTGATCTCGCTTTCAAAGTCGCCCATCGTAAATATCCCATCCTCGCGCACGGCTACTTTTAGCGCGGTATTTTTGAGCGCGAGCATGATTTGCGCGCCGCTTAGCTCAAATTTAGCCAGCTCTTTGACGTCGAAATTTTCCTCAAAGCTCGCATTTTCGGGCAGTACTTTGCGCCAGATCGCAAGGCGAGCGGCGAGGTCGGGCTTTTTAAACTCGATCTTATAATCAAACCTGCGAGAAAACGCGACATCTAGGCTTTGCAAGAAGTTCGTCGTGGCGATGAGCACGCCCTCAAAGCGCTCGATTTGCTCCAAAAATATATTTTGCATTTGATTATGCATCTTGTCCGCGCCGCTACCGCCCTCGACGCGCGTGCTTAGAAACTGATCGGCCTCGTTTAGCAGCAGCACGGGCTCGCTCTTGCTTTTAGCGCAGATTTCTTTGTAGGTGTCAAAAATTTTACGCACGTTTTGCTCGCTCTCGCCGACGTATTTACTCAAAATTTTAGAGCAGTCAAAGCTAAGAACCTGCTTTTTTAGGCTCTTTGCGAGGCTTAGTGCGCTCATAGTTTTGCCAGTACCCGGCGGACCGTAAAAGATGATTTTGGCGTCCACGTTTTTGCGCGACTTGATGCCCCAGCTAGATAGGCGCGCCAGCACGCGGCGATCTACTTGCTTTAGGATTGCGTCCAGCAGCTCTTTTACCTTGACGTCTAGCACGACGTCGTTTATGTCGGTCGAGGGCTCGATGAGCTCAAAGATTTCCTGCTCTTTTACGAGAGTTTCTAGCGCTAGTTTTTTGCTTTTGCTCTCGGTTTTTGGGTGCATTACGCTTTGTAAAATTTCGTCGGTTATGTAAAACGTTCTGCTAAAGCCGCCGTAGGTATTTAGCGACTCGTCGTAGTCGATGAGGCCGTTTTCGATTAGTTTTGAGCCCTCATTCAGTAGCGCGCGATGTTTTATGCGCTCAAATTCGTCCGCGCTTAAAATCCCTACAAGCGCGTTTAGATCGCGGTTTGCGTCCGTTTCGCCGACGTACTCTTCCTTTAAAAGAGCGAGGAAAATAAGCTGTTCTTTGTCGTTTAGCGCGTTATCTTTGAAAATTTGCTCGACGGAAATCGAAATTTTGCTTAAATTTAGCCGTTTTTCGATGATGGCTTCTAGCTCTTTCACGTCTTTTTCTAGGCGGTTTTTGGCGTCGCTTGATACGTTTTTGCTAAAAAACGAGAGCTTGCCGTAAAGCTCCACGCGTAAAAACTGATCTTTTAGGTAGTCGAGGTGATCGGCGTAGGGCGCGACTGATGGCAGCGTGAGCCCAAACTCGCCCTCTTCTAAAATTTTTAGAAAAAGCGGCGATAGCGAGATCTCGCTGTGAAGCAGGCCGAGTAAATTTGAGCCGGAGCCATCTGTGCCCTGGTTTTTAAAGATAGAAAAGCCCTGCACGATCCAACCGCTCTCTAGCAGGTTTTTTACGTCTGTAAGTCCTGCTATAAATTTATATTCCTCGCTGCCAAAAACCGCGCAAAGTACGTCGTAGACGCTACTTTGCGGAGTGCCTTCGACGTAGCCTTTGCTTAGATGGCGTAAAATTTTCGCCTCGTTTTGGCTGCATTTTATGAGCGAGGAAATTTTCGAATTTTGCTCACCGCCGATAAACTCTATCAAAAACCGCACTAAATTTCACCCCTTATCTGGTCTTTTAAAACGCGCTTTAGCACCTTGCCCGTCGCGTTTTTAGGCAGTTCGTCTTTAAAATAAATCGTCTTTGGAATTTTAAAATTCGCCAAGTGTTTTTTTAGGTGCGCGCGGATATCTTTTTCGTCCAGGCTCATGTTTTCTTTAAACTGTATAAACGCCGTGACTTCCTCATCCGCATGCTCGTCTCTGACGCCGATAACGGCGGCGGCTTCGACCTCGGGCAATTTAAACAGCACCTCCTCGATCTCGCGCGGGTAGATGTTGATGCCCTTTGAGATGATGAGGTCTTTTTTGCGGTCGACGATAAAGATATAGCCCTCTTCGTCGATCTTAACGAGGTCGCCCGTACGCAGCCAGCCGTTTACGATCGTTTCGTCGGTGGCGTCTGGCATATTTAGGTAGCCCTGCATTACGCAGTCGCCTTTTACGATTAGCTCGCCGACCTCGCCTGCGGGCAGTTCGATCATCTCGTCGTTTATGCATTTTACTTCGTAGCCGGGCAGCGGCAAGCCGACGCTTGAGATTTTTTGTTTTTGCAGCGTATTTGCCGATACGATAGGCGAGCATTCGCTAAGGCCGTAGCCCTCTATCAGCACCGCGCGCGGAAATTTAACGCGAAAATCGGTGATAGTCTGCTCGGCCAAAGGCGCTCCGCCGCTGATGAAAATCCTAATGCAGTTAAACCAGCGAAAATACCACGGGATTTTTGCTTTGCCGATAGCTGTGTATATCGCGGGCACGCCCAAAAATACGGTTGCGCGCTTGAGCAGGACTTGTTTTAGGACGTTTGAAAACGGGAAAATGGACTTTACTAAAATAAGCGAACATGCCGAAAATATCGGTAGCAGCACCATCGCCGTGAGAGTAAAGCTGTGAAACATCGGCAAAAACACGGCAAATCTATCCTTCGTGCGTACGTGAAAGACCTCGTGCGCGCCCTGAACGTTTGAGATGAGGTTGCGGTAGCTGATCATCGCGCCTTTTGGCTTACCCGTGGTGCCCGATGTGTAGATGATGTGGGCTAGGTCATTAAGCTTTGGTCGGTCGGTCAAATTTAGCTCTATACGGCAGTTTAGCGCGTGGGCATAGGCGATATTGTTTCCGTCAAATTCGGCTCTATCGCCGATCCAGACGATCTTTTTTACCGCAGTTTTACTCTCTAGTCCGCGTATCTCTTTGGCTAGCTCGGCCGAGGCAAAGAGAAATTTCGCCCCGCAGTCGTTTATGATGTACTCGAATTCTTCGTATTTTAAAAAGGTATTTATCGGCACGGCCACGGCGCCAAGTAGCGTGATGGCAAAGTAGCTAGCGATAAACTCCGGCGAGTTATTTACGATCATCGCGACGCGGTCGCCCTTTTTCACGCCCATGCCTTGTAAAAACGCGGCCAGCGTAAAGGCGTTTGCGCGTAGCTGCTTGTAGCTTATTTTGTCCGTTTCGGTGTAGATCGCGATACCGCCGCCGTTTTTTTCGACCGCGGCGTTTAGCATATCCTCGAAATTTTCGTAAGGGTAGTTCATGGCCGCGCCTTAAAATTTATATTTTACGTTCAAATTTATCGCCTGAGCGTTGCCGCGCTCAAATTTGCCGTTTGGATAAAGTCCCGACGCGTTTGAGTAGTAGTTCACGTCGCGCGCCTTTCTGTCTTGGTAGAAGTAGCTAGCTCCCAGCTCCAAAGCGTCCGTAAATTTGTAGTTAAAGCCCGCTGCGTAGATGACGGCCTTGGTATCGGGCAGATCAAAGCCCGTGGTGTCAGCTCTAGAGGCGGCTTCGTCAAACGTAACCGCGCCCATCAGGCGGAGCTTATCCGTTGCGTCGTGCGCTACGCCGATGCGGTAGGCGTTGCTGTCCTTCCAGTCGCGCTTTTTGGACGCGTCAAATGCCGCAAAAAACGGGTTGCGGTAGTGAGCGGCCGAGGCGCCCGGGTAGTTGAAGTCAAGCTCCCTCCACGCCGACCAATAGGTTCTCTCAAAGTCAAATAGCAGCGTGGTATTTGCGATTTTATACGAGAGGGCTAAATTTAAGCTCGCAGGTAGCGGTACGGATAGCTTTGCGCTGCCGCTATACGAGCCGCTCGGAAATGCTCCTCTCGGATGCGCCGGCGCGCTGATATCGGTGTCGCCTTTTAGATTCATATTTACTTTCGAGCGGTAGGTGGCCGCTAGGCTCAAATTTGAAGTCGGTTTATACGTGATAGCCGCGTTGTAGCCGAAATTTACGCGGTCGCCCTTGATGTCTTGCGAGGCGGGTAGTGCGCCAGGGACCTCCTGCACGGCCTCTCCTCTAGCGTAAACGGCGCGAAGGCCAAAGCCCAACGCGATGTTATCGGTTAGCGCGTAGGCGACGCTAGGATTTACCTCGATCACTTTTAGGTCGAATTTTTTAGAGGTGGCTTTAGGTAGATTTTCGTCCCATCTCATCGACATTCCCGCAGGTACGACGACTGATAGGCCAAAGCGCCAGTCGCCAAACTGCGGCGAAACGTAATGAAAAGTCGGAGCTAGCGCGCCTGCTCTTTTTGAGGTAAATTTAGCCCCGTTAAAGTGTCTGTACTTCGTCTTTGACATGCGCAGGTAGGTTAGCGAGCTTTCAAAGTAGTGTCCGCCGTCCAAAAATATCATATTCGCCGGGTTATTATAGGCTGCGTCGGGTCCGAAGCTCGTTGCGACGTTTGAGTTTAAAAGTGCGATGCTATCGCCGCTTTGCTCGGGGATTTTGAAGCCCGCCGCATTTAGACAGCAAGCCGCTAGGCAAACGCCGATATATTTTCTCATTTATTCTCCTTTAAAGTTTCTTAAAATTTTTATCTCGTCCGCCCAGATGCTCTCGTCGATCGTCTCTAAAACTAGCGGGATATCGTCCGTGCGGGGGTCGTTTATGATGTTTTCAAACGTTTTTAAGCCCAAGAAGCCCTTGCCCAGGCTCTCGTGGCGGTCTTTTTTGCTGGCTAGGTCGAATTTAGCGTCGTTTAGATGCATGCCGCACAGCATATCGCGCCCGACTATCTCGTCAAATTCGCCCATCACGCGCCGGTAGTCGCCCCTGATGTCGTATCCAGCGGCAAACGTATGACAGGTATCTAGGCAAACGCCGATCCTGCTTTTATCGATACAGTTTTTGACGATAAAGGCTAGGTGTTCAAATTTAAAGCCTAAATTTGAGCCCTGACCCGCGGTATTTTCTATGACTAGCTTTACGTTTTGGCTATTTTCGAGTAGGAAATTTACGGAATTTGCGATATTTTGGAGGCAAATTTCGGGCGAAATTTCGTTTAGATACGAGCCCGGATGAAAATTTATCATCGCTAGGCCTAGCGCCTCTACGCGGTAAATTTCGTCCAAAAAGGCGTTAATGGACTTTTGCCTTTGCTCGGCGCTTGGATGGCCTAAATTTATAAGGTAGCCGTTGTGCGGCAAAACGTGCCTGGGCTCGATGCCGACTGCTTTTAAATTTTGCTTAAATTTGGAGATACTTTCCTGGGAAAGCGGCTTGGCCTCCCATTGGCGCTGGTTTTTGACGAACATCGCAAAGGCGTTCGCGCCGATATTTGCCGCATTTAGCGGAGCGTTTTCTACGCCGCCCGCGATGCTCACATGCGCGCCGATAAATTTCATTGAAGCTCTTTTATGATGATTTTTATGCGGTTTTTAGCGTCGAAAAAGCTGATATTTTTACCGCAAACTTCGTATTTTATTGAATATTTACTTATATCTTGTATAAAACCGCACGAATTTGTCATTACATTTATGCCGTCATACAGCGGCTTGCGCTCCAAAATTTCCGCGAAAAAGTCGTCATATCTCTCCTCTAAAAAGAACTTTTTGTTAAATTCTTTTTTCTCGAAACACGCGCCGTTCATGCAAATTTTGTCGTTTATTTTGAGATTTACCGTATTTACGCCCGAGCTGTAAATTTGCAAATTTAGCTGATTTGCGGTTTTGTGCAGGAAGCCCACGTCGTTGATTTTTAGCGGCGGAGTGAGGATGGTGACGGTAAATTTGTCTGATGATTTTTGACTTTGTAGCGCGGCACAGCCGCCAAGCGCGAGGCATGCAAGCGCGCTCAAAGCAAATTTAGAAAATTTTTTCATAATTTTTTATCCTTAATTTAAGCTGTTTTTTATTATCTTTAATGTAAAATCCCATTTCCGCTAATTTGTGGCCCCTTCGTCTAGCGGTTAGGACATCGCCCTTTCACGGCGGTAACACGAGTTCGAGTCTCGTAGGGGTCACCACTTTATTTTAAATTTCACAAAAGATTTTAATTTTATCCGCTTATCGCTTAAACGCCCTTTATCCAAGATAATTTTCCTTAAATTCGTTTTTTCTAAAAATTTATTCGCAGAGCCGTTTGCGGCGTATTTTACAAAACCAAATTTCATCGCGGCAAATTTAACCGCTACCAAATAAACCAAAATCCGTCAAATTTAATCGCCTCAAAACGCAAATATTCGTGCGTTAAAGCGCCAAATTTGATCCCCAAACGCCCGTGCCCGCTCGCTCAATCAAATTTAAACCCGTTTTGGCTATAATCGCGCCCTAATTTATAAAAAAGGAAAAAAATGTTTGATTGGATTTTTTCGCCCGAAGCGTGGCTGTCGCTCGTGACGCTAACGGGGCTTGAGATCGTGCTTGGTATCGACAACATCATATTTATCGCGATCCTAGTGGGCAAACTCCCGCCAGAGCAGCGCGACAAAGGCCGCATTTTGGGGCTTTCGCTTGCGATGCTAACGAGGATTGCGCTTTTGCTTTCGCTATTTTGGATTATGAAGCTTACCAAGCCGCTATTTAGCGTGTTTGACTTTACGATCACGGGGCGCGATTTGGTGCTGATTTTAGGCGGGCTTTTCCTTATCGGCAAATCCACGCTCGAGATCCACTCAAGCGTCAGCGGCGAGCACGAGGAGCACTCGGCGAGCAAAGGGCATGCGAGTTTTTGGGTCGTTATCGCCGAGATCGCCGTACTTGACATCGTCTTTTCGCTTGATAGCGTCATCACCGCAGTGGGCATGGCAAACCACATCGAGATCATGATCCTAGCCGTGATACTTGCCGTGGGCGTGATGATGTTCGCGTCTAAGGGCATTTCAAATTTCGTCGATAACAACCCGACGATCAAAATTCTCGCGCTTGCGTTCTTGATCCTGATCGGCTTTACGCTTGTGGGCGAGGGGCTTGGTATGCATGTGCCTAAGGGCTATGTTTACTTTGCGATGGCGTTTTCTCTAGGCGTGGAGCTCATCAACATCTACGCTCGCAAAAAGTCGGCAAAACGCGCGCAAGAGGCTCAAAAGTAAAATTTGAGCCTTTAAAATTTGCTTTTAGGCGCGCAGGGCGGCAAATTTGACGCTTCGGCTTTTTGGGGCGTCAAATTTAAGCAGGACGAATTTGAGCAGTAAATTTAAAAAGCAAAGGAGCTAGCGTGGACGTAAAAGGCGAATTTTTAGAGATTTTAGAGGGGCTTGGGAGCCAAAAGCTAGCGGCCTTTTCGCAAAAACTCATCAAAAGCCCCGAAATTTTAGGCGTAAAAACTCCCGAGCTAAGACGCCTGGCAAAGCAAAATTTTGCTCGGCTAAATTTAGAACAGATCGCTGCTTATGAGCCGTTTTTTCACGAGGAGTTTATGCTAAAGGGCTTTTTGATAATGCTCATAAAAGACGACGAAGCTAAATTTAAGCTAGCTAGCGAGTTTATCAAAACGATGCCAAACTGGGCTGTGACGGACGGCTTTGAGCCTAAATTCAGCGATGCGCGCTACGTGGATGCGCTACTAAAGCAGGCTCTAGGCTCAAATTTAGAATACGAAAAGCGCTTTTTCTACGTTTATTTTATGCGCAATTTTGGGGCGATTTCGCTCGAGCGGTTTTTTGAAATTTGCGCTGAGGAAAAGGATGAGCGATACTACGTGCAAATGGCGGCTGCTTGGTGTTTAGCTGAGATTTTTATTAAATTTGACGGCGCAGGGCAGCAGCTGCTAGAGAGTGGGCGACTGAGTAAATTTACCCACAACAAAACGATCTCAAAGATCCGCGACAGCTACCGCGTGCCAAAAGAGGTAAAAGATGCGCTTTTGGAGCTCAAAATCAAGTGAATCTCACAAAAGAGCCCATAAACAAGCTCGTGCTGCGCCTAGCCGCGCCCGCGGGCGTCGCGATGAGCTTTAACACGCTTTATAACGTTACGGGCGTGTTTTTTGCCGCGCGCATATCGACGCAGGCGCTGGCGGGCTTTTCGATGAGTTTTTTGCTCTATATCAGCGTCGTGGGCGTGGGGCTTGGCTTTGGCTCGGCGCTAACGGCGCTTGTGGGCAACGCGCTTGGCGGAGGCAAGGACCGGCTAGCTAAAATTTATGCCGCAAAAGGCGTGTTTTTCGTCTTTCTTTGTGCGCTTTTTATGGGGCTTTCAGGATTTATTTTTACTCCGCATCTGCTTAAAATTTTAGGTGCGAACGAGGAGTTTTTGCGCGAGGCCATGGCGTATAACCGCGTGATATTCCTTGCTTCGCCATTTTTCTTGCTTATAAAATCGCTAAACGGCGTGTTGGTAGCCGCGGGCGACACGAAGAGCCTGCGAAACTGGCTTTTTGCGGGACTTTTTATAAATTTGGGCTTTTGCTTTTTTTACGTGGATTTTTGCGGGCTGGGTATCGGCGGCATAGCGCTGGCGACGGCTTCGGTGCAGCTTTTGGGTTCGCTATTTTTAGGCATCAAAGTCGCAAAAACGGGTATGATAAATTTTTTAAATTTACGCTCATTTGCACCAGAACTCGCCATCTACCGCAAAATTTTAGCCCAAGCCTTGCCTGCGTGTCTAAACTACCTCTCGATGTCGCTTGGCGGGCTCGTTCTCATGCACTTTATCAGCCGCTACGGCACGCACGCGGTCGCAGGCTATGGTCTCGCGCTACGTATCGAGCAGATCGTCATGCTGCCGACGACTGGCATCGCATCGGCGGTGCTTGGTATCGTGTCGCAAAACTTCGGTGCGCGCGAATACGCCAGAGTGTGCGGCTGCTACGCTTATGCAGTCAAATTTTTAGCGGTTTATTGCGTTTTTGCGGCGGCTTTTTGCCTTGGGCTCGGCGGGATTTTGGTCGGGTTTTTTGACGAGACGCCCGAGGTAGTGAGTGCGGCAAAAAGCTATTTTGCGGTAAATTCGCTAGCGTTTATAGGCTACGCGCTCATAAATCTCTCCGGCTCGACGCTTCAAGGCGTAAAAAGGCCCGCGGCGGTTTTTGTTTTAAATTTTACCCGTCAGATAGTGCTGCAAATCGCGCTTTACTCGCTTGTTGCCGATGTTTTTGGCGGCGAGTTGCAAGATATTTTTAAGGCGATGTTTTTTAACGTTTGGCTGATCGGGCTAACTTTTTTCTTTTATGCAAAATTTATTCTTAGCCGAGTTTGCGCGGCTAGAAGCGATAATTTTCGCAAATTTTGAAATTTAAGCTTATTTTTCTTGACATAGTATATTTTTTTCGCTACAATGCGCCTTTTCAATAAGTAGGCTAAACTCGCAATGCCTCGGGGTGTAGCGCAGGCTGGTTAGCGCATCTGGTTTGGGACCAGAGGGCCGAAGGTTCGAATCCTTTCACCCCGACCATTTTTAGATGGTGAGTGTAGCTCAGTCGGTTAGAGCATCAGATTGTGGTCCTGAGGGTCGTGGGTTCGATTCCCATCACTCACCCCACTTGGGCGCTCGTAGCTCAATTGGATAGAGCGACAGACTTCGGATCTGTAGGTTATGGGTTCGACTCCTATCGGGCGCGCCACTTTGTTTTTATGCGCTCATAGCTCAGCTGGATAGAGCAACGGCCTTCTAAGCCGTAGGCCTCAGGTTCGAATCCTGATGGGCGTACCACTTTATTATTGTTGTGCGGATGTGGTGAAATTGGCAGACACGCCAGACTTAGGATCTGGTGCCCCACGGCGTGAAGGTTCAAGTCCTTTCATCCGCACCATAAGACTCTCGAATATGAAACTTTCCCCAAAATACATGCTTTTGACGTAGTCCGTAATGGGACTTATTGCGATAAATTTCCTATTTTCGCTCTTTTACTCACTAAAAACTACTCACTAGCTAAGATTAGTGAGTTTTTTAAGACTTAACATGATGGCATCGTTCCGTTTTCTTATAATTAATTAGAAATCCACGATTCGGAGCTGAATATGAAGCTAGCAAAAACCTCTAATCCTAAGTTGCACGATACCGCTAAATTTCGCGTTAATCCCGACGAGGCTATACGAGATTATCGTCTAGAAAAGGACGTAAAAGCAAGCCGCCAGGCTTTAACTCCTAATCTTTGGCTAAATATCCGCTCTATCGGTAATACTCGCATTAAGTTTCGTAAAGACTTCTATTTCGCCTCTAGCGGTATTCTGACGAAGTTTTTAGGAACATTCCCCCAAGTTTCTTGTCGAGACGCCTTAAATTTAGCCGATGAATACCTGGAGGCTAACCTTACCGCTAATATTTCTAAAAACTCTCTCGCCCTCGTATTCGACAAATATCTCGAATGCTTTGGGGTGGGCTGGAAGCCTACGACTATCCTCAAAAAACGGAAAATTTACAAATTTAGCCTCAAAAACGATAACAAGTATCGCCGTTAAGGAAATCCGAAAAATTGCCGACTCTATATTCTCGTCTCGCAAATATTCTGCATTATGGGACTTCTTCGAGCTAGTTTATCATATTTGGTATTTTGCTCGAGTTCGAGATTACCTAAATAGAGATATTTTTGGCTGTATAAAATTGATCGACCGTTACGATTTGCCCGAAAGCGACGGTTGCGGCCACATAGATGACGTTATCGACTTAAAAATCCTCTAAACTACATAAAAAATTATCCAAATACCAAAAGCGTCCGAAATGCCTTATTTTCTGACTTATTGTCTGACTTGTGCGCCTTCTAAACGCAAAAGAGTGCCTGGGTTTGGTCTACAAATGCGAGACAAAGATCTAACCGAATACGAGATTAAGCTACAGAGCAGGGGTTAAAGGAATACAACAAGTCAAAAAACAATTGCTGTCCGAAAAGTCATAAGGTAGATTTTCTTGCTCCTGGTTTTTCTTATGTAGGTTTGACATTGGGCTTGGATAAACAGTACGTTCTATCGCATAAAAACAAGCAAGCCGCCAAAGCCCTAAAAAAGAGCTCTACTCCTTAATCAAAAAGACTTTATCTACGATTCCGTTTTTGGTTGTGCGGGTTTTTGAGAGCCGCAAAAATAAAAGCCCGCATATTTACGCTTCGCTTTTTCCCGATACGCGATCTAGCCCAAGCCGTCCAGAAGTATAAATCCATATAACAAAAGTGCCGTAAAAATAAACGCTTTAAGTCCCGCCTATATTTTTAAGGATAAAGCGGCACCATGCTTTGATGGAGCCGCTTTTATGAGATGCGATTGCTTTTGTCGGCGACGGACTTATAAATTTAGCCCGAGGTCTTTGTTTTGGGCGGATTTATTCGGGTCGCTCGCGCCGTAAATTTAAACTAGCAAAGCACATTTTTAAATTCCTATTAGCCGGCAGAAGCATAAACCAAACTCCGGGCTTACTGCTCATATTTTTTCATTATCCTTTTTGCGACGGTTTTGCCGATATTTTTGTAGCGTTTTTCGTTAAAGGCTAGAGACTTTAGATACTCCGTATCGCTCGTATCGCCCAAAGCCTCAAAGCAAATCGCCGCATGTTCGGCCACGATTTCGTCCTTCGTACCGATCGTTGCTGCGATGAGCCCCTTTAAAATAGGCGCGAAAGCATCGTGCGTTCGCGCACCGACTTTTTCGCTCTTTATGCTGCGAGAAGAGTGCGTAAGCGCGTAGATATAGCACTTTGCAAAGCTCTTTTTCTTAGGCGGGATACCGCGTGCGAACTCCTCTCCCAGCTGCAAAAACGCATCCAAGGCCTCGTGTGCGGCAGTAGCTCCTCTATGGTGCCAAAAACTATGCGAAAAAACCGCTTTGGGCGGTTTATGGCTTTGATCAGTCCTGCTACGCCGCTTTCTAGATAGATGCAGATAGCATCGACCCACGCAGCCATCGGTACCACTAAGTCGTCGTTCATCGGCTGCCAGTCATACTGCCTAGACATCTCGCGCAGAGGCTCTATGAGAGCCGGGTCCGGTATCTTTAGCGCTTTTAGTAGATGCTCGACCTCCAGATCGCCGCTTTTTTCCAGGCGGTGGAGCTTTTTTATAAATTTTTCTACTTCGGTCATATTTTTCCTTGGATTTGATTTGGCCGATTTTATATTATTTTGTCTAAATTTATGCCACAAAGCCGCCTGCTAGGTCGGTATCAGAGCCGGATACGGTTTGCCCGGAGCAAAGGCGCGGGCCTGCCAAAGGGATAAATTTACGCCGTTTTACCGCAGGCTAAATTTGTTTTTTTGCGCTTTTACGCCCTAAAACTTGCTTGCCGCTTTATACCGTAAATAGGGCGAAAACGCTAAATTTACGGCTATTTGGCGTTTAAATTCGCTTAGTTTCGCATTTGGGTTTTGGTAAAATCGTAGGCTAGAGCTTGACTCGGAGCTAAATTTAACGCCAGACGGAGCATTTTGGGCTAAATTTGCGGCTTTATAAACGGCTTGACGGCTGTTTTTGTCTTTGCTTGGGTCAGGCTTTGAGCGGTTTTTGCAGCGCGCCTATGCTCGCTAAGAAGCGGGCGCTAGCGGCCGGAAGTTTGCGCCTAAAATGCCAAACGCAAACTAAAATCATCCTCTAGCGAGATTAAATTTGGGTTTTTAAAAGGCGAGTTTGATCTAAATTTGGCCCGAAAAATCAAGATAAAATCTCAAATTTTACCCGCTCGTTTTCCTCCGCAAGGTCGGTAAAAACGGCGATCAGATCGTCAGCATATCCCCCTAGCGCGGCAAGAGAGGAGTGATTTTTTAGATTTATCTGCGTGGGTTCGTTTATCTCGCCGAGCGCGTCGTAAAGTGCATCGAGATTTTTTATCTCGGGGCCCAGGCCGAATTTTCGCGCCAGATACTCAAAGGTCGCCGTTTTCTCGCGCATTTTCGCGCCGTTTAGAGTTATGATTTTCACTGCCGCCTCCGCTCATAAAGTAGATAAAAGTTCTCGTAATGATCGGGCGTGTAGTAGATCAGCCCGTCGTTAGAAAATACGATGCGCTCGGCTCCGCGCCGTCCTCCGCCATATCCGATATCGCACTCAAACCACTTGCGCCCGCTAGCCTCGGGCAGCCTTTTTTCTCTGTTTGAAAAGCGGTCGCCGCCGATGCTTTTTTTGTCCGCGACCTGCCATAGATTGCCGCTTTTAGCGTCCCATCCGAGCGCGAGGGCTTCTTTTTTTGTGATGAAGTTTCGCGGCAACCCGCCGAATCTATAAATATACGCCGCAACCTCGTCTTTTGAGGTGTAGACGCCGTCTTTTACGACGTTTACGCTCGGTGCGGCGGCTACATTTTTCTCTGCGCCGCCGCCTCTAAATTCGCTTTGCGGCTGATTTTGACCTGGAGCGGCCAAGTCGCTTGGAGATAGAAATTTAAACAGCGCCGCTAGCAATAAAACGGCTAGCGGCAAGATGACGTTTCGTAAAATTTGTTTATTCAAAAAAGACCTTTTTAGTGAAATTTAAAGCGCGTTCCGCTCGGTAAATTTGCCCTTTGACGGCTAAATTTAGCTCGCTTTTGGCGGTAGCGACCCTTATTTTGCGATGCGGCAAACTTAGGGCTAAGGCAGGTTTTAAATTTGAAGGTTTGGCAGAGGGCAAAATCTATCAAATTTAATCTTGATTTTAGTGCCTTTTTTACGCTACGCAAATCTAGCCGCGATTTTAGCGTAAATTTTAAAAATTCGGCAGATTTTTGCCAAATTCGCACTTTTACGGCGCGTATTTATCTATCAGCGCCTATACGCCCCCCCCCTTTTTTTGGTAGCGAATTTTTTGATTTAGGGGAGCATGAGCGAGCCTAGAGCGGATAAACTCGGCGCACTCTTCCTCGTTACCTTTTTCGTCAAAATTTACGCCTCTTATCAAATGCTTAAACTAGGGATAAACTACCGCTGATGTCTTGCGCCCGCAAAACCTCGCGATACTCGGCGTTTGCGGCTGATTTTTAAAATACAAGTTAAAAAACATATCGAGTATCTGCTTTTTTGTAGCCCATATCCGCGCTTTTATAGATAAATTTCGCGTCGGTTAGCTTGATAAAGCCGCGTTCTTTTAGTTTTGATTTGAGCAATTTTAGAAAAATCGATCTGAAATTTTTATTCGTATTTTGCCATGAACGTAAAATTTGCCGAAATTTAATTCAAAATTTGGGCGAGCGCAAATTTGAGCGTGAAAAATAAGCGGAAGTACGCGAAATGCTGGGAAAGTCGGCTTTTGCTAAAAAACGGCGCAAGAAAAACGAGCGCCGAAATTTTTAGGCGGATTTAAATGCCGTGGCGAAAATTTCATCCCAAGACTTGACGTATAGCCCGTCGCAGGGCGAATTTTCTAGCTCATTTAAAGGCGCTCAAAAAAACGCGCTATTTACAAGGTATTAAACACGCGGTCTCCCGCGTCGCCAAGGCCCGGCACGATGTAGTTTTTTTCGTTTAGCCTCTCGTCGATCGCGGCGGTATAAACGCTCACGTCCGGATAAATCTCGCTAAATCTTTTTAAGCCCTCGGGCGCGGCGATAACGGAGATAAATTTGATCCGCTTTACGCCTTTTTCGCGTAAAAATTTGACCGCGTCTATCGCCGTGCCGCCGGTAGCAAACATCGGATCGATGACGATAGCGACGCGCTCGCCGGCGTCTGCGGGCAGTTTAGCGTAGAAAAACTCGGCCTGCGCGGTCTTTTCGTTCCGCTGAAAGCCCAAAAATCCGACGCTGGCGTTTGGTATGATTTTAAAAACGCTCTCTAACATCCCCAGCGCGGCGCGCAAAATAGGGCAGATCATGACCTTCGTCGCTAGCTTTTTAGCCTGCGCCTGCGCGACGGGGGTCTGCACGCTCACGTCTTTTAGCGCCAGATCGCGCGTCGCCTCAAATATCATCAGGTGGCTGATCTCGTCGACTAGCATCCTAAACTGAAAGGTCGGCGTCGAGGCGTCTCGCAAAATAGCTAGCTTATGCTCGATGAGCGGGTGAGAGACTAGGCGGACGTTTGGTAGTTCGGCGGCATCGGCGGCGGTGAAATTTTTCATAATGATCCTTAAATTTAGCGGATAAAATTTAAAAAACGCTAGGCTAGGGCTTTTTAAATTTTACCGTTTTGAGTCGTAAAATTCGCAAACCACTCGTTTCGCGCGTAAGGCTTGCTCGCGGCTAAGAGGCTATGAGCGGGCAAAATTTAGCTCCCCGTTAGACGGGTTTGCGAGCTTGTGGCATTTGGCTCAGAGCAAAAACGGCGCGCGATAAAACAAGGCTAAATTTAGCCCGGCGAGCCGCTCTAAATTTTAGACTTTTTAACAAAGCCAAAGCGCGTAGCAAAATTAATAAATTTAGCGCAGGCTAGCCTCGCTCGCCGCAGCCTTTAAAAGCTAAGAACGGCGAGCAAGGCGCCTCGCAAATTTAACTAAAATAACTTCGCCAGACTCGCTCTATACGCTTCGACGTCAAAATTTTTTACTCTAGCTACGCCGTCCTTTACCGCAGCCTGCGCTACCGCAGGAGCCACGGCTAAAAGCACGCGATTGTCAAACGGTTTTGGTATGATGTAGTCTTTGCCGAATTTTAGCTCTTTTACGCCAAACGCCGCACAAACCTCAGCAGGCACGGGCTCTTTGGCCAAATTTGCAAGCGCGCGTGCCGCAGCCATTTTCATATTTTCGGTGATCTTTTTGGCTCTGACGTCAAGCGCTCCGCGGAATATAAACGGAAAGCCAAGAACGTTATTTACTTGGTTTGGATAGTCGCTGCGGCCGGTACCCATCATCACGTCGTTTCGCACGCTAGCTACGTCTTCGGGGAAGATTTCGGGAGTCGGGTTAGCAAGTGCGAAAATAATCGGCTCGTCGTTCATCGACGCGACCATTTCCTTAGTTACGACGCCTGGTTTTGATAGGCCTAGGAACATATCCGCGCCCTTCATCGCGTCCGCTAGCGTTCTATCTGTAGTTTCGAGGGCGAATTCGACCTTTTCCGGAGTGAGATCGGTGCGGCCTTTGTGGATCACGCCTTTGCTATCTACCATCACGATGTGTTTTGCGCCCAGAGCCTTGTACATCTTCGCGCATGCGATACCTGCAGCACCTGCGCCGCTAACTACGATTTTGATTTTAGAGATGTCTTTGCCGGAGATCTCCATCGCGTTTATTATGCCCGCGCTTGTTATCATCGCCGTGCCGTGCTGATCGTCGTGCATGACCGGGATATCGACTGCTTCTTGTAGTTTGCGCTCGATCTCAAAGCACTTCGGAGCGCGGATATCTTCTAAATTTATACCGCCGAAAGTCGGAGCTAGAGCCTTGCAGATCTCTACGATCTTATCAGGATCATGCTCGTCTAGCTCGATGTCGAATGCATCTACGTTTGCAAATTTTTTAAACAAAACCGCCTTGCCCTCCATCACGGGTTTGCCAGCTACCGCGCCGATATCGCCTAGGCCTAGCACGGCCGTACCGTCGGTGATGACGGCTACTAAATTTGCCTTGTTGGTGTATTTGTAGGCTAGTTCGTTGTCGGCTTCTATCTGCTTGCACGGTACCGCAACGCCCGGCGTATAGGCCATAGATAGGTCTCTTGCCGTGGCGCACGGGGTTTTTACTTTTATCTCTATTTTACCGCCCTCGTGATACGCGAGTGCCTCTTCGTTAGTTACGTGTGTCATTTATTCTCCTTTAAAATATTTTTTATTCTTTTTTTCGTCTCGTCCGCGCCCAAAACTTCGAGCACCTCAAATATCCCCGGGCTTACGCTATTTCCCGTTAGCGCGACGCGAAGCGCCTGAGCTAGGTCTTTTAGCTTTAAGCCGTTTGCTTCTAAAAATTTAGCCGTCATCTCCTCGTAGCCTTTGGCGTCTAAATTTTCGTCTAAAATTTCGGCAAATTTAGCCAAATTTTCCTTACTTTGGGGCGTGATAAATTTAGCGTATGCTTTTTCGTCGTATGCGCTTGGAGCGTTTATGATCGTCCTTGCGCTTTGGCTCATTTCAACTAGTGTTTTTGAGCGCTCGCGCAATGAATTTAACAGCACCTCGCCCTTTGACATCGCTTTAAAATCTATCTCAAATTCAAGCATCTCGCTTGCCAGCCTCTCGTAGGGCAAAGTCTTGATATAGTGGGCGTTTAGCCACTCTAACTTGCTTGCGTTATAGGTGCTTGAGCTCTTGTTTATATCGTGCGGATCGAAGTACTTTAGCATATCGTCCATACCGAAAATTTCGTCGTTTCCGTGGCTCCAGCCTAGGCGCACGAGAAAATTTAAAAGAGCTTCGGGCAGATAACCCATTCGCTTATACTCCATCACGTCGGTTGCGCCGTGGCGTTTGCTTAGTTTGCTGCCGTCCTCGCCGTTTATCATCGCGACGTGGTAAAATTTCGGCGCTTTAAAGCCCAGCGCATCGTAAAGCACGATTTGTTTCGGGGTATTTGAGAGGTGATCGTCGCCGCGGATGACGTCTGTTACTCCCATCAGCGCATCGTCTATCACGACCGTAAAGTTATAGGTCGGCGTGCCGTCGCTACGCGCGATGATGAAATCATCCAGGATATCCTCGACTCTAAATTTGACCTCGCCTTTTATGCCGTCGTCGATCACTATCTCGCCGCTTAGAGGCGCTTTGATACGAATTACGGGCTCTACTCCTGCAGGCGGAGTACCCGTAAATTCGCGGTAGCGATTGTCGTATTTGGGTCTTTCTTTTCTGGCTTCTTGCTCGGCGCGCAGAGCGTCTAGCTCGTCTTTGCTCATGTAGCATTTGTAGGCTTTGCCCTCGGCTAGCAGCTTTTCTACGTACTCTTTATACACGTCAAATCTACGCGACTGATACGTCACCTCGCCGTCGTGATCTAGCCCGCACCAGGCAAAGGCCTCTTTTATCGCTTGCGTTGCCTCTTCGGAGTTGCGTTTTAGGTCGGTATCTTCGATACGTAGCAGAAATTTCCCGCCGTTTTTGCGCGCGTAGAGATAGTTATATAGCGCTGTTCTTAGTCCGCCGATGTGCAAGTAGCCCGTCGGGGATGGCGCAAATCTGGTTACTATTTTTGGATTTTGCATTAAATTTTACCTTTATAGCTTGCGCTTAAATTTAAAATGTTATAATGCTCAAATTATATTTACTTTAGACTTAAACAAAGGTTTTATATGTTAAAAAAGATCTCGTTCGCCGCGTTTTTACTCAGTTTTTGTCTGGCTAACGCTAGTCAGATATCAAACGGCATCGCCGTCGTTATCGAAAACGAACCCATCACGATAAACGAACTACGCAAAGCCGCCGCACAGCTAAAAACGGATGAGACGACCGCTCTAAATTTACTGATCCGCGATAGGCTAGAAACCGCGCAGATCAAAAATTTAAAAATCGAAGCCAGCGACTACGAAGTAAATCAAAGGCTAGAAAAAATAGCAAACGACAGCGGTATGAACGTAGCAGGCCTTCGCTCCGCCGTAACGTCAAAGGGCGGAGATTACGCGCAGTTTAAGGACGACGTCGCAAAAAGCATAAAGCAAGAAAAGCTATATCAAAGCATATTTTCCGAGGCTAAAATCAACATTTCAGAAAACGCCGCTAGAGCGTATTTTGAGCAAAATCCTAGCGCATTTGCCCGTTTTAGCGATATTAGCGTGACTAGATACGTAGCCCCGTCGGCTGATTTTTTGGAGGTCGCTAGAAAAAGCTCCCCGATGAACACCAACCACAGCGTGCATATGGACGTGCTAGATCTAAAAAGCGAGCAAATACCGCCTCAGCTAAGAGAGATATTTCAGCAGACCGCAGACGGCACTTTCACGCAGATTTTTCAGACTCCGGAGGGCTTTGAGATGTTTTACGTAGCGGCTAAAAAAGGGCAGGTCGTACCGTCTTTTGACGAGGTAAAAAACGAGGCTATGAACGCGGTTTACAGACTAGAACAAGAGCGCGTCATCGGCGAATACTTCAACAAACTCCTGGCAAAAGCTAACGTCAAACATCTGCGCTAAACTCAAATTTAAGCCGATTTGATTCGGCTTAAATTTATTTTTGGCCGAGTTTAGATTTAGCCGCTTACTCGCCCAAACCCGCACCTTTACAGCGTAAATTTCGCTAAAATTCGCTCTAAACGTAAAATCCTAAAAAGGCAAAATTTGAACATAAACGAAGCGATAGAGGCAACTAGAAAAAAGCAAAAAGAGTGCAGACGCGAGTTTGTAAAGTATCTATTTTTAGGGATCTTTTTTATAGCCATATTGCCGCTTAGCGGGATTTTCGTAGCGGAAAAAATTTTTAGAAGCGAATTAGGTGTAATATTTATCATCATCGGTTATATTCCAATTTTTATCGTCTCATGGGTGACAACTTGGTCTAATGTAATTGAACCATTATGGGTTTACGAGGAATTTTACAAAGATGTTTATATTCGTACCATTATTTCAGATATAAACCAGGCTTTTAGTTATGAACCGTCGGCAGGGATTAGCCGTGAGGAATTTAAAAAGATAGGCATATATGCGCAAAATAAATTCCGCGCCGAAGATCAAATCAGCGGCATTTATAACGGCGTTAAATTTAGCTTAAGCGAAGCGATCGATATTCCAAACGACGCGAAGCTAAATTTAGGCGACTCGCCCGGACTTAACCTAATCTCTCTAATATTTTTTGCATGGTCAACGATGAAGGATGTGCAGGCCTTTAGCGGTTCGGTCTTGGTTTGCGAGTTTTACAAGAAATTTAGCGGGCAAACGATAGTGGCAAGCTGCACTCTAAATACTAAATTTTTAGGCGAAAAAGAGCAGATGGATGATACTCTTTTTAACGATGAATTTAGAGTTTTTACGAAAGACAAGGTCGAAGCAAGGTATCTTTTGACGCCCGCGTTTATGGCGCGCTTGCGTGAGCTAAAGATAAAATACGCCTCGCAGATGGGCGTGAGCGCTGCGTTTATGGACGATAAATTTTACTTATTTTTAAACGGAGCGAAAAATAGATTTGAAACTACGCTCTTTTCGCTACCGCCGAGCTTAGAGGACGCCGCGCTGATAAAAAAGGAAATTTTAGAGCTTTTATCTATCATAGACGAATTAAATTTGAACCTTGATATTTTTAAGCTAGGATAAAATCGCGGCTTTTAACTTAGTCGCCGCATAAATTTAGACTATAAGCGGCGTTTTGGCCGCAATCGCCTGTTTTACCTAAACCGTCGCACCGGTTTTTGCCGCAATTTATTTTAGGCGCGGCTGGGCGAAAACTAGGCAAAATCATACGGATTTTTGCGGCGCCGTTTTGCCACGGATAAAGTAATGCCGATAACCGAATTTGCGTTTTTAGGATTTAGCGGATTTGCGGCTAAATTTATAAAACTCAAAATCTCTTTAAGCTTATGCGTCAAATTCCGCCCGCTAAAACGATTTTAGAAGGCGCGAGATAAATTTAATTATCTAGCGGCGGGGCGCCTGGCAAATTCTAATTTGGGGTAAATGAAATTTGGCTTGATATTGAGTCGCCGATTTTGCCGAGATAAATTTGATTTTGCTTGGCATCGCCGCGGTAAGTGCCGTAAGTTTATAAATAAAACGTATCGGCAAATTTGCCCTAGGTTAGCGTATCGGCGGTTTGCCCATACTCAAAACGTCTCGGTCGGTTTTTAAATAAAGTAAATTTGAGCTAGGTTTACCTAGCCCGCAGCCTTTTGGCCGCTAGGCAAGGTAAAAATACGTATCCGTCCAGCCCGTAATTTAATGGCGAGAGAGGTAGTTGGTATCGTAGTTGTTTTCGATGAAATCGCGATTTTCCATCATCGCTATATGAAAGTCTCGCGTGGTTTTGATGCCGCTTATGACGAGCTGTTCTAGCGCGACCTTCATTTTGCGTATCGCGCGGTTGCGGTCGGTATCCCAGACGATGAGTTTGCCGATCATACTGTCGTAGTACGGCGGGATCGAGTAGTCCTGATAGATGTGGCTATCCATGCGCACGTTTCGGCCACCTGGGCAGACGTATTTGGTTATCTTGCCGGGACTTGGCGTAAAGGTGTTTGGATCCTCGGCCGTGATGCGGCACTCGATGGCGTGGCCTTTTAGCGTGATGCTTTCTTGCGGCGGCAGCGCCTCGCCCTGGGCTACTTTTATCATTAGCTCGATGATGTCTAGGCCGCTCACCATCTCGCTCACGCAGTGTTCGACTTGCAGGCGCGTGTTCATCTCGATGAAGTAAAAATCCAAATTTTTATCGACCAAAAACTCAAACGTTCCCGCACCCTCGTAGCCGATAGCTTTTGCCGCTTTTATCGCCGTTTCGTGTAGCCTCTCTCGCGTCGCTTCGTCTAGTAGTATCGCGGGGCTTTCTTCGATCAGTTTTTGGTGGCGACGCTGCATAGAGCAGTCGCGTTCGCCGATGTGTAGGACGTTGCCGTGGCTGTCGCCGATGATCTGAACCTCGATGTGGCGCGGGTTTAGGATGTATTTTTCCATATACATCGTCCCGTCGCCAAACGCGCTCATCGCCTCGCTTTCAGCCGACCAAAACGCCTTTTCGATATCCTCTTCGCGCTCGACCACGCGCATGCCGCGCCCGCCGCCGCCTGCCGCTGCTTTTAGGATGACCGGATAGCCGATTTTTTTAGCTAACTCTTTAGCCGCTTTGGTGTCGGCTACCGCGCCGTCAGAGCCAGGGATCACGGGAACGCCCGCGCGCTGCATAACTTGCTTTGCCTTGCTTTTATCGCTCATTAGCGCCATCGCGGCCACGCTAGGACCGATAAATTTTAGCTTGTGATGCGAGCAAATTTCGACGAAATTTTGATTTTCGCTTAAAAATCCGTAGCCCGGAAATATCGCGTCGGCTTCACTGATTTCGGCCGCGCTGATTATGGCCGGGATATTTAGGTAGCTGTCGCTTGAGCGCTCCTTTCCGATGCAAATCGCCACGTCGGCGTATTTGACGTAGAGCGCGTCTTTATCGGCCGTGGAGTAGACCACGACGGCTTCTTTGCCCATTTCCTTTATCGTTCGCAAGGCTCGCAGCGCGATTTCGCCGCGATTTGCGATTAAAATTCTTTTTATTTCCATCAAATTTTCTCCACGCCAAATAGCGGCAATCCAAACTCGACCGGCTGGCCATCGGAAACGAGTAGCTCGGTGATCTGGCAGTCAAATTCGGCCTCGATCTCGTTCATTATCTTCATCGCTTCTATGATACCTACGACGTCGCCTTTTCTCACGCGTTGGCCTACTTTGACAAAGGGCGCCGCGCCGGGGCTTGGAGCAGTGTAGAAAGTACCTACCATAGGCGATTTTATGCTGTCTTTTGGAGAATTAGCAGGAGCTTTGACCTCTGAGTTTACCACCACGTTTACAGGAGTCGGAGTCGGGGCGGGAGCCTGGATGACGGGCTTTGGCAGCTCGCAGCAGTCGGCGAATTTTTCAAGCTCAACCTCAAAATCCCCGCTTTTTATCTTTATGCGGTTCATATCCATGTCGTTAAAAAACTCGATCAGCTCTTTTATGTCTTCTTTTTTCATAGAAATTTCTCCTAAATTTTTGTAGATTTTAAAAATTCTAATTGTAGCAAAAAATTGATAAATTTAGGCATTTTTTAGGTTTTTTGGCGGCCTTGATGCGCTTAAATCGCCAAAGCTAGTTTGATTTTGATTAAATTTACAAAATGCCTAAGTTAAATTTAGCTTGCCTAAATTTACCGCCTCGCGCGTTTATAATGACGGGCGCGGCTTTTGCAGCGATTTTTATGCACGCGACGTTTTTGCGTATTTGCCTGCGATAAATTCTTCGGCGTTTATGCGGCAAA
This sequence comes from uncultured Campylobacter sp., assembly GCF_938039245.1. Classification (GTDB taxonomy): domain Bacteria; phylum Campylobacterota; class Campylobacteria; order Campylobacterales; family Campylobacteraceae; genus Campylobacter_A. The sequence continues at coordinate 13,754 of NZ_CALHVN010000026.1, read as the reverse complement.
TGAAGTTTTGCAAACTAAGCTTGGATCTAAGCATAGCTTTGCGCGGCGCATAAATTTATCGCCATGTCTTAAGCCTAGCTCCAAACCAGCCCCTCATAAGGCGCATCTTCGCAGATACATTTTTTGATCTGATTTGCCTCGCGGCGGATCACCTGCCGCCACGTGAGATCGCGCCCGCCCAGCGAAACCGTTTCGCCAAGCCTCGCGATCATCTTTAGCTCGATCTTTTGCACGGCGTCGTTGCTAAATTTTATCCGCCCGGCGTCCGTTTGAAAGTCCTTTGCCGTGATCTCCTTTTTATTTAGCATGCTAAAAATCAGCGTGTCGCCCAAAATCGGTTTAAAGATCTCTGCAAGATCGAGGTGCAGGCTCAGCGCACGGTAGTTTGGCTCGTGCAAAAAGCCGATGCGCGGATCAAGCTCGGTTTTGTAAATTTCGCTGAGGCAGACGTTATAAATGCGCGTATTTACGTAGCTTATGAAGCTGTTGATTTTATCGGCGGGCGGGCGCTTGGAGCGGACGGTAAATTTAAAGCTTTTTTGATCCGCGATTATTTCGTTCTATTTTTCGTAGTAGAGCTTTTGAAACGCCCCTTCCACCGCCATTATTGCAGGCACGTCCTCTGCGGCGTTTAGCGCCTCTATGTGGGGCGAGACGTCAAATTTCACGCCGTGTCTTTTGCAGTTTGCCGCGTCGTTTAGGATGTGCGCGCGAGTGATCTCGCGGGCGATGTAGGCGCGCTTGAGCGGGTCGTCAAAAGCGCGGACCTGATTTAGCAGCACGAAGCCGCTTTTATTGACCGAGTTTGAGGTATTTGGATAAAAATTACCGCGAAAGCTCTGATACGGGCTAAAAACGTGCAAAAGGACGTTGTTGTCGGCCAAAAACGCCATAGTGTAGGTGTCGATCTGCACTTTTGCAAGCACGTAAATTTCATCGATCGCGTTTATCGGCAAAATTTTGCTGGCGACGACCGTGCCCGCATCGTCAAATTTATCAAAATAGATATTGTTATCTTGCCTGCGAAGCCTGCCTGCGCTCAAAATAAAATGCGTCCTGTCGCTTTTTTGCATCTTTTTTCCTTAAATTTAGCTGGGATTTTAAGTGCCGCCAAACTCGGCAAATTTACGCGAGCAAATTTAACTAAATAGCGCGCTGTTTTTGTCCCGTCCGATTACGATACGCTTGGAATACTTCAGTGAATTAAACGTGTAAATCACGATAGAATCAAGCTGCGTAACGCACTCTTTTTGCAGCATTGCGGTTAGTTTTTTAAAATCGCTCTCGCGAATTTCGCCTTCAAAAACGGAAAACTGCACGCGCGGCAAAAACTTCTCGACCGCCTTTCTGATGCGGTTTGCGTTGTTTTTCTCTTTTTGCTCGGCGCCGGCGATGTCGTAAAATAAAATCACGTACATTAAATTTAACTCACACAATACCCGCTATAAGCGCAGTTTGCGCAAAATTTGCCCTGCGTAAATTTTGGCGGTCGCTCTAGATTTACGAGTGCCGTTATCTCGCTTAAAATTTGCTCGATTAGAGCGAAATTTTCGCTGCTATCCTCCACTAAAATCACCTTTTTACCGCTGATTAGTTTGCCTTTTACCTCTTTTAAATTTAAGCCCGTTTTTAAAAGATAGACATAAAAAAGTAGCTGCATCTTGCCTGCAAGCTCGTTTTTTAGGCTCTTTTTGTATTCGGTGATGAGGTAATGTCCGCGCTGCTTGGAAAGTTTGTCGAATTTCAAATTACAAAACGCAAAGTCCTGCAAATCGCTCTCTTTGATGTCCGCCAGCGCCTTGCCCATCAGCACGTTTTCATCATCCTGATCTGCGTGGATATGGTGCGCGTAAAGCCATGCCTCACGCTTGCAGGTGACGTAATAATTTACAAGTGTACCGGTGATTTGGTCTTTGCAAAACATTAGTCGAATACCTCGTCTGCTGCCGTTAGCTCAGGCAAAAATCCGTCAAATTTATTATAAAAATCGCTAGGCGCTAAAACATATCTGCCAAAAAACTCTCTAGTATAAGACTTGATATTGCCAAGCATATTTTTGCCAACTGCAATGGTATATAGCGCTAGCTCTTTTTCAAGCTCTTTGATATTTGCCAAGATGATAAATTTATCTTTGCCTGAGGTCAAAAGCGCCTCTCGCTTTTCTAAAAACTCACTGAAATGACCATCATACTGCTCTATAAAAAGCGATACTTTGTAGTCTTGTTTTGGCATGAAGTTGGCATTAAATTTATCAAATAGCGTTTGAAATTTTAACTCTTTAGCAAGGCCTAGTAGATCTATGCTCGTCGTTTCGTCTTTGGTGCTCTGAAAATAGCTCTCTAAAATTTGATAAATTTCGCTCTCTTTTATGGAGCGAGCTAAAATTTCTTTTACCTTGTCTTCTTGCAGGTCTATATCGTGATATGGAAATGGTTTGCCGTCTAGATAATGAAAAACCATGACCTTTGCCGGCTTGCTAGATGTGGCGTTGCGATTTACTCTGCCGGCGGCCTGGATGATGGCGCCAATAGGTGCAAATTCGCGAAATCCCACGTCAAAACTAAGATCAACCCCGGCCTCGATGAGCTGAGTGGCGACTAGGGTAATCTTCTCGCCGCCTTCAAGTTTTTCTTTTATCTCGTCTATTATTTGTACTCTATGAAGCGGGATCTGATGCGTCGTCAAAAGATAGACGCTTTTTTTGCCGCTATTTTTTAGGGCTTCGTATAGTTTTTTGGCTTTTGAAATTGTATTTACGACGCAAAGCGCGCTCTCGTCTTGATGTTTTAAAATTTCATTTACCAAATCATCAAGTCCTTTTATATTCGGCTCATAGATGATCTCATATCTATCTTTTTCGCGTTTATATAAAATAGGCTCAGAAAGTTCGGTAAAGCTCTCTAGCTCAGCTGCGATATGAGGCATAGTTGCCGACATGATTATAAAATGGATATCGTATCTTTTTGAAAATTCGTTAAAAGCGGCTGCGATGGACTTTAGTAGCACTCGCGGAATATTTTGTATCTCGTCTATTATAACGACGCTATCTCGAAGGGTTTCAAGCTTGAGATTGTCTTTATTGTGGTTTGAGAAAAAAGTAAAAAATAGCTGGTTAAATGTAGTAACTATAAAATTTTCATGCCAGACGTCGGCCAAGAATACCTTTTGCATAAACTGCTCTTGCTCATCGTCGTTTTGGCTTTTATAGCTTGTTAAATGGTGATACTTTAAAACGTATTGATCTGCTATGATTTTTTGATACTCGGCGTGCGTTTGATCTATGATAGACGTAAAAGGTATAGCCGTTATGATGCGCCTTTTGTTGCCGTTTCTAGCTATTTCTAAGGCTAAATTTAATGCCAAAAATGTTTTGCCGATACCCGTTGGCGCCTTTATGAGAAATGTTTTCTTGTCTTTATTGGAGTTAAAATTTTTAAATATAATCTCTCTTGCCTTGTCTTTATAATCATCTTGCTTTTTGTCGGCTATTAAGCTCTTTATTTGGTCTATGTAAAGATCTATCTTTTCGGCATTTAAAACGGCTAAATTTTGATAGCTTTCTGAAAAAATAGCTTCAAATTTATCAGCTAAAATGAGCCTTGAGTATCTTTTTTTAAAAATAAAAAAGCTCTCCAAGCCGTAATACTTTGGTAGTTTATTTTCCAAGTCTAAAAAATAATCCACAAAGTCGTAGAGATCTATATCGATATCCAAATTTGCTCTTTGAGCTATCTCATCTATCTTTTTAAGCCTGTCTGTTACTTTTGCTTTTGTAGATCCTGTATTTGAGAGAAAGTAGTCTATATCCGGTAAATCAGAGTGGTGCTTTAAGATAGCAAAGAAATTTGCTAAGAAATTTATATCTTTGTCGGTTCTAGTAAAAAAGTATATAAAAGCGCTTTCTAGCGTGTGCGTAGTTTTTAGCTTTTGCCGTGCTTTTTCAAATTCATCTGCCGAGTTAAAATTTTTAGCGTCTAAATTTATATAGTCTTGAAATTTTTGTGAAATTTTGGCTAGATCGTGAAAAGATGCAGCTTCCTTGTGCCAATCGTCATCAAAGCTGTTGGCTATATTTTTAATGTGCGAGTTGTATGATTTTTGCGGGTGGGAGTTAAAAACATCTGAAATTTGCATCATACAAATATGCAGCGATAAGTTTTTTGAGCGCAAATCACCTCGCAAGCCTCTATATTTTTTACCCTTATTTGATCGTTTGAAACTATCAAATTTATGTGCGTTTTTGGAGATCTATCGTTATCTAGGCTTCCGGCAAAGCAGATTGGCGAGTATAAAATATTTTCGTCAAAACATATATTATGCGCCTTGCTTTGTGGCAAAAACGAGTCAATACTTACCTCATCAAAATTTTTGTTTGTAAAATTTACTATCTCTATAAACTCAAAATTACCGGCAAATTCGCTATTGCCAAGATAAAAAGGGAATTTGGAAATTCTATTTTTTAGACTATCTATCGCTTCGTTTTCAAATTTAAATTTATCGATAAAGATCGTATATTTTGGATCGATTAATAGTTCTCTGTTTATAGGTTTTTGCGGCGCGGATTTATCTCTTAAACCGTTTGAAATCTTTTGCATATCTAAATTTTTAAGGCTATTTAGATGAGTTTTTGTTTTTTTGGTGTAGTCGTTTATGTAGTTTTGCGAAAAGGTTTTCTTTAAAACGCAATCGTCCAAAACGACGCTATATCCAAAATCCATAAAATTTTCGTCGCCTAAATAATCATCCACGCCAAGCAGCGCCGCTAGCATACCGCCTACGGCGGTTTTTGGCGGTAGCGGTAAAGTGATATTTTGGCTTATAGAAAGCGGATCTCTAAAGCAAGCAAATTTACCCCAAATTTTAAATGCAAACATTATAGCTCTCTTGCGTCTACTTCTAACCCCGGCTCTTTAAACTGATCCACATATCCTCTAAGAGAGTCATCGTAAAAGATCACAACCTTTTCTATCTTTTGGCTCATATTTTTTAGCGATCTAGCAAGGGCTGTAAAATTTAACTCGCACTCGTCAATGCTTCTGATCTGATCGGAGTCTTTATTGTCTAGCTTTACAAGCTCGTCAAGTAACCCTATCATATAAGCGTCTTTATAGATCACTCTAATAAGCATTCTTGGCTTTTGACCGACCTTACTTCTTGTGTTTAGTAGTTTTGTGCCTTGCCACATCGAGTCAAGCATTTGTGCGACATCTTCTTCGCTAGCGTTTGATTTGGCGGCGTTTAGTGAATTTATAGTGCCATACATGGCAAATAAGCCATACGGTATGTAGTTGTCGGTTCTAAGTGATTTAGACTTAGCTGTATCGCCACCGAATGCTGCTGTGCCTTGTGAAAAAACAGTCTCTGTCTCGTTTAGCGATTTAGCCCAAGAAAATTGCACTGCACCTATGATTTGGATATTGCTTTTTGGTGCCACGCCTCCAAAAAGTCTATTATCTATGCAGCTTAAAAATGCCTTTTTATCGTCTGATTCGCCTAAAATTTTCTTTACCTCGGCAAATCTAGTTTCTGCCGACTGTACCTGTTCGGCATTATTTACAAAGATAGTTTGAGACTTTCTGTATTGCAGATCATCCCTGATGGTTCGCTTTACTCTTACGTCGCTCACGATAGCTTTTCTGTCGCTCTCATCGTATCTTGGCGCATTATCGTTTAGCATATCTCCGTTAGGATTTGTCATCTTTGCGTCCCATAAAAACAAAATTTCGCTATGTTTTGCTATCTCACTCATTATTTTCTCCTGATTGTTGATTATCTTTTTTAAATTTAACGTAGTCGTTCATGCCTCGTATAAATGCAAATGAAATTTCATAGCGAGAAACGCTCTTACCTTTTTCATTGCAAAAATGCGTAGTTATCAGCTGCGACAGATCGCTATTTGTCGCGCTGCCTAGCTTTAGTTTTCTTTCAAATTCATTTGCTTTATTAAAAATTTTCTTTAAATTCGGCGCTATTATTTTTTGATTTGAAAGCCACTTTTCAAACGTCTTATTTTCTTTAGAAACTTCTGATGTAAAAGAACTATTTATAATACTCTTTGAATAAGCGCCTATCAAATAAGCACCTTTGATTAGATCATCTTTAAAATAATCGGACTGTTTTTCTAATAGCTCCTCAAAATAATCAGAAAAAAGCTTCATAATCACATCCTTATCGCGTTTATCTCTTGTAAAAATCCTAAAATTTTATTTTCATTTTCGACGATATTTTCAGGAAAGGCTATCCAGTTTTTGACGCCGTCTTTTATTTTTTTCTTATTTTGGGCATCAAATTCCCTAAAATGTTCAAATCGTTTCAAAAGCTCGATATATTTTATCTTTGCGTATCCAAGCAACAACTTTGCTAAAAAAATTTTCTCTTGCATGATTTTATTATCAAGGCCTTTGACCCTTGTGGCAACGGCATATTTTTCAAGAACGCCAAAATAATCTTTGAGATAGGTAAATTTGATATCATCATCTGTATCTTGAATTTGCTTTGAAGAGTCGGTAATATGACGCTCTTGCATTAGTTTTACGACCTTTGCTATCCTGCTTGGCAAAACGTCTTCAAGCGTAGAAAATATCTTAACGGATAAATTTGTCTGATCAACCTCGGCAAATAAAATATCAAGAGTAAAGCTATTTATTTGGTCGTAATTTTCGATTTGCTTTCGCAATCTTCTCATAAAGCTCTCTTCTCTTTCGGATTCTTCTTGCATATTTTTTGCATTTTTAAGAAAGCTTATTAATCCTTTGAAAATTTTAGCATCGAAATTTGCCATAGAAGGGATGATTATGTATTCTAGGCCTTTGTAGTAAAATTTTAAGTTATTTATCGCAAACATCCAACCCTTTTTTATCGTCTTTGCGCTTTCTAGCGACATGGGTAGTTTGTTTATCTGCTGTATGCCGTAGCTATCATCATAATTATCCATGGTGAAAAATTTAATATCAGGATTGTATCCGCAGGCTATTTTCTCTTTCGTGACGACATCTGCTAGCTCTTTTAGTAGCGGCTCGTTTTTACTATTTTTAATGTGAGGGCGAACAAATTCGTTAAGATAGTTTTGCAAAATTTCAGGCATAAGCTCAAAAAAACTCTTGCCGTTTATAAGTAAAACTAAAAAATAATCATCCTGCTTAAAATTCTTTAGCTCAAGCTCGTCATTTTCATAGTTTTTAATGTACTCAAATACCAAGGCGGCAATACGCTTATTGTCGTCGTTTGCGTAGATCATAGCCGAATTTTGCAGCGTATGGGAGATGGCTTTAAATTTCTTGTATAGGTCTTTTTCGCCTTGATACTCAAAATTTGGATATAGATAGTATGAATTGCTCGTGCCGCCTATCTTTTTCGTAAAAAACGTTTTTATATTATCTAGGGAATATATAGATATTTCAGGATGGCCAATAAGCTTTCCATTTTCAATTTTAAAATCAACAACTAAGGTTTTATGATCGCTGTCCTTAAAATTAGAGCTTTTAATCATAGCTATAATACTATCGTCGCTCAGTAGGCTGCCGACATTATATAGTTTATGAACTAATCCCATATTTTATCTTTACCTTGAATATTTCATTTAATTTTATAAATATTTTACTTAAGCATTTCTAAAATTATTTTATTAATAAATACTTAGCTAAATTTGTTTTAGATCTAAATCAAATATTTTAATATTAGAATCAAAAAATATAAACAAAATGCACAGTATACATTTTGTTTTACTTCCGCCTTCGTTGTAAAGCAAAGCACTATTTACGAAAGGTTTCCCTTTGGGATTTGAAATTATTTATTTAAAAGTTACGGCCTTATTCTTTAAATTCTACCTTATTAAAGTCATATCTACAACAGTAAACTATGATAATAATTGTCATATAGTATAAAAGCTAAATTTTAAGTTCTATATAGCACATTTCCCTAAAATACGCTCTATAAACACAATAAAAAACTAAAAAATGACATTTTCAAAATGCCCCGTGAGCAAATTTTGGTTACTAAATTTAAGCCAACTTTGCCTATACTTTCGTCAAATTTATCATCAAAATTTAACGTAAGGAACGAAATGAAATTTATCCTAAAACGCGACGGCACGAAGCAAGAATATCTCCCGTATAAAATCCAAGACGCGATCAAAAAAGCCTTTGAAAGCGAGTCTAAAGAGTATGACGACAATGTCTTTTTAGACGTGATGGGGCACGTGTTTGACAGCGAAGTTTTGAGCGTCGAGGACGTGCAAGACTACATCGAAAAGGCGCTTTTTAACGCGGGACACTTTGACGTGATGAAGAGCTTTATGCTCTACCGCCACACGCACAAGCTTCAGCGCGAGCAAATTTTAGGACTAAACGAAGACACCACCTACATCAACTCCACCCAAACCATCAGCGAGTACATCAACGGTACCGACTGGCGAATTCTCGCCAACTCAAACACCAGCTACTCAAACGCCGGCCTCATCAACAACACCGCAGGCAAGGTCATCGCTAACTACTGGCTAGATAAGGTGTATAGCAAAGAAGAGGGTCTCGCACACCGAAACGGCGACTATCACATCCACGATCTTGACTGCCTCACGGGCTACTGCGCGGGCTGGAGTCTAAGAGCGCTTTTAAACGAGGGCTTTAACGGCGTGCGCGGAAGGGTCGAGAGCAAGGCGCCTAAGCACTTCCGAGAAGCGCTTTATCAGATGGCAAATTTCCTAGGAATTTTACAAAGCGAGTGGGCGGGCGCGCAGGCGTTTAGCAGCTTTGACACCTATCTAGCGCCTTACGTTTTCCGCGACAAGCTAAGCGACAAAGAGATCAAAAAGGCGATAACGAGCTTTATTTTTAACCTAAACGTACCGGCTCGCTGGGGCCAGAGTCCGTTTACCAACGTGACGATCGACATCACCTGCCCGTCCGATCTGCGCGATCAGATACCTACGCGCGAGGATAGGCATATATTTAGCGATCTAGAGGATGCCCAGCTAGCGCAGGAGGCCGCTAAGCGCGGTTTTAACAAGCTAACCGATATGACCTACCGCGCCTTTGAGCCCGAGATGAACCGCATCGACAAGGCGTTTTACGAGATTATGACCGAGGGCGACAAGTGCTCGCAGCCATTTACTTTCCCGATCCCTACCGTAAATATCACCGAGGATTTCGACTGGGACAGCGAGGTGGCGAAGGTTCTTTTTGAAAATACGGCGAAAATGGGCTCGAGCTATTTTCAAAATTTCGTCGGCAGCCAGTATACGGTCGATGAAAACGGTAACCGCGTCGCAAACGAAAAGGCCTACAAGCCCGGCCACGTGCGCTCGATGTGCTGCCGCTTGCAGCTTGATTTGCGCGAGCTGCTAAAGCGCGGCGGAGGGCTGTTTGGCAGTGCGGAGATGACCGGCAGTATCGGCGTCGTGACGCTAAATTTGGCTCGCCTAGGCTACCTATATAAAGGCGATAAAAAGGGACTCTACACGCGCCTTGAGTATCTGCTAAATTTAGCCAAATCCACGCTCGAAAAAAAGCGCGCCTTTATCCAGGAGATGTACGAGCGCGGCCTATATCCGTACACCGCGCGCTATCTAAAGCACTTTAACAACCACTTTAGCACCATCGGCATCAACGGCATGAACGAGCTTTTGCGAAATTTTACAAGCGACAAGGAAAATATCGCGACCGATTTTGGGCGAGAGTTTGCGATCGAGATGATAGAGTTTTTACGCGGTAAAATTCGCGAGTTTCAAGAGAGCACAGGCAACCTTTATAACCTCGAAGCTACGCCTGCCGAGGGCACTACGTATCGCTTTGCCAAAGAGGACAAAAAGCGCTATCCGGACATCATCCAGGCCGGTTTTGGCGAAAATATCTACTACACCAACTCCACGCAGCTGCCGGCAAATTTCACCGACGACGCGTTCGAGGCGCTCGATCTACAAGACGAATTGCAAAGCTCCTACACGGGCGGCACGGTGCTGCACCTGTATATGAAGGAGCGCATCAGCTCGGCTGCGGCCTGCAAGGATCTCGTGCGCGGAGTGATAAACAACTACAAGCTGCCCTACATCACGATAACGCCGGTCTTTAGCGTCTGCGCCAAGCACGGCTACATCAGCGGCGAGCACGAATACTGTCCGAAATGCGACGAGGAGCTTTTGGCGGAGTTTAAAGCGCAAAATGGCGCAAAATAGCCTAAATTTAGGTGGCGAATTTAGCTTTTAAATTTGCCGCCGCTAGCCGTGCCGACGCTTTTTTCAAAACCCGCCAAACTCAATCAAATTTAAGCATTTTTAGGCAAAATACGCCAAAAATTTACGGAGCTTTTATGAAAAGACATTACGAAGTAGCCGTCGTCGGAGGCGGGATCTCTGGCTGCGCACTATTTTATCAGCTCGCGCGCTACGCGGACGTAAAAAGCCTCGCGCTTTTTGAAAAATACGAAGACTTAGCGACGCTAAATTCGCGCGGAGAGTGCAACTCGCAGACGATCCACTGCGGCGATATAGAAACGAACTACGATTTTGAAAAAGCCAAAAAAGTAAGCGTCGCGGCGCGCATGGTCGTAAAATACGCGCTGATGCACGGCTACGCGGACGAGTTTATGTTCTCGCACCAAAAGATGGTTCTAGGCGTAGGCGAGGAGGAGAGCGCGGCCTTGCGCGAGAGATTTAGCAAATTTCGCGAAATTTATCCGTATCTGCGGCTTTTTGAGAAAAACGAGCTAAAAAGCCTTGAGCCAAACGTCGTTTTAAACGCCGACAAAAGCGGCGACAGAAGCGAAGAGATCGTGGCGATGGGTGTGCAAAGCGGCGAATACACGACGATTGATTTCGGGCGCGCGGCTAAGAGCTTCGTAAAAAACGCCTGCGACGCCGCATCTAAGGAAAACCGCGACGCAGAGGTGTTTTTAAGCTGCGAGATAGAGCGGATAGTCCGCGCTAGCGATAGCTTTTGCCTCACGGCTAAAGACGGGCGCGAATTTAGCGCGAACTACGTCGTAGTCGATGCGGGCGCGCATTCGCTGTTTTTGGCGCACAAGATGGGTTATGGGCTTGATTACAGCTGTTTGCCCGTCGCGGGGAGCTTTTATATGAGCAACAAACGCCTACTAAAGGGTAAGGTCTATATGGTACAAAACCCAAAGCTGCCCTTTGCCGCGCTACACGGCGACGCCGATATCCTAGCGGACGGGCGCACGAGGTTTGGCCCCACCGCGCTAATGATGCCAAAGCTCGAGCGATACCGCGGAAGCGCGACATTTTGGGACTTTTTAAAGACGCTGAGGTTTGACGGCAGAGTGGCCAGGTCGATGTTTGAGCTACTTTGCGATAGGGAGATTAGAAATTATCTATTTAAAAATTTCGCCTACGAAATCCCCTATATAAATCGCCGCCTATTTGTCAAAGCGGCGCGAAAAATAGTACCTTCGCTAGCCTACGAAGACGTGAGATACGCGCGAAATTTCGGCGGAGTGCGCCCGCAGGTGCTGGATAAATCAAGCGGGCGTTTGATGCTGGGAGAAGCGGGCATAAACACCGGCGAGGGCATTAGCTTTAACATGACGCCAAGCCCTGGAGCTACTAGCTGCATGGCTAACGCGCTTCGCGATGCGCGCGAGGTTTGTGCCTTTTTGGGAAGGAAATTTAACGAAGATAAATTTGCGGCCGAGCTTTTGGATTAGCCTAAATTTATAAATACAATAAGGCGAGCCATAGTCGATTTTATCGACCTACGGCTCGACGCATTATTTTAAAAGCTCATACATATCGCAGGATTTTTGCCAAGTTTCTTTAAATTCCGGCGATAGATTAATGAAAGGACTATCTTTGCCGGAATCGCAAGCTTTTTTATAATACTTTGCGGCTTTATTTTTGTCTTTTTCGACATAATGATTAAAAATCGCAAAGTTATAGCAACCCAATAACTCTCCTACCAAATCGCAACCTTTTTTATAATAAATCGCCGCTTTTGTTGCATCCATTTTGACGCCGTCTCCTTTGCTATATCTCTCCGCCAACATAGCACAAGATAATCCTTCTCCTAGGTTACAAGCCTTGTCATGATAGATTGCCGACTTTGATATATCTTTTTCGACTACTTCTCCGTCGCTATACATGGTTCCTAGTAATCCGCAATCGGTAGATTCTCCGGCATCGCATCTCTTTTCTAGGTATTCTATACCTTTTTTAGTGTCTTTTTGCATCATTATGCCAGACATTGTAAGGCAACCGAGTTTGTTTCCGCCATCGCAAGCTTTTTTAACTAGTTTGAGTTTTTTGTCGTCGTCTTCGTATTGAAAAGCGGCTTTAAGACAAGACTCCATATTGCCGTCATTGCATTCTTTCTCCAGTATTTCGAGTTCAGACGAGCCAAACGCAAAATAAGCCGTAAACGCTAACGCGAATAATGTTTTTTTCATCCCGTATCCTTTTAAAATAAGTTCCTTAATTTTATCCCCCCCCCCTACTAAAAAATCGATTAAATTTACCGCGAATTTTTAACAGACGATGAAAATTATTCGGCGTCGGAGCTTAAATTTTTACCCAGTATCGTTAGGCTCTCCGGTTTGCCGCCCATATCGCAGACTTCGGGTAGTTCGCCCCAGCGCGTAAAGCCGAATTTCGCGAACAAATTTAAGCTAGCGGAGTTGCTTGAAAATATCAGCGCGATGACGTTTTTGACGCCGAATTCCGGCGCGCGTTCAAGCATAAAATTTACTAGCCGTCCGCCCAGTTCTTTGCCGCGAGCTTCGGGCGCGACGTAGACGCTGATTTCGGTGGTTATGCGGTAAGCTTCTTTCGGATTAAAATCGCTCAAACTACCCCAAGCTAAGATTTCGCCTTTTTGGTTTGGCGAGCCTGTCTTTTGCGCACCTAAATTTTCGCCGTTTGAGCCAAATTTTCTCTCGCGATTAGACTTTAGGGTTTCGTCGTCTTTGTTCGTCAAATTTCCCTCGCAAAGCTCGCGTAGCACGTATACCTGGCGATTTGCCGCCTCGTGCGCGTCAAACCACGCTTCGCGCTCCTCTATGCCGACCGGATGCAGCGCGGCCGTGGCGTTTCGCTCCAAAACGCTCGCGTTATAAATGTGCGCAATAGCGGCTAAATCGGTCTTGGCGGCGCGCGATATTTCGTATTTTGCGTCGGCTGGATTTTCTTGCATCTTAAGTCCTTTTTAAATTTAGCTGATTTTACGCCAAATTTGATTAAAAATAGCAACTTTGACTCCAAATTTAAACTAAAGGCAGGTCTGAATTTTAGCGCCGTAAAGGTGCTAGTCTATCCGCCGCAAAAAGCAAAATTTGCGCCCAAAGGCGAAATCGCCGCAAATTTGAGTTATAATCTATTTTTAAATTTAACCTTGGATAAAGATTTGAAAATAGCTTTTTTTGACTCGGGTATCGGCGGGCTTAGCGTGCTTGCCGAGGCTTTAGTGCGGTTTAGCGGGGCGGAGTTTTTGTATTTTGCCGACGAGGATCACGTCCCCTACGGCACGAAAAGTAGGGCCCAGATCGTGCGCCTGAGCCTTGATGCGGTCGGGTTTTTGGTCTCGTGCGGCGCGGAGGCGATCGTCGTTGCTTGCAACACCGCCACGAGCGCGGCCATCTCGGAGCTTCGCGGCGCATTTAGCGTGCCGGTTATCGGCATGGAGCCCGCCGTCAAGCTAGCTGCGGATAGCTTTGGCACGCGTCCGACGCTACTCATCGCCACGCCACTAACGATCGCCGGCGAAAAGCTCGCGCGCCTCGTGGGGCGGCTGGAGTGCGAGACGTGGAGC
>NZ_CALHVN010000025.1 GCF_938039245.1 uncultured Campylobacter sp. | reverse complement strand
CGTAGAGCTTTAGATCGAGGAAAATTTTAAAATTTCCGAGCTTTTTTAGCTCCTCTATAAATCCCGCTCCGTCGCGCAAATAGGCTCGCAAGCCCACTTTGAGCCAAATTTTATCCGAAAAGTCCACAAGCTCACCCGCTAGCTGCAAACACTCCCGCTTCGAGCTCATATCAAGCGCGACGCAGAGCTTCACAGATCGGCCTTTAACGCGTCTAGTACGCCGTTTATAAATTTGGGCGCCGAGTCGCCGCCCAGCTCTTTGCCAAGCTCGATGCCCTCGTTTATGATGACGGCCTTGTCGGTCGGGGTAAATTTCATCTCGTATGCCCCCAGTCGCAGCACGGCGCGCTCGATGCTGCCGATCTCGTTTATCTTCCACTCTTTTAGACGCGTGTTTAGTAGCGCGTCAAGCTCATCCGCGTGCTCCAAAATACCGTGAAAAAGCGACAGCGCGAGGCTTCTTTGATCGTTTCTTATCTTTTTTTCTTCTAAAAATTCCTCGACGAACTCTTCGCCGCAGCTACCCATTTCGCGCGCGTAGAGTAGCGAAACGACAGCCTGCCTAACCTGATGACGAGTCGCCATTTTACGCCTCCAAATTTTTATATAAGCTTAGCATCTCGATCACGCCTGTCATAGCTTCAAAGCCCTTGTTTCCGGCCTTTGAGCCAGCTCGCTCGATGGCCTGCTCGATGCTATCGACCGTTAGCACGCCAAAGGTCACCGGTTTGCCGTATTTTAGCGTGACGTTTGCAATGCCCTTTGTAGTCTCGGCGCTAACGTAGTCAAAGTGAGGCGTAGAGCCGCGGATCACCGCACCCACGCAGCAAACGGCGTCAAATTTACCGCTGGCTAGCGCCTTTTCAAGCGCCATCGGTATCTCAAACGCGCCCGGTACCAAAATGAGGCTCAAATTCGCCTCATCCCCGCCGTGGCGCAAAAACGCGTCCCTCGCGCCCTCCACCAGCCTATCGGTGATGATATGATTAAACCTCGCGCCCACTATAGCGATCTTCTCGCCGCCTTTTAGAGCCAAATTTCCTTCGATTATTTTCATGATTTCTCCTTTTAAATTATCTTTAATATTACCGCGCTTAGCGTTATTAGCGATAGATAAAACGCCTTTTGCGCGCTCATTTTTTCGCCATTAAAAACCACTCCGACGCCCACGGCTCCGATCGCTCCGATACCGGTCCAAATCGCGTACGCCACCGACATCGCCATCGCCTGCATCGCGTAACTCAAAAGCCAGAGCGAAAGGGCGAAATTTGCGACCAAAATCAAAAAATTCGCCGCCTTTTTCACGCCGACGCTTTTTTGAAATTTGGTTAGAAAAAACACGCCCAAAACCTCGCAGCATCCCGCTGCCAAAAGAGCTAAAACGTGCATCAAGATTTTAGCCTTTTTAGCCCTAGCACGCCGGCAACTAGCGTCGCTATGAAAAATAGCCGCAAAGGATCGGGCGTCTGGCCGCTTGAGCCGTATTCGCTAACGCTTTCGGCGACCACGATAAAAAATGCTCCAAATCCCACAAATACGGTATATGCAACGCTAACGGGCAAGTATTTCATAGCCTTTATAAACGATACGAAGCTAACGCAGACTAATGCGGCAGTAAGCGCGAATCCTACGGCGTTTTGGGCGTGTTTTAGCCCGTACGCCCAGCCGCATTCGGCGACCGCGCCGCCTAACACCCACAAAAAGCCCTTAGTTTGCATCGCCTAGGGCGTCTTTTATCTTAAAAATTTGAGCGATATTTGCGTCTAGCTCGTCCAAATTTAGCATATTCGGTCCGTCGCAAAGCGCCTCGCAAGGATTAATATGCGTCTCGTAGAAAAATCCGTCCACGCCCGCAGCCGCCGCAGCTCGCGCAAGATACGGCACGAATCTCGCGTCTCCGCCGCTTTTCTCACCCAAAGCCGACGGCATCTGCACGCTGTGAGTAGCGTCGAAAATCACGGGCGCAAACTCCCTCATCAGCACCAAATTTCGCATATCTACGACTAAATTTCCGTAGCCAAAGGTACTACCTCGCTCCGTTAGCCACACTCCGTTTTGTTTAGCGATCTCGTATCCATCGCCATTTACACCGCGCGTTTCTAGCACTTTTTTGACCGAGTGCTTCATCGCTGACGCCGCTAAAAACTGCCCTTTTTTGATATTTACGACCGCTTTTGTTTTGGCAGCAGCCACGAGCAGATCGGTTTGGCGGCACAAAAACGCCGGGATTTGCAGCACGTCCGCAACCTCGCCAACAGGTGCAGCCTGATAGCTCTCGTGGATATCGGTTAAAATTTTAAAACCGAATTCCTTTTTGACCTTGGCTAAAATTTCGCACCCTTTTTCAAGTCCGGGCCCGCGAAACGAGCTTATGCTCGTGCGATTTGCCTTGTCAAAGCTTGATTTGAAATAAAAATCTATCCGCTTATCTTCGTTAAATTTAACTAGCCTTTTTGCCACGTCGAAAACGAGCTGTTCGCTCTCGATGACGCAAGGCCCTGCTATTAGTATCATCGTCTCTCCTTTTTGCGAAGATTATAGCCCATTGTTGCTAAATTTTAAGAATTACTCTTGTAAAATCAACGTTTTTTTAAGGGTCATAATGAAAAAAATAGCAAAATTCGTAGCCTTCGCGGCTTTAAATTTTACGGCTTTAAATTTGCATGCTTCTCCTCTGGAAACGCTCTTGCAGGGCTCTAAATTTAGCGGAGAAATAGGCGCTTACAGCGAAACTAGGCGGGTAATTAGCGGGACTAAAACGACGTATTTTAACGACACTTCGTGGCTGGTGGCCTCAGCGGCGCTAAATTACGAACTTAGCTTCCTAGACGCGCTAAAACTGGGCATCGGCGGGCGCGGTAGCGTACCGATCTATGAAGGCGACAGAAACTACCGCACGCTGCACGGCAAGGGCGATAGCACGGAGCGAATTTACGAGGGCGACAGGGCGCTTTTATCGCAGCTGTTTTTGGGCTACGACGACGGCGTAAATACCCTAAAAATCGGGCGATTTGAAATGATAAACGACTGGTCGAGCAAGATCCAAGACGGCGTGCGGGTAACAAGCGAAGCAGCGCCTAATTTACTCCTTGACGCAAGCTATTCTAAAAGGCGCGGAAGGGCTTATTTAAAGGAAATGTGGGGCTTTACGAAGCTAAACGAGGGTCGAGGGATTTTTAACGCGGGAGCCACGTATAAACAAGGCGGCGCATCGGTTAAAATTTACGCGCTTTACGCAAGCGAGCTATTTAGCGCGCTAGGCGGCAAAATATCTTACGAAAGCGGCGGCTTTCAAAGCGGCGCGGGCGAGATGAAGCTAGGCTGGATGCTACACTACGCAAGAAGCGACGAGAGAAAACAAAGCGGCGACGGAAGTTTGGCGGAGGCTAAAATTTACGGCGTTTTAGAGGGCACCAAGCTTACCTTGGCTTACGTAAAATCGGGCAAAAGCGTAGGCTGGGGGAGTATGAATTTAGCCGGCGATCAAATCGTATTTTTCGAAGAAGGCGACGTGATATACGAGCGCGACGCAAGGACGTATTACGCGGCGTTTGATACGAAGATAAAAAAGCTAAATTTAGGAATGCTTTTAGGCACTACGAAGTATAGATTAAAGCGTGCAGACGATAAAACCTACCGCCAAAACGAGCTAACGGCGAGACTAGGCTACGAGATTGCTAAAAATTTAAGGGCGTTTGCGACGTTTGATCGGACGTTTAAAGCGCAGCCTAGATACCCTGCGATGATGCAAATAAGCGCGGGCCTAGTTTATAGCTTTTAGCAAGCTTGCGGCGCGTTGGCAGCTTATTTGATTAAATTTAGCGAGCTTAAAGCTTGCTAAACGCGCGCCGTTTTGCTAATCAAATCCGCCTTTTATGCCTGAGCCAAAGCTATGCGGCAAGAGATTTTGTTTATTTTGCCTTTAAATTTCATGCGCTACCAAGACGCTTTGCAGGCTAAATTTATCTTTTTTTGACTACTATTATTCCGCTAAAAATAACCAAAAATATCCCGAAAAACGCAGCTGCGTTAGGCAACGCATCGCCCATAGCGGTACCGATGGCGATAGTGAAAATAACGTCGGCGTAACCGACCGTAGCTATGACGCCCGCTTTTTTACCAGCTGCGTAGGCCTTCGTCATAAACACCTGAAAATAAAGTCCCGCAACGCCCATCAGCAAGATAAACACCCACTCTATGCCGCTTGGCGCGACGAATTTAGAAAACAAAAAATCAAAGTCCGCAAAGCTAACAAACTCCGCCGCGCCCATAAAAATAAGCGGCAAAACCGAGCCGAAAAACATAAAGGAAAGCACGATCGTGCGCGTGTCGTAACTCTTTTTTAGCTCCTTTACGCTCGTATACGCCATAGCCGCTCCAAGACCACTCCAGATGCCCAGTAGATCGGTTTTGCTGATGCCTAAGCTCGGCTGCACTATAAAAAGTATGCCGCCAAAGCCTAAAAAAACCGCAAACCAGCCGCGAGAGCCGAGTTTTTCGCCGAAAAATATCGTAGCCAAAACTGCCGTAAATATCGGACTGGTTTTTGAAAAAGTAAACGCCGCGCCTAAATTTATATGAGCGATATTATAAAAAAACGCAAATAGCGCAAGCGTACCGACTACGCCGCGAAATACGAGCAGCCACGGATGTCCGCCTTTTTGATGAAGCGGCTTTTTGTAGATGGCGTAGCATATAATGAGCAGGCCTATGAAATTTCTAAAAAATACGATCTCGATTGAAGGCAGATATGCCCCTAAAGCCTTTGCAAACGCTCCGGTAACCGAGAAAAACAGGCAAGCTACCAGCATATAATAAATGCCTAAATGGCGCATCAAAAATCTATGAATCATAAATTTAACTTCTCTTTTTTCAAAAAATCGGCTTTTATTGTAGTGCAAAACGGCTTAAATTTATAAACAATGTAAGCAAAAAATTTGTATAATCGGGATTTTAAGCGGCGAAGTCGGCCGCAAATTTAACGGGATTTTTAAGGGAAAATTTTGCAAAAGATAATTTTAGTCGGCAAGCCAAACGTCGGCAAAAGCTCGCTCTTTAACCGCCTAGCCGGCAGACGTATAGCTATCACCAGCGACGTTAGCGGTACGACACGAGATACAAACAAAACAATCATAGAAATTTACGATAGAAGCTGCGTTTTGATCGACAGCGGCGGACTGGACGATAGTAGCGAGCTCTTTAAAAACGTCAAGGCAAAAACCCTAGCCGAAGCTAGAAGCTCGGATGCCATCATCTTTATGGTCGACGGCAAAATGATGCCTAGCGACGAGGACAAAGCCCTATACTACGCGCTTTTAAAGCTAAATTTACCGACCGCGCTCGTAATCAACAAAATAGACAGCAAAAAAGACGAGCTGCGAAGCTACGAGTTTGCAAATTTCGGCGCAAAAACGAGCTTTGCTATTTCAGTCAGCCACAACGCGGGTATTGACGAGCTAGCGGACTGGATCTATAAACAGCTAAAAGACGAGATCAGGCCCGACGTAGGCGAGGATCTGGACGAGTTTTTAGAAAATTTCGGCGACGACGGCGAGATGGTTAGGGAGATGTCGGCTCGCGAGGACTATGAACGCAAAAATATCCAAGTAGGCATCATCGGACGCGTAAACGTCGGCAAAAGCTCGCTGCTAAACGCGCTCGTAAAAGAATCTCGCGCGGTAGTAAGCGACATAGCCGGCACGACGATAGACCCGGTAAACGAGACTTTCCTTTATGAGGATAGGGTTTTTGAGTTCGTCGATACCGCAGGTATCAGAAAACGCGGCAAGATAGAAGGCATCGAAAGATACGCGCTAAACCGTACCCAGTCCGCGCTCGAGCTCGCCGACATCGCGCTTTTGGTGCTTGATAGCTCCGAACCGCTAACCGAGCTTGACGAGCGCATCGCGGGCCTAGCGGCTAAATTTGAGCTCGGCGTCATAATCGTGCTAAACAAATGGGACAAAAGCGAGGAAGATTTTGATAAATTTAGCCGAGAGATCAGGGATAAATTTAAATTTCTAGCCTACGCGCCGATCATCAGCGTTTCGGCTCTAGGCGGCAAAAGGGTGCATAAAATTTACCCGCTGATCTTAGAAGTTTATAAAAACTACACGCAAAAAATCCAAACCGCAAGGCTAAACGAAGCCATCGAAGAGGCGGTAAAAGCACACCCGATACCGCGCGAAAAGGGCAAAAGCGTGAAAATTTACTACGCGGTACAGTTTGGTTTCGCGCCGCCAAAGATCGCGCTCGTGATGAACCGTCCGCGCGCCCTGCACTTTAGCTACAAGCGCTACCTAACAAACAAACTGCGCGAAAAATTCGAGCTATCGGGCACTCCAATCGTACTGATCCCGAAAAATCGCAGCGGCTCGGACGAGGAAAACGAGGGAAAAAGTGAGTAAAAATTTAGTTTTCATCGGCTTTATGGGTGTGGGCAAAGGCACGGTAGCAAGGCATATCGCAAAAAAAACGTGCAAGCTGTTTTTAGACACCGACGAACTGATCGAAAGCGAGGAAAATTTAAAAGTCCAAGAAATTTTCGAGACTAAGGGCGAGGAGTACTTTAGAAAATGCGAGGCAAAACTCGCTAAAAAGCTAGCCAAAAACGTAAAATCCTCGGTGATCGCGGCTGGCGGCGGCTTTGCAAAGGTTAAAGGCCTTAAAAAAATCGGAAAAATCATCTATCTAAAATCAAGTTTTGAGGCGATTTTAAAGCGAATAGATGAAAGCGGCGAAGCGCAGATGCACTACGCCAAACGCCCGCTTTTAAAGGATTTAAACGCAGCCAAAAAGCTTTTTGACGAGAGAAAAAAGATGTATAAAAACGCGGCCGATCTCGTAATCGACGTCGAAGGCAAAGGGCTAGAGCAAGTCGCGAAAGAGATTTTAGAAAAAATAAAAAAGGATTAAGTAAAATTTGGGTTGAAATTTGAGCGTAAATTTTAAAATTCGCGGCTTTAAATTTCTATTTTTAAATTTGAGCGGTTTAAATTTGCGCTTTAAATTTACAGCGGTATCGTTTGGCCGTATCGGCGTGAAAATTCGGCGGATTGCAAAATTTAGCGCAAAAAAGATAAATGAATTTTTAAAATTTAGCAGATTACAAATTTTGTATGATTTAATGCAAATTTTGAAGCGGCAGTATTTTGCGATGATTTTTTGTGGCTTTGAAGTTAAAATTTGACGAAGATAAGGCATGTAGCCTATCGAGTCAAATTTTAACGAAATCCGCAAAAAGCGCGCAAAAGACAACGCGCAAGACAAGAGAAAGAGAGAAAAATGAGAATACTAACAGGTTTGCAACCAAGCGGCAAACTACACCTAGGCAACTACTTCGCCTCGATCAAACAAATGGTTGAGGCGCAGGGGCAAAGCGAGATGTTTATGTTTATCGCAAACTACCATGCCATGACCTCGGTCGCCGACGCGGGGAAGCTAAAACAAAACACCTATGAGGCCGCAAGCGCGTTTTTGTCGCTGGGTATCGATCCGCAAAAGAGCGTATTTTGGGTGCAAAGCGACGTCAAAGAGGTTTTAGAGCTCTACTGGATACTGAGCCAATACACGCCTATGGGCCTGCTCGAGCGCGCGCACAGCTACAAGGACAAGGTCGCAAAGGGCTTAACCTCGCATCACGGGCTTTTTAGCTACCCGGTTTTGATGGCGGCCGATATCCTGCTATACGGCGCACAGATCGTGCCTGTGGGCAAGGATCAGATCCAGCACGTCGAGATCGCGCGCGACATCGCGATCAAATTTAACAACGAGCACGGCGAAATCTTCGTCCTGCCGGAGTACAAAGTCGATGAAAACGTCGCTACGGTGCCAGGCACAGACGGCGCGAAAATGAGCAAAAGCTACGGCAACACGATAGATATTTTCGCCGGCGCAAAAGAGCTAAAAAAGCAAATTTCAAGCATCGTGACGACCTCGGAGCCGCTTGAAGCGCCTAAGCAGTGGCAAAACTGCAACGTCTATAATATCGCTAAATTATTCCTAGACGAGGATGGACAAAAAGTACTGCAAGAGCGTTACGAGCGAGGCGGCGAAGGGCACGGACACTTTAAGATGTATCTAAACGAGCTGGTTTGGGACTATTTTGCGGACGCGAGAGGCAAATTTGATTATTATCTAAATCACGCGGGCGAAGTGGATGAAATTTTAAACGAAGGCGCGAAAAAAGCGCAAGCCGTCGCAGCGCCGATAATGGAAAAAATACGCGCCGTAACAGGTATATACAAATAAATTTTAAAGGAAAAAAATGCAAGCAATCTACCCTTACGCGCAGCTTATTCACCTAATCTGCGCTATCATTTTCGTCGGATTTTTATTTTTCGACGTGATTATTTTTTCAAGAGCTAAGGCCAAACTACCCGCAGAAATAGCGCAAAAAGCGCAGCAAGCCATCTCAAGCGTCGCGATAAAGATCATGCCGCTTTGCGTGTTGCTTTTGGTGCTAACGGGCGGCATGATGATGAGTAGCTGGGTCGGCTCAAAAGCTGGCGGATATTTTGAGTCAAATTTACAAATCGTCTTTATGATAAAGGTTATCTTGGCGCTGCTGATATTTGCGGCCGTAGCGACCAATCTCACGTGTAAATTTATACTAAAACGCCCTAGCCCGCTAGGCAACATTCATCCGTTTGCGTTTACGGCGGCGGCGATCATTGTGATATTTGCTAAAGTTATGTTTATGGTGTAAAGGATAAAAATGATAAATCTAAAACTACTCGACACGCGCTACGACGAGTTCGTAAAAAAATTGCAAGGAAAAAACGTAAAGCCCGAGGTTTTAAACGAGCTTTTGACGACGTTTAACGAGCTAAAAGCCAAACGCCAAGCATTAGAAAATTTCCAAGCGATCCAAAACGCTAAGAGCAAGGAGCTAGGCATAAAGGCTAGAAACGGCGAGAACACGGACGAGCTAAAAAACGAGCTAAATTTAAACAAAACGGCGATGGGCGACGCCGCCGATATCGTGCGCGCATACGAGGAAAAACTAGAAAACATCGCAAGCTGCGTGCCAAATATCACCGACGACGACGTGCCGTTTGGCGCCGATGAGGATGGCAACATCTGCGTAAAAACGGTACTAGAGCCGACTAAATTTGACTTCGTGCCCAAAGAGCACTACGAGCTTGGCGAGAGTCTTGGCTGGCTTGATTTCGAGCGCGGAGTTAAGCTTTCAGGCTCGCGCTTTTGCGTGCTAAAGGGCATGGGAGCGCGCCTATCAAGAGCCCTAGTTAACTACATGATCGACTTTAACAACGCGCGCGGCTTCGAGCTGGTTAACGTGCCGTTTTTGGTTAGCTCAAATACACTCTACGGTACTGGACAGCTGCCTAAATTTGAGGAAGATCTCTATAAAGTGCGCGACGAGGATTTGTATTTGATACCAACTAGCGAAGTACCGGTGACTAATCTTTATAACGATGAAATTTTGCCCATAGAGAGCTTGCCGATAAAGATGACTTGCTACTCGGCGTGCTTCCGCAAAGAAGCGGGCTCCGCCGGACGCGACACGCGCGGCATGATACGCCAACATCAGTTTGAAAAAGTCGAGCTCGTAGCTATCACGACTCCAGAACAAAGCGCGGCGATGCTAGATGAGATGGTGGCGTGCGCCAGCGACTTGCTAACGAGCCTTGGGCTGCCGCACCGTCACATGCTGCTTTGCAGCGGAGATCTGGGCTTTAGCGCGGCAAAGACGATAGACCTAGAGGTCTGGCTACCGGGGCAAAACAAATACCGCGAGATAAGCTCGGTATCAAATACCCGCGACTTCCAAGCTCGCAGAGCTAAAATCCGCTACAAAGACGGCAAGAAAAACGCTCTGGTAAACACCCTAAACGGCTCGAGCCTAGCCGTAGGCAGGACGCTAATAGCGATAATGGAAAACTACCAAAAAGCAGACGGCAGCATCGAGATCCCCGAAGTTCTTAAAAGGTATATGTAGTGGCGCAAAACGACGACGAAAACGTAGTAATCCTTGAAGATATAGACGAAGAGCAAAGTCCCGAGACAAGCTCCTTAGGCGAACCGGATAATAGCCAAGAAGAAGGCTTAGTCTCGCTTGACGAGCTAGAACCCGTCGTCCAAGAAGAGCCGCCGCAAGAGGCGCAAGAAGAGACTAAAAAAAGCAAGAAAAAGCTTTTTATCATCGGCGGGGCTGCAGGTGCGCTCGTCACCATCATAGCCGTAGTTTTGTTTTTCGTTTTTAGAGGCGAAAAAAAGCCGCCCATAGACGAAAAACAGATCGTAAAAGATATCGAGGAGCGCTACGAGTCGCAAAAATTCGGTAGCTCAAAGATCGACGACATGATCGCTAAGGCAAATTTACTCTACGAAAAGGGCAATAAATTCGAAGCGTTGAAAATATACGAAAATATCGCCGTCTACAACCAAAGCCTCTCAAACTACAATCTTGGCGTCTCGCAGATGAGGCAAGGTAAATTCGAAGACGCGCTAGAAAGCTTTAAAAAAGCGATCGCAAACGACGAAAACGTCGCCGTTAGCGCCATAAACGCCGCGGTTAGCTCGCTAGAACTAAAAAACGAGCAAAATTTTAACTATTATATAAATCTCGCTAATTCGTTTTTGTATAAGGAGGCAGACTCTCCGCTATACAACTACTACTACGCGCTAATAAACTACTATAAAGGCCAGTACGTCGAGGCTCTAGCGGCTCTCTCGCACGCCGAAAACGGCTACTATAAAGACCGCTACGACTACCTCTCGGCTAAAATTTTAAGCTTTATCGGCGACGATGCCGAAGCGATAAAAAAACTAGAAGCGCAAAAGGAATTTGACGCAGATCTGGCGCTGGGTATGCTTTATGCAAGACTCGGGCAATACGAAAAAGCTAGAAATAAGCTAAATTTAGCGCTGAGCAAGGGCGGCGACTCAAATAAAATCAACTCAATGATAGCCATCATAAACCTAAAAGACGGCAAATTTGAAGCCGCGACAAACGAAATAAAGGCCGTATTTCACGAGGATCCGCTGTTTTTAAATGCGAATTTCCCGATCAAAACGATACTAAAACCCGAGCTTTTTGATGTAAATTTAGCTCAAGCGCACTTTAGAAACGACCTGTTTTTCGATAAAACCAAACGCTACGAGACGCTGTTTTACTTCGCGCCTTACAAGGTATTTGACCCAAACCAAACGATAAACTACATAAGAAAAGGCGGAGTGAGCCTGTTTTTGGACGACGCAAGCGCGGCGGGCAACTACCTAAACGCTAGCGGCGCGCTCTCAAAGGTAAATTTAGAGCTCTCATCAGCCATCGCAAACACCCTAAACTACAAGCTAAAGCAGGCCAACGCGCAGTTTGCCTCGCTCATCTCGCTCTATCCCGAGCACTCGGTTTTACACTACGACCTAGCGCTTAGCTACGCCCAGCTTGGCAACTTTAGCATGGCGGCAAAGCACTTTATCATGAGCTACCATCTAGACCCGACGAACCACCTATCAGGCGTATTAGGCGCTATCGCAAACGATATAAATGCAGTGGATAACGCTAAACTACTACAAGAAATTTCAGAAAATCTCGACCACGACTCTAGCTCAAAAGACGCGCCCGTTAGCCAGGCTCTGATGGCGCTCATAGCAAATAATAGCGGCGCTTTAATGCGCTGGCTAGAAGAAGAAAAGGAAGAGACCGCGCTAAATTTAGCCTTTGACTCGATAATCGCAAAGATGACCGACAAAGGCGAGGAGTTTGCTAAAAAGACGCAAATTTTAAAGACCAAGCTGCCTGATGATATCGTAGCCAATATCCTTGATTTTATCGCAAACTACAAGGATGAAGGCATCAAAAAATACGTCGAGCAGATTCAAATTTACTTCCACGACAAACGGCTAAACGACGCGGCGTTTTATCACGGCGCAAACATCATCAAAGAGCAATACATCAAGCTTTTGCAAATCTCGGGCCTACTAAACTACGAACGCCAGAAGTTAAAAGCGCTACTAAAACAAGACGCTAATAACGCCGACTTGCTCCAGACGCTAGCTTATATCGATATTTTTACGAACGATTTTGAAGAGAGCTATCAGATCTACAACCGCATAATCGACGAGTTTAAGATAAACGACGCGGGCACGCTGTTTTTAGCAGCCGTGGCCGCCATCGGCTCAAACCACCCACAAAACGCAACCGCGCTATTAGAGCTATCTAAGCTTACAGATCCAAATGCGACGGAAAGCCGCGCGGCGCTTGGATATCTGTATCAAGAGATCGATAATATCGAAGCTGCGACGATACAATACGGGCTAATAAAAGATCCGAATTTTAAAAGTAAATTCGTTGATTTTATGATTGATTACGAGAAGTTGAAAAAGTAGTTTTATGCGGGCGATACGGCGATAAATTCGTCTCAAATTCGCCCGAATAATTTTTATAGATTAATAGCGCCGAAGCAAAACGACTTTTTCAAATTTGACGAGAAGCAAAAACAACTCGCCTCGTCAAATTTGATCGCCCCGCTGGCTTTGCGCTATGGCTCGCGGCTTTAGATCGCCGCAAATTTACAACAGCACGGCGCTAAGCCGCGCTAAAGTCAAATTTTACTTATCCTCAAGCACTTTTTCGCGCCACTTCGAGCTTGATTTTTTATCCATCGCCATATCTTTAGACATCTCGGCAGCGGCCTCAAAGTTTTTCTGCACGCCTTCGCTATTATTTTGATATTTAACGGCGTTTGAACGCTGTATGCCGATACTCTCGGCCTCGCTAGCCGCATCGATATTCGCGCCCAAAAATATAAATTCCCAGTCGTATTTTTCCTGCTTATCGCTTATCATCTTTTTGATCTGCGCCTTTGAGTACTCTTTACTCGAGTTTTCTTGCCCGTCGGTGATGATCACGAAAAGCACGGCTCTATTTTTAGCGTAGATATCCTCGACTTTTGAGATTTTATTTATCGTTTCGCCGACTGCATCTAGCAGCGCGGTATTGCCGCTAGCGACATAGTCTTTTGCGGTTAGCTTCTCAACCTTTTTGATATCTACCCTATCGTGCAACGTCCTAAAATGCGTATCAAAAAGCACCGTAGTTACCTTTGCGTCAACGCCCGCTTCTTTTTGCTTGTCGATCATGGAGTTAAAGCCGCCGATCGTATCGCTCTCAAGCCCACTCATGGAGCCTGATTTATCTAGGATTAGCACCATTTCAAGCTGCTTTGGCGCAGATTTTTGCGGCGCTTCCTCGCTTTTAGCAAACGCAAACACCCCGATAATCATCAACAAAAACGCGATTTTTTTCATATTCTCTCCTTTGAAAATTTGGCCAGATTATAGCAAATTTTAACGGCGCAGCGGTAAATGTGAGGGATTTAAATTTGCGCGCCGAGCAAAATCCGCCCGAAATCAAAGCTGGATTTTACCCGCCGCAAAACGGAAGCGGTTTGATATAAAATTTATCGCAGTCGGTTCGGACGGCTAAATTTTGGCTTTAAATCAAAATCCCAAATTTAGTTCGGGGTAATTTTGCTACGAGCCAATCGCCCAGGTTACGCTTAAATTTATGAGCAAATTTAAAGGCTAAATTTACGAATTTAATGCCCGAATTTAGCCCTAAATTCGCCGTACCGCCCCCGTAAAAACGACTGATTTTTACTTCGAGGCGCTAATTTTAACGTAGCTATTTAGCGCGCCCACGTACGCTTTAGCGCTCGCCGTCATTGTGTCAATATCAAGACCGTGTCCGATGACGGTTTTGCCGTCAAATTCGACCTTTACTACGACGTTTGCCAGCGCATCTTTGCCTTGCGAAACGGCGTTTACCTTATAGTCTTTTAGTACGCCGTTTATGCCGCTTAGACGGTCGATTACCTTAAATATCGCGTCCGCCGTACCGTTGCCAAGCGCCGCGTCGCTTTTGATCTCGTCTGCGTGGCGAAGCGTGATGGCAGCGCTACTTAGGCCTTTGTTGCAGCTGCTTTGCGTTAGCGTCAAAAACTCGAAAACTTCGGGGATCTTGATGATCTCGCTAGTTACCAGCGCGCGCAAATCGTCGTCAAAGATCTCTTTTTTCTTATCCGCTAGCGCCTTAAATTTCTCAAACGCCTCGTTTAGCGCGCTATCTTCTAGCTCAAAACCAAGGCTAATTAGCTTATCTTTAAAGGCGTGGCGACCCGAGTGTTTGCCTAGTATCAGCGAGTTTTTATCCAGTCCGACGCTCTCGGCGCTGATGATTTCGTAGGTTTCTTTGTGTTTTAGCACGCCGTCTTGGTGGATGCCGCTTTCGTGAGCAAAGGCGTTTTTGCCGACGATGGCCTTATTAGGCTGAGGCTCGATGCCGATGATACCCGCTAGCAGGCGCGAGCTAGGATAAATTTCTTTATAAACTATATCCGTGTAAAGCGGCGCAAATACGTCGCTGCGCGTCTTTATCGCCATCACGATCTCTTCAAGCGCGGCATTTCCCGCACGCTCGCCGATACCGTTTAGCGTACACTCGACCTGTCTGGCGCCCGCTTTTATCGCGGCTAGCGAGTTTGCAGTAGCTAGGCCTAAGTCGTTGTGATTATGCACGGAGACGACCGCGCGACCGTTTATAAATTTAACCATTTCTCCTATGCGAGCGGTAATCTCCTCTGGATATAGATACCCCACGGTGTCTGGGATGTTGATCGTCTTTGCTCCGGCATTTATAGCGGCGTCGCAAATTTCTTTTAAAAAGCTCATCTCGCTCCTGCATGCGTCCTCGCAGCTAAACTCGACGTCCTCGCAGAATGTCTTAGCGTATTCCACGGCTCGCACGGCACGCCTAATCACTTCATCTGGAGACATTTTTAGCTTAAACTCCATATGGATCGGGCTTGTAGCGATAAAGGTGTGGATGCGCCTATTTTTTGCCGGAGCGATAGCCTCTCCCGCAGCCTTTATATCGCCGTCTACGGCGCGAGCAAGCGAACAGATAGAGGCATTTGAGGCCTGCTTAGCGATCTGATGTATCGCGTCAAAATCGCCCCTGCTAGCCGCGGCAAAACCGACCTCCATGACGTCTACGTTTAGGCGCTCTAGCTGGCGCGCGATACGGATTTTCTCCTCGGTATTCATCGATGCGCCGGGGCTTTGCTCGCCGTCGCGAAGCGTAGTGTCAAATATTATAATTTTATTTTCGTTCATTTCTTATCCTTTTTTATAGTTTTAGTTTGTGCGGTTAAATTTGATTATTATGGTATAAAAGAGTCGCTGCCTAACGCAGCAGCAGAAGTAGGGAGAAAAATGCGTTAAATTTGACGTTGCCGTTCATTCGCTCTCCTTTTGAATTTTTTTGTTTTTAAATCTCATAAAAACGTATCTGATTATACCGTAAGAAACATAAACGCTCATTAAAGTCGTAACAGCTTCTATAGGGCAAACGTAAATAGCCGAAAACGCAACTGTAAGTCCGACTAAGATGCGCAAAAAATCAGCTCTTTTGAGATCTACTTTTTTAAAGCTCGGGTAGCGGATATTGCTCACCATCAAGACCGAAAGCAAAATTTGCAAAAACATCAAAAACCACTCGGCGCTTCTTGTAAAGTCGTATTCTAAGCTTAGCCCGACCCAAAATGCCGAAACGATCGCGGCCGTAGGTATCGGAAGGCCGATAAAAACGGACGGCTCGTAGGTGCCGGTCATTACGTTAAACCGTGCAAGTCTAATAGCGCCAAAAACCACGAACAGCGCGGCTACTAGCGAACCCAAACGCCCGAAGCTATGCCCGACCGTAAAATAAAAAAGCATCGCCGGCGCAACGCCGAAAGCTATGACGTCTGCAAGACTATCAAACTCTACGCCAAATTTTGACGTAGTTTTAGTTAGTCTCGCTACGCGTCCGTCAAGTCCGTCCAAAAATAGCGATAAAACTATGTAAATAATAGCTTTGAAAAAATAGCCGTTAGCTTCATCGTCCAGCCCTGCGCTAGCCGCGATATAGCCGCGCACGGAAGCGATAATGCTGATAATACCCAAAAAAGCCGAAGCAGCCGTGAATAAATTTGGCAAAATGTACATTAACTGAAGTTTATGCTGATTGTCTTGCATCTTTTTCCTCATAGCTAAAAAACCCTAAAATGCCCGCACTCGCGACATTTTCGCCTACGCTGACGCTTATTTGAGCATTTGCGGGTAGTATCAAAATCACCTCGCCGCTACTTAAAAAGCCAAATCTCCTGCCCGCTTTTAGTCGGCTAAAATTTTCAAAAGAAATGCCTTTGCTAAGAGGCCCTGCGATGACACGGATCGCAAATTTATTATTTGAGTTTTTACAGACAAACAAGGCTCGCTCGTTTAAATTTTTAGAAGCTTCCATAGCATTACACAAAAACAGACCATGCCTTTGTTTGGCCTCTAAAAGCTCCATATCGCAAGGAGCTCTGAGCGCACCCGCGTCAAATACGCCCTTACGGATAGTTATGGCTACGCACTGCGTGTCAAAATAGTAAATTTTATCTATGCTTTCTATCTTGCCGTCGACCGGGCTAAGCACGGCGTATGCATCGTCGCTGCCTAGAGCTCGCTCCGGGTTTCTAAACCAAAATATGCAAAGCGCAAACAGCGCGAAAAATAAAATTTGACATACGCCCAAAACCAGCGCAAGCAAAAGCAAAAGCCCTAAAACAAAAACGTATTTGTAGCCCTGTTTTGCGATTAGCCCGACGTTTTGCATATCTTTACGCTTGTTCCTCTTTGTCTTCTAAATTTACGAGCCTACTAGGTAGACCGCGCTCTTTTTCGTAGTTTGCGATGATCTCTCTAACTTTCGCGCCCTCGATGGTTTCCTCTTCGTAAAGCGCCTCAACCATCTTTTCTATCGCATCGCCGTAGGTTCTTAGCGTCTCAAGCACGTGTTTATAGCGCTCATCAAGCGTGGTTTTGATAAAT
Organism: uncultured Campylobacter sp.; assembly: GCF_938039245.1. Classification (GTDB taxonomy): domain Bacteria; phylum Campylobacterota; class Campylobacteria; order Campylobacterales; family Campylobacteraceae; genus Campylobacter_A. Next base: position 81,030 of record NZ_CALHVN010000025.1, on the reverse strand, counting down.
TCGTCCACTTTTTCCGCAGTTTTGTCGCTATAGTCCCTATCGGCCTGACCTCCCGAGAGGAAGGTACTGCGGCGCTTTTCAAGCACCATAAGTCCGGCAATATCGCTCATACCGTATATCGAGATCATCGAGCGAAGTATATCGGTAGCGCGCTCTAGGTCGTTACCCGCACCGGTTGAAATCTCTTTTATAAAGACCTCTTCCGCCGCACGTCCGGCTAGAAGCACGTCCACTTCGGCCATTAGCTCATGACGCTGCATCATAAATTTATTCTCTTCAGGAGTGTGGAGCGTGTAGCCCAGCGCCGCAAGTCCGCGCGGTATGATTGACACCTTAGTGACTCTGTTTGCGCCCTTGGTGGTTTCGGCTATGAGCGCGTGCCCGCTCTCGTGATAGGCCACGATGCGCTTTTCTTTCGGATTTATGCGGCGAGATTTTTTCTCAAGACCAGCGATCGCTCGCTCGACGGCCTCGAGTAAATCAGACTGTTCGACCTTGCCTTTTTCTTTTCTGCCCGCTAGTAGCGCGGCTTCGTTTATGATGTTTGCCAGATCCGCTCCCGCAAGGCCCGCCGTCATGCGCGCGATATCCTCGATACTGACGCTATGATCTAGCTTGATATCTTTCATATGCACGCGTAAAATTTCGATCCTGCCTTTAAAATCAGGCTTATCGACGAGCACCTGCCTGTCAAATCTACCCGGCCTTAAAAGCGCTGCGTCAAGCACCTCGGGACGATTCGTCGCGGCAAGTACGATAACGGGCGATGCATCCGAGTTAAAGCCGTCCATCTCGGCCAAAAGCTGGTTTAGCGTCTGCTCGCGCTCGTCGTTTCCGCCGATCATGCCGCTAGCTGCGCGGCTCTTGCCGATGGCGTCGATCTCGTCTATAAAGACGATCGCCGGAGCTTCTTTTTTTGCGTTTTCAAAAAGATCCCTCACGCGGCTAGCGCCCACGCCGACGAACATCTCTATAAAGCTCGATCCCGAAACCGAGAAAAACGGCACGTCCGCTTCGCCTGCGACAGCCTTTGCAAGTAAAGTTTTACCAGTGCCGGGAGGTCCAACTAAAAGCACGCCTTTTGGGATCTTGGCGCCTAAATTTATATATCTATCCGGATGCTTTAGAAAATCCACGATTTCCTTGACTTCCTCTTTAGCTTCCTGAACGCCCGCTACGTCGGTAAATTTGACCTTCGGCTTTTCCGAGTTTACGAGCTTTTTAGAGCTTCCCATCCCAAGGATACCGCCGCCCATATTTCGCTGCATACGGCTAGCCAAAAACATCCAAATTCCAAAGAAAATAAAAATAGGAAGTATCCACGAAAAGAGCATTTCGGTAAACCAGTTCGTCTCGCTATACGCTCCGTAAGGGATCTTTTGCTCCTCTAAAAGAGGAACTAAAGTAGAGTCGCCCACCCTCTTTGCCGTATAGACCGCACCGCCGTTATCAACGGCTTTTATCGAGGTTTCAGAGATGCCGACCTTTGCGACTTGCTTATTTTTTATCATCTCTTTTATATCAGAATACGATAAATTTTTAGCAGTTACCGCGCTTTGTCCGGTTATCGGCATACCGTCTACGTCGCCGTTTAACCCCTTAAACACCAGCACGACGACTACTGCGAAAATCGCGAAAATCATAATCGGATTTTTATTAAAAAAGCCGTTTCCGCCGTTATTTAAATTTTTATCATCGTTCTTTCTGTTATCCATTATGTTCCTTAAATTATTTTACGCTTTTTGAAATACGAAGCTTTTCCACTCGTTTTTGGTTTGACTTTCTATCAGTTTGAGTGACGAAAAAGCCTCTAAAATTCGCGTTTCGTATTTATCTAAAACGCCTGCCAAAACGAGATATGAGCCCTCTTTTAGCAAATTTGTTAAATCGTTTTTTAGCATTAGTATCACGTCGGCGATAATGTTTGCGACGACGACGTCGTATTTTTTATCCAAATTCGCCACCGAACCGGTCCAAATTTGATTAAATTTAACCCCGTTTAGCTCGGCGTTTTTCTGCGAGCTTTGCACGGCCTGCTCATCCGTATCGCAGGCATCCGTGACGCAGCCTAGTTTTGCTAGAGCGATGCTTAGTATCCCGCTTCCGCAGCCCACATCAAGCGCGCTCATGCCGTTTGCGGCATATTTTTGCAGATACTCTATGCAAGCGCTCGTGCTCTCGTGGTGACCCGAGCCAAAGGCAAGTGCGGGATCGATGATGATGTTTTCAAACCCGTCTTTAGACTCTTCCCAGCTTGGGTGGATGTAAAATTTACCGATCTCTATCGGTCTTACGTTTTTTTTGTATTCGTCTAGCCAGTCTTTATTTTCTTTTTGACTTTTTGTTATCTTAAATTCGATCTCGCGGCCGAGCGCGTCTTGTAGAGATTTTGCGTATTCTTTCAGGCCAAATTCCACTTCATCTAGCTCGTCTTCGTCTCGGACGATAAACCCGCCGGCAGTCTCCTGCGTGCAAGTAACGCCCAAAGAAAAAACGAGATCTTCGAAAAGCTCGCGAAGCTCCTGCGAGCAAAGAACTTCAAGCTCGTAAAATTTATCTTTCAAATTTACGCTCTTTTAGCCCAAAACGTCTTCAAGTTTTTCTTTTAAAACTTGCGGCGTAAACGGCTTTACGATGTAGTTATTGACGCCTGCTTTTAGCGCGGTGATGACCTCGGCTTTACCGCCCTCGGTCGTTACCATGATGATAGGCATATCGACGTATTTTGCCTCGGCGCGGACCTTTTTTACGAGCTCAAGGCCGTTCATTTCAGGCATGTTCCAGTCGGTGATAAGCACGTTTATATCGCTGTGCTGGCTCAAAATTTGCCACGCTTCGACTCCGTGCTCGGCCTCTAAAATTTCTTGATGTCCGAGCCTTTGTAGGGTGTTTTTTATAATTCTTCTCATAGTAGAGCTGTCGTCGACTACTAGTATTTTCACAATCGCATCCTTTTTTAAAAAATGTCCAATTCTAGCAAATTTTATATTTAAATTTACTTTAAAAATTTATCGGCCCAGTTTAAAGGCCTCTTTTAGATCGAGCGTCCCCTCGTAGTACGCCTTGCCCACGATCGCTCCGTAAACGTCTCCCGCGCGCATTAACGCCTCGATATCCTCCATATCTTTTACGCCGCCGCTTGCGATCGTATTTATACCGCTTGCCTTTGCGATTTGCGAGGTAAACTCAACGTTTACGCCGCTCAGGGTGCCGTCTTTTGAGATGTCGGTGCAGATTATCGCTTCGACTCCGGCTCCGGCAAATTTGCGCGCTAGCTCGGTCGCCCTCATCTGCGACACCTCCGCCCAGCCCTGCACGGCGACGAAGCCGTCTTTGGCGTCTATACCGACGGCGACGCGGTATTTTTGCGCCATTTCTTTAGTAAAATTTGGATCCTTTAGCGCCGTAGAGCCTAAGATAACGCGCGTTATACCGCTATCAAGGTAGCTTTTGATGCGCGCTTCATCGCGTATCCCGCCGCCGATTTGGATTTGCAAATTTGCGGCTTTTGCGATCTTTTCTACGGTTTTTAGATTTACCGCTTCACCCGCAAACGCCCCGTCAAGATCGACGACATGAAGCCACTTTGCGCCCATATCTTCAAACCTTTTGGCTAGCTCCCACGGCGCGTCCGAGTAGATTTTGGCGCTACTCATTTCGCCTTTTAAAAGCCGAACCGCCTTGCCCTCTTTTAAATCTATCGCAGGGAAAATTTCCATCACATCTCTCCGAAATTTCGTAAAATTTTTAGCCCCGTCTCATAGCTCTTTTCAGGGTGCGGCTGAAAACCGAAAATATTATCTTTACACACCGCGCTTACGAATTTATAGCCGTATTCGCTAAAGCCCAGCGCCGCATCGTCCTCGCAAACTACGTGATAAGAGTGCACGAAATACAAGTACTCGCTAGCCGCTAAATCTTTATTTATCGGCGTTTGCTTGGTAAAATTTATGGTATTCCACCCCGTGTGCGGCACTTTTAGCGGCATATCAAATTTAGACGGGTCAAATTTAACCACTCGCCCTTTTACGAGCCCAAGCCCCTCGTTTAGGCCAAACTCCTCGCTTTGCTCAAAAAGCAGCTGCATACCAAGGCAAATGCCTAAAAACGGCTTTCCGCCGGCCGCGGCTTCTTTTATCGCGAGGATAAAATCTCTATCTTTTAGCTTTTGCATCGCTTCGCCAAAAGCCCCGACGCCGGGCAAGATTATCTTGTCAAATTTACTCAGTTCCTCGCCGCGAACAGCCAGCCGCGCCTTTAAATTTAAACTCTCAAACGCGTTTAACACGCTTCTTAAATTTCCCGCGTCGTAGTCGATGATTCCGATCAATGCGTGCTCCTTTGCTTGGTAGCAAAAAGATAAACGCTAAGCGCGATCATCAGCATCGCGACGCCGCCGATCAGATAGATCGCGTTTATGATGTGATCGGGCGCCGTGATGGCAAATTTAAACACGAGCATCAGAGCCTCGATCGCAAGCGCGATGATGATCGAGCCGATAAAACGCACCATCGTCTTGTTTTCGCCATTATCGCTATGTTTTCCTTTTCCGAGCACTTCTTCTTCAAATATCGCTTTAACCAGATCAAAGATCGCAAGCGCAAGCGTCAGCACGATCGTTGTCTCAAACATCTCCTCAACATTGATGTGCATAAAATCCTTGGACAAAAATCTCTTCACCCCATCCGCAAAAAGAAATGCCGCCACCATAAAAAGCGCGACCGAAAACGCGGCGTAAACGACCTTGAGAAATTTGCCGAAGTAGCTCTCTAGCTTGCCGTGAGAGACGATGGCTAGGATATTTTCTAGCGAAACGTCGATACACGCTACGAATTTTAGCTCTCCCTTATCGTCATATATCGGAGTGGACGCCGTCACGCACAGCTCGCCCGTGAGCGAGGACGGGTACGGGTCGCTTAGCACGCAGCGCTTCTCGCGCACCGCGGTGTAATAATAAGACTTATTGCTGCAGTTTTCGCCGCCGCCGGCTTTGTATTTTTCGTTTAGGCTCACGGCGTCGCCTATTTGCACGCCGTTTGCGTCAAGTACGTAAAACGCGTCAAAGCCCTCTATCTCGTGCGCCATTTTATCAAAGCCGCTTTTTATCGACTCGGCGTTTACCCCCGGCAGCCTGTTTGGCAAATTTTTACTAAAAAGATAGCATATATAGGCTCTAGCCTTGTATCTTAACTCCGAAAACCTCTGTATATCTTGCAGCGTCAAATTTATTCCTTATTTAGCGCGTGATTAAACTCCGGCACGATCTCTTTGAGCGCCGCCGCGACGTCGTCCGCTTGCGTTAAATTTTTAATTTGCTCGTTTAGTTTGGCTAGGTCGTATTCGCCCGAGTGCGTCACGAAAATAGACTGAAACTCGGTTTTTACGTCGTCTTTGTTTATTAAAAGCTCCTCGTAAAGCTTCTCTCCAGGGCGAAGGCCCACAAATTCGACGCCAAGGTGCTCTTTGTTTGATAAAATTAGCATCTTTTTAGCTAGATCGGCGATCTTTATCGGCTCGCCCATATCAAGCACGAAGAGCTCGCCGCCCTTTGCGATCGAGGCAGCCTGAAGCACGAGCTGACAGGCCTCGGAAACCAGCATAAAATACCTCGTGATATCAGGATGCGTGACGGTTAGCGGTTTATTATTTTCGATTTGCTCTTTAAATTTCGGTATTACGCTGCCGCTTGAGCCTAGAACGTTACCGAAGCGCACCGCGACGATCTCGGTTTTAGCCGGCAAATTCGAGTTTAGCGCGTAAAGTTCGCACACGCGTTTAGTCGCGCCCATGATATTCGTCGGGCGCACGGCCTTATCGGATGAGATCATCACGACCTTGCTAACGCCGTATTCGATAGATAAATCGATCAAAATTTTAGTGCCGATTATGTTATTTACGACCGCGGCTTTAGGGTTTGCTTCGCAAAGCGGCACGTGCTTATAAGCTGCGGCGTGGATCGCGATCTGCGGTTTAAACTCCTCAAACACCGCGCGCAAGTCGGCTTCGTTTACGATATTTATCATCTTGCTCACGGTTTTGTCGCTGTGAGTTATCTCGCCGATTTTGTAGAGATTAAACTCGCTGTGATCGATCATTATTAGCTTGCTAACGCCAAATTTAAGGCACTGCTTGCAAATTTCGCTACCGATACTGCCACCGGCTCCCGTGACCAAAACGACCTTACCGCCTAAAAATTTCTCCACCGCGCTGCTATCTAGGTCTTTTGGCTTTCTAGCTAGCAGATCCTCGATCGAGATATCTTTGATCGCGTCCTTGCCGGTGCCAAACATCGAGAAAATCTTGATATCGCGGATGCCGTAAGCCGTAAGCTCGTCAAAAAGCTCGGCTAGCTCGTCTTGACCGAGCGCTAGCGCGATGATGGCGGTTTTTACGTTGTACTCTTTGATCAAATTTGCGATTTCGCTCTTTGGCTGCACTAAAAATCCGTCGCAGTAAGTGCCGACCAGATCGCTCCTGCCGTCTACTACGCCTACCGCATATAGATCGATATAGCCCTGCCTAAGTCCCTTTAAAACATGCAGCGCCTTTGACGTAGCGCCGATAACGACGCATGGCTCACCCGTGTGCGGCTTTTTAGAAAAGTCTAAAAACATACGCTTGGCGATCCTTAAATTTCCGATTAGCAGGCACGAGATGATAAAGTCTATAAAAACCACGCTTCGAGGAAACGGATTAAAAACTGCAGGCATCGCAAAATAAACGATCCAAAAGCAGACGATCGAGCAAAGATGAACGAGGAAAATTTTCCTCGCTTCGTTTAGTCCGAAAAATCTCCACGGCACCTTATAAATTTTAAAAAGCCACATGAAAAATAGCTTTAAAACCACCATCGTAGCGCAGCCCGCGACCAGTCCGCCTCTAAAATAATCAGGCAGCACGCCGCTAAATCTAAGCAAATACGCCAGATAAAACGACGCGACGAATATCGCGACGTCAAAACCCAGGAAAAACGCAAGCCGCTTTAGCTTCGTCGCCTTAAACATTTATAAATTTTCCTTTACGATTTTTACTACTCGCGCAAACTCCTCGTCCTGCATCGCCGTACCACTAGGCAGGCAGATACCGCGCGCAAACATATCCTCGCTAGTGCCGTCCGTAAACGCTAGCGCCCCCTCAAACACCGGCTGCATATGCATCGGCTTCCAAAGCGGACGGCTTTCTATATTTTCCTTCGCAAGCGCCTCTATCGCGCGTAGATGCGCGCCTTTTTCTTTAAACAGCGCGGTCGTTAGCCAGCGGTTGCCGCGGGAATTTAGGGTTTCAGGCATAAACTCAAGCTCAGGAAGCTCTTTTTTGTACTTTTCAAAAATTTCGCGTTTTTTTATCACGCGCTGCTCGAGCACCTCCATCTGCGCCGTTCCTATCGCGCCTAGGACGTTGCTTAGGCGGTAGTTGTAGCCGTAGTCTTTATGCTCGTAGTGCAAAAACGGCTCTCTAGCTTGGGTGCTATAAAATCTCGCCTTCTCGACGAGCTCTTTTTCGCCAACTAGCATGCCGCCGCCGCTTGTGGTGATGATTTTGTTACCGTTAAAGCTATATGCGCCCAGCCGTCCGAACGTGCCCAGCGCTTTGCCATTCAAAAATCCGCCCAGCGCCTCGGCCGCATCTTCGACGACGGCGATATTTTCCCGCTCGCAGATCTCGCAGATCTCTTTCATCTTTGCCGCCTGACCGTAGAGGTGCGTGACGACGAGCGCTTTTGGCTTTTTAGGCGAATTTGCGATCGCCTTTTTTAGTAGCTCGGGGCTTAGATTCCAGCTTTCGTCGCTATCGACAAAAACAGGCGTAGCGCCTTGATAAAGTATCGGGCTAACGGATGCCATAAAGGTAAACGTAGAGGCTAGCACTGCGTCACCCGCGCCGATACCTAGCACCCTTAGCGCCAAGTGGATCGCCGACGTGCCGGAATTTAGCGCCAAAGCATCGGGCGCACCAGCGTAGCTTGAGACGCTCGCTTCAAATTTATTCACGTATTCGCCAAGCGGCGCGATGTAGTTGCTCTTAAAAACCTCGTTTATGTACTCTTGCTCTTTGCCGCTCATGTGCGGCGGACTTAGGAAAATTCTTTGCATTATTATTCCTTAAAGAAATTTACGCATTGTAGCACTTAAAATCTAAATATTTTTATAAAAACTCGTTTAAAGTCGCTTTTAGAGCGTAGAAAATGGGGATTTTGTTAAATTTTGCGTCAAAAATGTATTTTAAAACGTCAAATTTGATGCGGCTAGAGACAGGGCCAACTTTTATCTATTTTCTAGTTTGCGGCGATTTTTGTCGTTGCGAGCGCAAATTTGACGAGAGCTATTTTGGCTCTCAAATTTAGCTCAAATTTCGCCTAACTTTAGCGGGATTGCCGTAGGCGACGCTACCGTCTGCGATATCTCGTACCACGACGCTACCCGCTCCGATGATGCAGTTTGCGCCGATTTTTATGCATTGGATGACGCAAGCGCCGATACCCACGTGCGTATTTGCGCCCACGATTACGCCGCCTGCTAACGCCGCGTTTGGGCTAACGTGGGCAAAATCGCCGATCTCGCAGTCATGCTCTATGATCGCGCCAGTGTTTATTATCGCACCCTCGCCTACTCTAGCGCGCGCGTTTATGACGGCGTGCGGCATTACGACCGCGCCCTCGCCTATTCGCGCGCTAGCGCTTACTACCGCGCTTGGATGGATCAAATTTACTACGCCAAAGCCCGCGTTTTTTACTCTTTCTTGCAGGATGCGTCTGATTTTATTATCTCCGATAGCCACGATCACGTCCGCCTTTTCTAAGTTCGGATCAAATTTGAGCACGTTTTTGCCGTCAAATTTAGCATCGTCCAAAAACACGACCTCGCCGTATCCGCACGCTCTTGCTACGTCCGCGACGACGGCTCCGTGTCCGCTAGAGCCGTAAACGTAAATTTTAGTTGTGGCCATTAAATTTCTCCGTCGTGGCCATGCCTTCTTTGCTCACGCCGCTTCGTTTTAGCACCTTTTGCACCGTTAAAATCGCGATTTTAACGTCCAGCGCAAAGCTAAGCTCGCGGACGTATCTAGCGTCAAATTTAAACTTCTCCGCCCAGCTGATCGCGTTGCGGCCGTTTACCTGCGCTAGCCCCGTGATGCCGGGTCTCACGTCGTGGCGGGTCGCTTGCTCGGCGTCGTAAAGAGGCAGATACTCGACCAAAAGCGGACGCGGTCCGATGAAGCTCATATCGCCTTTTAGCACGTTAAAAAGCTGAGGAAGCTCATCAAGGCTGAGGCTCCTAATAGTCTTGCCGATGCCGCCTAGTCGCATCTCGTCGGGCAACAGCTCGCCATCCGCGCCGCGCTCGTCGCTCATAGTTTTAAATTTGTAAATTTTAAAAATTTTAGCGTGCAAGCCCGGGCGCGCCTGCGTAAAAATGACGTCACGGCTAACCTTAAAATAGATCAAAACCGCGACGACCGCCATAATCGGCAGCATCAAAACTATGAGAAAAATCGCGCCGCAAATATCCAGTAATCTCTTAAAAAACGCCCTATACATCGATAAATTTCCTATAAATTTCTATATATTTCCTAGCAACCGCTCGCTCGTCAAACTCGCGCAGGACAAGCTCCCGCCCGTTTCGCCCCATCTGGCGGGCCAAATTTTCATCGTTTAGTAAAATTTCTATCTTTGCGGCTAGATCGGCCGAGTTTTTCGCCTCGCAAAGCAAGCCGTTAAAACCGTTTGTCACGGCCTCGTTACAGCCGGCTACGTCGCTAGCCACGACCGGCCTACCCATACTCATCGCCTCTAAAACCGTGCGCGGAAAGCCCTCTTTGTAGCTTGGAAGCGCGAGTAGATAGCTAGCCTTTAAAAGCTCGGGCACGTCGTCTCTAGCACCCAGATACCGCACGGCTCCGCCTTTTAAAAACTTTGCGTCGGCCGTGCTTTTGTTGCCCTCAAACCCTTCGCCCGCAAAGACGAACGCACAGTCCTCGCGCACGCGCAAAAGCTCGGCCGCTTCATAAAACTCGCGCACGCCCTTGTGCCACATCGCGCGTGCTATCATCAGCACGATTTTTTTGCCGCGCAGATCTTCACCCAAATTTGCGGCCGGCACGCTGTTTTCGTCAAATTTGATCGTATCCACGCCCACGCTTTTTATCTTAAAAATTTTCTCCTCGGCTATCAGCCCGCGGCTTAAAAAATACGCCGGATCGGCCTCGTTTACGAACACGCAGCCGTCGCTCATCTTTAGCGCTTTTTTATAAAGCGTCTCGATCGCGGCGCGCACCAGACGGGTTTTTAAGTCGTTATCGATATAAAAGCTGCCCAGCCCCTCGACTAAATTTATCACACGCTTTATGCCCGCTTTTTTGGCCGCAAAGGTGCCAAATACGTTTGACTTATGCGCCGAGGTTTGCAGTAGGTCTAAGCTTAGCCCGCGTAAAATCTCGGCTAGCTTTTTTGAGTTTTCAAGCACGGTTAGAGGATTTAGGCTCGCGCGGTCAAGCTCGTATGTCACGCAGTTAAACTCGCTTTTTAGCCTATCCGTATACTCGCCCTGCGGAGCGATAGCAAAAACCTCGTGCCCGAGCCGCTTTAGCTCGCGCATTATCGGAGCGCGGAAAAAGTAAATGCTCATATCGGCGTGAGATAAAAATCCAAATTTTGCCATGCTATGCCGCCTTTTCTGACTTTTTCGCCGATATTCGCTCAAGGTGGCTCGCCGAGTCGCGACGATAATTTGTATCGTCGCTTAATCGGCTCATATCGGCGTGAGATAAAAATCCAAATTTTGCCATTTAAAAAACCTCTATCGCAAATTTAGTGGACGCCGGCGCCTTGATCAAATTTGCCGCCCTCATCTTAGCAGCCTATAAATTTTAACCGCGCCGTTTAAAACGACCGGCTCAAATAGCTCTTTGTCGTAGTTTTCGAGCACGAAAAGCTGTATGTAGGCCGAGTTTAGCACCGCTTCGTCAAGCACCAAAAACCGCCTGTAATCCTTCATAAAAATGAGATAAATTTTACCGTCCGCGTTCATCTCGTGCTTTTTTACGACTAGCTTGTCTTTCTCGTCGTAACTTGTTTCAAAGTACGTATTTACGGACATTTCGCGCTCGCCGATATAGACTTTAGACGCGTCGCCCGATACGCTAAAACCTCCGCCGATATTTATCGTATCCTCGTCTATGGAGTAAGGCTTGCCCGGATAAAATATCGCCCCGTACTCCTCGCCGCTGTTTAGATCAAGGTTTGAAAAGCGCAAAACGGTGCTAAAAATATCAAGCATGGAGTCCGGTAAATAATAGTAAATCTCGCGCGTTTTTTGCGGCGGGCGAAAATTCTTGTCGTTTAGCGAATATAAAAACGAATTTACGTTAGTCGCGTTATAGTCCTTCATCATCTGCGCCAAATTTAGCCCGAATTTCTCACTAAAATTTCGCTCGGTGTACTCGACCTCTAGACGCGCCATATTTGCCGACATGCGTTGATTAGCCGCTAGCGCGAAGCTAACCGCGAAGTTATCCCTGCCCAGGTGCTTGCCGCCGTCGATGAGGGTCTTGACGTCTGCATAGTAGCGGATCGGATAACCGTAGTCCCACCACGCCAGCACGTAGTCCTCGCGCCCTGCTATTTTGCGTAGTTTATCTAGGCTCTCCACTTCGCTTTTGGCAAAGACCGTGCCGACCTTATAGACGTAAATGTGCTCAAGACACGGCATCAAAGAAAGTGCGGCAATACAAAAGACGCAAATTTTTTCTAAAAGCGAGTGTTTTTTGAGCGAGTTTAAGCCAGAAACCATAAAAAAAGCCGCCCCGCAAACGAGCGCCGCCGCCGCAAGCGTAGCTAGATATACGCCAGAACTCGCCTCGCCGACAAAATTTGGAGCAAAAAGGGGAGATTTGCCGTGCAAGAGGCTGTAGTATTTATCAAAATATAAAAAGAAAAACGCAAGAAGCGCCGCAACGCAAACGGCGCAAAATTTATCTAAAATTTTATCTTTTTTGAAAAAATCCACGCAAAGGACGGCAAAATAACCAAACCCTATCGCCATAATCGGCACGGAGTAAATGGTAAATCTAAGCCCGCCTTTTAGCGCTAAAAATCCGAGCGCAAGCATTGGAAGCGCAAGCAAAAAGGAGCGAAATTTAAAACACAGCGCGGCAACTCCGACCAGCGACAAGGCAAATGTCGCGATATGCCCGCTGATACGCTTAGCAAAGGCGTTTATCGAGTTAAATTCAAATGAAAAATTATCCATTTCCATTATCGTTTTATTTACGTTGTAAAAATGAAAAACCGGCTCGCTACTCTCCGAAACTCCGCGAAATACGTAAAATTTAAGCTGAAATAAAATTTGATTTAGCCCGCCGCTAAAACCCAAAAGCGCGACGGCTAAAGCAAGACAAGCCGCGACAAAGCGCTTATCCCAGATCTGCGGACGAAATCTCATCGCTAGATAAAGCGCGACTGCAAGCGCGCTTTTAGCGTAAAAATCGATATAGGTAAGCGCTACTATCATCAAAATAACGGCCTCGTAATTTAGCGCGTTTTTCCTATCAAAAATCAAAGTATAGAGCAAAAATGCGCCCAGCATCGCAAAATTTAGCGAATACGAGCTAGGATACCACCAGTCGTTTATAAGGATAAAAATCGGGATAAAAATGAGGTCGTTTACGTTTTTTTTCTGCACGAGGCGTATCATCGCCCAGACGCTAAACGCAGGCAGCACGATCGTGAGCATATCGGTGTCGTAGTAGCCCGCCATCGTGCGATTGTAGTAGCTGTTTGCGATGCTAGCTAGCAGCGCCGCCGCAAAGCCCGCGCCGGACATCTCGTACTCTTTGGCTATCAAAATCACGGGAATAACGATAAGCGAGCTAAAAAACACGCTCATATAAAGTAAAATGCTCTCGAAGCTAAAAGGTAAAATTTGATACAAAAAATACGTAAGCGTCGGCATCGAACGGCCGTAGTAGCTAAGGTCGTTTGGCTGATGAAAGCCCGCTATCATATCGCGCGCGCCCTCGGCAAAGGCGTAGCCGTCGTTTGTGCTAATCATGAGCTGATCGTTCCAGAAAAAGTGCTGGTATTCGCCCGCCCAGTACACCCAGTATAGCCTGCAAACCACGCTAAAAATAAACGCCGCAAGTATCAAAAAGCAAGTTTGCTTTGAAAATTTAAATTTGCCTGGGAATTCTAAAATTTTACTCGCCATTTTCACCTTCTAAATATCCTATGAGCTGCGCCGCGACGGCGTTTTTATCAAATTTTACTACGCGGCTGTACGCTCTTTTTTCATAATCTCGCCTTAAATTTTCATCCTCAAGCGCTCGCCTCATCGCAGTCTCCATCGCTTTTTCGTCGTCAACGGGCGTTAAAATGCCGTACTCATCGTCGCCCAGAAGCTCCCTAGCGCCGCTTTTGTGATCGGTGGAGATGATAAATCTCTCGCAAGCAAGCGCCTCTAAAAGCACGTTTGAAAAGCCCTCAAACCGCGAAGCGCAGACGAAACACTGCGCGTTTTTGATAAATTTAAACGGATTTTTATCCGTGCCTAGCAGCTTTACGCGCGAGCTTACGCCAAGCTCGTCGATCAAATTTTGAAGCTCGCCTTGCAAAGGCCCCTTGCCAAGTATCCCAAGCGTCGCGCGCTCGTCGTTTAAATTTGCGATTATTTTTACTAACATCGCTTGATTTTTACCGCTATCAAGCCGTCCGATGTTTAGAAAAAACGGCTTAAATTTATCCTCTAGCGGCTCATCGGCGAGAGTTTTTATCGCCGCTAAATCGACCGCGTTATATAGCACCTTAGTTTTTGCGGCGTCGCAGCCGAAATTTCGCACGAGATCATCGGCGTTTCCCTGCGCGTTAGCTAGGATAAGATCAGCCCTAGGATAAAGCGCCTTAACCAAAATTCTATTAACAAACCCGCTAAGACCGCTTTTATAGATGACCGACGGACAGCTGCGCTCGCTTATCACCATGCGTCCTTTTACTCCGGCGATCCTTGCTAAAAGCGCGATATAACAAGGCCGGTTCATTAAGACAAAATGCAGGTCGATAGCCAAATCGTCGCAAAGTTTTTTATAATTTAAGGCTAGAAACGGAAACAAAAGCCCCAAACGAAATAGCTTTTTTACGCCGCTTTCGTATGGATCCGAGCGCTCGAGGAAGTGAATTTTTACCGCGCTTGGTATCTCGTAGGCTACGACCTCGCTCATTAAAACGAGATGAACTTCGTATTTTTCGCACAGAGCCGGGAGCAAATTTGAAACCACGCGCTCCGCGCCGCCAGGCCCCATCGAGTAGAGAAAAACGGCTAATTTTTTCATTCGCCGTGCGTTTTTTTGTAGATCCAAACGCGAATTTTAGTTAAAAACAAAATCATGGACTTTGGAAACGGGCTTAAAATCAGCATCGCAAGCGCTTCTTTGGTAAATTTAAATTTGAGGCTTTTAAAAAGATATTCGTACATTTTTTTGTATTCGCCGCCAAATTTCGCATAGTACGCCGCCATTTTATATAGGATCGCGATGTGAGCGTCGTTTATGCAAAATTTCGGCTCGGCCGAATTTGCCCCGTTTGCGCTAGCTTGAGCATTTTTCTCGGCGATCTTTTGCAAAATAAGCTCCGCAGTCATCGCGTAGCCTTTCATTATGCAAAGCGGGCGTTTAAACGAGTTTATCGTGACGCTGTCGCTGCGGTGAAAGCGGTAAATACGCACTGCATCATTCAGATAGTAAGCAGGAAGGTCAAAAAGATATATCCAAAGCGTATTTTCGCTACCGTAAAGCCCCTTTTCAAAGCGCCTCTGGCCGATGGCGTCGCGACGAAACATTATCAAAAACTCGCCCGTTATCTTGCCGTCGTAGTAGTCCTGCGGCGAAATTTCCCCGCTTTTACTCAGTCCAAATCCCGAAAATTTCGTCGTCGGCTCACCGTCAATCTCAAAATAACAGTTCGCCCAAACGCTAGCATACCCTTGCTCTAGTACGATCGCCATCTTGCTTATGGCGCCTTCTATCAGCAAGTCATCGTCGTCTAGTATCACGAAAGCATCGCCGCTAGCGTGATCAAAGCCGTTGTTTTTATTGCCGTTTGGGCCGCGGTCGTAAGTTTGATTTAAGACGTATTTTACGTTGTCAAATTTAGCGACGTAACTTTGCGCAAGCTCGCGCGTGCCGTCGTTTGAGTTATCGTCGCTGATTATGATTTCTTTATTTTCGTAGTCTTGAGCCAGCGCGCTTTTTAGGGCGGCTTCAAAAAGCTCTTTGCGGTTGTAGGTCGGGATTATTATGCTTACTTTTAGCATTTTAGTTCTTTATATTTTGCGTGATAAAATCCATCCATTTTTGATAAATTTGATCGGTTTTAAAGGCGTTTTTGCGCTCGTTGGCGTTTTTTACCAGCTCTTGTCTAAGCTCCTCGTCGCGCATCAAGAGTTCGATTTTACTTCCGAGCGCTTTTACGTCGTCTATCGGCACTAAAAATCCGTCCTTGCCGTCCTCGATAAGCTCTTTTGCGCCGCTTGTAGCAGTCGCCACCCTAGCGCAGTTAAAAAATACGCTCTCGATTAAAACGTTTGGCAAGCCTTCGGTTTTAGAGCTTGAGACTAAAATTTTAGATCTTTCGTAAAGCGAAGCAACATCGCTCGTTTGCCCGATAAATTCGGCATTTAGATGCAGTTGCTCGTGCGCGATGAGCTCTAGTCTTTGCCTCTCTTCGCCAGCGCCCGCTATCACGATTTTCCAGTCTTTTAAAAGCTCTTTATCGACTAAACTCATAGCCTTTAAAAATACGTCGCAGCCCTTAAGCGAGATGAGACGACCGACGAAAAGGATGATATTTTCCTTCGGCAAGCCCTGTTTTTTGGCTTCAAACATAGGATTATACATCACGGTTTTATTTTTTACGAAGCTATAGTACTCGTAGTCCTCTTTCGTAAGTACCGTGAGTCCGCTAGCTAGCGGATAGAGTATACGGCGCAAAAACAGCCAGCCGCGCCCTTTGAAAAAATCGGCGCTTGAGTGCTCGCTGATAAAAAGCGGCTTACCGATAAATAAATTCGACAAAATCACGTTGATATTGGTGCTATCCATCGAGGAGATAACGACGTCAAACCCGCCGTTTTTGATCAAATTTCGCTGATAAAAAAACTTTTTCACGCGCCTTATTAAATTTGCAAAAAAGCCTTTTTTCACCATCGGGAAAGGCAGATCGATCAGCTTTATCCTCTCGTCTAGCTCGTAAAACGGCGGTTTGGTGTCAAATTTTAAAAGCGTTACGTCATGAAATTTCGCAAAATAGCTCGCTAGCAAGCTCATCACGCGCTCGGCGCCGCCTGCTTGCAGGGTCGAAATTATAAATAAAACTTTCATTCTCTCTCCAAATTTTAATCGATGCGCGAAAATTTAATAAATCTTCAAAATTATTGATTTTATAAATTTTGAGCTTTATAATCGCTTAGTCTCTTATCTTTTAAATATCCGCTCATAGCCCAAAATTGCCGCTTCAAAGCGCGTTGCGGCGACATATTTTAAGCTATTTAGACGAGCTAGAGGTGAGACTTTTACCTGCGCTCTTTGTACCCGCTCGGCTTGGATATTTGAGTCCGCTAAATCGGTCGGATGCGCGAAAATATCGCTAAAATACATTTTTAAGCCGTTTTGCAAAAGCAAAATCCGCCAAAAATCAGCCACGCAAAGCGCCTTTTTGTGCGTTTGTAAAATAGCTTCCGCCGCGTGCCTATCAAGCACGTAAGCAGCCGCTCGGTAAATCGTGCCGTA
The DNA here is from genome assembly GCF_938039245.1 of uncultured Campylobacter sp. Taxonomy (GTDB): domain Bacteria; phylum Campylobacterota; class Campylobacteria; order Campylobacterales; family Campylobacteraceae; genus Campylobacter_A. Next base: position 64,254 of record NZ_CALHVN010000025.1, on the reverse strand, counting down.
AGAGCGCTTTGAGACTAGCCAAAAATCCTCCTCCAGCTTTTTACCAAATGCGCTAAATCGCCCCTCCAGCCCGTCTTGCGCGCCGCAGATGAGAGCCGAACCCTCGTGCATCTTAGCAGCCGTTTCAAACGCCTTTTTCACGCCATCCTCGTCTCCGATAACGTCGTCTTCTAAAATGAGCGCAAATTTGGCGTCGCTTTTTAAAAACTCCTCGTAAGCGCGCACGTGAGAGAGCGAGCAGCCGACCTCGGACGGGCTTAACAGCCTGCCGTAAGCCTCAAGGCTAGCCAGCGCGTATCCGTAGTACTCCTTTGCGCTCATTACCCTGCCGTCGGTTGCCTCGACGAGTTTAAATTCGTCATAATTTTTAAACCGCTCTTTTAACTTTTCACGCCGCACCACGTCGCTTTTTAGCGAGATAACGAATACTAAATTTTTCATCTTTTAAACTTCGATTTGATTTTATTGATCAGGGCTCGTTGCTCTCTTTTGTCAAATATCAAAAACAAGCTCGCGGCGTATCCCACTGCAAGCAAAACTGCCGAATACGCTGCAAATTCGCTCCAGCTTGAAATTTGCACGAAATTTCGCAGCCAAAAAAACAGCCCGCAAACTGCCGCGAAAACGGCTAAATTTTTAAAATAAACGCCGTAAAAAGTGATAAGCGGCAAACTCAAATTTAAGGCAGCGTTTATGAGATCAAATCCCAAAATGCGCACCGAATAAAGCGCGGCGCCGACGGCAACCATGCCGTAGATGCCGTAGTCCGTAAATTTAAGCACGGAAATCTGCGCCAAAATCGTGCCAGCACCCAAAATGGTGTTTGCTATCGCAGGACGTTTTAGTTTATTTGTCGCGCCGTCGAGATTAAAAAGCGAAAAAACGTAGCTGATAAATATAATCGGCACTAGAGTTATTATCGAGAGATTATAGATTAGATTTATCTCGTCCGCGCTTTTAAACGGCAACCAAAGCGCGTAAAATTCGCGCCCGAAAGCCACGAAAATAGCCGCCGGTACGCTCATGACAAAAGCCGTAACTCGCATCGAAAATTTAGCCTCCGCTACAAGCGCGGTCAAATTTGATTTAGAATAGTGCTCGACGAATTTGGGTGCAAATATCGCGCTAAGCTGCGCCACGAAGCTCTCTAAAATGATCGGAGCCGCCTTTGAAACGGCTAAAATTCCCGTCGCGTTCGCGTTTAAAAAGATATTGCAGATAAACAGATCCATACCGCTCATAAGCACGCGGTTTAGGGCGTTAAAGCTATTATAGACGCCCGATTTTAGCAGCTCTTTTATCCGCGCAAAGTCAAATTCTCGCGGGTTAAATTTAAGCTCGGGCGTTATGCGGCGCGAAACCCAAACACTCGTAAAAAACACAAAGAGCGACGCGACTAGAGCGGAGATCGCGATATAGGCGATCATCGGTCTAAAAAAATAAAAAAGCCCGACGATGAGAGCAGCCAAAATAGCGCCAGACGCGGCGTTGCGAATAGAGATGATGTAGAGCTTGTTTTTTATAAACATCGAGACGCTGATGACGCCGTTAAAAAGCCCGACGCAAAAATTTATAAAATAAAACGCAAACGTAAGCCGCACGTCGCTAAGCAGCGCGTCGCTCACGTTTAGCACGCTTTGTAAATTTAAGATAAAAATGCCCGCGCCAAGCAAAATAAGAACGCAAAAAAAGATATTTACGACTAGAACCGACGAGTAGTAGGCGTTGGCCGCGCTGATATCGTCCCTATGCCACTCGTACGCGACGAAGCGGCCGCTAACGGAGTTTATCGCAGCAGTCACGACTAAAGCGTAGGCCACGATAGCGTTAGACAGTCCAACAAAGCCGTAGGCTTCGTTGCCTAGGCTCTTTAAAATGTAGGGCGTGAGGAAAAAATTTATCCCCATCGAGACGATAAAAACGACGATGGAGCTGATCAAATTTACGAGCATTACAGCCTTGCGTCGGCGTTTTCGTAGACGTTTTTGATATCGTAAACGAGAGCTTTGCTAAATTTTAACCCTTTAAATTTATCGTGAGCGACGGCGATCACGACGCAGTCGTAGTCCGCTTCGTCAAAGCTTTTTAGAGGCGTCAAGCCGTATTCACGCTTTACCTCCGCTTCGTCCGCCCACGGATCGTAGATGTCCACGCGACAACCAAAATCCCTAAGCTCCTCGATCACGTCTATCACGCGCGAGTTGCGGATGTCGGGGCAGTTTTCTTTAAACGTAAGCCCAAGCACCAAAACGCGAGCCGAATTTATCAAAACGCCCCTTTTTATCATCAGTTTTACGACCTGATCGGCGGCGTATTTACCCATATTATCGTTTATACGGCGTCCGGCTAGGATCATCTCGGGATGAAAGCCCAGCTCCTGCGCCTTGTGCGTGAGGTAATAAGGATCCACGCCGATGCAGTGACCGCCAACTAGCCCGGGACGGAAATTTAAGAAATTCCACTTCGTGCCCGCCGCCTGCAAAACGGCGTTCGTGTCGATGTTCATCTTGTTAAATATCATCGCAAGCTCGTTCATAAAGGCGATATTTATGTCGCGCTGCGTGTTTTCGATGACTTTGGCGGCCTCGGCGACCTTGATAGTAGGCGCTTTGTGCGTGCCAGCCGTAATAATCGAGCGGTAGACCTCATCGACCTTGTCGGCGATTTCCGGCGTCGAGCCGCTAGTGATTTTTTTGATTTTAGTTACGGTATGCTCTTTATCGCCCGGATTTATGCGCTCCGGCGAGTATCCGCAGAAAAAGTCCTCGTTAAATTTAAGTCCGCTTTGCTCAAGTAGCGGCACGCAGATCTCCTCCGTAACGCCCGGATACACCGTGCTTTCATACACGACGATATCACCTTTTTTTAGCACCTTTGCGACGCTTTGCGTAGCTTTTACCACTGGCGTTAGATCCGGGCGCTTATTCTTATCTATCGGCGTCGGAACGGTAACGATAAAGAAGTTGCAATCTCTAATATCGTCTAAATTTAGGCTAAATTTCATGCCGTTCTCTATCGCTTTTTTCATCTGCTCAGCACTTAGCTCCAGCGTGCGGTCATACCCGCCTTTAAGCTCCTCTATGCGGGCAGCGTTTACGTCAAAGCCCGTGACTTCGTATTTCTCGCTAAACGCCGCCGCCAATGGCAACCCGACGTATCCTAGTCCGATAACGGCTATTTTCATTTATCTTTCCTTTTTAATTTTTTTGATTCTATCTTTTTTACGCGTTCATACACTCTTATTTCCGCGCCTACGCCTTGCGGAGTTATGATTTTAATAGGGCTAACGCCCGGTAAAATTTGAGTGAGCTCATAATAACCCCGCCTCTTTTTCTTTCCGTCCTTGCAGAGCATCATCGTTTGCGCTAGCTCGTCGCCGCCGCTAAATTCGTAATAAACCCCGCGCGCGTCCTCTTTTTCCTCGAGCTTTCCGCCGAGCAAAAAGGCGAAGTTGCAGTCGGTTTTCATTTCTTTAAAAAACGCGACTTCGTATTTAAAATAATCAGGCGGCATCTTTGAGATAGGTAGCTCGAAAATATTTTCCTCGGTTTTTGCCACGTTTTCGCCTGCAAAAAGCGCAAACGGCAGCACGCAAGCCGCGATAAAAAGTAAAATTTTCCTCATGATTTCACTCCTATTTGGAAATACTTAAAGCCTAAATTTGCCAGATTTTTCGCGTCGTATTGATTGCGCCCGTCAAAGATCACCGCGTTTTTTAGCCGCTGTTTCATCTCCGTAAAATCAGGCGACCTAAACTCGCTCCACTCGGTCACGAGCGCGAGCGCGTCGGCACCGTTTAACGCGTCGTATTTGTTCGGGGCGAATTTTAAATTTGAGTTAGGTAGATATTTTTTAGCTTCGTTTGCGGCCTTTGGATCATACGCGACGACGTTTGCGCCCGCGTTTTCTAGCGACTTTATGAGCACTAGCGAGCTAGCCTCGCGCATATCGTCGGTGTTTGGCTTAAACGCTAGCCCCCAAATCGCCACCGTTTTGCCACTCAAATTTCCGCCGAAAAATGCTGAAATTTTTTCAAAAAGCACCGTTTTTTGCGCCGCGTTTCTAGCTTCCACCGCGCTTAAAACCTTCGGCTCAAAGCCCTTTTGCCTAGCGGTGTAGATGAGCGCCTCGACGTCCTTTGGAAAGCAGCTGCCGCCGTATCCGCAGCCAGGATATATAAAGCTATAACCGATGCGAGAGTCGCTGCCGATGCCTTTTCGGACCAAATTTACGTCCGCTCCCACACGCTCGCAAATGCCCGCGATCTCGTTTATGAAGCTGATTTTAGTCGCTAGCATCGCGTTTGCGGCGTATTTGGTCATCTCGGCCGATTTTACGTCCATAGCGATAAATCTATCGTGATTTTTCATAAACGGCGCATAAAGCTCGCGCATGACGTTTTGTCCCCACTCGCTGCTAGTGCCAACTACGACGCGATCGGGCTTTAAAAAGTCCTCGACCGCCGCGCCCTCTTTTAAAAACTCTGGGTTTGAGACGACCTCAAATTTGACGTCCAAATTTCTCTTTTTTAGCTCGCTAGCGATCACCTCGCTAACCTTTTCCGCCGTGCCGACGGGAACGGTTGATTTATCCACGATTATTAGCGGCGATGTTAAATTTTGCCCGATGCTTTTTGCGACTTCTAGCACGTAGCGCAGATCGGCCTGCCCGTCCGCGCCCATAGGCGTGCCCACCGCGATAAATAGCACGCTAGCGTGCGCCAAAGCTTCTTTGATATCGACGCTAAATTTAAGCGCGCCGTTTGCCCTGCACTCGGCCACGATTTCAGAAAGGCCCGGCTCATAGATCGGTATGACGCCGTTATTTAGGGCTTTTATCTTTGCTTCGTCCACGTCTACGCATATGACGTCGTTGCCCATTTTAGCTAGGCACGCGCCGCTAACTAGTCCTACGTAGCCCGTGCCTACGACTGCGATCCTCACAGCCTTTTCTCCCACTCAAGCGCGGTTTTTATGATGAGCGCGAGATCCTCTCTTTTAGGCCGCCAGTTAGTTAAATTTCTTATCTTTTCTGGCTTTGCGATGAGGCATGCGGGGTCGCCCTCTCTGCGAGGCGCGTTAATTACTTTAAAGTCGATCCCACTTACTTTTTTAGCCGTTTCAATAACCTCTTTTACGCTAAAGCCGCGTCCGTAGCCGACGTTAAAGGTCTCGCTTTTTTCATGCTCGTTTAGGTACTCCAGCGCGCTTAGATGCGCCTCTGCTAGGTCGCTCACGTGGATATAGTCCCTCACGCAGGTGCCGTCTGCGGTCGGATAGTCGCTACCGAAAATTCCCATGCTTCCTCGCTTACCTAGAGCCGTCTGCGTCGCGACTTTGATTAAGTGCGTGGCGTTTGGATAGTTTTGCCCGATGAGCCCCTCCTCGTCGGCGCCCGCGACGTTAAAGTACCGCAAAATCGCAAATTTGAAATTTTCATTTGAGGCGGCGTAGTCTTTGATGATCCACTCGCTCATTAGCTTGCTTCGGCCGTAGGGATTTATCGGACTTGCCACGGTTTGCTCATCGACCTCGCCAATCTCGGGCTCGCCGTAAACGGCAGCAGTGGAGCTAAATATAAATTTATTTACGCCGTACTCTTTGCAATAGGTCAAAATTTTAGCTACGTTTGCGGTGTTGTTTAGGTAGTATTTTAGCGGCTCTTGCGTGCTTTCAAAAACCTCGATAAATGCGGCAAAATGGATAATCGCGTCAAATTTTCCCTCCGCAAAAATCCCGCTTAAATCATCCTCTAAATTTGCCTTTACGAACTTAAATTTACCGATTTTCTCAAGCGCGTCAAGCGCCTTTGTAGTGCCTTTGCAGAGATTATCCACGACCGTTATCTCGTGCCCATCCTGCTTTAAAAGCGCCTTTAGCACGTGAGAGCCGATGTAGCCCGCTCCGCCTGTTATTAAAATTTTCATCATCTATCCTTATTTTAAATAATTCTTTATATCTTCTATGTCTTTTATAGCATTAGAAAAATCATTCTGAAATTGTGGAGAAATTGCAGCATGAGAAGATGCATTACCAACAATATCTTTATGCCATATCAAATTATGCAGTAGTTTATTAATTCCTTGTAAATTTTTCTCTTGTTGGCATATTATATCATTAATCTTGCTTTCATTGGGATTATTTACATTCAATTTATTTTTAATATCTAATATCAATTTATGTGGTTCAAGAAAAATACTTTTATATTGCAATTCTAAAAAATTATTCATCATATTATGTAGTTTTCCATCACGTCCAATGCAAAAATCAATCTGCATTTTACAAACCATACTCTCTAACTCTTTACGCAAGTTATTGCCACATTCATCCAGTTTGCACTCATTTAACTGTTTTATTGCTTTCTCTAAAAAGCTATTATCTGAATAATTAAACAATACGTTATTATCATTATTCACAGCATACATAAAAATCAAATTCCAATCAGTTTGACATATCTGCTCTTTTTTGCAATGATGCATAATACGCTTTTGTAAGTGATTTAGAAAGAATATGTCGTGAGTAAATATAAAAACCTGATAATCACTAAAATTATCCAATATATAATCAATAATCTTTGTTCTATTTACCATATCCATACTAAGCAAAATATCATCTAGCACTATTAGTTTTAGTATATTTGGATTGTCCTGAGGCAACTTCTCTTCTTTAATTGACACAAAAAACATCATTATAGAAATTAGCTTTAATCTAGCCTCATTTATTCTAAATTTAAAGTCCTTAAATTCATTTATTTTAATATTAATCTTGGGCTCATTTAATATTGCTCTTCCATCAGCAGGTATCTCTATGAGAAATATCTCTTCTATCTCAAACGAGATTTTTAAATCACCTTGAATTTTATTTAGACCATCATTGATTAAATTCTCTAATTTATTTAAGCTATCCATCAACTTTTTATTAATATCTTCTGTATTTATTTTTGAGCTATCATTTTTAAATTCATTAACTTCTATATTAAGTTCACTAAATAAATCAAATTTTTCTACAAAGTATTTCTTTAAAATATCATAAAAATTACCCTCTAATATTTTTAGCAATTTATTATGATTGATAAAATGCATAAATTTAGCAGATGTTACATCTATTATGCTCAAATTATCTATGCCGTCCTTTGAAATTTTTATAGAACCGCCATTATCAAAAGTTAAATTTAATACAGCATCATCTTTTTCATTGTGGTTACATAAATTTTCATTTGGATTATTATGGTCAAGTTTTTTACAAAAATCGCAATCATTGTCCTGAATAAGAATTTTATGTATAGTATGCAAAGCATAATACAACGAGCTTTTTCCACTTCCATTTTCTCCAAAAAGAATTATATTTTTACTATTCGCATTAAAACAACTTTTTTTATGAAATTTAAAATTATTAATCTCTAATTCTTTTATTTTCACTCTTTATTCCTTAAAAAATTATCTATGGTTGCTTTTATCTCTTTTTCCCTATTTATCATCAAACTTTCATCCCAATTCTCTATCTTATCTACTATATATTCTTTTAATTCTATAATTGAGGATTTTCTAAAAGCTTGTTGCCTAGAATGAATGCTTTTTTTTCTACTAAGATATGATAAACGATCAACAACTAAGTAATTGCCGATATTTCTTGGATCATCACCAATACTATCAATAAAATATTCAGAAATCAATCCCTGCCCCCATCTTTCATATAAATATATAAGTAAAAATCCCTTTTTTAACTTACCATAAAATTCCAATTCATTATTATTTGGCATTTCATATTCATGCGAATAACCATCCATAGTATCTTTTATTACTTTATATATCTCAAATTTTACGGTAGTTGTTGCACCCATTTTATATACATATCTAATTAAATTTTTAATATATAATATAAAATCATCTATGTTTTTATTAGGCAAGTTATCTTCTTGTATATTTTTAAACAGATATATAAAGATTGCTATTTTTGGGATATTATTTGAATATACATTAATAATTTCAAGCCACTTAGAAATTTCTTTGTCCGTATCACTACTTGGCTTTTTCAATAAAATACAATAATACTCTACACATAAAACTATTTTCTCTAAATCGCTCATAATTTCACTATAATTTTGCTTTTTCAATGCCTTTGTATATTCACCATCAGTTGCAAAAAAGACCCTTAAACTCTTTTCAACCTTTATATCCGCATTTTTTCCACGAATTATATGCATATAAACACGAAATACATCATCTATTTTATAATTTATAGCATCACATCTTTTTGCCATCTCATTCCATCGCTCTATAAAATCATCTTGCTTGGATATGTTAATAGCGGCACTATAAATTTGTGCTTTAAATATATCGGCATCAGATAGATCAAGTCCCCTATTGTTAATGGTTTCAAATATCGTTAATGCGCTATTTCTAGCTTTATCTTGAGTGCTTTCCTTTGTCTCTATTGGCAAAAGAAATACTTTATCTAGTAAAAAATCTATAAACTGTTGCAAATCAAATTTATCACGTTGTTTTTTAAGCTCAGATAGAAAATATGTAATATTTGCATGAAATTTTGATTTTTTATTATCAAAATTTATATCTTCTATTTCTAAACATTCTTTAAGATTATCATTATCAGACTCCTCAAAAACAGCCGTCTTTACTCGTTGTTTCTTATCACTTTCGTCTCTTCTATTTTTAGCCCATAAAATATTCTCTAATGCTGTATTTTTATCATCATATAAGGATAATGCCTTCGCTAACAACACAATAGTAATAAGACGCTGTTGCCCATCTATAACCTCACAATATCCTTTGTTGTCATTGCCTCTGGCTAAAACTATATTTCCTAAAAAGTATCCATCATCCTTTTCGTTACCCATAGAACTATCTTCAAAAACATTAAACAAATCATCCCATAAAATTTGACAATTTTGCTCATCCCAAGAATATGGACGTTGATAGTTAGGAATTAAATATTCCACGTTAGCAAAAATATTTAAAATAGATTTCTGCTCTGCATTTAGATTAAGTGCCATTTTGTCTCCTTTAAGTTTGTCTAGTCCTCCCTGACCCGCAAAAATACGGGAAATCTCGGAAGCCCTTTTGCCGTTAAATTTTGATATTTATATGTTATGACCGAGCCGATCTTTGGTGGGTTTGCGCGCTCTTTGTCACTAAAACCAGAGCCTATTTTAAAGCGTTTTTTATCGCTTAAATTTTCGCAAACGACCGAGCCAAGAAGCCTGCTAAATTTGCCCTGCCCCACCTTATGTGCGACCACCACGCACTCGGCGTCTTTAAATTTTTTGTATTTCAGCGCGTTTTTGCTTCGTTTTCGCTCGTAGGGCGCGTTTGGTTCTCGCGCGACCGCGCCCTCGCCGCCTTTTGCGACGATCTGCTCGGTAAACGCCTCAAATTCGGCGTTATCTTTTACTTTTACCTGCTTGATTATCTTTAAATTTTGCCCCGCTTGCGGGTTTTTTGCGATAAATTTTTCAAGCTCGCTAAGGCGCTTTAAAAGTCCGCCGCTAGCTTCTGGCACATCGAAAACGCAAAATTTAACCTCGCTCCACGCCGCGACGCTAGGCGTTTTATCCATCACGATCGATTGTATTTTTTCAAATTCGCCCCGCGCGGTGTAAAGCTCGCCGTCAAGCGCAAATGGCGGAAAATGCGCGCTCCAAGCCTCTGGCGCGGCTAAAATTTTACCGTTTCGCGAACGCAAATTTCGCCCGTCCCAGTAGGCGCGCACGCCGTCAAGCTTCTCGCTAGCTAGCCAGCCGCCGACGTTTTGGCCTTTGTATTCGCTAAGCTTTAAAAGCTCAAATTTAGCGTTTTTATCAGCATCTGCACTTGCGGCGCTACTTAGATTTTCGCCCTGCGCCGAAAATTTTTCAGGCTGCAAAGCAAAATCCTGCGCCGCCAAAGCTAAATTTAAAAAGGCAGCCAGCAAGAGCGCGAAAAATCTCAAATTTTAACCCCGTAAAACTCGCAGTACCACTCGATAAACCTAGCCACCCCATCGTTTACGCTAGTTGCGGGCTTATACTCAAAGTCCGCTACCAGATCGCTAACGTCCGCAAAGGTCGCAGGTACGTCGCCGGCTTGCAGCGGGAGGAAGTTTTTCTCTATCTCGCGACCGATTTTTAGCTCGACGGCCTTGATGTAGTCCATGAGCTCGACGGGGCTATTGTTGCCGATATTATAGACCTTAAACGGTGCGCTTGAGGTGGCTGGATCAGGGTGCTTCGCATCCCACACGGGGTTTGGTTTTGCGGGGTTATCGACGCATTTTATGATGCCCTTTACGATGTCGTCCACGTAGGTAAAGTCGCGCTTCATCTTGCCGTAGTTAAAGACGTCGATTTTCTTGCCCTTTAGCGCGGCGTCGACGAACAAAAACAGCGCCATATCAGGGCGTCCCCATGGGCCGTAAACTGTGAAAAATCGCAGCCCCGTAGTCGGCACGCCAAATAGATGCGAATACGTATGCGCCATCATTTCGTTGCTTTTTTTGGTCGCGGCGTAGAGGCTGATGGGGTGATTTACGCCCTCGTGCGTAGAAAACGGCATATTTTCGTTTAGTCCGTAGACCGAGCTCGAGCTTGCGTAGACCAGATTTTTAGTTTGGTTGTGGCGGCAGCATTCAAGGATGTTCATAAAGCCCGTGACGTTGCTGTCGATGTAGGCTTGCGGATTTATGAGCGAGTAGCGAACGCCCGCTTGCGCCGCTAAATTTACCACTACGTCAAATTTTTCCTTCTCAAAAAGCTCTTTCATCATCTCTGTATCGGCTAGATCGGCTTTTATAAATTTTAAATTAGGCTGTGTTTTTGAGCTTATCAGCTTGCCTTGCTTGATCTCGCTTGTCTCAAAGCCAGCCGTTTTTAGGCGCGCAAGCTTTAAATTTACGTCGTAGTAGTCGTTTATCACGTCGTATCCGACGACCTCGTCGCCTCTTTTTGCAAGGGCGTTTGCCAAGTGAAATCCGATAAATCCCGCCGTTCCGGTTACTAAAATTTTCATGTTTTTTCCTTTGTGATTTGACGCTATTTTAGCGTATTTTTGCGCCCGTTCTCACTGCTCGTCTAAATTTATCTCGGGCATATTTTCTTCGGTGTAGTACTCCTCTACCCCGGCCTGCTCGTCGTCTTCTCCGAGTTCGGGCTCATCCTCGTAGTTTTGCGTTTCAAGGCGCACCAGCTCGCGATCGACCGCCTCGCAAAAAACCGGCGTATAGCCCATCTGAGCGCAGTTTGCTGCGAGCCACTCGCTCATCACCGAGATATCGTCCGCGTAATCGTCCAGCGTCAAATTTCCGCGCAAAAGCTCGTATTTTAGGAATAGCCAGTAGGTATTTAGCACGTCGCTTTCGCAGTATTCGTTGATCTTATCTATCTTGCCGTCAAAAAATAGCTCCATCACCTGATCGCCGTGCACGTCGTATTTGCCGGGCAAATTTAAGCTAGCGCAGAGCGTATCGAGCTTTAGCCCGCGCACGGAGCCAAACTCGCTCACGTGATCGAGCAAATCGAAGTGAAATTTGCCGCTGTACCTGTCGCGGTAGTTGCCGTCCCATTTGCCTTTGCCAAGCTCCTTGTTTTCGACCTCGTAAAAGCTCGGAAACGAGACGTTATACCTCATCGCGCGCGTTAAAATCATCGGCAGATCAAAGCCGCGCCCGTTAAAGCTAACTAGGCGCGGGTTGTGCGAGTTTACGAAGCCGATAAATTTATTTAGGATTTCGCGCTCGTTTGCGCCTTTCATCGTGCTTACGCGCAAAAATTTACCGTACTCGTCCGCCATCACAGCTGAAATTGCCACGACGCGGTGAAACATCACGGGTAAAAACTCGCTTCCGCTTGCTGCTTTTTGCGCGGCAAACGCCTGCCTCGCCACCTCCGCATCGCTTCCCTCAAAGCCGTAAATTTTACGCAAAAGCGCGGTGTCTGGCACCGTCTCGCAGTCAAAAACGCAGATATAATTTTTAGCCATTTCAAACCTTTTTTAGCTATTTTTGCCTAAAATGATAGCTAAAAATCTTTATAAAAGCGATAAATGAATAAAAACCCAGCCCCAAACATCGCCGTTATCAAGCTCTCCGCCCTGGGCGACATCGTCCACGCGGTAGTCATTTTGCAGTTTATCAAAAAGTACTTGCCAAAAGCGACAATAACGTGGTTTGCCGACGCTAAATTTAGCGAGATTTTATTCCTTTGTCCGCAAATTTCGCGCGTCGTATCGCTACCGCTAAAAAACGGCGAATACAAAAAAAGCTTGGAGCTGATCGCGTCTGCTAAGCAGGAGGGCAAATTTGACTACGTCATCGACCTGCAAGGACTTCTCAAATCCGCCGCGGTTGCGAAGCTTCTTGGCAAAAATAGCTACGGATTTGATAAATTTAGCGTGAAAGAGCCACTCGCGGCACTGTTTTACGGGCATAAATTTAACTGCGACTACGCCCAAAATATCATATTGCGAAATTTGGGCCTTACGGCTTTTGCTCTGGGGTTTAGCTTTAGCGAGGATGAGATTTTAGCCAAACAGCCTTGTTTTAGTGCTTCTCAAAGTAAATTTGATAGCTCAAAAAAGAAAATTTTGATAGCACCCTTTGCTAGCGAACCGAGTAAAATTTACGATAAATTTGGCGATGTTATCGCGCTGCTAGACGATTCGCAAAATGAAATTTTCGTCTGCTTTAACGGCGAAAAAGAGAAAAAAAAGGCTCTAAATTTGATAAAAAACTCAAACGCAAAAACTCTAAATTTGAGCCTAAAAGAGCTTGTAAATTTTATCTCGTCCTGCGACCTTGTTATCGGCAACGATAGCGGCGTGACGCATATCGCCTGGGCGCAAAATCGCCCCTCTATCACGCTTTTTGGCAACCGACCAGCAGAGCGAAACGCCTACGCGACGCCCGCAAATTTGACCATAGACGCAGGCAAAAAAATAGACGCAAAAAAGATAGACAAAAGCGACTTTTGCGTGCGAGATATAGCGCCGCAGACTATCGCAAACGCGGCAAAAAGGCTACTTGATGCGTGATTTATTTTACCTTTGGCTTTATAGATTTTTTAAATTTATCTTTACCGTTACGCCCGCGTTTTTGCTTGATCCATTTTTAAATTTCATCGCGTTTTTGTTTTATAAATTTGACGCCAAACACACAAAAATCATCAGAGCAAATCTAAATTTCGCCTATGCGGGCGAGCTAACGGCCGAGCAAAAAGAGCAAATCATCAAAGACACGTACCAAAACTACGCCAAATTTGCGGTAAATTTTATAAAAAACCAAAACGCGAGCAAGGAAAAAATCCTAGAAAAGGTCGAATTTAAAAACGAGCAAATCTTTCAAAACGCGCTCGCATCGGGCCGCCCGATCATCGTGCAAACCGCGCACTACGGGCAGTGGGAGCTCTTTTCGCTGGCGATGGCGGCGAAATTTGGAGGCGTTAGCATCGTCGGACGCGCGCTTGATAGTGCGGTCATGCAGCGCATTTTGGAGGCGAACCGCACCCGCTTTGATATCGAGCTCATCGATAAAATGGGCGGCGCCAAGCAAATTTTAAAAGCGGTTAAGGCGCGCCGATTAGTCGGTATCCTAGTCGATCAAAACACCGCAAAAGACGAGGGCGTAGAGGTCAAATTTTTCGGACGAAAGGTCCTGCATACGCCTGCGGTTAGCATTTTCGCGCAAAAAACGGACGCGCTCATCGTTCCCGCCTTTATCCGCGAAAAAGGGGCAAACCTCAGCGAAATTTGCTTTTTTCCGCCAATTGACGTTAGAGATTTTGACAAAGACGAAGCCGTACTAAAGGCCACGCAAGCGCAAGCTGACGCCACCGAGGCCGCCGTACGCGAGAAGCCGGACGAGTACTTTTGGTTTCACAAACGCTTTAAGCATTTTAACGAGGAAATTTATAAATGCTAAGCGTCGTTATCCTCACGCTTAACAGCGAAAAATATCTCGCCGAGGTGCTAAAAAGCTGCGAATTTGCAGATGAAGTCGTCGTGGTCGATAGCGGCTCGCAGGACGCTACGGAGCAAATTTGCTCTGGGTTTAAAAACGTCAAATTTCACAAAGAAAAATGGCGAGGATTTGGCGCGCAAAAGCAGCTAGGCGTGGATCTAGCGCGTAATCGCTGGGTTTTCGTGCTAGATAGCGACGAGGTGATTTTAGAGCCGCTGAGGGAGGAAATTTTGCGGGTTTTACAGCGACCCGAGTTTTGCGCGTACGAGGTAGCCCGCGCAAATATCTTTTTCGGCAAAGAAGTGCGCACTATGGGGCTTTACCCGGACTGCACGGTTAGGCTTTTTGATAGGACACTGGCGAAGTTTGACGGGCGCGAGATACACGAAAAGGTCGTTTTAAAAAGCGCGGCAAAAATGGGCGAACAAATCCAAGCAAACACCGCAAACGGCGCAAATTTAACCGCTCTGAAAAATGAAATCGGTAGGCTAAAAAACCACTTCAAGCACTACGCCTACGACAGCATCGAGCAGTTTATCGCTAAACAAAATCGCTACTCAAGCCTCGGCGCAAAATCAAGCAAATTTAAGGCCGTTTTAAATCCCGCGTGGACGTTTTTTAAGCTATTTTTCCTAAAAGGCGGCTGGCGCGAGGGCTGGCGCGGCTACGTGATAGCAAGGCTTTACGCGCAATACACATTTTGGAAGTACGTAAAATGAAAGATAAAAAAATCAAAATCCTAGTTATGAAATTTAGAAACATCGGCGACGTGCTACTCACGACTCCGCTCATCGAAAACCTACACCGCATCTACCCTGACGCGCAGATAGATTTCGCGCTAAATAAGGGCACGGAAGCGATGATCGAAGGCAACCCGAACATCCAAAACATCCACGTTTACGACCGCGCAAATATAAAAGAGGTCGGCTTTTTCAAACGACTTTGGCGCGAGCTAAAGTTTATCCGCGCTATCAAAAAGCAAAAATACGACATCGCCGTGCAGACCACGACGGGCGACCGCGGCATCATCGTCGCCAAATACGCTAAAATCAAAACCATCGTGGGCTTTGAGGGTAAAAACAAGACCGTAAATAAAATAATAACGCACAAAGCCCCTAAAATAGGCGGCCTGCGCCACACAGTGGATCGTAATCTAGACGCCCTGGCCGCGCTCGGGCTTGAGCCTAGCGGCAAGCGAGTTAGCGTGTATTTTGATCCAGAGTGCATCAGACATCTAAATTTACCGCCTAAATTTATCCACGTGCACCTAACTAGCCGCTGGATGTTTAAGTGCGCGGATGACGAAACTATGGCGCATATCATCGACTTTTGCGAGGGGCTGGGCGCGCGAGTGGTGCTAACGGCCGATAACAACGACGCCGAGCTAAAAAAGCTGGACGACGTGCTGGCGCTGTGCTCCTCTAGCCCCGTAAATCTAGGCGGCAAACTCACCCTAAAACAAACCGCAGCGCTATCAAAGCACTCTGCGATGTTCATCGGCGTAGATACGGCGATCATGCACCTAGCCGCGGCCAACGACGTACCCGTGATCGCGCTGTTTGGGCCTAGCGGAGCGTTTGAGTGGGGGCCGTGGGACAACGATCTAAACGAAAGCGGCTACACGCAGCGCAACGGCAACCAAACTATGGGCAAGCACGCGGTGTTTCAAAAGGACTGGGACTTCGTGCCGTGCGATAAAGAGGGGATGATAAAGCACGGCGTGGAGCGAACGCTGATGAGATTTGAGGGCGAGGAGCTAGAGGCGATAAAAAGCAAAATCAGGGAAAATTTGAGCCAGAGCTAAGCGTACTTTGTAAAATGCGGCCGCTTTGGCTAAATTTTACGAGCAAATTTGAGCCGCGAGCGGTAAATTTGGTAGCTTTGGTCAAATTTGGCGATTAAATTTATCGGCTCAAATTTTGTAAAGTCAAATTTGATTTGAACGCTGGCCGTCAAATTTGACCTTCTTGATTTTATAAATTTGGGCGCTTAAATTTGACGCCTAGGCTTTCTTTTCGTTAAACACATACGAGATCACGAAAACGATCAAACAAACGGGCGCGAACGCAAATGCAAACGCCACGCTCCAGCTGGCAGCCTGCTCGCCCTAAAAATATCCCTCCGCCAAGCACGCCAAAAAGCTGACGTAAAAAGCGCCGAGCGATAAATTTTCTACCGCAAAAAGCAGCAAACTAAGATCGGATTTTTTACAAACAGCTTGCTTGGCTTAAAGTTTTTATACCTGATAAACAAATACCAAAACAGCGCGCAAGCCAAAATCGCAAATATTACGATAAAAACGGCGATTCTTGGCACGCCATCCAAGGGCAAAACCTGCCAAAATTAAAGCCGCTGCCTACCTACAAAACTAAGCCAATCACGCCCGCCGCCCGCCAAACAAGCAAGAAAACCACCCGCTAAGCGAGCAAATATCTCGCTACCCTGTGAAATTTATATCTTTGTTCTGCGTTCATCGATCTTGAGTCTCCTAAATTTTTTATTTCAAAATTTTAATAAAGTTTATTATAAAACTTTTAGCGCCTCTCTATATCTCTACCGCCCAAATAATATTTTTCCAGCGGATAATTTAAATTCCCGCAGTTATCAAATTTAAAACCTTTTCCTATTCCCGCTACAGCATTTTTTCTCTCTTTATAGTATTTCTTGATAATATTAAAATTTTTTATTGTATCGCACAGATACTCCGAATGGTTAAATTGCATATAATTGCCGTTAAATATAGCAAATTTATCAAGGAACAAAGTGCCTGTAGCGTCTTTATCACCACCGCCGATCCTAATTATCGGCCTATCAAGCCCCAGGCTTACGCCATCCGGAGATATTTTTAGATATTTTTTAGGATCGGTTTTTTTAGCTTTTAATTCTTTCATCAGTATCTGCTCGGTCGTTTTTCCCTCTTGATAATATTTTTCTAATACTTCAAAACAATTCGATAAATTTATATTTTCTAATTCATAGTATGCAACCTCATATCTACTGGACCAAAGACTACCGAAGGTTTTCAACCTATAAGCATCGATCATTTGGTATAATTTTACATTATTATCTAAATATGCTCCTCCCACTTTTTTATACAGCTCCTCTTTGGGTAAAATTCTATTCTCTTTGAGGCAGTATCCTTGCTTGTATTTGTCGTAGTCGGAAAGAGAAACTATCACAAAGCCTCGTGAAGTGGAATAATCGGGGATTATACGGATAAATGCGGCACAAAGTATCGCCGCTAGAAGTAGCGCCGCGGCTATCATTTTAAATTTAAGTTTGCGAAATTTCATCACGATCCTTTAGACGCCAAAGCGAGCAAAAACCTCGCCGCGCGAATTTAAGCCCATTATTCCGCGCCTTTCAAATTTGGGCCAATTTTTAGCTAGACTCGTCAAAATACCCAAATTTTACTTTTTTATCTTTGAGTATATCCCGCCCAAAAAGTCGTTTTGATAGATAAAAAGCGTTCGCTTTAGCCACGCGGCGTCCTTTTTAGCGGCGATTCTCTTGATAGCAGATAGGTCGCCGTCAGGCCTGTTTATGCCTCGCTGCGTCGTAAAAAACGCCTCGTAACCCACCTGCCTAGCTAGACGCATCAAATTTTCGTCGTATTTGCCGCGCGGCCAGCATAAAATTTTATCCTCGATGCCTAAATTTTCGCGCATAAACTCGCGGCACCGAGCGAAATTTTCCTCAGGCGAGAGCGCGCCGAAATACTCGTCAAAATGCGTGTGCGTATGCGAGTGAAAGTCAAAAACGTCCCGCATCGCAGCTATCTCGTTAAGACTCAAAAATACGTCCTGCGGGCGCTGGGGCGCTGCTTTTTTGTATTCGGAGTGAGTTAGCTCGATAAACTCGCCCCGCCGCATGCTCGCGCGCTCTATCCACTGCGTCACTAAAAATATCGTCGCCCGTAGCCCAAACTTGCGCAAGACCTGGTAGGCGTAAACGTAATTATCCTTCCAGCCGTCGTCAAAGGTGATGAGGACGCTTTTTTTGGGCACGGCTAGCTCGCCCTTTTTGTAGGCGATAAATTCGCTCATCGTAAGCGTTTTGTAGCCCGCCTCTGCCAAAAACCGCATCTGCGAGGCAAAATCCTCCGCGCTAGAGGCGATAAATCCACCCTTTTTTAAAACGTGATGATACATCAAAACGCTAACGCTCAACGCCGCCTCCTTTAGCTCCCGCCCGCGAATTTGCCGCCAGTAAGACGAAAAATCCTAGCATATAAAACATATAAAGTATGCGTAAATTTATCGCCTCAAACAGCCCGCGCACGCCGAAATAACACGCAAGCGAGATAAAAATCGCCGCAAAAAGCAGCTCGCGCGAGCGTAAAAAATGCCTAAACGAATACGCCAAGAGAGAGATGAAACCACCAAGCAGTAGCACCGTACCGACCGCGCCGTAGTAGTAGTAGTGCCCGATAAAAAACGGCTCGTCGTTAAACCAATACCGCTCGCCGTTTGGCCGCGTCTGCATCATCGAGATATGTGCGCCTTTGTCCGCCTCGTCACGCAAAAAGGCGTCATACTGCTCCTTGCCGTATCCAAGCCCAGTTATCGCACGCGGACTAGCAAAAAGCAGCGGCAAGCGCTCCTTTAAAATCAAATCGCGCCCCGAGCTAAAGCCCGCACCCGCGATACGCTCTCTCATACTCTCGTTTTCGACATTTGCCTCGCTCACTATCCCGATCTGCAAAAATTTATACATCGCCGTGGGCGAACTCAAAACCGCCGCCGACGCGCCCGCGACGCAAACGGCAAAAATAACGGCAAAGAGTTTAAATTTACGCTTCGCCTCGCCGTCTAAGATATACAAACAAAAACCAAACAAAACAAAACAAACCAGCATCGCGCCCCAGCTGCCCCTAACGCCGCTCAAAACGTCAAGCCCGACGGCCGCTAAACAAAGCGCGCCGCACGCAACCCGCGCCCAAAGTCGCCTAAAGATAAAAACTCCCGCCAGCGCAAAAGGCAAAAACCTATCCACATAGTCCGCATACGCTCGGCGCACGACCCGCGCGTCAAATTCGCTCGCGTTGCCAAGCCTCTCAAATTCGCTAAAAAGTGGCGCGGCGTAGTAAATGCTAATAACCGCAAAGGCCGCTATCAGCGCGTAAAAAAAGGCTTTTGCTTGAGTGGTCTCGCCGTTTGCCGCGACGTAGACGATGAGCAAAAAAGCAAATCCGCGCCCAAACTCGCCCGCAGCGTTGCCCAGCGAATCAAACTGCGGCGCGTAGGGAAAAGCCGAGATCAAAAACGCGTAAAAGGTAAATGCGATAAGACAAAACGCTGGCGTGCGAGAGATGCTAAAATTTACGCCAACCCTTGCGGCAAATCGCGTCCTATCGGTAAAATAAAGCCAGATCGCGCAAACGAGCGCGAGGTAAAGCGAGATATTTTTCGCCGCCGTCATACGCGGGATATGCTCGCAGGCGATAAAAACGCAAACGAGGTATAAGGCGGCGTTTTGCAAGCGGTTTTGTAGCTTCGTCATTTTCTCCCTTAATTTTAAAACGCCCATTATAACGATAAAATCATTAAAATCCAGTAAGCGGTTTTTGGCTAAATTTTACTCGCAATCGCTCAAAAACCGGCCGTAAATTTATAAATTTATGCTAAATTTAGGCTAAATTCTATAAATAATAAAGGTCTAAATTTTGATATATTTTCTCATATATTTACTGATTTACCCATATCTTTTTGCGATGAAAAAGCTAAAATTTAAAGGCGAAAAAGGCAAAATTTTACTCATACAAACCGCTAAAATCGGCGACTACGCAAACTCGGCCGTGATCTTTGAAAAGCTGGGCAAATTTGACGTGCTAATCGACGAGATAAATCTAGCCTTCGCAAAACACGACCGGCGAATAGAAAAAATATTTACGATAAACGACGTAAGGCGTAAAAAGGCCTCAAAACTAGGACTCGCGCTTGGGCTTTTTTCGCGCGGCTACGAGAGCGTCTACGTACTGATGCCAAACAGCCTAAATCTTTTTTTGGCGCGCTGCACGCTAGCTAAAAATATCGTCGTCGTGCGTCACTACGCGGTATCTAGCGACTTTGCCCTGCTGGCGCTCGGTATGAAAAAAGTGCCGCATACTCTAAATGATCTAACGCTACTAACCTACCTAAAAACGCTGGACGAGAGCGAGCTAAAATATGAAAAATGCTTGCAAAAACCGCTCGTTGTTCCGCAAGAAAATCTAATAAAAAGCGGCAAATTTAAGATCGGCGTGAGCCTAAGCGCGGGTAATAAAATGAAAACGCCGCCAAAAAAAACTTGGGAAAAAATCTTTGAAATTTTCGCCAAATTTGACTGCGAGGTTTATATTTTCGGCGTCGGCGAGGAGGCTACTCTGCTAAAAAACCTGCTCGCGGAAAATGCGGATCAAAAGCAGGCAAAAAATCCTGGCGATGGACAAATTTGTGCAGATTTGGCTAGCGATACGAGCGAAATTTACGGCGGTCTTAAAAATGCAAACGAGGAGCAAATTTCATATACCCAAAATCAGACCGAAGCAAGCTGTGCCGCAGTAAAATTTGCCGTTCAAAACTCCGCATATAAAAAGCTAAATTTAAACGCAGAGCAAACCGCCGAAAACGGCGACGAAAACATAAATAGCGCGCCACCCCTAAGAGCTAAAAACACAGGCAAGGCGGCATACGATAATGCAAACGGCAAGCAATCAAAAGCTCAAATTTACAGCGAAAAGGGCATTAGCGACGAGTCAAATTTTAGCTCGCAAATTTGCGATACTTACGTCAAAAAATTCGGCCAAAACGAACTAAAAATCATCTCTTTGATAGATAAAATCAAACTTGAGGAGTTGCCGTTTTATCTCTCGCAGATGCAGCTTTACGCGAGCTCGGACACGGGCAACTACTACGTCGCAGATAGCGTGCGCACGCCCACGATCTGCCTGATGGGGCCTTGTTTTGCCAGCGAGCAAAGGGGCGTCGCCGACTCGCTCGTGATAAACTCGCATTTGCCGCCCGTTAGCTCCGTGTTTAAAACTGTACGCGACATCGACGCGAGTGCGTTTTTCGAGCTTAGCGAACAAAACCTCGCAGACATCGAGGCCTTCGTCAAAGTTCGCTATATATCCTATCTATCCCGCGAAGATAATTTTCTATGCTAAATGCCTTTATAACGGCATCGTCGGGGCTTTTTGAGGCGGGTTTTCGCAAGCTCTCAAAGCAGGCTAAAAGCGCGTCCGAGCTTCTTTGAACTATAAAAAAATCTTGCTTTTTTGAGGAAATTTCATAAATCTCCCTTATAACGACGATATCAGAGTACACCACGCCAAGCCCG
The DNA here is from genome assembly GCF_938039245.1 of uncultured Campylobacter sp. Classification (GTDB taxonomy): domain Bacteria; phylum Campylobacterota; class Campylobacteria; order Campylobacterales; family Campylobacteraceae; genus Campylobacter_A. Next base: position 42,991 of record NZ_CALHVN010000025.1, on the reverse strand, counting down.
CAGCCAAGCGCCTCGATGACGACTCTGGGCAGCCCCTCGTCGCTAGAAAATCCAAGCACGTAGTCGCACGCGGCGTAAATCTCGTCCATCTTGGAAACAAAACCCAGATACTCGGCCTTACCCGATTTTATCAGCGCGTCAAATTTGGCTTTCGCACCCGCTTTTAGCTCGCCCGCGCCCGCGAAATAAACCTTTACATCGCTTCTTTTTAGTCCCGCAAGCGCGTCAAAAACGAGCTCATGGCCTTTAAGCGTCAAGAAATTTGCAGGCATTACGATATTTATTTTTTCGGCGTCAAATTCGGCTTTTAGGACGGCGCTTTTACCGTCGCCGCTATCTTTTAAATTTGTCTGCGAGGAGCTCAAATTTTCGCTCGCTTCAGACTTTTCTCGTTTCAAAACAGGCGCCTCCACGGGATTATAAACCACGTTTTTAGGTATCTTTATCTGCGCGGCGTAAAATTCGTAAGTCGCATTTGAAACGCAAACGGGCGTAAATTTTAGCCGCTTTAAAATCTCAAGTTTAAAGGACTCGACGGCAGAGTTTTTACGCAGATGCTGCACTACCGCGATATTTAGGGCGTTTGCGGCGGCGATGTAGGCAAGATTGGTTGAAAAGTGATTATTTAGATGAAGGATATCGGGGCGCGCCTGCCGCAGCAGGCAAAGCGCGTAGTCGTAGTCTTTTTTATAGAGGTGTCTTGCTAAAATTTGACCGCCTAGCGCGCGTAAAAGTTCTTTTTTTAGCTTTGAGGGCTGTTTTTTAGGCGCAAAATTTATAAATTTAGCCCCGACCTCTTCTATGATTTGCGAGATTTTGCGTCCGCCCGCCTCGTAATCAGTCTCAAAAAATGCGCAAAGATCGTATTTTTGCTGCGCGGCAAGCCCCCGCAAAAGATACAAAAAACTCTTCGTCCCGCCGCCGTATTCGCGCCCCGTATCGACGAACAAAATCTTTTTCAAATCATTTCCTTTAGCATCTCCCAGACCTCATCCGCCTCGATTTGCAGCATACACTCCTGAAATTTGCAGTTTTTGCCGACGCAAGGCGAACAGGTGCGCGGCTTTTTGATAAATTTATGGATATTTTCGTCAAAATCCGGATTTGAGTTCACGGGCGAAGCGACGGCAAAAAGCCCGATCGTAGGCGTTTTTAGCGCAGCTGCGACGTGCAGCGGGCCGGTATCGGGCGTGACAAGCACGTCAAGCCTAGCTATCAGCGCGGCAGCCTCTCGCAGACTAAATTTACCCGCCGCATCTATCACGCGAGAACTTCTTAACTCCTCGTCTAACTGCGCGGTCATCGCTCGCTCGGCGGGGCTGCCCGTTAGCACGATGACGGCGTCCGTGCGCTCCAAAATAATTCCCGCCAGCCCCCGCCAACGCTGCCAAAACCACTGCCTGGAAACCGTGCTAGCCCCCATCTGAAAGCCGATAAATTTGCGTTTGCCGTCTTTTTTTAGCATTTCATCGACGCGGGTAAAGTCCTCGTCTCGCAAATATAAATTTAACCTCGTGTCGCGACTCTCGATGCCTACAAATTTAAGCTGCTCTAAGCGGTTTAGCACGACGTATCGCTCATCTCCGTATGGCTCTGGCGCGTTTGAGTGGAAGGGGCTAAATTTACTGCCCGCATTTGGCAGCTTAAAGACGTATTTAGCTCCGCTTAAAACTGCTAGCGGCGTGGCCTCGGGCTCGTTTGAGTGCAGGATAAAGATGACGTCGGGTTTTATCTTTTTTAGCTGCGATAAAGCGCGCAAAAAGCCGCCTTTTTTGCCGTCGTAAAGCAAAATTTCGTCGATATTCGGATCGGTTTTAAAAAGAGGAGCGGTAGATGGATTTAGCAGCGCGACGGTGCGTACGTGCGGGAAATTTTGCCGAAAAACGCGAAAAACGGGCGTGTTAAAAATCGTATCGCCAAGCGCGGTGTTGCTAAAAGAACAGACCGTTTGTATGGGCTGCGTAACCAGCTGCGTTTTGCGCACGCTTTTAAAGCGCAAAATGAGCCGCGCCGCGCTCTCAAAGAGCTTCATACATCGCTTCCGTCTGCGCGACCATCGTCTCTATCGAGAAATTTCGCACGATAAATTCCCTCGCGTTCGCGCTAAATTTCGCCCGAAGTGCCGCGTCTTCTATCAGTGTTTTTAAGGCCGCTTTGAGCGATTCTTTATCGCCGTTTTTAAACAAGAGCCCCGTTTCGCCGCTACTTATCGCCTCGCCGATGCCGCCCGCATCGCTACCGATGCAAGGCACCCCGCACGACTGCGCTTCAAGCAGCGCCGTGCCTAGCGCCTCCATCTTTGATGGCAGCACGAAAACGTCAAAACTACCCAAAAACTCGCTCACGTCGGTGCGGGGGCCCAGCATGTGGATGTTTGGCGTCTTAATTTTTTTTAAATTTTCTTCCTGCGGACCGTCGCCGACCACGACTAGAGTGGTATTTGGCAGATTTAGCTCGCTAAAAGCTTCAAATAAAAGCTGATGATTTTTTGCCGCGCGCAATACCGCTACGATACCGACTACGACGCAGTCCGCGCTCAAATTTAGCTCCGTTTTTATATTTTTAGTAAAATTTGGACTAAACCGCGCCGTATCCACGCCGGTATAGATAACGTCTATCAAATTTCCCTGCACGCCCTGCGAGACGAGTTGTGATTTTACGGCGTTTGAGACGGCCACGATTTTATCGTTTACGTTGTAGCTAAATGCCGACCTGATCGGCGTTTGCAGGTGTCTAGTACGCACGACTTTCGCGCCCGTTAGCTTGGCGACGATCGCGCCGATGTTGCCGTCCTTGCCCGAGTGCGTAGCGATGACCGAGATGCCTTTTTCGCGCACGAAACGGCAAATTTTAAAAATTTCAAAAATATTATAGACCTTGCTTAGGTTAAATTCCGCAAACTCGCAATCAATGGGCTTTTCAAAGCTTTTTGAGCCTGGATTTAGCGCGTAAAATACCTTAAATTTATCCTTATTTAGGCCGTTTATGACGCGCTGCGTACGGTGCTCCTGACCGCCAAAGCCTAGCGAGCTTTCAAGCTCTAGGATGTTGATTTTATCCGTTTTTTTCATATATTTTTGACCGCCTCGTAGATTTCCTCGTCTGCGACGTCTTGCGCCCTTTTACTCGCGCTTTGCAGCAAGGCGCACTCCGCTCCGCCGTAAATGGGAGCCCAGCGAGCGGCGTCCGTTTTGCCAAGTACCAGAACCGTTTTTACGCCAAGCGCAGGAGCTAGATGCGCTACGCCGCCGTCAAGCGTAAGCACGAATTTAGCCGCCCAGATGTAGCCCGCAAGTTCATCTAGGCTCGCTGTCGCGGCAAACTCTACGCCCGCTTCTTGCGCTACTTTTTGGCCTAGTTTCACGTCCTCGGCGCTAACGGCGACGCGTCCGAAATTTTGCTTTAAAAATCCCAAAATTCGCAAAATTTTAGCCTCGTCAATACGGTTTTGCTCCACCCTCGAAGAGACGTGAAAAAATACAAAATCCTTAAATTTTTCGCTTTTAAAGCTCGGTACGTAAAGCGTCTTTTCTCCGTCAAATTTCGCCCCCAGCGGCGCTACTAGCTCGTAACAAAGCAGCACCTCGTGAGGAGGCGGAGGATTAAAGTTTAGTTTATGCGTTATTAGTGGCCCGCCCTCGTTTTGCTTTGCTGCGCCTATGGTCGTTTTAGCTGCGGCGGCTCTGGCAAATATCGCGGCGGAGGGCGAATAAGCGCTTCTAAAAATCACCGTCGCATCGTATTTTTCGCGGCGAATTTGAAGCAAAATTTTGCATTTCCCCCAAAACGCTCGCACCTTTGCCGCCGCTCCTTTTACGTGCTTTGGTTTAGTGTAGATATAGATTTTATTTAAAAATGGATTGTCGCGAACGACGCATGCGTTTAGGCTATTTACCACGATGTCGATTTGCGCACGCGGATGAGCCTTTCGCAGCGCTTCAATCGCTGGCGTCGTGCAGATGAGATCGCCGATGTTATCGTTTCTAACGAGCAAAATTTTCACTATTTTCCTTTTTTGGCGCGATTATACCTATTTTACGCTTATACTTATTTGCGCCCTCATCCGACGCCAGCCCGGCATAACCTAAAATTCATCAAAAAACTTATAAAATACCGCTAAATTTTAAAAGGCGAACATGAAAAAAATAGTATTTTTAAGGCTCGATCCGGGCGCTATCGGCGGGGCGCAGAGGTATCTCTCGCGGCTCGTTAAAGCTCTAAAAGACTCGGGCGTTGCGTGCGAGACGCGCGGATTTAACGGCAGCAAAAAGCTAAGCTCATGGATCAAAGCTCTGCTTTTTAACTCGCAAGCAAAGCGGCAAAAGGGTGCGGACGAGATTTATTTTAGTTTAGAGCGCGTCACCTGCGCCGACATCTACCGAGCGGGCGACGGCGTGCATAAAGTCTATATGAAAACCAAGACTTTTTGGTTTACAAACCCCCTAAATTTCGTCATTCCATACCTTGAAAAGCGCACTTTTAAAAATGCTAAAAAAATCATCGCCAACTCAAATTTCATAAAGCGTCAAATTTGCGAAACCTACGGGATCGCCCCTGAAAAGATCGCAGTTGTCTATAACGGCGTAAATTTGCCTACTCGCGTGCAAAGAGGCGCGGCAAAGCTCGCTCTTTGCGAGGAATTCGGGCTTGATTTTAACCTGCCGACGCTGCTGTTTGTGGGAAGCGGCTTTAAACGCAAGGGCACAAGCGAGTTTTTACGCATCGCGGCTCGCCTAAAAACGCCCGTAAACTGCCTGATCGTGGGCCGCGACAAAAACGCCGCCCGCTACAAAAATCTAGCCAAGGAACTAGGCCTAAACGCCGTATTTACGGGTGCGCAAAAAAGTACGGCGAGATTTTACGAAGGCAGCGAGCTGTTTTTGTTTCCGACGGCGTACGAGCCGTTTTCAAACGTCGTTTTGGAGGCGCTTAGCTACGGCTGCATCGCTATCACGACCGCTCAAAACGGCGCAGCGGAGATACTGCCGGGGGAGTTTGTGATGAACTCGCCGCAAGACTACGGCATCTGCGCTCTGATCGATGAAATCCTAAACGATAACGAGCGGCTAGCAATGCTGCAAGAGCGAAATACGGCGCTTGCCAGCGAGTTTAGCATCGAAAAAAACGCGAACGCGACGATGGAGATAGTGCGTGCGAATCTTGATTGAGCTGCCGACCTGGCTGGGCGACGCCGTGATGGCAAGCGCCGCGGTGGAGGCCATCGCAAGGCACGCGGCGGCGTTTGACGCGGGGAATCAGGCGCGTAAATTTAGCGGCTCGGCAAGCAAAATTTTGAGCGAAGCTAAACCTGATGGTCGAAATTTAGACGCCAAACCCTGGTTTAGCTCGGCGAGTGTGGACGATGTTGCGGGCGATTTTACCGACAATTCAAAACCCGGCGCGGCAAACAAAAGCGCGGGGGAATCAGGCGAGCAAAATTTGACGAGCGACGGTGGCGCGGACGACGGCGACGTTTTTTTTAGAAACGGCAAATTTGACGGGGAAAATTTGGCAAGCGGCGATAACGCGAGCGCTTTTTCGGCTGATGCGAGCGGGCGAAATTTTAGCTTTTTATCGCAAAATTTCGGCGCCGTGACGCAAGAAAGGCAAATTTTTACCGACGAAATTTTAGCTAGCGACGAGGCGAATTTAGGCGGCAAATTTAACGATAAATTTGACGGCGTAAATTTGACGGCAAGCGAGCAAAATTCGGCGCCAGACGGAAAAAAATTTAGCGAGTTAGTTTTCAAAAACTCGGAACTAAAAAACAAACAAGCTGCGCAAAATTTAAAGTCTTGCTTAAAAATTTCCGCCGAGGAAAATCAAAATCTCGAAATTTCGCAAAGCCTAGCGGGCGAAGCGGTCAAAATCGTATTTTTCGGCTCGTTTGCGGCGTGCGAGCTTTTTAAGGCTCATCCAAACTGCGAGCGCGTCGTCGTTGATAACAGCAAAAAGGCTAAATTTAGGCTCTGGCGGCTATTTTGGCAGGCTAGAAATCTCGGTAAATTTGACGCGGCGTTTAGCTTTAGAAGCTCGTTTGCGAGTAAAATTTTACTTTACGGGGCGCGGGCGGGGAGAAAATTCGTTTTTCAAAAGAGCAAAGACGGCGCGCATCAGGTGCAAAAATACCTAAAATTCGCCAAAGCGGCGTTAAATTTAAAACGGGCGGACGACGAGCTAAAGCTTTACTTTGAGCCGCGCAAATTTGACGCTCCGGTGCTCGGGCTAAATCCGGGCGCTAGCTACGGAAGCGCCAAACGCTGGTATCCAGCCTACTTCGCGCAGGTGGCGCTGCATTTTAAAGACGAATTTAAGATTATGATTTTCGGCGGCGCTGGCGAGCGGGATATGTGTGAGCAGATCGAGGAAATTTTAAGCCAAAACGGCGTAGAGTGCCTAAATCTAGCGGGTAAAACGAGCGTGCGGGAGCTTTGCGAAAATATCAGCGGCATCGGACAAAGCGGCGGGATATTCGTCACGAACGACAGCGGCCCGATGCATATCGCCGCAGCCTACAAGACGCCCACGATCGCGCTTTTTGGACCGACGAGATTTACGCAGACCTGTCCATGGCGCAACGAAAACGCCCGCATCCTGCACCTAAATCTAGAGTGCATGCCGTGTATGAAGCGCGTCTGCCCGCTAAAAACCCACGCCTGCATGAAAGATCTCTCGCCGCAAGCCGTCATCCAGACGATCGAGCGAGAGTTTATTAAAAAACGCGAAAAAATAAATTTTTAAAAATAGAAAATTGCGTTTTAACTCTGCTTTTTAATCGGCACTTCGTTATTTTAGCGCTAAAGCATTGCGATATTTATATGAGAACGGTTCTGCGTAGCTAAAACGTCAAAAGCAAGCCGCCCAAATTAATAAAATTCTCAAGATTTCGCATTAATTTAGAAGCAACAAGAAGTAAAGCTATCGCTAACGGAGTCGGTTATTTTCTTTGATATTTAAACGGTAGATACTTGAAACGACAGCGTAAATTCGAGTTTTAAAAATAAAAAATTCGTATCGGTATATTCATAGATTTAATTATTTTTAAATGCACATAGACTAACTTTATCAAAACCAAAATACCCGCACATAGTTTTACGGCGAAATTCGCCTCGCGCATGCCGTTTGTCGCCTTTAGTTTGCCGTAGCGCGTTTTTACGCAAATCTTGATTTTCAAATTATATTGTTTACGAGCCGATTTCGTATCCGCAGCTCACCTATCGCTTACTTTTTTAGACTCTTTTGGAGCTAATCCCAGATCATACCGCTTAAGTTTGATTTGCGTCCATTTTTGCCACATTCGCAAGGTTGGCTTATCGTAAACGCCGTGGCATATTTTACGATTTTTCCAAAATTAGCCGAAAATAACCGACTTAGAGCCGCGATTTAATTAATCGCCGTAAAAATTACGAGATTTATTAAGATTACGCTAAGCTATAGTTAATCCTACCGCCTCATCCTTCTGCCGATCAGAGCAAAGATCACGATCACGCCGGCGATCATCGCTCCCGCCTTCACGTAAAACGCCCTCCTTTCGCGCACGGTCTCGGGCGAGCTGGTTTTGAGCCGCACCTTGACGCTAGTGCTGCCCGCCGTTATGCTTAGCGTATCGCCCGCTAGGCCTTTTAGCTTCACGCTTAGCGTGTTCGTGCCGCTTTGTTTTATTTGCGCTTCGGCAAAACCGGAGACCCTATAAACATAGCGCGTCATGAGGTCGTTGCAGTCTTTGGGGCGGAAAAATATCTCATAAGTCTTACCTGCATCCACGCCCAGCACGTCGCCGTCTCGCGCGTCGAAATACGGGTTTTGCGGGGTTTTGGTTTTAAAACTCCATTTTATCTGCTTTAGCTGCGCGCCCGCGCTTTGGGCATTTGCTTGCTCGTAGCTAAAAACAGCCTCGTACTGCGCGCCGAAATCAAAAACCTCGCGCGCAAAAGCCGCAAACTGCCCTTTGCTAAATTTAGAATTTACGTCGCTTTTACTCGTGATGACGTGCAAATTTTGAAGTTTTTTGCCGTCTTTAAATATCTCAAAATCCTTAAATTTTATCTCGCCCGCATTTGCGTTAAACTCGATGCTAACGGGATTTGCCGTGATCTTGCACTCGGGGAATGGGTCTGGAATCTCGCCGCTAAAGTATGGCGTCACGGCAGTAGAGCCGGGAAATTTGACGAAAGGCTTGCTAGAGCCGGTAAAATTATCAAATTTGTCGTCTTTTATTTTTAGATTTTTATCGGCGCAGACGTTGGTATAAAACCGCCCCGCGCCCGTATCGCTCGCACCCCTAGCGCAAAAAGCGTTAAGGCGCGAGTTGCCCATCTCAAAGACGAAGGCGTTAAATTTATCCTTGGACGCAAGCGCGTAGCCGACCTCATCGACGCTTAGATTTAAAAACGCGAATCGGTGATATATCGCCGAAAACAGCCCGTCCACCGCCTCTTTAAAATCATTTTTATAAGCGATATTTTCAAGAATATGCCTAGATTTATATCCGGCTGCGATAGCTCTACTAACGGGGTCCGCGCCGCTAAATTTAGCCCGTCCGGCCGTCTCGTCGTGGCCCATGTATTCGTTTTGGGCGCTATACTCGGCGTGATTTTTGGCGGCTTGGCTTAAAATTTGATTTTGTTTTAGACCGGAGAGTCCCGAGCCTCGGCGGTACTCGTTTAGATACGAGACCGCGTCGGAGTCAGGAACAAAAGAAAACTCAGGCTGCTTGGCGGACTTTAGCGCGGCGTCTTTACCCTGCCCGCCCAAGATATCGCAACCCGCAAGAAAAAAGGCGCAGGCTAAAAGGCTAAATTTAAGCCCGCATTTTACAAAGTAAAATTTCAATCCCGCGCCCTTTAAATTTAAGCCTTAGGGCCTGCTTTTGCGTATTCCACGCCCTCTTTTACGTCCTCGTAGCGTTTAAAATTCGCCTCAAACATACCCGCTAGTTTATCGCGAGTCGCGACGTACTCGTCCTTATTTTCCCACGTGTTAATCGGATTTAGCAGCTTCGTCTCGACACCTGCGAGCTCTTTTGGAATCGCTAGGTTAAATTTCTCGAAATTTTCAAATTCGCACTTTTTGATGCTGCCGTCCAGTATCGCGTTTATGCAGGCGCGCGTAGCTTTGATGCTCATTCGCTTGCCCACGCCGTATGCGCCGCCGCTCCAGCCGGTGTTTATGAGATAGACGCTGACACCATGTTTGTCGATCTTTTCGCCCAGCAGCTTAGCGTAAACGGTCGGATGTAGCGGCATAAACGGCTCGCCAAAGCACGCGCTAAAGGTCGCCACGGGCTCGGTGATACCGCGCTCGGTGCCCGCGACTTTTGCCGTGTAGCCGCTTAGGAAATAATACATTGCTTGCTCTTTAGTAAGCTTTGCGACCGGCGGCAAAACGCCGAATGCATCGGCTGTTAGGAAGATTATGTTTTTCGGATGGCCGCCCGCAGAGCTTGGCTCGTAGTTGTCGATGTGATAGATCGGGTAGCTGACGCGTGTGTTTTCGGTCTTGCTGCCGTCTTTGTAGTCCACGACGCCAGCTTCGTTGGTGACTACGTTTTCAAGCAGCGCGTCGCGTTTGATCGCGGCGTAAATTTCGGGCTCGCTGCTCGGGTCTAAGTTTATGCACTTCGCGTAGCATCCTCCCTCGAAGTTAAATATACCCTCATCGTCCCAGCCGTGCTCGTCATCGCCGATTAGCTTGCGATTAGGATCGGTCGATAGCGTCGTTTTGCCTGTGCCGCTTAGGCCGAAAAATAGCGTCGTGTCACCCTGCTTGCCCACGTTTGCCGAGCAGTGCATGCTTAGCTTGCCCTCAAGCGGCAGCCAGTAATTCATCATCGAAAAAATTCCCTTTTTCATCTCGCCGCCGTACCACGTGCCGCCGATAACCGCGACATTTTCCTCGACGTTAAAGATAACGAAAACGTCGGAATGCAGCCCGTCGCTCGCGTAATCTTCGTTTTTGCATTTGCACGCATTGAAAACCACGAAATCAGGGCTAAATTTAGCCAGCTCAGCCTCGTTTGGACGGATGAACATATTTTTTACGAAATGCGCCTGCCATGCGACTTCGGTTACGAAACGAACCGATTTTTTACTCTTTTCGCTCGCGCCGCAAAATGCGTCTTGGATAAAGATTTCCTTGCCGCTTAGCTGAGCTTTTGCTTTGGCTAAAAGCTTGTCAAAAAGCTCTTTTGAGATGGGCTGATTTACCTTGCCCCAGGCGATGTATTTTTGGCTCGGATCCTGTTTTACGAAGTACTTATCCTTGGGGCTGCGACCCGTAAAGATGCCGGTATCGACCATAAAGGTGCCGTTGCTTGATACGCGCCCTTCATTCATCGCCTTTTCAAGCTCGAAAAGCTCGTCGTAGCTTAGGTTGTGGTTGATTTTTTTGATATCCTTAAGCCCTAATTTTTCTATTTCATTTACCATTTTTCTTCCTTTTTTAGATTAAATTTTCGCTAAAATTTGACCGTTTGCTACGGTTTGTCCTTGCTGTACCTCGATAGACGTCACCAGCCCGTCTTTTGGAGCGTTTACGTCTATTTCCATCTTCATGGCCTCTAGCACGAACATCCTTTGCCCCTTTTTCACGCTATCGCCCACTGCGACTAGGATTTTAAACACGTTTCCAGGAAGCGTGCTTTTTACAGGTTCGCCACTGCCGCCGGTCGTTTTAGCCGGCGAGAGCTCCGGAGGCGGCATGTGCGCTACGCTTGCGGGTTTTACGCTTTTTATCTCGGCTTTGCCCTCAGCGTCCGAGACCTCGACGTCAAATTTCTTGCCGTTTACGGTGACGCTGTATTTTTCGTTTATCGGAGTTTTTACACGTGGAGTCGGCGCGCTCGTTTCGCACGCGTTTGCGGATTTTTTTCGGATATTTATCTTGCCTTCGCCTTTTAAAAACGCGATGCCCTTTTCTTTGCACGCCGCAGCGATAAAGATATTTTCCTCGCTAGGCTCGATACCCTCTTTTTTAAGCAGCTCGCGCGTAAATTTAAGCGACTTGCTCTCGTCTTTGTCCGCGATATCCATGGCGTGTTCTTTGGTCGGTTTTAAGCTTAACTGCTCGCTAGCTAGCTTAACTACGCTCTTATCGGGCTCCACCGGCGTCTTGCCGAAGTAGCCTAGCACCATTTTACCGTAGCCCTCGGCGATCTTTTTCCATGGGCCAAACATTACGTTATTAAACGCCTGCTGGAAATAAAACTGACTCACAGGCGTCACGCTCGTGCCGTAGCCGCCCTTTTGCACGACTTCGCGCATCGCGAGGATGACTTCGGGGAATTTATCCAGGATATTATTGTCGCGCATCATCTGGGTATTTGCCGTTAGCGCGCCGCCGGGCATCGGGCTAAACGGGATGAGCGGGCTAACCTGCACGGCCTCAGGCGGCAGGAAATAATCTTTCAAGCACTCATTTAGCACGCTTTCGTATTTTAGAATTTTCTCCACGTCAAGTCCGCCCAGATCGTAGTTTTTGCCCTTAACGGCATGCAGCATCGTTAGGATATCAGGCTGACTGGTGCCGCCGCTAACCGGACTTGCGGCTAGATCTATGCCGTCTGCGCCCGCTTCTAAAGCAGCCATATAGCACGCGACGCTAACGCCTGCGGTTTCGTGAGTATGGAGTCTAATGTGGGTATTTTGCGGGAGGAGTTTGCGAGCCATTTTGATGGTCTCATATACTTTTTGCGGACTAGAGGTGCCGCTGGCGTCTTTGAAACAAATGCTGTGATACGGGATGCCCGCGTCTAAAATTTCGCGCAAAATCCGCTCGTAAAACGCCACATCGTGCGCGCCCGAACAGCCTGCTGGCAGATCCATCATCGTGACGACCGCTTCGTGCTTTAGGCCGTGATGAGCGATACGCTCGCCGGAAAATTTTAAATTTTCTACGTCGTTTAGCGCGTCGAAGTTTCGTATCGTGGTCGTGCCGTGCTTTTTAAAGAGCTTCGCGTGCAGATCAACCAGCTCGCGGCTGCCTGTGTCTAGCGTCACGGTATTTACGCCGCGGCTTAGAGTTTGCAGGTTTGCCTCGGGCCCGACGGTTTCGCGAAATTTATCCATCATCGCAAACGCGTCTTCGTTTAGATAAAAATAAAGGCTCTGAAACCGCGCCCCGCCGCCGAACTCAAAGTGCGTTATACCGGCCTCTTTAGCCGCGCTAACCGCGGGCAGAAAATCAGCCATCGCCACGCGCGCGCCGAAAACCGACTGAAAGCCGTCTCTAAAGGTAGTATCCATAACGTCTATAAATTTTTTCGCCATTTTGCCGCCTTATAAAATTTCAAAATCGTGCTAATTTTACCTTGTTTTAGATTAAGTGGATATAATAAATCAAAGCATTATCACAAAAATGTTTAACAAGGGGAGCAAATGCAAGAGCGCACGCTAGAAGAGCTTTATAAAAAGCTAAAAGAATTTGATAGGCTGATGGATAAAGAGGAGTATCTACTTGACGAGATAAGAGACGCCGTAGAGGCGCAGGATTTGGCGTTTGCCGCGCAAATTTGCGACTTTGTGCTAAACGAGGAATTTGAAAAATTCGGCGCATTTTTAAGAACCAGAGCGCTAATGTGGCTCACGGGCTACATCGCGCAAAATTTAAAAGAAAACGAGAGCGAATATCCGAATTTTGACGACTTTGTAGACTGCCTGTGGAAATTTAAATGGATCGTCTCTGGCATCGCTAAAAGCTCGGCGATAGAAAAAGAGCTCATAGACAAGGTAAACGAAGCGATGCTGTTTTACTACGAGCGCTTGGAGCTCTCGCTGGCAGCCTACTACAAGGCCTTGATGAATCAAAACATCGATATGGGCGACGCTAGGGAGGCGAAGGCAAACTATGAGCTGTGGAAAAAGCTCGCCAAGGACGATATGGGTGATTGCGAGGCGTGCGAAGCAAGCGATGAGATCGCGTATTTAAATTTTGCAGGCGAGCACGAAGCGGCGCTGGAGCTTGCCGCGCCGATACTCTCAGGCGAGCTAACCTGTGCCGAAGTACCTCACGCGACCTACGCGCCGATACTTTTTAGCATGATTAAAACAGGCAAGATAGAAGAGGCAAAAGCCCTTTTACCAAAGGCCGCGGCGACGATCGAGTCAAATCCTCGCGTCATAAACGAGATCGCCCCGCTCATCGAGATCGCCGCTAGGCTAGACGAGCGCGAGACGGCGCTAAATTTAGCTTGCAAGCACTCCGCGGCGATCCTAGATGGCAACGACGATCTAAACGACCTGCGATTTTTCATCGCAGTTAGCGCGTTTGGCGACGAGAACGACTACAAAACGGCTTTACGGCTAGCGGGCGAATTTGACGCTAGAAACGGCAACACATACTACTCGGACTACCTGAACGAATTTTACGCTGAGTTTGGTTTTTAGCTTTTGCGGGTTAAATTTTATGGATAAATTCGGAGTTAAATTTATAAAATTTGACGCACCGAGACCCGCATCTCGACGATAGTAAATTTGGCTTGGTTAAAATTTGGCATTGCGAGCTTGGTTTCCTTGAGTAAAAAACAACCGTTTGAGGTTGTTTTTTACTTTATATAAAGGGGGTGGGGGCTTAAATTGCGAAGTCGCTCCCCACCCCCTTTAAATCCCCCTCCCCCTACGACGCTTTTAAGGTGGCGACATGGCTTTGCTGACGCAAAGCGTCGCAGGTTTAAATTTACATTTTCAAGGTACGGGTCTCGGCGACTCAAATTTACAAATTTGACTTCAAATTTGAATGCAAAAAGATAAGGCGAAGTATTTTTGTTCTAGACGAGGCGGATTTAAATTTTACGACGGGAGCTACCTCGTCGGTAGTGACCGAGTAAAATTTAAATCCAACGACGTATAGGGCAAAAAGACAAGCCGAAGCAAGCAAATTTAAGCTAGATTTTGTGCCGTTATTTCCCGGGCTTAGTCAGCTCGTAAGCGAAATTTATCTCCTTGCTCTCGTTTGGTTTAAGCGCGAATTTCCACGTCACCTTGCCCTCTTTATCCAGTTCGCTCTCTTTGGGATCGTTTTTCATGTTTACGCTTACGCTTTCATGCGCGCTAACGGGCGCTCGCTCCTGCAAGACCACGTCCCACGCGAATTTAGAGCCGTTTTTTACGATAAATTTATAGCCCTGCGAGATTTTATTTTTCGAGCCGAAAAACGACTCTTTCGTAAATTCGCCGTTATTTTCCTTTTTTACGGTTACAAGCTCGTTTTTGCCGAAAAACTCCTCGGCCTCCTCGCCCGCAGCGTAGCCTACGTATCTTTTGCCGATATTCACGTCGCCGATTTTAAACTCCGCGTCCGAACTCTCTACGCTTCGTTCGGGCTTAAATTTAGCTCTAACGTATGCGTTTGCTCCGCCGTATCCGTCGATAACTAGGTCAAATTTCGCGTCAAGGCTTTGCTTGTCGTAGCTAAAGCTCTTTTCCTCGCCCGCTTTTAGACTTACGTTATCGATGCGCCAAGTATTTGCAAGCTCGTTTTGGACGTTGCTAGCCTCCGTCTCTTTAGCGTAATTACGGGATACTTGCTTTGCCTTTTTCATCGGCGCGACCGCGGCTCTATCGTAGGCCTCCATCGCTGCCGGGGCCGCTGCTAGCATAGGTTCTGCCTTGCCCTCGTACCACGGATAAAAAGGCTCAGGCGTCAAATTTGACGAGTAGTAAAACGGATAAAGCGCGATCGTGAGATTTGATAAATCCGTATAAAGAGGATTTTTTAGGGTCAAATTTTGCGAGATTTCGACCTTGCCTTTTTCGACCAGGGCGGAAATTTTATTTTTTAAATTTACGCTAACGCCCACCGGATAGGAGATTTTGACCTGTTTTGGATCGCATTCGAATTTAAGGTCTAGCTTTTGAAAATTTACGACCTCTCTTTCTAGTTCTTGCATTTTTAGATTCGCGTCGTTAAGCAGCTTTTTAGCCTGCGAAGCCTCGGCTAGTGCTTTTAGCGTTATATCGTAAAATTTATCCGCATCGGCGCTCAAATTCTCGACGCTTTGCTCTTTGAAAGCCGAGAAATTATTTAAAAATTTGTTTTTCGCGTTTAGTGCGCCTACCTTATTTCCCAGCTCTTCAAACTCGTTTTGAGCTTTTTTAAATTTATCGTATCTTTCGTCTTCTAACGGTTTTGGTTCGTTTAAATTTAGACTGATTAGCTCGCACGACGCGCTCACGTCGATATCCTCAAGCGCTACGAACTCGGGTAAATTTAGGCTAAATTCGCTTTTTTGATCGACGAAGCTTTGGTGGATGAAGGACTTGTTTTTGTAGATCTCCAGTAGATTGCTCTGCGCGCTAGCCAGCGCGGCAAGCGTCGAGATCAGGGCTATTTTTTTCATTTTTTTCCTTTGGATAAATTTGAAAAATTATAGCCCAAAACGTTAAATTTAAATCTAGCTCAACAAAATAACGGCAAAAATCGCTAAAACTAAAATTTGCAGTCCGATAAAAGGCACGACGCCTTTGTAGATATCAGAAGTCTTAATCTCTGCGGGCGCCACGCCTTTTAGGTAAAAGAGGCTAAAGCCAAACGGCGGCGTGAGAAACGACGTCTGTAAGTTCATCGCGATAACGATGGCAAAATAGAGCGGATTTATGCCTAAATTTACGGCAATCGGCGCCAAGATCGGTAGCACGATATACGAAATCTCGACGAAGTCTATAAAAAATCCCAGCGCGAAAATCGTAATCATCGATAAGACGATAAAGCCCCATTTTTCGCCCGGTAAATTTGACATAACTTCCTCGACTATCTCGTCGCCTCCGGTGTAGCTAAACACCATCGAAAACGCCGTCGCGCCGATAAGGATAGTAAAGACGATGGCCGTGGTTTTGACGCTCTCTTCAAGCGCTTCTTTTAGCATTTTAAACGAAAAAGTTTTATAAAAAACCGAAAGCAAGATCGCGCCCACGCAGCCAAACGCCGAGCTCTCAGTCGGCGTAGCGATGCCTTCAAATATCGAACCAAGCACCAGCACGACAAGCACTAGCGGTGGCAAAATCGCGAGGATAGCGTTTAAAATTTGCTTTGATTTAGGCATATCGCTCTCTACTACGACGGGCGGCGCGTAGTCCTTTTTAACGTAAGAGACGATGAGGATGTAGGCTATATAAGCGCCCACGAGCGCAAGACCCGGATATATCGCCTCGCGGAAAAGATCGCCGACGGGCACCGTAAAGACGTCGCCTAGGATAATCAGAACGATCGAAGGCGGGATGATCTGCCCAAGCGTGCCCGAAGCGCAGATAGTGCCGCAGCCTAGAGCTTTGTTGTAGTTGTACTTTAGCATAACAGGCAAGCTCATGACGCCCATAGCTACGACGCTAGCACCCACGACGCCCGTAGATGCGGCTAATAGCGCGCCCACTAGCACGGTGCTAATCGCCACGCCGCCTCTAATCTCGCCGAATAAAAACGCCATACTCTCAAGCAATCTCTCGGCTAGCTTGGTCTTTTGTAAAATAATTCCCATAAAAACGAAAAGCGGCACGGCGATGAGGATTTTATTTTCCATTATCGAGTAGATGCGATAAGGCATGAAGTTAAAGGTCTCTTTAAAAATCTCAAGCCCGCCCATAAAGCCGCCCCCGTCGCCAAAGCTCTCGACCATACCGCCGATGAGTCCGAAAATGACGGCTATCGCGCCAAACGTAAATGCGACGCTAAAGCCGATAGCAAGCATAAAAAGCGCGGCTAAAAACATTACTATGCCGGTCATTTTCCCTCTCCTTGTTGCGCGGTTTTGCTTAAATTTGACCCGGCATCCAGATAGACGTTTAGCCACTTTATAAAATATCCGACGCTAAAAAATATAAGTAGCCAAAAGCTAAACGGTATAAAAGCCTTGATAACCCAGCGGTGCGGCAAACCGCCAGGATCTGCGCTACCCTCGCCACTCTCGTACGCCTCCACGACGTAGTCCCAGCTCAGCCACGCGACCAAAAGCGCAAGCGGCAGGATAAAAAGGATGACGCCCGCCATATTTATGAGCGCCCTTTTCTTTACGCTCATCTTTTCGTAAAATATATCCACTCGCACGTGAGCGTCGTCTTTTAGCGCGTAGCTCATGCCAAGCAGGATGATGACGCTAAAAAAGTGCCACTCAAGCTCTTGCAGGCCTACGTTGCCGTATTTGAAAAAATATCTCGCCGTGACGTTAAAAAAAACGTCCGCAATCATCAAAAACATCACGAGTATACAGACGTAGCCCGCGATGTCGCCTAATTTACCAAAAAATCTCTCTACTTTTTTTAAATTTCGTTCCATTTAACTCCCCAAAATTTGTCTTATCATTATAGCTAAAATACAAATCGGCGCGACGAATCGCAGTAAAAAATACCAAATTTCAAAAACCGCCCTACCCATATACGGCAAAAATAGCTCCTCTAGGCTGCCTCTTTTCATAGCGTAGCCGACAAATACCGCAATCACTATACCGCCCAGCGGCAGCATGATATTTGAGCTAAGATAGTCTAAAACGTCAAAAAATCCCTTGCCGAAAAACGTGAGCGCGTCTTTAAATTCGGCGATATTTGAAAGCGCGCAAAGCGTGCCCAGGCAATAAACGCAAACGCCCACGATCGCGATCGCGCCTAGGCGAGGGATCTTAAACTCGTTTATAAGATAAAAAACGAGCGGCTCGACCATCGAGATAGCAGACGTAAGCCCCGCAAAAATAAGCGCGGTAAAAAACGTAAAACTTAAGACGTTTCCCATCCCTCCTAGCTTAGCAAACAGCGTAGGCAGCGAGATAAAGGCTAGTCCCACGCCCTGACTAGGCTGCTCGCCGTACTCAAAAACAAAGGTAAAAACGATGAGTCCGATGACGACGCTAACGATGATGTTTAGCGCGACGACGTAGAGCGAAGAGGTGAAAAGATTGGTCTTATCGTCCAGGCTAACCGAATACGTCGCGATCGCGCCGATACCCACGCACATCGTAAAAAACGCTAGCCCAAGAGCTACAAACACCGCCTCGCTCGTGATCTTAGAAAAATCAGGCACTAGCAAAAACTCCGCCGCCTGCGAAAATCCGCCCATCTGCGCCGAGTAAATCAGCATAAAAATAAGCAGTAAAAAAAGCGTCGGCAAAAGCCATAAATTTATGCGTTCGATGCCGCCTTTTATGCCCTTTGAAAGGATGAAAAAATATGCCGCAAACGCGATGCTAAAGTATAAAATTTGACCCGAGATATCAGAGCTTATAAATTTGCCGAAATTTTCGCCCGAAACCGCGATACTTTGCGGAAGCTCGCCAAGAGATAAGACCGAATACCTAATAACCCAGCCGATGATGACCGTATAAAACGACGCAACTAAAACGCCCGTTATCATTATGACGCCGGCGTAGCCCCAAAATTTGCCGTTTTTAGGAGCGAGCGAGCGAAAGGCGTTAACGGGATCGGCGTTTGAAATTTTACCCATCGCCATCTCGGCAAAAAATATACTAAGCCCGACCGCAACGGCAAAAACAAGATACAAAAGCACGAAAGCCGAGCCGCCGTTTGCGCCGACCATGTATGGAAATTTCCACGCATTGCCAAGCCCGATCGCGGCACCCACGATGGATAATATAAATCCGATTTTAGAAAATTTATCGCTTGCCACGGTTAGCCTCTTAGCGCATTTATCGTGATGATGACGATGCTAATAGGGGCTACGAATCTAATCATAAAATACCAAATTTCAAAAACGGCCCTGCTCATATACGATCCAAAAAGTATATAAAGCGCATCTTTTTTGATGACAAAGCCCACAAAAATCGACACCGTGATGCCGCCGATCGGCATGATGACGTTTGAGCTAAGAAAATCGAGGCAGTCAAAAAAGCTCTTACCAAAAAACGTCAAATTTTCTTTAACGCCTTCGATGCTTGAAAGTATGCACAAAATGCCCATACAGTAGATGAAAACGCCGATTAGCGCGAGGGATTTTTTACGAGAAAGGCCGAATTCTCGGATGAGATAGTGCGTGAAAGGCTCTAGCATCGAGATAGCCGAGGTAATGCCGGCAAAAAGCAGAGCAGAAAAAAACGCAAACGCAAGCACGTGTCCGAGCGTACCGAGCTTCGCAAACAGCGTAGGCAGCGAGATAAACACGAGTCCCGCACCCTGACTAGGCGTCTCGCCGAACTCAAACACGAAGGTAAAGATAACAAGCCCCATCAAAATGCCCATCACGACGTTTATCACGACGATGATGATCGAGGAGCTAACGAGATTGGTATTATCGGGCAGCGATGCGGAGTAAACGATGATAACGCCAACGCCAAGAGACAGCGTAAAAAACGCTAGTCCAAGCGCGGTTAGAACGCTGCTTACGCCTAGTTTTGAAAAATCGGGAACCAGTAAAAATTTAGCCGACTGCACGAAGCCGTCCATCGTAAAAGAGTAGCCAAGCATTATGATAAGCAAGATAAGAAGCGAGGGCATCATCCAGACGTTTACGCGCTCTATGCCGCTTTTTATGCCCTTTGATACGATAAAAATACAGAGGAAAAACACGATCGTAAAGTAAAAAATTTGAGATAAGGCATCGTTAGCGTAGAAATTTTTGAAAATTTCCTTTGAAGCTTCGACGTCTTTTGGAAGTTCTGTTATTACCATTACTGCGTATTTTAGTATCCATCCGATGATAACCGTGTAAAAAGAGGCGATGATGATCGCGCCTATCATCGTAAAACCCGCAAATTTCCAAGTTTCTTTGCACTTTAAAGCGAGATTTTTAAAGGCATTTACAGGATCAGACTCCGAAAGCTTACCGATAGCTATCTCGCCGAAAAATATCGCAAGTCCGACGAAAAAAGTCATAAAAAGATACAAAAGCACGAAGGCCGAACCGCCGTTTTGACCGACTAAATACGGGAATTTCCACGCGTTTCCAAGCCCCACCGCAGAGCCCGCGACGGCTAAGATAAAGCCGATTTTTGAAAATTTATCCTGTGCCAAATTTAACCTTAGTATTTAAAATTTCAGAAGCGAGGCTAGCATAAAAAAGCTTTTAAAATTCTAATTTTTAAATAAAATCGTAGAAAAACGAAACACGGCTGAAATTTTTTGTAAATTTGTAGCACTACGCGGCGGCAAATTTGACGAGCGGAAAATTTATGAAAAATTTTCTCGGTTTTAAGTAACTCAAAGCTAAATTTTTATAAAATGCGCTCTCAAAGCTTCAAAGTAGGGGTCTGATCCGAAATGGCTTAAATTTACAAGGAGACTTTATGAAAAAAGTTGTTTTTTTAATGATGGCTCTTGCTAGCTTTGCGTTTGCGGGTGACGGCGAGATGTTAAGATCTTACTCTGTTCTTGCAGCAGCGGTCGGTCTAGGCCTAGCAGCTCTTGGCGGCGCTATCGGTATGGGAAATACCGCCTCTGCGACTATTTCAGGCACGGCTAGAAACCCTGGCGTGGGCAGCAAGCTAACTACGACGATGTTCGTTGCTCTTGCGATGATCGAAGCGCAAGTTATCTACGCGCTAGTTATCGCGCTAATCGTTCTTTACGCAAACCCAATGTTTTAATATCGGGCGGGTTAGTCCCGCTCTTTTTCTTTTAATCCACGTGCGACCTTGGTGGAACGGTAGACACGCTACTTTGAGGTGGTAGTGCCGAAGGGTGTGCGAGTTCAAATCTCGCAGGTCGCACCATCATACTTATTAACCTCGACAAAAATTCCCAAAATAGCCAAATACATCAAACCCATCGGCAGGAAATCTATCAAAAAACCGCCAACTAACTGACCAAAAGTACTGACTAACCAAATTTTAGTCAGTACCTGTAAGTATAATCTAAAAGTCACCTTCTAAAATATTATTATGATTATTTAATATATCTTGGCTGATTTCCAATTATGTCCGATTTTTAGACCTCATTAAAAACCATAAACCGTAATTTAGCGATATTTTTGGACTTTGCTTAGTAATAAGCCTCAATAGTTATGCTTTATTTGGAGTCGAATTTAGCATATTTTCTCTTGGATTACGATATTTTAGCCCTGCTTCAAGCTAAATTTAGATTTTGGAGCTAAATTTAAGCTGTAAATTTAGCTCCGATTTTACCTTACATAAATACCGGTATCGTGGTATTTTGTAAGAAATACTTGGTCGTGCCGCCCAAGAAAATCTCCCTAAAGCCGTTTTCTGCGTATCTAGCCGCTACGATTAGGTCAAAATTTCCATCCGTCGCGGCTTTTAAAAGCGGTTCGCCCGGGACCGAAAAAGTTCCTACGACCTCAAAATCCGCATTTATGCCGTGCAGCGCGAAGTATTCGTCCAGCCTCTTTAAGCTAGCCTCGCTTTGATCGCCCAAATTTGCCTTTGAAGTGATGCATTTTACGCGCTTAGCCTCTTTTAAAAGCGGTAGCGAGCTGGTGATGGCGCGCGAGCTCTCAGGCGTACCGGTCCAGCTTACCAGGATATTTTCTGCGCTAAATTTAGTAAGTTTTCTAGGGATCGCGATAACGTTTTTACCGCTTTTTAGCACCGCCGCTTCAAATGTGCCCGTGATCTTGCCGTCAAGCGGTACGGCTGCTACGACCATATCGCAAAATTTAGACTCTTGCTCGACGATTAGGCTTCTTTTGCCACTTTTGGTTATAAATTTCGCGCTCGCCTCGCCTTTTATCGGAGTATCGCTGACGCGTACGCCAAGCTCGGCGCAAAGCTTATTAAAAATAGCCTCATTTTGCTCGTGCTCAAGCCCCAAATCAGCCTTAGCAGCCTTTAAAAACTCCTCGTAAAGCACTCCGCCTCGAAGCGTCATTTTCATATTATAAACGACGCTAGGATCGAGCTGGCAGGCTAAAATTTCGATGTGTCCGCTAAAGTATTTAGCCACTAGCAAAGCCCCTTTTATACGCTCTTTGACGTCGTCGCCGGCACCTATGGGGAAGAATATTTTTTTATACTGCATCGGTTCTCCTTTAAATTTATTGCGCCAAAGAAAGGGAGATTTTGTGCCCTTTTTGCTCGCTGATTTTTACTTTGACCTTATCGCCGGCTTTTAGAGGCGTTTTGATCTTTGAGATGTGTAAAAGTCCGTCTACGCCGCCCGGAAGCCCGATAAAGGCGCCAAATTCTACCACGCTTTTTACCTCGCCCTCAAATTCGTCTCCGATATTAAATTCAGGCGTCTTATGAGGCTTGCCGTCTTTGCCGCCTCTTTTGCTGCCAAAGCCCTTGCCGCCGTCTTTTGAGACGATTTGTATGATGTAATCTTTAGCCGCATCTACGCTTGATTTTTGCGCGCCGGCGATCTTTACCTCGCCTTTTTCGCGGTCGAGGTCGATGGCGACGTCAAATTTATCGATAATCTCTTTTATCGTTTTTCCAGCTTGTCCGATGATATCGACGATCTTGCCCGGATCAACGCTAAAAAGCTCTAGTTTAGGCAGTATGTCTTCGTTTACGGAGATATTTTCGTTTGCTTTTTCCATCAAATTTAATATATGCAGCCTACCCTCGCGCGCCTGCAAAAGCGCCTCTTTTAGCACGTCAAGGCTTATGCCGCCCAGCTTTATATCCATCTGAAGCGCGGTTATGCCGTCTTTGCTACCGGCGACTTTAAAATCCATATCACCGTCGTGATCCTCTAGCCCCATGATATCGGTTAGCACGGCGTGCTTATCGCCTTCGAAAATTAGCCCCATCGCGACGCCTGCGACTAGTTTTGGCGTATCGACGCCAGCAGCCCTTAGCGCCAAAGAGCCCCCGCAAACGCTGGCCATCGAGCTTGAGCCGTTACTTTCTAAAATTTCGGACACGAGTCTGATAGTATAAGGCGAATTTAGATCGATGCTAGGCGCAAGCGCGCGTTTAGCGAGATTGCCGTGACCCAGCTCGCGCCTGCCCGGAGCCTTTAGCGGGCTAGCTTCGCCGACGCTAAAGCCGGGGAAGTTGTAGTTAAACATAAATTTATCCGTCACGGCGCCTTTTTCCGTTAGCATATCGTACATCTGCGCGTCGCCGTCGGTGCCTAGAGTGGCGACTACTAGAGCTTGCGTCTGGCCGCGGGTAAAGAGGCAGCTACCGTGAGCGTTTGGTAAGATGTTCGTCTCGATACTGATCGGGCGAACCTCCTTAAGCCCTCTGCCGTCGGCGCGAACGCCCTCGTTTATGATCTGCTCTCGGACGATTTTTTTCTTAAATTTAGCCAGGACGTTAGAGACGACTTCCTCGTCCCAGCCCTCTTTTTGGGCTACTTCGTCGGTCAAAATTTGCTTAGCGATCTTGGTTAGCTCGCTAGCGCGCTCGCTTTTGGCCATCTGATTTATCGCGGCTTTTACGTCGTTTTTATAAAATTCGTTTAGATAAACCGCGACGCTCTCGTTTTCGATCTCGGGTTTTAGCTCTAGCTGCGCGTCTTCTTTTTTATGCTGGCTAAATGCTTCTTCATAAGCGTTTGAGGCGCGAAGTATGGCTTTACCTGCCTGCGCGATCGCCTCTACGATGAGGTCTTCGCTAAATTCGTTCATATCCTGCATCGCTATAGCGCCGCTTAAATTCGGATCCATCATAGGATCAAGCGCGATAGGCACTATCTCGTCTTTTTCGGTCGGGATACTTCTCATCTCTATCATCAAAAGCTCGTCTTTAACGCCTGCCACGTAAAGATCGAGCGCGGAAGCTTTTAGCTCGGAGTTGCTAGGGTTTATCACGAATTTATTATCTATATATCCCACGCGCACGCCGCAAACTGGCGCATTTACGGGGATGTCGCTAAGATAAAGTGCAACTGAGGCCGCATTTAGAGCGACGACTTGCAAATCAACTTCCGGATCGCAAGATAAAACCATCACGACGATTTGCGTCGGATACGCGTAGCCCTTTGGAAAGAGCGGACGAAGCGAACGGTCGATGATGCGCGAAGTTAGCGTCTCAAAATCCCCCGGCTTAGTTTCTCTTTTTACGTAGCCGCCCGGGATCTTGCCTGCCGCGTAGCTTTTTTCGATGTATTGCACCGTTAGCGGTAAAAAATCCTCGGTAACTTGCGTATCCTCGCGAGCGACGGTGGCCAAAACGACGGTATTTTTTACGCGCAAAAGCGCCGCGCCGCTAGCTTGCTTGGCGACCTTGTTTATATCGTAAATTTCGACTTGATTATTGACTTCTATTGAATACTGCATGCCCTGACGTCTCCTTGTTTTTGTAATGGTATATAAAACGGACTCTCCTCTAATATGGAAAGCACGGTTTCGGGTTTTGGCTCGATTTTGTTTTTGTAGTAAAAATCCACTTCGATAAAATTTGCGATCTTATGCACGGCGTAAATTTCATCCACCAGCGGCGCGATAGCCGCGGCTACGTCGGTAGCAATGAGAGGCGTAGCGTAGGTGACCGACTTTACCCGCTCGCGCATGAGCGTTTTTAGACAAGTTAGCGCCGTGAGTCCCGTCTCGCAGCCCTCGTCGATGAGCAAGATATTTCTATCCTTTAAATCGCCGATGAGATTGCCTTTTCTAAATTTATAGACGTTTTTTAGGATTTTTTCGTCGTACTTGCGGTCGGCCTCGCCGTATACGAAGTCGTAACTAATGCCAAAGCTCTTAATCAGCTCATTGTTTAGCACGACGTCATCCTTTTCGCTAACCATAGCGATCTCGCACTCGGGGTTATTGGGCGCAAAAATACGCTCGCAAAATAAAATCTCATAGCTCAAATTTAGCCCGCGAGCTACGCTATCGACCATGATGACCGAGTCTATAGAGCCGCATATCATTAGATATTCGCCCGCAACTAGCTCTTTTTTGGGTAAAATTTCAAGCAGTTTTTCGGCCGCCTCGAGCTGGTTTTCAAAGACCAAATCCTCGTAGCCGCTCATCAGCTACCCTGCGTCTGACCTACCGAAAAGTCGTAATGCACGCCGCCCATCGGATAGAAATTTATAAAGAAATAAACACCTCTTGATTTCTTTGCAGCCGTTCCGCTCGTGGTCGTAGTAGGCTCTAGCTCCTCTTCATAGACGAATGTATAATTCCAGCACTTTCTGCGGTGAGAGACGCCTAGTTGCCACTGCTTATTGTAGTCTCGCTCGAGGTCATACTGCGAACCGCCAAAAAGCCTATAGTTGTGCGGAAGCTCGACATAACCGTTTAGGTGTAGGTAGTTTTGTTTTTCTTGCGCGTTTTTCCTTTGCATCGTATGCCAGAGGCTAGCGCCGAATTTATCGTGCGTATAGCTAGCTCCGCTTTGAATTTTTTCAAAGTATTTATTTTCGTAAGAGTACTCAAGCCTGTTGTAAAAAGATAAATTTACTAGCGGATACCAGCCGATTATATTTTTCAAATTCGAGCGCTTGTTCTCTTTGGTATAATAACCCTGCGAAATCGTATGTCGTAAAAATTTTCTTCCGTTTTCGTTAAAGAAATACTGCGTCGCTCTGGCTAAAATCTCGTCTCTGGTATGCTGAGGATTTATAAAGCTTTGGTATTTTCGTCCGAGCATATCGTAGACGTATACGTTGCCGTCATCCTCGGCAGTTTCGTATTTATCGGGCAGGTCGCCTTCATTGTAGGCTTTTACGACGTAGTCGATGCCTAAATTCACGCTATGATAAAAGCTCTCGTAAGCTTTAGCTAGATCCGTATAAAGCGAGAATTTGTGATAGTTTTCTATATAATTTGCGCTTCTATCCTCATCTCCGGTCGGACGATACATTTTTTTTGCGTAATCCACGTGAGTAGCATATAGATAGTGATAGTAAGAAAATTTAAGATAATCGTCCGCCAAAGGTAGGTGAAAAGAAACCGGCAGATTAAACTCATACTGCGTCGCTTTTACGCCGATTCTTCTCGTGTAGTTATGCGAGCTTAAATCAACTGAGTAAAGCACGTTAGGCAAGATAAAGCTGTCGGTAAATTTATGATATTGGAAGCTTGGATACTCTTGGAGCGTATCTTTGTTTTCGTTTGGGCTACCGATTTTTGAGGTATTTACATAATATCTCGCGTATGCGCCAAAATAGTGCTTATCGCTACTTAGAAAATAGTTTAGCTTTGACGTCACGAGAGGATTGTCGTCGCTACCAGCGCCGCGTTTTTTCAAATTTATATAATCGATATCGTTTAGCGCCGTAGCATCAAGCCACAAGCCCTCCTGCAAATCCTCGCTTATTAGGTGCTTAACGAGCCTGTCGCGCTCGTATTTGACCTCAGCGCCTTTATGCGTTTTGTTTTTTAGAGGAAGTCTTAGCGAGTTTTTCTCGATCTGTCTTTGGCGGTAGCCCTCCGTATCTCTAAATGCGCCTAGCGTCACCGAGCCTCTGGAATACGGCGAATCGGCAAATCTAAACGTACCGTAGATACCCGTGCCGCGTCTAGTGCGAATTTGTGGATCAAACTGCAAGTCCCAGCTGTCGTATTCTGCGATGTAGATCGGTTGTTTGTAGTAAAATCCGTCGTTTTTGCCGTAGCCAAGCTCCGGCGGCAAAAGCCCGGTACGTCTGCGCGTATCGGTGGAAAAGCCAAAATACGGCAGGTAAAACACCGGGACGTTTCCGACGTAAAATACGGGATTATAAAGGTGTAAAAATTTACTCTCGCGGTTTAGCTTGCCGCTGCTAAATTTGATCTTCCAATCAGGATCTTGAACGTTACAGCTTGATACGACCGCGCCGTTTACCTCGTAAAATTTAGAAGTACTATTGCTCTCGTCGCTTTGCATCCACACTTCCATGTCGCGGTTCATCATAAATAGCGTCTCGTAGTTGCTGTCTTTGCTATTTAGGTCGATCTTTGCATACGAGCAGCGCGAGATTTCGTCTTTATTTCTTATCAAATTTACGTTACCGAAAAGCTCCAAAATCTCTTTTTGCTGATCGTAAACGGCCCTATCCGCGCTCATCAAATAATCCTGCGAATAAACAAGTACGTTTTTATCCGCCGTAACAATGCCGTTGTCGCGTTTTACGTCATCAGCCAGAAGCTCGAAATTTTGAGCCGCAAAGCAACTAAAAGCCCCAAACATTAGTAAAGAAAAAATTCTAGTAAACATCTATAACTACCGTTTTCGCGGCCTTGTCTTGCCACGTTTGAAATAATGGATTTGAAAACGCCCATGCAAAACCAAGAAAGCACAAGTTTTCGCTAACGATACGCATAAAGGCGCGGACTAAGGAGTTTAAAAAGCTCGGTTTGTCGAGCAAATTTACGTCTACGCAGACGATTTTCATAGCTATTTTACCCATCGTCGCGCCGCAGTACCACGTAAAAAAAGTCTGATAAATCACGTCTAGTAAAACGATTTGAAGGGTTAAATTCGCAAGCAAAACGACGGTTTGCTCAAAGTCTATTCCGTCAAATTTATCGTAATAAATCACGAAAAATAACGCAGAAAGTAAAAATTTATCTATCCCCCACGCGACGGCTCTTTTGCCGACGCTAGCGAGCGTGATATTTTCGTTTTCGAGCCTGTCGATAACGCTTCTGCTCATTCGCGTCCTTTTAGCATTTGCCAGGCGATATCTTTTCGGTACTGCGCGCCGTTAAATTCTACGTTTTGGCAAAGCTCATAGGCCTTTTGTTGCGCTTGTTTTATGCTTTTGCCAAGCCCCACGCACACTAGCACTCGTCCGCCGTCGGCATATATTTCGCCGCCTTGCTCGCTCACGCCGGCAAATGCTATGTGCGAGTTTTCAGGCACGTTTTTTACGCTGATTTTGGCCCTAGGCGAGCTTGAAAAAGGATAATTTTTACCGGCCATCACGACCCCGACGGCAAATTCGTCTTTTAGCTTCACGGGTTTTAGATCGCCTTTTGCCGCGTTTAGTAAAATTTCGCCCAGATCGCCGTCGATCAGCGGCATTAGCACTTCGCACTCCGGATCGCCGAAACGCACGTTAAACTCAAGCACGTACGGCACGCCATTAACCACCATAAGTCCCGCAAAAAGCACGCCGCAGAAAGGATTTCCTTCGACCTTCATGCCTTTTAGAGTCGGTTTTACGACCTCTTCCTCGACCTGTTTTATTAGCTCGGGACTTGCTAGCGGACTAGGGGCGTAGGCGCCCATACCGCCGGTATTTGGTCCTTCGTCGTTATCTTTTAGGCGCTTATGGTCTTGGGCTACCGGCAAGCTAACGAAATTTTCGCCGTCGCAAATCGCAAAAAAGCTAAGCTCAAATCCGTCTAAAAACTCCTCCACGACCACGCGTTTGCCCGCCTCGCCGAAGCTCTCTCCACTCAGCATATCACGAGCAGCAGCCTTTGCTTCCTCGCGACTTTGCGCGATTATCACGCCTTTGCCCGCGCACAGTCCGTCGGCCTTAACGACGACCGGAGCGGCGAGAGAGTCGATAAATTTAGCCGCAGCATCGTAATCGTCGGTATTTAGATAAGCAGCCGTTCGGATAGCGTTTCTAGCCAAAAAATCCTTCATAAACGCCTTGCTACCCTCAAGCCTAGCCGCAGCCTTGCTCGGTCCAAAAATATTTAAATTTCGCGCCTTAAAGATATCCACGACGCCGTCGCTTAACGGCGCTTCGGGGCCGACGATTGTTAGTTCTATCTGCTCGGTTTCCGCAAATTCTGCGAGCTGATTATAGTCTTTGATGTTTAGATTAGTGCCGAGCTTTGAAGTAGCTCCGTTGCCCGGGGCAAAGAAAAGCTCGTGTTTGCGGGATTCTTGAAGTTTTAGAGCTATGGAGTACTCGCGCCCGCCACTTCCGATTATCAAAATTTTCATAATTTCTCCAAAAATAAAAACCCAAGTGAGCGGTGCGCATATAAGTGGCCCGAAAATTCAAAGCCAACCTTGCAAATAGGCGGTTCCTTTAGGTCGCAACTTCTCGCGCTCGCACGCTCAAACGAAGCCGCGTCGCACGGTCGCCGCACATCTTCGCCGAAACTAATGTGTTGGACCCTATAAAAATACGCTGCCAAATCACTCAGGGAAGGCTATTATATAAAATTTTAGCTTAAAGTAGCGTTTTTGCGAGGCTTACACAGGAATTTATATTTTGCTGAGCACTCACTGCGGGCGCCGTAAAATTTCCAAGCTCTTTTGCCGTCGTAAGCCCGATGGCGACGGCCTTATAGCTCTCATCCCAGCCGAAATTTCGAGTAAAATTTCGCACCGCCGAGGGAGCCGTAAAAATGATCGCCGAGTTTTTGGGCGGTTTTTGCTCCTCGTTAAGCGGTTTAAAAACGTTTTCGTAAGCGATTATCTGCGTCAAATTTACGCCGCTTTCTCTCAAAATTTCGCCCACGCTTGAAGCCGTCTCGCGCGCTCTTAAAAATAACGTTTTTTTGCCCTTTAAAAGCGGTGCGATCTCGGCGGCAAAGTCGTTTCCGTGAGCGTTTTTTGCAGTGTAAATTTGAGCAAAGCCAAACTCGCTAGCCGCGCGGCTAGTGCCGTCGCCGATGGAGTAAATTTGCAAACTAGCGGGCGAAATTTGATTAAATTTTAGCGCGTTTACGGAGTTTTTGGAGGTCAAAACCAGTGCGCCAAATTCAGCCAAATTTACGCTAAATTTATTAAATTTGATCTCGTTTAAAACCAGCGTCTTTACGCCTTCAAATTCCAAATTTGACCCGACTAGATAGATCATTTTCGCCCTTAAATTTATGATTTCGCGCCTAAATTTCGTAGCGATGCGCACGGCATTTTGCCAAAAATCCATCCGAATTCGTTGCTAAATTTAAACACCGAATTTGATCAAATTTAAGCCCAAAAAGCTTTTAGATGCAGTCTCATCGGCCGCTTGTTTAAGAAATACAAAACGCCAAATTTTAAAAGCCGCAGCCAAAAAGCAAACTCTACTTCGCCGCGTCGCGCCTACTTAGATACTCTTTTGCTTTTTGTTTTAGCGCTTTATACAGCTTGCCGGCGTCCTGCGCGCCGTATTTTTTCACCAGTCCGTTGTGAAAATCTCCCAAATTTTTACTCTCAAACGCGATTTTTCTAATCTCTTGCTTTTTAACCTCGTCTATCTTGATAGAAAGCTGCGTTTTTACCGCATTTTCGGCTTTATTTTTTGCTTCGTTTTGCGGTGCAAAAGCTTGATTTGATTTTTGCGGCGGACGCTTGTTTGATAAATTTTGCCCTTTTTCATCAGCTTTAGTACCATCACTAGAAGCTTTGACGCTCGAATTTTGCTCCGCGTCTTTCGGGTGCTCGGTAGAACCCGGGTCATCGCTCAAGTTTGCTTCTGCGGCTTTGGCTTCTTGTAAATTTTTCTTGTTCGTTGCCGCGTCGTTCTTACTCTCCAAAGATTGCAATTTTTCAGGCTCCGAATTTTGAGCGATTTGCGAGTGATTTTCTAAATTTTGCTCCTTTGCCCGGGCGCTTTGAGTCTGCAAAACCTCGCAGCCAAAATTTGACTCGGTTTTTGACTTTTCTCGCTCATCAAGTTTTTGCTCGTCGCCCTGCGCCGCCGGCCTAGATTTTGCGGAATTTGGCGCTGCGATACGCTTTACTTCGCCTTTTTGCGGGTTTTCTAGTTGAGGTTTTTTGTAAATTTTCCTCGCATCCTCTTTTAGTGCGTTATACACGCCGGCGCCATTTTTGCTACCGAATTTTGAGATAATTTTCATATGAAGCTCGCTGAGGCTGCCAGAATTTCGTATCAAGACCGCGATTTCGTCTCGATTTTCTTCGATGAGCTGCGCCGTATGCGAACGGCTAAAATCAAATTTGAGTTTATGAAATTTGCCGCCGTTTTTATCTTGCTTATTAAAAAACTCTATCACGTCGTCGTAAAATTTATCGTTGCTGACGATGTAAATTTTGTCTTTTTTGCGCGAGAGTTTACCCATTAAAAACGTAATTATTTTATCGGCATAGTCCTTGTGAGCGCTCTGTAAAAGTATGATTTTTATTTTGATTTTTCGCGCCAGAAACCACGCCAAAACGGAGATACTTAGCTTTTGTCTATCGTTAGTTACGATATAAATTTTATCTTTTTGTCCTAGCTTTTTTAGCGTCGCTAGATTATCTACGCTTATGTTTTCATCATCTATTATAAATCTTGCCATATATTTCCTAAACGAGTCGGGGCAAGCGCCCCGAAACTCTACATCTTATCTTTTGTCACGATAAGCAGCATTTTAAATTTTTCCGGGATCTTTAGTCCGTGCGGGATTTTACCAGGAAGTACGATGGTATCGCCCTTTTTGATATCAAAATGCTCGTCGCCGATGGTTAGCTTCATCTCGCCGTCAAGCGCGATCAAAAGCGCGTCGCCCGGAGCCGCGTGAGTAGATAGCTGCTGGTCTTTTGAAAACGATAGCAACGACATCGAGCCGTTTTCGTTTTTGACGAGCGTTTTGCTCACGATTTTGCCCTCTTCGTATTCGACTGCGTCCATTAGGCTAAAAATAGCCGCCTTAGGTAAATGATCTATCATTAAGTCCTCCTTAAAATCGATTGAGACGTATTTCGTCGGTTCGCTAAAAATTAATTTTCGCCATACTTTTTTCTCTATCAGGCAAGCCTGCTCGCTACCTAGATGCATTTGCCTTTCGCCGTAGTGCAGGCTCGCGCCGCCCTCGACGACCCACGCTAGGCTGTCGCAAAATAGCATCTCGTGGTCTAGCTCCTCGCCCGTATCGAAAGCAAACACGTCGACGTGAGCGTTCTCGCAATCAAAAATTCTCTTGCTAACGACGCTTTTTGCGATGACTTTCGTGTCGGTATTTAGATTGTAAATTTTACTCATTTTTCTTCCTTTCGTAAATTTACGCGTCATTGTAGCGAAAATTTTCGGAGGATTTGTTGATAAGGGTTATCTCTTTTGGGCAAATTTAAGCCATTTTTTTACAAATTTACGCAAGCCCAGGAAAGCGTCTATCTAGCACCCCTTTGACCTGTTCCAACCAGACCTTTCGCTCAGCTTCGTCACTTTCTGCAACCACTCTAAACATCAGCCGCTCAAAGGTTTTCACGCCACAAAAATCGAAAATGCAGCTTTTCCAAATTCTTTCCAGCGGATCGCCGAATATCTCGTTTTCTCTGGCCTCGGGGGTGTTGGAGGTGTTGAAAACTACGGCGGCTTCAGCTTTTAAAAGCCCTATCGGAAGCCCGCCGCCATTATCGCCCGGCGCAAAATCGTAGGCTACTCCTTGCCTTAGCACTCGATCAATCCAGCCCTTTAGGATGGCTGGCGGCTCACCCCACCAGTTCGGATGGACAATCACGATGCCGTGGGCGTTTGCTATATCTTTTTGATGCACTTTTAACAGCTCGTCATCGCTTTCGTCACTCACGAGCTCGGTGCCGCTAAGGATTGGGTTAAATTTCTCCTTATATAGATCGTGAAATTTAACCTCGTAGCCGCTATTTTGCAGCTTTTCTGCCGCTACGTTTGCAATAGCCGCATTTAGGCTTCTCTCGTAAGGATGTGCTAAAATTATGCAGATTTGTTTCATCTCATTCCCACTCTATCGTTGCGGGCGGTTTGCTTGAGATGTCATAAACTACGCGGTTGATGCCGTCTACTTCGTTTATGATGCGGCGAGAGACGTTTTCTAGCAGGTCGTACGGCAAGCGCGAGAAACTAGCCGTCATGCCGTCGCTAGCATCCACCACGCGTACGCATACAGCGTTTTCGTAGGTGCGGTTATCACCCATTACGCCGACTGAATTTACGTTTAAAAGCACGCAGAAAGCTTGCCACGTTTTGTTGTACCAGCCGCTTGATTTTAGCTCATCGCGCAATATCACGTCGGCTTTGCGAAGGAGTTCTAAGCTCGGCGTATTTACCTCGCCCATTATGCGGATCGCAAGGCCCGGGCCAGGGAACGGGTGACGAAACACGAGCTCTCGCGAAAGACCAAGTTCAAGGCCGAGCTGGCGCACCTCGTCTTTAAAAATCTCTCTTAAGGGCTCGATTAGCTCAAAGCTCATCCAGTCAGGCAGCCCGCCCACGTTGTGGTGGCTTTTGATCGTCTTTCCGGCGCCTACGACCGAGCTTTCGATGATGTCGGTATAGAGCGTGCCTTGGGCTAAAAATTTGACATTATCGTGCTTTTTGGCCTCTTTTTCAAAGATTTCGATAAAAGTTTCGCCGATGATCTTGCGTTTTTTTTCGGGATCCGTTACGCCGGCAAGCCTTTCTAGAAAAGTTTTACTCGCGTCTATGCTAACTAGCTCTACGCCAAGCTTGGTTCTAAAAGTCGCCTCGACCTGCTCGCGCTCGCCCGTTCTAAGTAGTCCGTTATCGACGAAAACCAGGATCAAATTTTGCGGTATCGCAGCGGCTAAAAGTGCGGCGGTGACAGAGCTATCTACGCCTCCGCTAACGGCGCAAAGGACTTTTTTGTTGCCGACCGTTTCTTTGATTTTGGTGATCTGGATTTTGGCAAAACTGCCCATATTCCACGTGCTTTCGCACTCGCAGATATATTTGGCGAAATTTTTTAAAATTTGAGTACCGAACTCGCTATGCTGCACCTCTGGATGAAACTGCAAAGCGTAAAATTTACGCGCATCGTCGCCAAACACGCAATAAGGCGAATTTTC
Source organism: uncultured Campylobacter sp. (assembly GCF_938039245.1). Taxonomy (GTDB): domain Bacteria; phylum Campylobacterota; class Campylobacteria; order Campylobacterales; family Campylobacteraceae; genus Campylobacter_A. Next base: position 9,543 of record NZ_CALHVN010000025.1, on the reverse strand, counting down.
GCTCGTCGCCATCGCCTCAAAGCCGTTTGGTAAATTTTTTACGAAGTCGGAGTGGCTCATCCAGACGATCTGCTTTTGGGGCAAATCGGTAAAAAGTCGGTGCTCCTTAGTCACGCTTAGCTCGGCTTTGCCGTACTCCTTGTGTGATGCCGGAGCGACCTGGGCGCCGAATTTGTGCGCCAAAAGCTGCATACCGTAGCAAATGCCCAAAATCGGCAGTTTTAGCTTAAACACGCCCTCGTCGCAAAAATACGCATCAGAAGCATAAACGCTAGCAGGTCCGCCGCTTAGGATTATGCCTTTTGGTTTTTTTGCTTTGATCTCCTCGACCTTGATGTTAAAAGGCAAAATTTCGGTATAAACGCCCTGTTCGCGCAGACGCCTAGCGATTAGTTGGGTGTATTGCGAACCAAAATCCAAAACTATTATCGTGTTATTCATACCCGCCCTTTAAAAATATAAATGCAAAATTTCAAACTGCACGTACCAAATCGCCACGGATACGATGTAGCCGACTACTACAGTCCAAGCAAGCCTCATATGCGCGCCGAAGGTATATATGCCTTTTAGTTTGCCCATCACGCCTACGCCGGCAGCAGAACCAAAGCTTATCATAGACCCGCCTATACCCGCGGTTAGCGTTACCAAAAGCCACTGGCTTAAGCTCTCGCCCGCATCTGCGCCCATCATAGGATTTGCTTTTAGTACGGCAGACATTACGGGGACGTTATCAACGATGGCAGATAGGAAGCCCACGCCGATATTTACGGTCGTAGCGCCGAATTTATCGTAGAGCGAAACGGCGTAGTTTAAAAATCCGACGAAGTGCAGCGCGCCCACGGCGGCAAGGATACCGAAAAAGAAGAAAAGCGTGTTGTTTTCGATCTTTGACATATAGTGAAAGACATGCATCGGCTCTTCGTTTTTATTAGTTTTTTTGTAGATGTAAGTGTAAAGGCTAAGAAGCGAGAAGCCAAACATCATGCCCCACATCGCAGGTAGGTGGAAAAGCTGGTGCATCATAACAGCCGAAAATATCGTAAATGCGCCAAGTCCGATGACGACTTTGCCGCCTTTTTTGATGCTTACTTTCGGCTCTGTCGCAGGGTCAAAGTGCGGACTGCCTTCAGGCACGACGCGCGCTAGTAAAAACGCCGTAACCAGCCAGCCGATAAATGAAGCAGGGAAAAGCGCGAAAAAGTCGATAAATGGAGCCTTACCCGCAGCCCAAGCCATCAGAGTCGTTATATCGCCGAACGGACTCCACGCGCCGCCCGCATTTGCGGCTACGACGATGTTTATCGCGCCCGCGACTAGGAAATTTACGTTATTTTTATCTATCGTTAAAAGAACGGTAGAAAGGATAAGAGCGGTAGTTAGATTGTCGGCGACGGGGCTGATAAAAAACGCCAAAATGCCCGTTAGCCAAAATAGCTTTTTATACGTGTAGCCCTTTGAGACGAGGTTGTATTTTAGCGCGTTAAACACGTCTCGCTCTATAAGCGCCTCGATATAGGTCATCGCGACCATGAGGAAAAATACGATCTGCGAAATCTCTAAAATCAGGTGATTTACCTCATTTTGCAACGAATGTACGTCTAGGCCGTTTGCCAGCATATAAAAGCCGATGAGCAAGAACATAAAAGTGCCGATAAATATAGCCGGTTTAGCCTTGTCCATATGAAAATTTTCTTCCGTGGCGATGAAAAAATATCCCACGACGAAAATAATGAGGCATGCTATACCCACCCACGTAGTCGTTAAATTTAACGCCTCGCCCGCAGCGTCGCCGCTACCGAAAGCAAGCGCGAAAAATAGACCCAAAAGTCCGACGATCTTCATTTACTCTCCTTGATTTATAGTTTATTTATCTTTTCGGTTTTGCTGTTTGAGGGCTCAGACGGCTCTTCGTAGAACGGATCGCCCTTGTGGCCGCAGCCTGCTATAAAAATTAACAAAAAAAATGCTAAAATCGCTTTATGAAAGACGCTAAGACTATTATTCGACATATTGTTGATAATCCTTTTTATAAAGAGTTAAAAAACCGTAGCGAATGCGGAGAATTTTTACGGCTTTTAAGCCTAAATCATCGCAGGCTCATCGCCTTTTGCTACGAGAAAAACGGCGTTTTGTTTTTCGCCCTGTTTCATCCGCTAGGACTTCAGGAATTAAAAAGCGATAGTAGTATAAAAATGTTAAAAGGCTTATTAAAAATCTATTCTAGCGTAAATTTTGACGGCAGGCTCGCTCGCGTAACGGACGTTAAATTTTTTGTGACAAAGCATTTAAAATTTAAAAAAGTAACCGATCCATACGAAAAAAAGCGAATTTTTACCTACGCCGAGCCGGCCAAAGGCGAGTTCGTAAATTTAGCCAAAAGCGAGCGGATTTTCGAGGGATTTGAAAAGATACGCCTAGCTATCAAGCAAAATTTATCCAAAGAATCAAGCGGGGCGCGATGAAACGGGATAAAATAAGGCTAAATTTAGGCGCAAAGCGCGCAAACGCAGAGCTTTTAATTTATAAAAACTATATGGCGCAAACCTCGCCAAATTTAACCGCGCAAAGCAAAAGCGTAAATTTGCAAAAGGGAGCTAAATTTTGCTAATCGACGAGATCCGTTCGCTACCCGCCCAGCCCGGCGTTTATCAGTATTTTGATAAGGCGGGCAAGCTTCTTTACGTCGGCAAGGCTAAAATTTTAAAAAACCGCGTCAAAAGCTACTTTTCATTTACGCCAAGTCTCGCCCCCTCGCCCAAGGTTAGCCCGCGCATCCACAAGATGATCAGCGAAGCCGTGCACCTCGAGTATATCGTGACTCCCAGCGAAGCCGACGCGCTGATACTGGAAAACTCCTTCATCAAGCAGCTAAGACCCAAATACAACATCTTGCTGCGCGACGATAAGACCTACCCGTACATCTACGTAAATTTGGACGAGGATTTTCCGCGCTTTGAAATCACGCGCAAGATCGTCCGAGGCAAAAACGTCAAGTATTTCGGGCCGTATTTTCGCGGCGCGCGCGAGCTTTTAGATGCGCTTAGGCTAAGCTTTAAACTCGTGCAAAGCAAAAGCGCGCTCAAAGCCACGGGCGCATATCTGCCCTATCAGATCGGCTATTCAGAAGCCCCGCTCATCAGCAAAATTTCGCCCGCAGACTACGCCAAGGTCGTAGAGGGCGCGATCGCGGCGCTAAATAATCCGCTTTCTATGCTGCCAAAGCTCGTAAATTTGATGAACAAATACGCCCAAAACGAAAACTACGAGCAAGCCGCCCTCGTGCGCGATAAGATCAATGCGATCAAGGATCTAGACGTCAAAATCGAGGTCGATCTGGCTAAGCTCGAGGATTTTGAGGTTTTTGCCGTGGGCGCGGAGCAAAATTTGCTTTGCGCGGTGCGTTTTAGCGTGCACGGCGGCAAAATTAGCGGCGTGTATCAAAATATAACAAACGCCAAAATGAGCTCGCAAGGCGATCTAAACGACGCGTACAAACAAATCGTTTTAGAGAGCTTTCCAGCTGGCGCGCCAGTAGTTAGCGCAAAAATTTACGTACTAGAAGCCTTTGAGGACGCAAGCCTCGTGGAGGAGATTTTAACCGCTCGTCACGGCCGTAAATTTAGCATATCGGTGCCTAAAATCGGCGAGAAAAAGCGCATCTGCGAGATGGCGCTAACAAACGCGCAGGTCTTTATCCAAAAGTACCTAAAAACCCACGACGACGCATTTTTGGACGAGCTAAAAGAGTATTTCGGCCTAGCATGCGCGCCGTACGTCATCGAGACTTTTGACAACTCGCACATGTTCGGCGCGGCCGCGGTCGGCGCGATGGTGCGCTTTGAGCACGGCAGCTTCGCCAAAGAGCACTACCGCCACATGCACCTCTCCCACGCAAACGACTACGATCAGATGCGCCAGATGCTAACAGAGCGTGCTTTGCGGTTTGACAAGCTTAGTCCGCCCGATCTCTGGCTCATCGACGGCGGTCAGGCGCTACTGGATCTTGCCACGGATATCATCGCTAGTAGCGGCGCGAACGTCGATATACTCGCCATCTCAAAAGAAAAAATAGACGCCAAAGCCCACCGCGCAAAAGGCGGCGCGAGGGATAAAATTTACGCTAGTAGCGGCGTATTTACGCTACCGACGAACGACAGACGGCTACAGTTTTTCCAGCGACTTCGCGACGAGGCGCACCGATTTGCCGTTACCTTTCATCAAAAAACCAAGCGCAAGGAGGATCTAGGCGCTAGCAAGCTAGCAGACGCGGGCGTATCGGCGGGAAGTATCGCAAAGCTCGTTAAATTTTACGGCAGCTTTGAAGCGATAATGACTGCAACGAGCGAAGAGATCGAAAAGGTGACGAATAGGAACGTGGCGGCCAAAATCGAGCAGCTAAAAGAGAGCGAAATTTGATGAAATTTAGGGCTTGTTTTGCAAAATCCGCCCTGAAATTTGAGCTAAATTTGACGCATTTGTTTTCGTTAAATTTAAAAGCACAAATTTAACTCCCCGCTTTTGGGTAAATTTCGCCGCAGTTATTTGCAAGTCAATCCGCCAAATTTGACGTACAAAGCGATCAAATTTACGCAAGCGATTACGTAACGCAAATTTAAATTCCGCGCCGCCGCCAAGGTCTGCTTCGACAAATTTAGCGTTTCGCGGCTTTTTCTATCGCTTTTGCGGCTTCGCAGCCGTCATTCCAGCCGTAGGCGCACGCCTTTTGCAGATAGTTTTTTGCGCTAGTTACGTCTTTTTCACCAAGCATTGCGTTGTAGTAAAGTACGCCTAAATTAAAGCATGACATCCCGTCTTTTGCCGCGCAGGCTTTGCGCCAGATTTCGCCTGCTTTTTGCGTGTCTTTTTTGACGCCGAGCCCCTGCTCGTAAAGCGAGCCTAAATTTGCGCAACCTAGCAGATAGCCGACTAATGTAAATTTAACCAAAAAGATTATATTTTGATGATATCGCCGCTAAGCGCCGCATTCCAGAATTCTTCTTTATCGGTGTATTTTAGCTTCTTACCGTATATATCGTTTATAGATATCAGACTTTGGAGCAAAAGTTCCCCGTCGTCTCTACTAAAAGCCTTTTGCAAAGTCTCAAACGAACTTTCTAGGCTCGCGCTTATTTGCTTAAATTTCGTCTTCATTAGCTCTTCTATTTTATCATTGTCTTTTACTAACTCTGGCAATACCTCATCAGCTAGGGCAGAAATCTCCGCAGCCTTTTGCCTTGATTTTTGAAGCTGTGCATACACGCCAAAAAAACAAGACAGCGCCTTATCTATAAATTTAGCTCCCATTACTACCGCGATAGAGCAAAGCACGATGGTTATAGCAGGTGATAAAATGCTAGAAATGGTAGGGGTTAAAATAGGCGCTAGATACGCGTCTAGCTGAGTTTCTAGTAGCGCCGAGCCAAAAACCATGGCAGCTGAGAATAGCGACTTTACGATTACGCTTACCATCTCGCCAAAAGTTTTTATTTTACCGCTTACATAGTCGCAAATAGCGTTATATATAGACTTTGCGCTAGTTCTTACGCTATCCCACAACTTGGCTATTCTTTTGCCTATTTGGGTCAAAATTTGCGCTAGGCTTTTTATTAAAATATCTATAGCTCCAAAGCCCGCTCCTCTTTTAAAAGTTTGTGCAAAAGGCTCCAGCGATTTTTTTATTAGCCTCTCCAAGCGCTTGATTAGCGATATTTCAGAACCGCCGATAAAAGCGTCTTTTATCTCATATATCGCTCCATTAGCCAGAGTAGATAAACATACAACTGTAGCATCGGATAGTCCAGCTTGTGCTATATGCGAGGCAGCTACGACAGACTGTACGGTTGCGGCCGTAGTTCGCGGATTTTCTAGCATCGTTCGGTTTAGCAGATTATTTTTATTTAGCTTTTCTAGCGCCTGCTTGGCTCTTAATCTTTTTTCCTGCGGTTTACTCGTATCATTTATTATTTTTTCCAGCTCTTCTTTGCAAAACACATAATCATCGTAAGGTACGGTTATATTATCGTTATTTTCTATGTATTTATAAATATCGCTCCCGTCTTTGTGTTTTATGTAAATTTTCGAGCCGTCTTGACTTGTTATGTACGAAATATCGCTTTTGTCCTCATTCACCATAAAGGCATTATTTTTATCATTTTCTTTGGTAGCGTCTATGCCGTTTGGAGTTTGTAAAAACTGGCTTTCGGGATTTTTCGTTGTTTTTAGTTGCTCTTTTTTGATTATTTTTCCGTTTTTATCAAAAGTTACCGAGTCGGTAGATTCATGGTTTTTTAGTTTTTTGCTTTTATAGTTACCGGAAGTAGCTAAATTTTGCAGCTCTTTTGAGTTAAAATCCATATTTTTAACTTCGTCTGCGTAGTTAGTCATTATAAACTCATAAAATTTAGGTAAAACTTTAGGCTTTTCGCCCTTTTTTATTTGCTCGTTTATCTTTTGCGTCTCTTGTATCTCATAAAGCCTATCAGTGCTATATAACCTCTCGCCGCTACCGTCTAAAGCACTCTTTAGATTTAGGGTACTAGAGTGCAAAGCATCAAATATATCGCCTCGGTAGCTAGAGTATTCGTCGGGATTATTTTGAGTAGGCTTTATTTTATTTTTATTTGCATTATGCGTATAAACGGCTTCATTCGTCATCGCTATGCTAGCTTCGTATCCGGCATATGTATTTAGACTAAAAATATTTAGTCCAAATCTTGCCAGCGTCTGCGTTCCTATCTCGTCTATTATTTCTTCGTAAATAGCTTTTGACATCCTATCTCCTTGCGATTAGGCGAAGCTAAGGTAGATAAAAGCTTCGCCAAGGGGTTAAATTTAGATAATCTTATTTGTATTTAGCGTCGATGCTTGCCATCTTTTTTAGCATCCTATCGGCTTTCATCCTGGCTTCTCTTATCTCTTTTGTTATTTCGCCATTTTCGTCCATTAGCGCGACGCTTAAGAGATTTTTTATAGTTTGAGCCATATATAAGGCGTTCTCCACGACAGCTCGCTGTGCCTGCGAGTAGAGACTAGCGTCGTTGTTTTCATTAACTAAATTCTCAAGATTTTTTAGTAACGGATCGTTAAAAAATCCCGTAAGTTTAGATAGCGTATTCGTGACCGATTTTATGGTGTTACTTACGCTTTGCAGCTGTAGTATGACGGTTTTATTACTCTCTTCTATAGCTCTTGCTTTTTGCAGATTAGAGTAGGCTTCATTTTTGGCAGCCTCTGCTTTTGCAGATAGCACCCAGCCGGCAACCGCTAATGCAGGCCCTGTCACCAAGCCGCCTAGAACCGCCATACCTCCCGCCATACCGAGTCCTCCGCTAGCTAGCGACCCACCCCCAAGCCAAGCCAAAGTGGCATTTGTGGCAGCTACTCCGCTAAGCGAGCCGATAGCCGTACCCGTACTAGCAGTCGCCAAAGCTCCGGTTAATCCAAATGCTCCAAATCCTGCCGCAGCACCCGCACCTACGCTAGCTACTCCGCCTCCAAGCATAGTTTTTATATCCAAAATCGCAGCCTTTAGCGCTTCAAATTCTTTTTCAGTTACGTTAAATTCGTCATCCAAGCCCATATCTTGCTCGTATTCGAAATTTACAATCCTAGAAAAAATATCTATAAATTTAAGCATCGAAGAGTTAAAAATACCAAGTTTATATTCGCCGAATTTTACTATGTCGCTATTTGTTGTCTTTCTTTGTTTATCAAGCGCGTTTTGCGACTCTTCAAATATCGCACTTGCGTTTTTATTATATCTATCGGCATCTTTTTTATCGCTATAAGCGTCATAGCCTTTTTTAGCTCCGAAAGCTCCTGCCAAAAGGGAAGCTCCTCCCAAAACCACGGGTATTAACGGTAACGGCATATTTTATCCTTTATAAATTTCTTTTAGTTTTTTGCAGGCGTTTTCGTTTAGTTTGTAAAACGCCTCTTTGCTGAAGTATCTTTTAAACTTCGCCTCGTACATCTGCTCTATCCTACAAATTTGCGGCCTCGTTTCGTAAATTTTACAAAGATTGCTAACTTTATCTAAATTTACGCAACTACCGTCATCCAGCATAAAATGCTCAAGTTCCCTTATGCCTCTAATGTGTCTGCAGCAAATACCGCAAGCATCACACGGAAACGTCATTTTATCTTTAGCTCTTGTTTAGCGCGGTTTATAAAGAATAAAGCGCTCTTTACCCAACTATCGCATAAACTTATTATCTCATCGCTTGCTTTAAGCTCGGTTTTTATAGACTCTTCTGCAAGATTTAGGATATCATTTCGCTCCAAGATCATAGACAGCATCTTAAACTCGGCGTAAAATTTTAAATCGGCACCGCTAACTAGACTATATATCTCCTTAACAAGCTCGCTACGTTCCATTTTCGCAACGACTATAGCATCATCTATCGCACCTTGCAGATCAAATTCGTTTAATCCAGCTTCCGCAACATAGCTGCTAAGTATAATATTTTTTTGCTCTTTTTCATCCGTATGATTTCCGAATACCTTATAAATAGGCTCATAAATAGGCTTAGATAAAGCGGAGATCGTATCTTGGCCGGTAGTTTTATCGGTATTGCACGATACAAATAAAACGGCCGCTAGCCTAATGAAATTTTCTTTTATCTCTTCGTTTGCTAAATCTTTTAAAAACATCTTTAAGCCTTTCTAGTTTGATCGTGAAGTTTTTCTATATCGCAAAAAGCTCTAAAGTGGCTATTTACGGTAGATGCTAGTATCTCAAGATCACCTGCATCGATAGCATCGTATACTTTTGTTAATATCGCCTCTTCTAGCTTATCTTTTACGCCGTCTGCGTCTATCATCGCAAACAACTCAAAATAAACAATTCTTTTAGCTTCTGTAAAACTAAAGGTTATGATGGTTTTTACTATCTCCTCTATCTCTGCGTTAAATTTAGCCCTATCGCTAGTAAAAGCATCTACTATAAAATCGGCCCTAAATGTCTTTTTGGGTACCTCTATACCCATTTCGTCGCAGTATCTTTTTAGCACTTCATTTTCGGCTTCCGCGCTATATTCGCTTGATTTGGCGCATATTAAAGCAAGCTCTAAAAACGCCTTTTTAGACTCTTCGCTCAATAAATTTAAAAACATATTTTTCTCCTTTTGATTTAAAATTTAGCTCCAATACGAGCGCCGTAGATTAAATTTATCGCTTAAAACCAACCTCCTTTTTGCTTGTTTTGAAATTTTCTGTAGAAAATGGATATTTTTGAATTGTTTAAAAGTGCATAGTAGTAAAAACGCGGGAAAATATAGGGAATAAAATTTAAAGTCGTAAGCAAAACGGTAAAATTTAACGGGCTTTTTTGAATGGTACCATCTTGTAGAGAGACTTCTCTCTCTCTCTCTCTCTCGACTTTTGGTTTTTCAAGAGTCTTCCTTTGCGTTTATTTTTCGTTATTATACAAAAATTAGCGACAGGTTGAGTCAAATTTTAAAATTTAATCCAAAGCAAAATAAATCTACTCCGGATCGTCGCTAAACTCGTTATCTCTAAATATTTTATAAAAATCGGTAAACC
>NZ_CALHVN010000024.1 GCF_938039245.1 uncultured Campylobacter sp. | reverse complement strand
TGATTTTGCCTTTTTGCGGCGGTTAAGCGGCTAAAATAAAAGTGCTCTGACGCCGCAACTAGTTAAATTTGCGCAGCCTGTCCTCGTCAAATTTAAAACTGGGCCCCCAAGCCACCTCCTGGTAGTATCCGTCCGGATCGGCAAAATACGCGTGATATCCGCCCCAAAACGTATCTTGGGGCTCCTTGACGACGGCGTGGCCCACCTTTTTTGCTAGCTCTATGACGCTACCCGCGTCCTCTTTGTTTTTTTACGTTGTAGGCTAGCGTGATGCCGCCAAATCCGCTGCCTCTGGGCAGATCGTTCTCGTTGATATCTCGCGCCGACACGCCAAAAAAAGGGGGAGGGTAGAGCTCAAATTTAGCCACTGGAGTTAAAAGCACGCTGCTAGTCGTCGTCTTTATAGTCTGTCCCGTAACCTAGGCCGTCTCTGTAAAATTTCAGCGCCCTTTGCATGCTTCGTACGCCTAGGCAGACGCAGGTTATTTTATTCATTTTAGCCTCTGTTGTTTGGGCTTATTATATCATTTTGAGGTAGCGATTTTGGATTAAATTTGACATCATAAAACGAAGCAGGGCGGTTTAACGAGCTTTAAAAATGCTAGTAAAATTTCAAAAAGCTAAATTTTATCCCCGTTTTGCGTCTTAGATTCGTAAGCTTCGTTTAAGACGCGCACGAGCATATCCGGCAAATATGGCTGCGGCAGCGACAGGGCGCGTATTTTTGGATTTAGGCTTGTCTGCGCGCTCGTATTTTTAAGCACGACAAGAGCGATTTTTTTCTCTGCGATATCGTTTTGTAGCGACTCGTCTATGCTTTGCAATAAGCTCTCGTCGATAAAAACGACATCCGGGCGAAAAATCATATCCCGCACGTGGCGTTTTACGACGTCCCATTCGCGGCATGGCTTGACGTCGATGCCGATAAAATCGAGATCCTTTTTCAATGCGTAAAAGGCGCTAGCGTCCGGATGAGCTATGAGGGCGATGAAATTTTTGGGATTTTTTATTTTTATATTTTTCACGGCGTCAAGCTTTCGGCTTGATATTTTGAGCGATATTTCGGTGCTTATGCGAACCGCGTTTCCAAACTCAAACCAGATATCAGAGCCGTTTTTACGGGCGAGAGCTTGCGCTAGTCGGTAAAATTTACGGCTTTTTTTCGACATATTTATATGTATGGCGCAAGGATTTTTATTTACGAAAAAATTGGTCTTGGATGTCGCGCTGATCGTAAATTTGACGTTATCTTTATAGTAATTTGAAAGTAAAAATTTTATCGTTACGGTCGAGTCCGAGACGCTTTTTAAAAATATCTGCGCTAGCGCGTCTATAAGCTTAGCTAGGGCGTCTATATCCGCATAAAATATGCGCGGATACGCAATGTCGTAATCAAAAATCACTCGGTTGCGATTTTTTGCCGCATCTTCGTTTAGCGACGAGGCTAGAAATACCAAACCTCCCGCGATATCGATTTTGCAAGGGTTTTTATCGGAGTTTTGTAGTTTGTACGTTTTTTGCAAAGGGGCAAATTCGATGAAATTTCGCTTTTGCCTACGCGTCCTAGCGTATAAAAAATATCCGACGCATAGCGCGGCGTAAAAGGCGAGTGAGATCAAAAATGCGCCTAAAAAGCTCATCGTCGCCCCTTTAAATAACCAGCATCGCGTCGCCGTAGGAGTAAAATTTGTACTTTTGTTCCACGGCGGTTTTGTAAATCCGCATAGTCTGATCAAGTCCGACAAAGCTTGTAACGAGCATAATTAGCGTTGATTTTGGTAGATGAAAATTCGTAAGCAGGTAGTTTTGGCGGATGGGTTTGTTGTTTAAATTTAAAAACAATTTGCACTCGCCGCTAGACTTGCCGCTTCTAGCAAACTCCTCCACGCAGCGCGTCACCGTCGTGCCTACGCCTAGGATGGGTCTGTTTGAGTTTATCAAATTTTGCGTATCTTGCGGGATGTTGTAAAACTCCGCGTGCATCTTGTGCTGCGTGATATCCTCGCTCTCTACGCCCTTAAACGTCCCCGCGCCCACGTGCAGCGTGAGATAGGCTATCTCCCGGTTTTTGGCTAGGCGCGCGATCATCTCGTCGCTAAAGTGCAAGCTCGCCGTCGGAGCCGCCACCGCGCCTTCGTTTTTGGCAAACACGCTTTGATACCAGCTTTCATCATCCTCGGTGTCGCTTCGTTTGATGTAGGGCGGTAGAGGCACGTGACCGATGTGAGATAGGACTCTATAAAGCGCGGCTGCGTCCAAATACTCGCCGTTTTGGCTAAATTTGACCGTGCGAGAGCCGTCCTCAAAGAGCTCGCAGACCTCGGCGGTTAAATTTCGGTCGAAATTTAAAACGCTGCCCGCGCGGACCTTGCCTTTTATATAGACGCTAAATTTACCGTCCGCAAGTGGAGAGTTTAGCAAAAGCTCCGTCTCGCCGCCGCTATCTTTTTTGCCGAAAATTCTAGCTTTTACCACCTTTGTGTCGTTAAAGATAATATCGCAAGGCGGTAAAATTTCTGGCAAATCGCCGAATTTTAGATGTGAGATTTTTTCGCTAGCTCGCTCATAGACTAGTAGTCTAGCGTCCTCTTTGGGAAAGGTCGGGAAATTGGCTATTAGCTCCGGCGGTAGCTCGTAGTCGTAGGCGTCAAGCGAGTTTTGGTTTAAAATTCGACTCATTTGGCTAGCCTACTTGCTTTCATGACTATTCGTCCTCTTTTTCTTCGTCGGTTTCCTGCTCGTGCTCTTCGTTTTTAGCCGGATTTACGCGGGCGGCTATAAAGATAGAAAGCCCGTAAAGACCGATGAGAGGCACCGCCATCAAAAACTGGCTGAGGATATCAGGAGGCGTCATGATCGCGGCAAATATAAAAATCACGACGATGGCGTAGCGGAAGGAGTTTTTAAGCATCTTATCATCGACCAGGCCGAGTTTAGCAAGGAAAAATGTGATAACGGGAAGCTCGAAAGCTAGCCCGAAAGCTATTAGGAGCTTGGTGAAAAAACCGACGTATTCGCCTATGCTAGGTAGTGCGGTAAATAACTGCCCGCCGAAGGTAACGAGAAACTCAAAGCCGATAGGTATCACGACGTAGTAGCAAAACGCCGCCCCGACTAAAAACATAAAAGTAGCCGAAACAACAAACGGAATAACATGCTTTTTTTCGTTATCGTAAAGACCGGGCGCGACAAAGAGCCAAAGCTGCCAAAATATCACCGGTAGCGCGAGTATCAAACCTGCAAAAAACGCCACTTGCATCGCGGTAAAAAAAGGCTCTTGTACCTGCGTAAAGATAATGTTGCTGCCTGCTGGCAGGACTTTAGATAGCGGAGCGGTCATCGCGGCTAGCAGCGGTTTCCAAAAGCTAAAGCACGCGATAAACATCGCTATGACCGATAAGACGCTGATAAAAAGCCTTTTTCTTAGTTCTACTAAATGCGGTTTTAGCTCTTCAAACATTACGCCTCTTTTTTCTCGTTATCGCCTAAAACGGCGTTTTTGACCGCTTCGCCCGGGTTTTTGACCGCTTCGACGCTCTTTTTTACGTCGTTTAGGCCGTCCGTGACGCCGCTAGCGACGTCGTTTACGCCCTTTTTGAGCTCGTCAAGCTCCTCAAAGGTAAGCTTTTTTCGCACCGTTTCGGTGGTTTTTGCGATGCTCTCTTTGTATTTTTTCGCGTCCTCTTTGAGTTCTTGGATTTTTATCTCTTGATCGAAACTGCTTTTTGCGTCATTGACCGTTTTTTTGACGGTTTTAAAAAATTTCGCTATCTCTACCATCGCGCTAGGAAGCTTATCAGGCCCCAAAAATAATACCGCGATGACGGCTATGACGATGATCTCGGGTAAGCTCATGCCAAACATTTTTTTATCCTAAATTTTATTTTAAAGCGTTCATTTTATCGTTTTTTATCTCAAATTCGCATAAATCAGCCCGCGATAAATAAAGAAATTTCATCCGCGGTGAGGAAATTTTTGGCGTAATATCGCCCGTTTTTAAATTTTAATTTTCCGCTCTTTTTTAGTAGCAGCGCTCTTTGCTCTTGCTCGGCGTTTAGGCTGTTTTGATCGATGCCGACGACACTTCTAGCGCCTAAAAATATCCGCTCTAAATTTAGCTCGTCCGCGCTTAAATTTTCTATTTTTTTAGCATGCGGATTTTTTACGTAAGCGTTTAAATTTGAAGCGTTATAAAAGCGGCGATCGCGCCAAAATCCGACCGCGTAAGCGCCCAGGGCAAGGTAATTTTTGCCCTGCCAGTAGCCCAGGTTATGCTTGCAAATTTGACCGAAATTTGAGATTTCGTATTGTTTTAGCCCGATTTCTTCGATGCGGTCTATCATAAATTTAGCCAGCCTCGGACTATCTTTTGCGTAGGTTATCTTACCGGCAAATGGCGTATTTTCCTCAAGCGTTAGCGAATACGCCGAAACGTGCGAAACGCCTAGATTTCGGACATTTTGCGCCTCTTGCTGGAGGAGTTTTTTAGTGTCTAGCTTCGTGCCGTAGATGAGGTCGACGTTTATATTTTCTAGCCCTGCCATTTTGGCGTTTGCTACAGCCTCGTAGATCTGCCTCGCGTCGTGGATACGCCCGAGAAATTTAAGCTTATCTTCAAAAAAGCTCTGAGCGCCGAAGCTCACGCGATTTACGCCGTATGATTTCATCTGTGATAGCCACTTTTGGCTTGCAGAGTTTGGATTTGCCTCCGTCGTGATCTCGGCGTTTGCCGCTAGATATGGCGCGACCGTCTCAAATAGCCGCTCGTAGTAGCCCCCGTCCACGGCGCTTGGCGTCCCTCCGCCGATGAAAAGCGTCTCGATCTCGCCGTTTTTTACATCAAATTTTAAAATTTGCTCCCTAAAATCCGCAATCATCGCGTCAAAATACGCGCTCGTTAAATTTCGTTTGCCCACCACCGAGCCAAAGGCGCAGTATGGGCATTTGCTCTCGCAAAAAGGGATGTGGACGTAAAGAAGCATTTTGACCTTTGTTTTTGCCGTATTTTAGCAGATTTTACGGCTTTATCGCGCGGCGTTTGATATTTTGGCGTTTTGGCTTTTGCGCCGGTTTGCGGTAAATTTGAGCGCATCTATATCTGTTTTCCATAATTTTTCTAGCGTAAATTTTGATAAAATATCTAAAATCCGTTTAAAAAGGAAAAAGATGAAATTTTTATTTATATTGTTTTGTGTTTTAAGTCTGCTTTTTGGTGAAGAACGGGAAAGATTGGGTAAGGAGCTTAATGGGCTTTTGGGGTTAGATTGGAGGTGGAGCGGTTCGTGCGAAAATGAGATGCTCTTAAGAGCTAAAATGACCGAGTTTTTAAAATTAGGCGGCGATTACACGCTTAAATTTTTGCAAAATACTAAAGGTAAAAAACCGCATATTGCGGTATCTGATGACGGTAAATTTCGCGCATATTCGGTATTTACCGGCGGAGGAAGCATGGCGTCTTTTTATAATGTCTATCAGTTTGCAGATGGAAAGCGTAACTACGTTGCGGATTTTTTTGACGAGTATATGAAAGAGTGCGACAGGGGAGGCGAGTGCGCATGTTTAAGCTGGTTTAGTCTAGGCGCACCTTATGCAAATAAAATCTACAAAGTCAAGGATGGTTTATATCTAGTCTATAGTATCGCTACTGCTTCTTCCAAACTAGCCGAAGGCGTCGTTAAAGCATTTCGCATTGAAACGGATGGTATAAAACAAGCTAAAATTTTTGTTTATGACGACGGCAGTATCAAATCTTATTACGGAGTAGGTTTTGATTATTTTTCAGTCGTAAACGGTACCGACGACATCCAAGAAAAATGGTATAACGATAAAGTTATCATATATAAAGACGGCGTTTTAAAGGTGCTAAAGGCCGTTTACGCAGACAAATACCCGGACGGCAAGCTTACTAGCCAATATGAAAGCTTTAAATTTGACGGAGAGAAGTTTTTAATCAAACAATAGGAGCGCTAAGCCGCGTAAATTTTATAATTTTTGTCATTTGGTTGCTCTGCGATTTATCAAAAATTTAAACGTATTTTATATTTGCTAAATTTACTATTTTGTTACAAAAGAAATCTATCATAATTGTATTAAAATCGATAAGGTAGAATCTGTTTAAGTTTCTTTGAGCCTTAAAATATTTTATTGCTTGTCGAATTTACGGGGTTTATTGTGATGATTACCTTTAGATTTGTCCTTAGCTTTGCTGTCCCCAAAGCCCCGCAAGAGCGTTAAATTTACGTATAAAATTTCTTTTGTTTTAAAATTTGCGTCGGCAAAACGCCGAATTTTTCTCTAAAAATCTTTGCAAAGTGCGGAGCGCTGGCGTATCCGACGATTTTTGCGGCTTCGCTTACACAGACGTCTCCGCTCTCTAAAAGTTTTTTCGCCGCGTTTAGTCGCTCGGTCGCTAGCAGCCCGTAGATCGTATCGCCAAAGTAGCTTTTAAAGCCCGTTTTTAGTTTAAATTCATTCGTCGCGCACGCTCTGGCTAGCTCTTTTATGCTGGGCGGATTTTGGACGTCGCTTAGTAGAATTTGCCTTGCTTTGTTTAAAATTTTTACGTATTCGTCGCTAAAATCGTGCTTTTTTTCATCGGTTTCTGGCGTTTTGGGCGCGCCTAGGCTTTTGTAGATTAGCTCTAAAATTTTAGCTTCCATAAATATTTCGCGCATCTTGCCCTCAAACTCGCTCGCGGCTAAAAGCTCCCGTAAAATCAGGCTTTGGGCTAAATTTATCTTAGCCGTTTGGATGCAGATTTCGTTTTCTTCGCCTAGATTTTTAAATGCCGCTAGCTCGCCGGCCAGCTCGTTTTTTAGCACGATGCATCGTCCGGCGTAGCTACTGCTTTGATACTCGCAAATGCCCTCAAATCCGCTATCCACGCGTCCCGTCCAAAACTCTCCGGCCTTTAGGCAAAAAGTTTTTTTGCCCGCTTTAAGTCCGGCGTCCCCTCTTGCGTCGTTAAAGAGCAAAAAGCAGTAGCCAGTGCTCCTTTCAAGCCGTCTTTTTACGCTTTTGTTGCAGATTATTTCGCTCCTGCAGTAGCTTGCTCCGCTTGCGCCTTTAAAAAACTCGACCTTGCATTTTCTATCTTGCTCTTGCCACGCGCTTTGTCCGTAGCGCGCCGAATTTTGCGCGATTTCTTGTTCGTTTGCTCGTAAAATATCTTTAAATTCGACCTTCATTTGCTTTTATCCTTTTAGCGTTGATAAAAATACCTCTACCGTTTGCCTAAGTATTGATAATAATTATCTGATTATAGTAAAATAGGGTTTAAATTTAAATAAGGAGTTTAAAGATGAAAAGTATGCCTAAAATTTCTATGCTAGCTTGCCTAGCGCTATCTTGCGCGCAGGCGGCCGATGAAGTAAAACTAAACGAAGTTACCGTAACTAGCGCGACGGGTTTTGAACAAAATATCAAAGACGCGCCTGCCTCCGTTTCGGTAATTTCGCAAAAAGAGATAGCCAGGCGCAACCATCAAGATATAGAAAGCGTCGTAAAAGACGCTCCGGGAGTTTTCGGCGCGACGCTGGGGGCGGCTAGCAGACGCGGTATCACGATGAGAGGCCTTGGTCAAAAATATACTAAAATTTTAATAGACGGTCGTCCTGCGACCAGCGATAGCGCATATAGAGGGCTTCGCGCGGTCGGTAGCTCTCAAAATTTCCTCCCGCCGGCAAACACGATCGAGCGTATCGAAATCGTGCGAGGGCCGATGAGTTCGCTATACGGCTCGGATGCGATGGGAGGCGTGATAAACATCATCACCAAGGGCTTTTCAAACGAATTTAGCGGAAACGTAAACGGCTACTACACGCTTGCGGGCAAAAGCGGGATAAACGACGACTACCAAACCGGCTTTTACGCAAACGGCGCAGTGATCCCGGACGTGCTAGGCATCGCGCTTTACGGACGGTATTTTCATAAATTCGAAGATGAGCGAGCCTTTACGAACCGCAAAAACGAGGACGTAAATTTCGGCGCGAAAATCATGTATAACGCCACCGAAAACGACGAGATAGCGCTGGACCTACGCCGCGTAGTAAATAAATACGAGCGCACCGAAGGCAAGACGCTAAGAAGGGCTACCGGCGATAATACGAGCGTCGCGTTTGAAAAGATGAGCGGATATACCGCCTCGCTCTCGCATACGGGCAAATACGACAAACTGATGCTTGAAAGCTTTTTAACCCACGATCATATGAAAGAAAGCGGACAACAAGATCTCACGCTAAAAACGACGACGCTAAATACCAAGGGAACGTATTTTTTTGATAACAATACGCTAAGTCTGGGGGCTGAATACAGAAGAGAAAGGTTAAACGAAAAGGCAACGACGGCTGATGCCGCAAACGTAAAGAGATATGATTTTTCGCTCTACGGCGAGGACGATTTTGACGTAACCGACGCGCTCACGCTAACTGCGGGTCTAAGGTATAATCACGACAAAGACTACGGCGGACACGTATCGCCGCGCGGATATGCCGTGTATCATCTAAGCGAAAATTTATCGCTAAAAGGCGGCGTATCGGCAGGCTACTCGACGCCTGATATCAAGATGCGAACCGACGGGCTTGCTCTGCCTTTTGCCGGCGGTATGGGAGCGCAGCTGGGTAAAAGCGACCTAAAACCAGAATCCAGCCTAAACTACGAGGCCGGCGTCGCGTACGGGGACGAGAGCCTTAACGTCTCGGCGATGGCGTTTTATACGCGGATAAAAGACGGTCTAGGCACGAAGCCCGTTTGCGTCGCGCGACCGGGCGTTCCTTGCGTGCATAACGGCAAGACCTATAGGCGCGGCATCTGGGAAAGCGTAAATATCGGCAAAGCCGAAGTAAAGGGCGTCGAGCTCGCTTCAGACTGGCAGATCCTATCAAATTTAGCCCTGCACTCAAGCTACGTTTATACTAAATCAAAGCAAAAATCGGGCGCGTACGAGGGTAAATCTCTAAACAATCTACCCGTACATACCGTAAAAATAGGTCTTGACTATGATATGACGCCCGATCTAAATTTATGGACGCAGATGAACTATCTGGGCAAAACCAGAGCCGTTTACGGTCTACCAGGTGACGAGGAGATAAAGGATTATACGCTATTTGACGCGGGCGCAAGCTACAAGCTAACTAAAAATGCGAGCGTAAATTTTAGCGTTTATAATATCTTTAACGAATACGTAACGACAAAATCGGGACGCTATGAAATTTTAATCGCCGACGGGGTTAAATATAGGCTCGGATTTAACGTAAATTTTTAAATTTAGCCGAATTTAAGCAGGGCGGTGCGTAGCGATCGCCGCCCTGCTATCGGTTTTTAAAATTCGAGCTTAAATTTAAGGAGAAAGATGCCGTTTTTAAAGAGAAAGAAATTTTGGTTTAACGTTCATTTGATTTTAAGCCTAGCCTGTGTTTTGCCGCTGCTTATCGTCGCTCTGAGCGGCGCGGTCATATCCTATCACGACGAGATTATAGACCTTGCAAACTCGCAAAAAACCTTCGTCGAGCGAGGCGAAAAAGAGCTTAGTGCGAGAGAAATTTTAGATATTTTTAAAGCTAGGGAACCAAATTTTACGCTTAGCTACTACAAGATTAACTCGGACGCAAATCACGCTATAGGCGTATCTGGCACGAATGCTAAAGGCGAGTTTAAGTCGTATTTTATAAACCAATACACGGGCGAGATAACGGGCGAAAATTTCGGCGATAAATTTATCGGACTAATGTTAAATTTGCATACTAACTTAGGCCTTGGACTTAGCAAAAACGAGACGTTGCGGCTTATAGGCAAGCATATCGTCGCGGTTTACTCTATCGCTTTGGTTATCTTGGTTATATCTGGATTGATAATCTATTATCCTAGTTTTAAAACTAAATTTATGCGCGCGTTTACTTTAAAAATCAAGGCCAAAGGCTATGCGTTTTTGTACAGCCTGCACGGATTTGCGGGCGTTTATCTTTGTTTATTTTTGGCTTTTATGAGCGTTACGGGGCTTTACTGGTCGTACGACTGGGCGGCAAAGCTCGTAAATAACGCGCTTGGCGAAAAAGAAATTTTTAGAAAAAAGAGCTTTACGCAAGTGCGAGGATTTTCGCTAGAGGACGAGGGCAAGATAGCAAATTTACAGGCCGCGATAGATATTTTTAAACGAGATAGAGAGGATTACGAGCTTTTTAACGTCATCACGCAAGAAGATGGCGAAAATTTTATGATATTTTACTTTGACAAAGGACTGGAAGAGGACGATAAGGTAAATACGATGACGATAAACGCCGCCAAAGGGCAAATTATCAGACACGCGAGGTTTGACGACGCCAAAAGCTCGATGCCAAGGCCTTTTGCGATTCATAAAGCGGTTTTGAGCTTGCATTCGGGATATTTTTTGGGCGCGGTCGGTAAATTTATATTTTGTTTAGCTTCGGCGTCGGTTCTATTTTTCGTTATAAGCGGATTTTGGATGAGCTTAAAACGGCTCAAAAGATAAATTTGATAAAATCGCTCGAAAAAAATTAAAAGGCTAAATATGCGAGTGATTTTAGACGGATTTGACGGCTCTTTTTTGCCGATTTTGCAAAGCTTTAAGGTCGTGATGCCGGGCCTGCAAATAACTGGTATCGAGGAGATCAGGCAAAGCGTCAAGGAGATGCCGGGCGAAGACGCGGATAACACGGACGCTATCAACGTAAGCGAGCTTTTTGCGCGGCAAGACGAGCGGGACGAGCTTTTGCCTGATGGATCTTTGTTTTTGCAGGACGATAAATTTGACGAGAGCGGCGAGGCTACGGCGGTTAAATTTGATGAAAACGCTAAATTTACAAATGTGCGTCAGGCGATTAACGGTGCCGAATTTGAGACAAATTTAATGCCTAAGAGCGAGCGAAAAATAGCTTTTGCGCAGGAGCAAATTTTACAAGACAGGCCGCCTGTCGCGTCGTATCAAGAGAGAAGTCGCGAGGAAAAGGCGATTTTGGAAACCGGCTCTTTAAGCAAAGCGCCTAAAACCGCGGTTCTAGCTGGAGGCGCGCAAACTACCGCTAAGCAAGAAGCTTCCGTGTTTGGCGGAGCTACTCAAACGGCCCCATTTGGCAAAGCGGCTACCTCAAACGATGCCGTAAAAGCGGCTGTTTCAGATGATTTTGCGCAGGCTGCGTTGTTTGATTTTAACGAGCCTGGGCAAAATTTGACGTCGCGCGCCGAATCCAAAACCGCGCTTGAACGCAAAAAACACGAAAGCGCGAGTCTGTTTACCGACGAAGAGGTGCGGGCGATACTGGAGCTAAAATAGGCGGCTCAAATTTAGCTATCAAGGCGGTAAAATTTGACGGATGACCAAGCAAAAACGCGCAAATTTTACCGCGCCGCAATGTGCTGTAAGAAGTAAAATTCGTAGTTTAAAAATTTAAATAAAAATTTTAAGCCTAAGCGTCAAATTTTTCCGCTAACCTCGCGATATTTAGCTATATCTTAACTATTTTTCGTTAAAATCCGCAATTAAAAATTCTCGGAAAAAATATGGAAAAAAAATATAGACCAAACGTCGCGGCAGTCATACTCGCGCCTTCTTACCCGTTTGATTGTAGGATATTTATCGCGCAAAGGTGCGATATGACGGGTATCTGGCAGTTCCCGCAGGGCGGCATAGACGAGGGCGAGACGCCGCAAGAAGCTCTAAAAAGAGAGCTAAAAGAGGAGATAGGCACGGACGAAATAGACGTGCTTAGCGAGTATCCGCAGTGGCTTAGCTACGACTTCCCCGAGGGCACGACGAGTAGGAAATTTTATAATTTCGACGGGCAGACGCAAAAGTATTTTCTAGTTCGACTGCGTCCTAGCGCGAAGATAAATATAAATACCAAAAAACCCGAATTTAACGAGTATAAATTTATAAACTCAAGCGAGGTTTTAGGCGACGTAAACCACTTCAAAAAGCCGATTTATAGCAAGGTTATCGGCTACTTTAAAGAGAAAGGATTTATCTAATGTTAATCGTCCAAAAATACGGCGGCACGAGCGTAGGGACGCTTGAGCGGATAGAAAACGTCGCCGCTAGAGCGATAGAGGCTAAAAAAAGCGGAGCGGACGTCGTAGTCGTGGTCTCGGCTATGAGCGGCGTGACTAATCAGCTGGTGGAGTACGCCGAGCATTATACGAAAGCTCCCGATGGCGTGGCGATGGATATGCTGCTTAGCTCCGGCGAGCGCGTTACCTGCGCGCTTTTAACGATAGCGCTGATAAATTTAGGCTATCCCGCAGTTGGTCTAAGCGGTAGGCTAGCAGGCATCATAACAGATAGCGTGCATACCAAGGCTAGGATCGAGGCGATAGATACTAAGCGTATGAAGGAGGAGCTAAAGGCGGGCAAGATCGTCGTCGTAGCGGGCTTTCAGGGTATAGACGAAAAGGGCGACGCGACGACTCTGGGACGAGGCGGTAGCGACCTTAGCGCAGTAGCTATAGCAGGCGCGCTAAATGCGGATCTTTGCGAGATTTATACCGACGTAGACGGAGTTTATACCACCGATCCTCGCATCGAACCGAAGGCTAAAAAGCTAGATAAAATCAGCTACGACGAGATGCTAGAGCTTGCCAGCCTAGGCGCAAAGGTGCTGCAAAACCGCTCGGTCGAGCTAGCTAAAAAGCTAAACGTAAATTTAGTCACCAGAAGCAGCTTTAATCACAACGAAGGAACACTAATAACAAAGGAAGAGAGTATGGAAGCAGTGCTAGTAAGCGGTATCGCGCTAGATAAAAATCAAGCTAGAGTAACTTTAAGAGGCGTGGTCGATAAGCCGGGCATCGCGGCTGAAATTTTCACCGCGCTTGCGGAAAAAAACATAAACGTGGATATGATAATCCAAAACGTAGGTCAAGACGGTACGACGAATCTTGGCTTTACCGTACCGCAAAACGAACTTCACGTCGCAAAAGAGTGTATGGATAAACTAAGCGCGTCAAGAGAAATTTTATACAACGACGAGATAGTTAAGGTCTCGGTCGTGGGCGTAGGCATGAAAAGCCACACGGGAGTGGCGTCTCTAGCCTTTCAAACGCTAGCAAACGAAGGTATAAATATCCAAATGATCTCCACGAGCGAGATAAAAATCTCTATGATCGTCGATCAAAAATACGGTGAGCTAGCCGTTCGTGCACTACACGAAGCTTATAAACTCGATAAATGAGCGATTTTATAAAATGGACGCTAGAAGCCATTCGCGAGGAGGGCTCGCTGATGAGCTGGATGGAGGAGAGGCGTACCGAGTGGACGCCTTTGCTCGCCTCGAAGCTTAAATTTTTACTAGAAGGGCGTGCGTTTATCTTGATAACCGATAGCGAGCGCGGCTGGTTTGAGGAGTATTTTTTAAAAAATATAAACAAACCCACGAACGCTCGCCCGGTGCTACCTTTTTTCTCGTTAAAGGCGCTTTATCCCTCTTTTGAAAATATCGGCTCAAAAGAGGAAGTCTCGCTGCTTTTAGATATGCTTAGCCTTGCTTTTCCAAACGGTTACGTGTTTTTTTACGTCGGCAAAAGCGCGGATAAAAGCTCGCAGATCGCCAAAGGCAAGGACGATAGCTACATGTGGCTTTTTGACGAGCAGGCGCAAAATAGCTTTTATCTTAGCTCCTCCGACGGCGCGCTAGATATCAAGCTTTTGTCGCTGTTTAGGCTCTTTGATAAGAGCATAGACGCCGCTTTATTTGCGAAAGTAACGCTTTAGTCTATGCGAAGCAAAATCGTAATCACGAGCGATTTTGAAGCCTTAAAAGAGGAAATTTTAGGGCTTTACGGCGTAAATTCGGCTAGATTTTTTTTTGCCGAGGACTTTTTGCTAGAAAACGCAAAAGAGGTCGCCGCCGAGGCCTACATCGCGGAGAGCGAGCCCAAACTACTGGTTTTAGGCGCTAAAAATTTCCGCGTCGAGGCTCAAAACTCTCTACTAAAAATCATCGAAGAGCCGCCTAAAAATATCTTTTTTATCATAGCCTGCGAGTCGAAAAATATGCTCCTGCCGACCGTTCGCTCGCGCCTAGTTACCGAAAACAGACTCGAAAAAAAGCAGCGCGAAAAAACGGGACTGGATTTCAAGCGTCTGGAGCTAAAAGAAATTTGCGCGTTTATCGATGAAAAATCAGCGCTCGAGCGCTCCGAAAAGCTCGGCAAAAACGACCTAAAAGAGCTAATCGCAGCCATAGCTCTGGAGGCTACGGCGCAGGGGGTCAAATTTAGCGCCGAAGAGCTTGAGTATTTTTTCAAAGCTGTGCGCCTAGCCGAGCTAAATACCAAAACCCACGCGCTTCTTACGCCGATACTTCTTATGATTTACGAAAAAGGGTTTAGATGAAAATTTTTAAAATCAATCCGCAAACTGATTTTAACGAGATTTGCGAGATTATCCGTCCTAGCGACGAGGGGCGAAATTTGATGAAAAAAAAGTCGGCGATCAACTTTTTTTTGATTAAAGATTTGCGCTCGCCGGCGGCCAATATCCTAAAGCAAGACGCGCTAAGCGTGGGCGCGGAGCTCGTGACTAACCGCGACGTGATTCTGGGCGGAGCAAATTCGGTCGCGCTTTTAATGGCTACCGATGCGCAAGTTCTTGCGCTTGCCAAAAAAGAGGCCGCTCAGGATTTCGGGCTAAAAAATTTGGCTAAATTTTTAAAATCTCCGTTTAAAAAACCGCAGCGCGCGCAGATAATGGGCGTCGTAAACGTAAATGAAGATAGCTTTAACGCTGCAAGCCGCGTGAACGAAAAAAGCGGCATAGCTCGCATCGAAGAGATGATCGAGCAGGGTGCCGAGTATATCGACGTGGGTGCGGTGAGCTCGCGGCCCGGTAGCAAATACGTCGGACGCGAGGTCGAATTTGCCAGACTGGAAAAGATCGTCGCCGAAATTTACCGCCTAAATTTGCACGAAAAGGCGATATTTAGCCTAGATAGCTTTGATGCGTACTGCCTAGAATACGCGCTAAATCACGGCTTTAAGATGATAAACGATATCACGGGCGACGTTAGCCTCTGCGCTCTAGCGGCGCGGTACGGCGCGAGCTACTGCCTCATGCACATGCAAAATAGCCCCGAAAATATGCAAGATAACCCGCATTATGATGATTTGCTAGGCGAGATAGACGCGTTTTTTGAGGCTAAGATCTCCGCGGCGCAGGATCTTGGATGCCGCGATATCGTGCTAGACGTAGGAATCGGCTTTGGCAAGACGGCGGAGCAAAATATGATTTTGATAAAAAATTTAGAGCATTTTTTGCGCTTTGGTTTGCCGATCTTAGCGGGCGCTAGCAGAAAATCGGTTATAAATTTTTATAGTCCTAGCGAGATAAAAGACCGCTTGCCCGGCAGCCTCTATCTGCATCTGGAGGCCTTTAGAAACGGCGCGCAGATCATCCGCACTCACGACGTGGCCGAGCATGCGCAGATGTTTAGACTGGAAAACGCGATGAGAAAGCTCGCGGTGCGCTAAGGCACGCTAAGGGCGAAATTTGGGCGATTTGCAAAAACTAGGAGGTAAAATGAAAAATCTATTGCCCCCGCTATGGATCAAATTTCCGCATATCTCAGCGTTTAGCATCGGCTGGAGGATGGGCTACGGCGAGGATTATAAGGTTAAATTTAACGATTGGTTTAAGGCTCTTAGCGAAGACAAGCGGCACGAGTATATGCGCCTTTTCCCAGAGCCTGCGACATGGCGCGGATACTGGAACAATACGGCGGGCGAGGACGAGAGCGCGCTGATTGAAAACGGCGAGGATTTTTTGATCGACATTTGGGAGCGCGAGCCTAGATATGATCTAAAATGGCTCAAAAAGCGATACGGCGCCGGTAAGGCGGACAAATTTTTGCTATTTTGGGGCCATCAAAAAGAAGTCCAGATCGGCGCTAGCTGCCTAAGCCAGCGGTATCCGTCCGTATTTACCGAGAGCGAGAGATACGTTTGCGCCGAGCAATACATGACGGCTAAAAAGGCCGAATGTTTCGGCGATACGGAGATTTTAGAGAAAATTTTAGCCGCAAAAGACCCAAAGAAGATGAAAGACCTGGGCAGGCGGGTGCGAGACTTCGACGCTGATTTTTGGGACGAGATAAAATTTGGCGCCTCGTTAAACGCAAATTATTTAAAATTTAGCCAAAATGAGGATTTGCGCGAATTTTTGCTCTCTACGAAAGATAAAATTTTAGTCGAGGCTAGCCCTCACGATAAAATTTGGGGCATAGGCATGAGCGCAAACGAGCAAAACGCGCAAAATCCGGCAAAGTGGCGCGGACAAAATTTACTGGGATTTGCGCTGATGAGAGTTAGAGACGAGATAGCTAGGGTTTACGAGAACGTGCATTTGTGCGACGCTAGCGAGCTAATGCAGCGCTAAATTTAATAAATACGCAAAATTCGGAGTAAAAAATGACGAAAAAAGAGTACGAAACCGCAGTCGATACGCTAAACGCGTGGGCGAAGGCCTACTACACCGACGACGCGCCTATAGCCACCGACGAGGAGTACGACGGGCTTTATCATAAAGTACTTGATTTTGAGAGGGCAAATCCCGGTGATATCTCGATATTTAGCCCGACAAAGCGCGTGGGCGGCGAGGTTAGCGAAGGCTTTGTCAAGGCTCGCCACGGCGCTCGTATGTGGTCGATGGAGGATATTTTTAGTTTTGATGAGCTGCTAGCGTGGCTAAAGCGCGGCGACAAAGAGGGGCTGGAGTTTGCGCTTCAGCCTAAATTTGACGGCGCAAGCTTAAATTTACTCTACGAAAATGGCGCTCTGGTGCGAGCTATCACGCGCGGCGACGGCATAACGGGCGAGGACGTAACTAGCAACGCCAAAGTCATCAAAAATATCCCGCTGCAAATCGCCTATAACGGCAGGATCGAGATCCGCGGCGAAGTCGTGATCGCTAAAAACGACTTTGACGAGATAAATTTCGCCCGCGCGCAAAGGGGCGAGCCGCAGCTATCAAATCCTAGAAATGCGGCCGCCGGCAGTCTGCGCCAGCTAGATAGCGCGGTAACGGCCTCGCGCAGGCTAAGGTTTAAGCCATGGGGCTACGGCGAGCAAAATTTGAGCCTTGAAACCTACTCGCAGATGATGGAATTTATTTATTCGCAGGGCTTTGAGCGCGAGGAGTTTTTTAAAATTTGCCGCACCGCCGAGCAGATCGAGGATGCGTATAAACAGCTCGTAGCGCAGCGAGATAGTAAGCCATTTATGATGGACGGCCTCGTGGTGCGCGTGCAGAGTATCGCGGCTAGCGAGGAGCTGGGCTACACGGAGAAATTTCCTAAATTTATGGTCGCGTATAAATTTCCCGCGATCGAAAAGACCACGCGGCTGCTTGACGTGGCGTTTCAGGTCGGACGCAGCGGCGTCGTGACTCCGGTGGGCGTGCTAGAGCCCGTAAATATCGACGGCGCGACCATCAAGTCCGCCACGCTGCATAACTTCGACGAGATCGAGCGCCTAGGCGTGCAAAAGGGCGACTTTATCAGCATTATCCGCTCGGGCGACGTGATACCCAAGATCACGGGCGTTTTTAAACAGCGCAGAGACGGCTCGCAAACCCCGATAGAGAGGCCGCGCGAGTGTCCCGTATGCGGGTCTATGCTGCTAGACGAGGGCGTTTTTATCAAGTGTCAAAACCTCGAGTGCAAGGCTCGCGTGATAAATTCGCTCATACATTTTGCGAGTAAAAAGTGCCTAAATATCGACGGTCTGGGCGAAGCGATCGTAAATCAGCTTTTTGAGGCGGGCTTGGTCGCTAAAATCGCCGACATTTACGAGCTTACGGCGCAGGATTTGGCGAGGTTAGAGGGCTTTAAAGATAAAAAGATCGCAAATTTGCTCGGCGCTATCGAGGCTAGCCGAAGGCCCGCTCTACACAGCTTTATAGCAAGCCTTGGCATCGAGCATATCGGCGAGGTAGCGGCCAAAAAGATAGCGCAAATTTACCCGCAAAACTGGCGCGAGCTAAGTTACGGCGAAGTCGCCGCGATCGAAGGATTCGGCGAGGCGATGGCGGAGAGTTACGCGGAGTTTATGCAGGTAAACAGGCAAAATTTGGATGAAATTTTGCGTTTTGTTAGCCCGCAAGCGCAAATTTACGAGACGAAGCAAAGCGCGATAAGCGGCAAAACGTTTGTGATAACGGGCACGCTTAGCAAGAGCAGGGATGAATTTAAAAGGGTTTTGGAAGCAAACGGCGCGAAAGTAAGCGGCTCGGTAAGTAAAAAAACCGACTTCGTGCTTTACGGCGATGAGGCGGGCAGCAAGCTGGATAAAGCACGCGAGCTAGGCGTCGCTACGATAACCGAAGACGAGCTAAGGCGGATGATTGAGATTTGATCTATTTGTCGCAAGCCGCCTAAATATCAGCCGAAACAAAGCCGCCGAGCTCATAAAAAACGGCAAAATTTTGCTAAACGGCAAAATTTGTTATAAACCTAGCTTTGAGGTGGGCGAATTTGATAAATTTGACGGCTCGGACGGACTAAATTTAGACGGTATGGTAAGCGTAAATTTAAATGACGGCAAAAACGGCGGCGCCAAAAAGAGTGCGGCAGCGGAAACTAAAAATTTACGCGAGGCAAATTTGACGGACGCAGCCCAAACTGAGGGTGAAAAAGCTCGTATCGGCGAGCAAAATTTAAACGCAAACGGCGCAAAGATCGAGCTCGTCGGCGAAATCTACGTCGGACGCGGCGCGCTAAAGCTAAAAAGCTTTTTGGCGGCTTGTCCGATAGAAATTAAAGATAAAAACGCCCTAGACGTAGGCTCAAGCACGGGCGGATTCGTGCAAATTTTACTTCAAAACGGCGTAAAAAGTGTCACCGCGCTTGATGTGGGCAGCTCGCAGCTGGATAAAAGCCTGCGAGCCGATTCGCGCGTGAAAGTGGCTGAAAATACCGACGTGCGCGAGTTTGCGGCAGGGTTTCAAAGCTCGGTCAAAGACGCTAAATTTGATGGCTCAGAGCAAAATTTAAAAACCCGAATCGAGCCGAATTTAAATCCCTGTAAACCAAATTTTGCCGAGCAAGACGTATTTTTAAATGAGCCAAGCGGAGACGCTCTTGCGTCCTCAAATTTAGCGCCGAAAGCCAAAGACGCCGAGCCTGACTCCAGCACCCCAAAAAACGCCTTGAGAAAATTTGATCTCATCACCTGCGACGTGAGCTTCATCTCGCTTAAAGAAATTTTGCCCTCTATCGACGCGCTAGCGGGCCAAAACTGCGACATTATCCTGCTTTTTAAGCCGCAGTTTGAGGTCGGCAGGAGCGCTAAACGAAATAAAAAAGGGGTCGTAACGGACGCAAAAGCCGTGCGCGAGGCGAGGGCAAAATTTGAGCTTGCGGCGGCAAATTTGTGTTGGATAATGCGCCAAACGCTTGAATGCGAGGTAAAAGGAAAGGAAGGAAATGCCGAATTTTTCTACGCTTTTAACAAAAGATAATATCACGGCCGTGGCGATCGGGCACTTTGACGGCGTGCATCGCGGCCACAAGGAGCTTTTAAAGCACCTGGGCGAGTACGGCGGGCTGGTCGTGATCGATAAAAATAAGGCCAACATCACGCCCGGCCTAAAGCGCGCCGAATACTCTCGCTACCCGTGCTTTTTGTATGATTTTAACGAGATCAAAGGGCTTAGCGGCGAGGAATTTATCGCGCTTTTGAAGCGGGATTTTAAAAATCTGCAAAAAATCGTCGTCGGTTTTGATTTTAGATTCGGTCGCGGCAGAGCGTGGGACAAGTATGATTTAGCGCGCATTTTTGACGGCGAAGTAGAGATAGTAGACGAGTTTTGCTTCGAGGGCATGGGCGTGCACAGCTCGGCCATACGCGAGTACATCAAGCAAGGCGAGATCTACAAGGCAAACCTTTTGCTAGGGCGCGAATATTCAATCGAAGGTCGCGTGGTAAAGGGGCAGGGCATCGGCTCGCGCGAGCTCGTACCGACGTTAAATTTGGACGTCAAAAGCTACCTTTTGCCGCGCGAGGGCGTATATGCGACGAGAACTCGCATCGGCAACAAAACATACGGCTCGGTTACCTTTATCGGCAACCGCGTGAGTACGGACGGCAACTTTAGCGTCGAGACGCACGTGCTAAACGAAAATATCGCGGATGCCGGTAGTGTCGCGGTTTGCTTTATCAAGCGGCTGCGCGATAACCGTAAATTTGCAAGCCTAGAGGAGCTAAAGCGTCAAATTTACATCGACATCAAGCAGGCGATGGAGTTCGTCGGCGTATGCGACCTTTATATCGCCGGCGCAAATGCTAAAAGGAGCAAAGCGTGAAGGACGAAATCTTTAAAGAACCGATAAAAAAGCAGTTTGAATTTGACGCGAGCGTGGCGTCGGTGTTTGACGATATGATCGGGCGCTCGGTGCCGTATTACGAGGCTTCTCAAAAGCTGATCGCCGATTTTTTAGCGCAAATTTTACCGCAAGGCGCAAGCGCGATAGACCTTGGTTGCTCGACCGCCTCGATGCTGCTAGCCCTTTGGCGCAAAAGAAGCGATCTCGCGCTAAAAGGCGTAGATAACGCGCCTGCCATGTTGCAAAACGCGCGCGCCAAGATAGAGGCCTACGGCGCTAGGATCGAGCTTGAGCTAGCGGACATTTTAGAGTGCGAATTTGACGCGCAGGGCGCCGTTTTGATGAACTATACGCTACAGTTTATCCGCCCGCCTAAGCGTCAGGATTTCGTGGCTAAAATTTACCGCGCGCTAAATGACGGCGGCGTGTTTGTTTTTAGCGAAAAGCTCATTTTTGAGGACAAGACGCTGAGCAAAAATATGATCGAAATTTACGAAAAATACAAGCTCGAACAAGGCTACTCGCGCTACGAAATCGCGCAAAAACGCGAGGCGCTAGAAAACGTGCTCATACCATACACCGAAGCGGAAAATAGAAATTTGGCGCTTAGCGCGGGGTTTAGAAATGTGGAGTGTATGTTTAGGTGGGCGAATTTTGCGACGTTTGTTGCTTTTAAATAACGGCTTGTCTTTTGAGCGTCTTTGAATGAGTTTGAAATTTTAAGTCTGCGGCAGACTACTTGTCTAGCCTTGACTTAAAATTTCTGCACAACATTCAAATCCATCTCAAAATACTTCGCCTTATCGTTTTACGCTCAAATTTGAAGTCAAATTTGCAAATTTTATCCGCCGAGACCCGCACCTTGAAAATGCTAAATTTAAATTTGTGACGTGACAGCGCCAGATAAACCTGCGCAAAGCGCAGCAACCTCTCACGTCGTAGGGGTTGGGGGATCGTTAAGGGGGAAGGGAGTGACTTCGTAATTCAAGCCCCTTCCCCCTTAACAAGAAAGATTAAATTTGGTACGCAGCGTTAAATTTGACAAAACCAAATTTAGCATCGTAAAGACTCGGGTCTCGGTGCGTAAAATTTAAAAATTTATCCAAATTTAGCCAAGTCAAATTCTAAAATCGCAAGGTGCCCAAACGACTCGCGAAAATACCACTGTTTAAAGCCAAATTTAGCCTTTCTTAGTAAAATACTGCCAAGAGTTGCGGGACAACTATTATTTATACAAGGCATTTCATGCAAAGACGCGATTTTTTAAGAAACACTGCGATTTTAGGCGCCGTTATGGCAACTCCGAGCACCGTTTTTGGAGAGAGCAAGACCGTGGGCAACAAGAGGGTTTTTGACGTAACTCTAAATCACGAAATTTTAGAGGCGGGCAAGAAAACCAGGCTGTGGATACCGCTGCCGTTCATCAGAGAGTATCAAAGCGTGAGCGACATTAAATTTGACGGCAATTTCGCTAATCCGTCGGTAAATTATGGTGCGATCCCGACGCTTTACGTGGACTACGCCGAGGTGGTAAAGCCGACGCTTAGCGTTAAATTTAGAGTCGAGACTTTCGAGCGAAACACAGATTTTAGCAAGGTTGAATTTAACCCGAACGAAAAGCTAAGCCCTGAGACGGAATTTTATCTAAAACCGACCCAGCACATCCCAAACGACGGCATCGTAAAGCAAAAAGCCGAGGAGATCACTAAAGGCGTAAAAGGCGATCTAGAGCGCGCGAAGGCGATCTACACGTGGGTGGCAAACACCATGCAGCGCGACAACAGCATCCTAGGCTGCGGTACGGGCGACGTAAAAGCGATACTTGAGAGCGGCAAGCTGGTGGGCAAATGCACCGACATAAACTCCGTATTCGTAGGGCTTTGCCGCGCCGTGGGTATACCTGCGCGCGAGATTTTCGGCATCAGAGTAGGGCAGAGCAGATTTTCAAACGAGATGGGAAAAGCCGACGAGAAGGGGCTCGCAGCGATCTCGGGCGGTCAGCACTGCAGGGCGGAATTTTATCTAAAAGGACACGGCTGGATACCGGTCGATCCCGCAGACGTCGCGAAGGTGCGTCTAGGCGAGAAGCTAAGCAACGACGATAGCAAGCTCGCCAAAGTCCGCGAGTTTTTGTTCGGCAACTGGGAGATGTGCTGGATCGGCTTTAACGACGCGCGCGACTTCGTGCTATCGCCGAAGCCTGCGGAATTCCCGCTAAATAACTTCGGCTATCCTTACGGCGAAGTGGACGACAACGTGCTAAATTATTATTCTCCGAAAGATTTTAGCTACGACTACAAGTCTCAAGAGGTCAAATGAAGGGCTTTTGGCTAGCTCTGGCGTCGGTAATAAGCGCGCTGGCGGCGACTCTTTGCTGCCTGCCCGCGCTTTTATTTTTGATTTTCGGCGCTTCATTTAGCCTGCTAAGCTCTGAGGCCATAGAGAGCCTAACTGAGCTGAGGCCCTATTTTACCGCACTTGCCGCGATCTGTTTTGCGGCGAGCGCGTTTTATTTTTTCAAAAAGCCAAAATCCTGCGATATCGCAAATCGCCGCAAAAAATGGATCTTCATCTACGTTTTTTTAGCTATTTTTGTGATTATTCTGCTATCATACCCCGAAGTTTTAGGAAAAATTTATGAATAAAATTCTATCTATTTTACTGCTTGCAAGCGTGGCGTTTGCAAATCAAAATTTCATCATCAAAGTCGATGGGATGCACTGTCCGCTGTGTACGGCGATGGTGCGAAAAGCCCTGCTAAACGTTGACGGCGTCATCAGCGCCAAGGCTAGCCTGCACGACAAAACCGCTCGCGTCGAGACGAAAGAAGGCGTGAGCGAGAAGCAGCTGCTAGATGCGGTGGCGACGACGGGCTACACGGGCGAGATAGTTAAGTAAATTTAAGGAGCAAACATGCAAAAAAACGAGGTTATGAACGATTTTAAGAAGCTGTGCGAGATACCGCACTGTAGCTGCGAAACGGAGCAGATGAGGGAGTTTTTAGCGGATTTTGCGCTCTCCCAGGGCTTTAGCGTAAACGTCGATGAGGCGGGCAACATCCATGCCGTAAAGGGCGAGCCTAAAATTTGCCTGCAAAGCCACTACGACATGGTCTGCGTGGGCGCGGCGCCGAATTTACAGCTCATCGAAGAAAACGGCATCCTAAGGGCGAAAAACTCGACTCTGGGCGCTGACGACGGTATCGGCGTGGCGATGATGATGGGTGCGATGCGGGAGTTTGCGAATTTGGAGTGCCTATTTACCAACGACGAGGAGGTCGGGCTCGTGGGCGCAAACGCCTTTAAAGGTAAAATTTTATCGCCCAATCTGCTAAATTTAGACAGCGAAGAGGACGACCGCGTGACGCTAGGATGCGCCGGCGGTATAAACGTGAGCGCAAAAATCGGCGCCGCGAGCGTCAAAAAGAGCGGTAAAATTTACGAGATCGGCGTCACCGGGCTTAGCGGCGGGCATTCGGGCAACGAAATACACAAAAATATCCCAAACGCGACGAAGCTGCTGGCGAAATTTCTCGCCGAGGAGGGCTGCGAGCTGATCAGCCTTGATTTTGGCGAGAGGAGCAACTCGATCCCCGCAAATGCCGTGTGCAAGGCGCTCTGTGCGCATGAGCCAAAGCAGCGCGGCCTAGCGTGGGTAAAGAGCCTAGGCGAGGGCGAAGCGGACGTGTTGGTAAATGGCGGCAAAATTTTAGCGCTAATCAACTCCTTCGCCCAGGGCGTGCGCAGCTACGACACCGAGCTTAATATGGTAAATGAAAGCATAAATCTCTCGACCGTTAAGCAAAAAGAGGGCGTGATCGAGTTTGACTTTTTCGGACGCGCGATGAAGCGAGAGGGGCTCGAAAATCTGGGCTTTGAGACTAGCACTTTGGCTAGTGCGCTGGGCTTTGAGGTCAAAGTAACCGATCGCTCGGCGAACTGGGCGCCGCACGTCAGCGACTTCGCGCATCTGGTGCTCGAAGAACTGCAAAAACAAAAACCGCAGGCCAAATTTGCTGCCGTGCACGCAGGTCTTGAGTGCGGCGTACTGGTCGCAAAACAGCCCGAGCTGCAAGCCTGCTCCATAGGCCCGAATATCCACTCGCCTCACTCCGTAAACGAGCACTGCGAGATAGCGTCGGTGGAGATGATGGCGGAAGTCGTAAGAAATATAATCGCTAGGCTTCAGTAGCTAGGAACGGCTTGTCTTTTTGTCCTATACTTCGTTGGATTTAAATTTTACTCGGTCAC
>NZ_CALHVN010000023.1 GCF_938039245.1 uncultured Campylobacter sp. | reverse complement strand
TATCAAGGCATCGGAGAGTGGGTGGACTATGACCTTATTTTCAGGTTTAAATCAAGCTTCGGTAAGATTTGGGATCGCGGCTGGGTGCCTATCAACGAGAGGTTATATCTAGGCGGTATCAGAAATCTACGCGGATTTGAGAGTAGAACCGTCTCTCCTAAAGTCAAAGTCTCTAGCGGCAGTTGGTATGAGACGGGCGGCGATATGTCGTTTAATAGCTCGGCGGAGCTTAGCTTCCCGCTAATAGAGCGCGTAAAGATGCGCGGCGTGCTGTTCTTTGACTACGGCGTGATCCACGGCAAGATCGCAAACGTCACGGCTCCTGGTATCGTAGATCATATCGACGGACGCATTAGCAGGTATAGCGCGGGCGCCGGTATCGAGTGGGTAACGCCTATGGGACCGCTTCAGCTAATCTTTGCTAAACCGCTCAAAAAGCAAGACGGCGACGATACGAGTACGTTTGAATTTACTATCGGACAGCGCTTCTAAAATTTACGCGGGCGCTTGGCCTTGCCTCTCGTCCGCCTCTTTTTCTTGTTTTATAAATTAATCTCTTCTAATCGGGAGTTTTGTTCTCAATCTATTTTTACGTTTTTTACTCTTGGCCTGTAAGCGGGTACCCTGCGCGGTTGCTGTTTTTAAGCTTCAAATTTATATTTTCGCATTAAATTTTATGATTACTCGTAAAATCCGATCTGCAAAAATGCAAAACCGTATCGCCGAATCTGCATTTTTAAGCTTGTTAAATTTACTTTGGATACCGCCCCCTTTAGCCCTTATGCTCGCGGCTAAATTTTTTAAATTTTACCTGGATGTAGTAACTAAATTTAGGTTGCGTTTGTTGCCGTTTTTGAAGTAGTCGTTAAATTTGGTAAGCGCGGCGTAAAAAGACAAACTAAAACGTCGGCGCGTATAAAGCCAAAAGTAAATGCAAAAAGCCGCTATAGTAAATTTGAGAGTTTTAAATTTATGCGAATTTTAAAAAACTAGCTGGCTAAGTCCGCCCGATTCGCAAAAGCGGTAAAATGGCGCAAAATTACAAAAACAAAACGAGAGAGCTGCGTATCTTTGATTTTGACGCTACAGGCGTAAATTTATGCTTTATCGCGCTTATTTAGCAAGGTTTATATGAAGCATTTTGCTAATTTAATAAAAGTCGAACTCGGACCGAATTTGAGCGTAAATTTAGTTTGCGGCAACCACGAGTGCAAATATCGCAAAAGCTAAACGCCGCCGTTAAAAGGCTTGCAAATTTAAACGCGAGTAGGGTAAGCCCGTCTCATAAATTTAGGCGCTAAACTAAGTTTTGGAGTGATTGATAAAGCAAATAAAGGCTCACGCTTATGTTTTAAATCGCCTAAATTTAGATAAACTAGCGCGGGTAAAATTTGCGCTAAAAATCTGAATTTAAACGCGATTTTAAAGCGCAAAAAGGCTAAAGATAATCACTCGAATTTACCTGCAAAAAGCCTTCATGCTCGGTAAATCTTACGCAACTTTACGGGCGTTAAGAAGATGCGGCGATCCTTAAAGACGTAACTCTAAAATGCTTGTCGCAAGCGTCTAATAACGCAAGCGGCCTAAGCCCCAAACCCTATCTATCGTAAAATTTACTAAGCACGCTACCGCTAATATCCCTGCGCTCCCCGTCTTCTATCATCACAGCTTTACGATCTACATCGACGGTTTTGTCCGTGTTTATGATAAATTTAATCTCATACGTGCGTGAGCCGATTTTCTTTGGCATATCGCCGAAAAATATAGGCTTTGGTGGACGCTGCGAGTCGAGCGCAGCCCACTGAAACTGATTTACGAAAGTAGTAAATATAAAAGATTTTCCGTTTAGCTTATGTTTATCCAAAAGCTTGCTAGCTAGGGCGTCGTTATCGCAGGTTACCGGCGCGCCGAAGGTGTGTTTCTTCTCTTTTTCCTTGTCGTATTTACAAAATTTATTCGCTAACGCAAGCAGCTCTTCTTTGCTAGCATCGGCGCTGGCCTCGGTTTTTAGGTCGTTATAGGTTTTTACTATCCGCTCTAGCGCCCTATCTACGTTTTTTTGCGCCTCGTCTTTGGCTTTTTGCACGGCCTCCTCGTATCTAGCGTTTTGGCTGTCAAACTGGGCTTTAAGGATAGCGTCCGAGACCTCGCAGGTTACTTTGACAGCTTTTAAATCCTTTGCGCTGACGTCCTCCCACTTGACGCTTTTGCAGCCTTCATACCCGTCTACGGCCGCTCCTATCGTCATTGATTTTTTCTGCGGCAGAGTGTAGTTTTTCACGGTATCTATGTTGTTATTGCCGCATCCAACTAGCGCCAAAACAGCGGCTATGATAGAAAATTTAGCTTTCATTTATCCTCCTAAAATTTAAGATCTAAATGTATCTAAATTTAGCTTAATGCTAAGAATCGCAAAAAGGCGCGAGATAAATGCTAGTTTGCGGGCCGCGCGCGTAAATTTAACCGCGCGACGAGCCTGCTTAAATTTAATTAAAAATTATAGTGAAAATTCACCATAAACGATCTCTCGTCGCCTAGCCTCGAGC
>NZ_CALHVN010000022.1 GCF_938039245.1 uncultured Campylobacter sp. | reverse complement strand
GATAAATCGTCGTATCAAAGCTCATTCATAAGTAGTAAATTAGTAGTAAATTGATTGGTTTCGACCTTGATAAAGTGTGATAAGTCCAGTGTTTATACGGATAACTAGATTTTCATACTATTTTTATTTTAAACAAAATATAATTCAAAAATATTTTTTAGGCGAGGTTCGCCTGCAACATTTACAAATTCTCTAAAGTTTTCGTAAATCAAATTTCAAATTTTCTTCACAGAAAGGCACTAATATGTTTAAAAAAGCTATTTTTATGGCTATTTTTAGTCTGTTTTTTACCGCAAGCGTTCAAGCTAGCGACGATCAAGTTGGCGTAGTAAGCGCTCAAAATCCGATGGTGGTAGATGAAAGCGCCAAAACTATCACTGTTTTAGCCAAGGTAAATGGCAAGTATTTTACTGAAAACACTCGCCACGCAGTAGTTTTCAAAGATGGAAGATTTGGCGATAAGCCTGTGTTTATCGCACTTGCAAATCAAAACGACTTCTATCAAGCTATGAAAAAAATAGGCGCCAAACCAGGCAACAACATGACCCTAAAAAATGGCCCTGAAACACACGTTGAAGGCGATAAGATCAAGATCGAAGTAACATGGAACGGCGCACCAAAAAGCTACGACATCAACGAAGTCATCACAGATAGTAACGGCAAACAAATCGACATGCGTTTTGGCGGCAACGAAGCGACCGCAAAGAGCTTTAACACCGGCTGCATCGCTTGCCTAGATAGCTGCTCAGTCGGCATCATCTCAAACCATACCTACACTCACGGCGCAGTTGAAAAACGCAACGAAGTCGTATTTCACGGCAACAAAGACGTTTTACCGCCTGATGGCACATTTGTAGCTATAAGCTTTAGGGTTGCAAACTGATGCACGCCCTTAGAGCCCTATACTACGCGTTTTGCGCTTTGCTTTTAGGGCTTAGCACAGCGCTTTTAGTCTCGCTATCAGTTTGGCTCGAGATGCGCGTGCACAACCGCTATATCGTGGCTGGATTTTTTGTGGCGGGACTACTTTACGGGCTCTTTCAAAAGCATACGGCTGTTTTTGCGCTAGTTTTTAGCCAAAGTTTGCTCTTTTTAGTCACACTTTGGCTTGGCAAGCAAGAGCTACTCTTTTATCTCATCAAAGAGAGCTATTTAGAAATTTTAACTCTAGCTCAAGTAAAGTACCTATTTTTGGGAATTTTAACCTTTCTAAATATCTTTTTTTTATTTAAATTTACCCTCTTTAGGGGCAAAATTTGAAAAAAGCGCTGATACTTTTTACCAGAGCTCCGATCGCTGGTAAGACCAAAACTAGGCTACTTGACTTTTTGACGCCACAGCAAGCAGCAAATTTGCATAAATTTTTACTAAAAGATATAAACACTAAGCTTCAAAAACTAAAAAACGTCAAAATTTTCATCTTTTTTACGCCAAGCGATAAGGCTAAAATTTTAGAGCAAATTTTAGGCAAGAAGTATGAGTTTATTGCCCAAAGCGAGGGCTCACTAAGCGAGCGAATGCTAGAAGCCTTTAAACATGTAAAAACGCTTGGGTATGAGCAAATTTTACTAATTGGTAGCGACATTGTAAATTTCACCGCTCAAGGCTTTAATAGCTATTTTAAAGCACTTGGTAAAAACGATGCCGCTATCGCCCCAACGCTTGATGGCGGATACTGCGCTATCGCTCTAAGAAGCGCCAGCTTAAGAGATGAAATTTTCTCAAGCGACTACTCTTTGCTCGATAGCGTATGCGAAGGGGTTTGCGCTAAATTTGAAGAGCTAAATTTAAACTACGTTAAATTTAAACCGCTTCGTGATATCGACACAAAAGAGGATATTTTCGCTTATATTTTGGGTGTGCGACCAAGTGCTATAAAGCCCCTTGCTAACGGCGAATACAACATAAACTACAAATTTCGCAAAGGTGGTCAAAATGTATTTCGAATAAATACAAAGTCGCAAATGGTGCTTGAAAATCAAATAAAATATGAATTTGATGCGCTTAAAATTTTACAAAGCTCAAAGGTCACGCCAGCGCCGCTAGAGTACTACGAGCCAAGCCCATTTTTACCGCGAGGGGCGATGAGTATGGAGTTTTTAAAAGGGCGTGCGCTAAGATACGAGAGCGATCTCGAGACAGCGGCAAGTTTGCTTGCTAGCGTGCACTCAGTCAAGATCCCGTCAAATCACAGCCTAATCACTGCGCAAAAGCCATTAAAAGCGATGTTTGAAGAGTGTGAAAAGATGGCTAATGTCTATCTTGACTCAAATTTAGCCCAGCCAAAAACCGCTGAGATGATCGAATTTTTCTTAAAAATAGCAAAGAAATTTGACCTTGAGCGCGAGATAGAGGAGCCTTGTATCATAAATACCGAGCTAAACTCTGCAAATTTCATCATCGGCAAGGATGCCTCATATATCATCGACTGGGAAAAGCCGATAATCGGCGAGTGTGAGCAAGATCTAGCGCATTTTAGCGTGCCAACAACCACATTTTGGAAGACGGATGTGATATTTAGCGCTGATGAGATAGAAAAATTTATAAATTTATATGAAAACTACTCGAAAAAAATGATAAATAGGCGAAAATTTAAAGAGTATTTTACGATGACTTGCTTGCGAGGAACAAGCTGGTGCGCGATGGCATTTGTCGAGTACAACGGTGCTAGAGCCATTAAAAATGAATACACTTTTAACAAGATAAAAGCCTATCTTAGCGACAAGTTTTTGTCGAATTTACAACAATATTTTAAGGAATTTAGATGAAAAAATCCCAAATTTTTCTCCTAGTCGCCGTCGCAATAGTCGCGCTGGCATACTTTTTTATCCCTGCAGTAAATAAGCAGATCACCGACTCAGTCGTGATGCTTAGCAAATTTGACCTAAACGAAGTCTATGCTTATTTGCAAAGCTTTGACAAGACGACAGCAGCTTGCGTGAGCTTTTTTTTGATGGTGCTTCAAAGCATCATGGCGCCAGTGCCTGCGTTTCTCATCACGCTTTCAAATGCGATGATATTTGGCTGGGTCTGGGGCGCTGTGCTATCGTGGAGCTCGGCTATGGTGGGCGCTGCGCTTTGCTTTTACATAGCACGCATTTTAGGTCGCGACGTCGTTGAAAAGCTAACTGGCAAAAAGGCGCTTGCAGCTACGGACGAGTTTTTCACGAGATTTGGCAAGCACACGATCATCGTCTGCCGTTTGCTGCCATTTGTGAGCTTTGACCTAGTGAGCTACGCAGCAGGGCTTACATCGATGAGATTTTGGGGATTTTTCTGGGCGACTGGTATCGGCCAGCTTCCTGCGACCATTGTATATTCGTATTTTGGCGGCAGTTTGATGGGCGGTGGCAAAATTTTATTTATCGGTCTTACCATGCTATTTGCCTTCTCGATCGTAGCCTACGTCGCAAAGAAAATTTTAGATGATAAAAAGGCGAAAAAGGCACAGCTTGAAGCAAACAAGGCTGTTTAAATTTGCTATCATCGCCGCGATCATACTCGTGGCTGTATTTTTGATGCAAAAGATCGGCGTTAGCGAGCTTCGTGAGCTCATCGGCGAGCATGTACTATTTGCTCCGATGATCTATGTCCTATGCTTTGCTATCTTGCCGATATTTTTATTTCCAGTGCCGATTTTGGCTGTCGTTGCAGGTGCGGCATTTGGGCTATTTGCTGGCAGTTTATACACCATAATAGGTGCGATGATAAACTCGGTTTTGATGTTTTATATCGCAAGATTTTTGGGATTTCGCGCCGTTAGTGACTTCACGCAAAACTCAAAGAGCAAAATTTTAAAAACACTTGGCGAGCCTGGTGGTAAATTTAGCCTGATTTTGATCCTTCGCCTAATGCCGCTTGTGCCGTATAACGCCCTAAACTACGCATGTGGCGTGATGAACGTGAGTCTGCGTGACTACGTGGTGGCGACCTTTGTAGGCATCGTGCCAGCAACATTTATAATGGTAAATTTGGGCGAAAAAGCCCTTGATATGCGCTCAAACGGCTTTATCATCGCCTGCGTTTTGATGGTAGTGCTTGTGGTGCTTTCTAGCTGGGGCGCAAAAAGGATAAGGGCAAAACGTGGCGATCTCGGTAATAACTCCGATCTATAACGAGCCATGCGAAAATTTGGAGTGTTTTTGTGCTATTTTGGCAGCTCAAAAAGGTGAATTTGAAGTGATATTTGCTGATGCTAGTGAGCCAAATTTCTATGAGGGCAAAAATTTTGATTTAGCGCTAAATTTGAGCAAATTTTTCTCGCCTGAGAGATTTAAAATTTTACCTTGCAAAAAAGGCAGAGGCGCTCAGCTAGACGCTGGGGCGAGTGTGGCAAAATTTGAGAAGCTTCTCTTTTTGCACGCTGATAGCGCCTTTTATGATGAGGGGGCGATTTTGGTCGCTGAGAGGGCGCTTGATCGCTGTGAGGCAGGCTGTTTTAGGCTTAAATTTGATGAGGACGGGGTGCTTTTAAATTTGATCGCACTTGGTTCAAATTTACGCGTAAAGTTTAGAAATATCGCCTTTGGAGATCAGGGGATTTTTATACAAAAAGGCCTTTTTAACGCAGTTGGCGGCTTTGAAAATTTAGCAATTATGGAGGATTATAAGCTAAGTATGAAGTTAAAAAGATCTGGTGTGAAATTTTGCCAGCTAGGGCAAAATATAGTGACGAGCGCGCGTAAATTTAGGCGTGAGGGCGTCATAAAAACGCTCATAAAAATGCAAATTTTGCAGTATAAATTTAGAAATGGGGCTAGCGCTGATGAGATCGCAAAAAGTTATTAAAAACCCGCCAGAGCTTTGCATAGAGTGCGGAGCGTGCACGAAACACTGCGAGTTTTTGACCAAATACGATATAAATTTGCTTGATTTTTCAAAGCGAAAAGATCTCGCATTTAGCTGTTTTTTGTGCGACGAGTGCTACAAGGTCTGCCCCAAAGACATCAGCGGCAACGAGATCGCGCTAAAGCACAGAGAGCAGATAAAAAAGCCGTTTCGCTATCTAAATTTCTTAAAATCGCCCTATCTTTACGCCAACAACTCGCCCAAAAAGAGCCGCGAGCTAGTCTTTTTCGGCTGCAATTTCCCGGGCTTTTTGCCTAAAACCACGAGAAAAATCATCGAAATTTTAGAGCCTTTGGGGGTTGATTTTAGCATAGACT
Source organism: uncultured Campylobacter sp. (assembly GCF_938039245.1). GTDB lineage: Bacteria > Campylobacterota > Campylobacteria > Campylobacterales > Campylobacteraceae > Campylobacter_A. The sequence continues at coordinate 16,521 of NZ_CALHVN010000022.1, read as the reverse complement.
GCTGCGGCAAGCCACTTTTTGAAGCAAATGCAAATTTTGACAAGACAAAGGCACATCTAAACGAGCTCTTTGCTGCAAAGGGCGTAGAGACGCTCATTTTGGCCTGTCCAAACTGCTACCATTTTTTAAAAGACAAGGTGGATGTCAAGATAAAAACCATATACGAGAAATTTGAAGAGCTTGGTCTAAACCGCGAGATCACAGAGGAGGCACACATCTTTTACCCCTGCCCTGAGCGCATCCACAAGCCTATTTTTGAGACCTTTAAAAAGTACGTGCCAAATTTCAAAAATAGCTTTAATGATGTAAACTGCTGTGGGCTTGGCGGACTAGCAAAAAGTAGCGAGCCGCAAATCGCCGCAGGATATCCGCAAGCCGTCAAGGATAAAAATTTGCCAAATCTCTACACCTACTGCGCCACTTGCTGCGGAAATTTCGCCAAAAATGGCGTGAAAAATATCAAGCATATTGCCACGGTAATGAGTGGCGTAAACGAAGCGCCAAACACCGCTTATCTAAAAAATGTACTCAGTTTAAAATTTTACAAAAGGAATAGAAAATGAACTTCACAGATCGCATAGCACCGCAGATCAGGCATACTGATAAAATTTCAACGATACAAGTAAATCTAGGCAAGATATGCAACCTCGCCTGTTCGCACTGCCACGTCGAGGCTGGGCCAAAGCGCACGGAGACGATGAGTAAGGAGACTTTGCAGGCTGTTTTAGAAGCGATTAGCGCACATAAATTTAGCACGCTTGATGTCACCGGCGGCGCACCTGAGATGAACGCGCACTTTCGCTGGTTTATAGATGAGGCCGCTAAGATCACGCCTCACATCATCGTGCGAACAAATTTAACCATACTACTTGAAAAGGGCTATGAGGATCTGCCTAAATTTTACGCAGATCACGGCGTGGAGCTAGTCGCTAGCCTGCCTTGCTACACCGAAGAAAACGTCGATGGCATGCGTGGGCGAGGCGTGTTTGAGGGCTCCATAGAAGCTCTAAAGAGGCTAAATGCACTAGGATATGGCAAGGGCGGAAATTTGGTGCTAAATTTAGTCTATAACCCAAGTGGTGCGTTTTTGCCAGGCGATCAAGCAGGGCTTGAAGCGGACTACAAAAGAGAGCTAAAAAGTGCTTTTGGTGTGGAATTTGATCATCTTTTTACGATCACGAACGTGCCGATCGGACGTTTTAGAAGATCGCTTGAAAAAGGCGGTAAATTAGAGCCTTATATGCAGCTTTTAGAAGCAAATTTTAACCCAAATGCTGCGCAAAATATCATGTGTAGAGCGCAAATTTCAGTTGGATATGACGGAGCCCTTTATGATTGCGATTTTAACCAGATGCAGGGGCTTAAGGCGCACGGCGCAAAGGATATATTTGAGCTAGCTAAAAGCGGCGAGCTTGGTAGGCAGATTGTCTTTCGAGACTACTGCTACGCCTGTACAGCAGGTGCTGGGTCAAGCTGCGGCGGCGCACTAGCCTAAATTTAAAGGATAAAAAATGATGAGCAATGAAGAGATAGCGCAAAAATTTGCCGAGCAAAACTGCGCGCAGATGATATTAGCACGCTACGCACAGCACCTAGGTGCAAACGAGGCGCAGCTTATGAAGCTTAGCTTTGGGCTCTTAGGCGGCATGCAGGAGGGCTCGATATGTGGCGCATATCTAGCGGCAGTGCTAGTTTTGGGGCTTGCTTACGGCGATGATAAAGAAAAATATAATGCAAATTTGGCGCGCTTTAAAGAGATATATTTTAAAACGCAAAAATCTAGCATCTGCAAAGAGGTCTTGGGGTATGATCTAAGCAAGCCAGACGAGCTTGAAGTGATAGTGCAAAAAGGGCTTTTTGCGAAAATTTGCCCCTGCGCTATAAGCGATAGCATGAGGGCTTTGGATCAAATTTTAGAATTTAAGGAGAATTAATGCAAGAGTATCAGTCGCTCTTTTTTTGGGGCTTTTTGATCGTTTACGGCGTGATAATGTATGCTTTTTCACCAAAAGCTCGCAGCATCGGCTCGTTTTTTAAGGGAGAGGATGAAGGCGGCGTAAAGGTGTCGCCATTTTTGCTAACGACTAGCATTTTTATCAGCTGGATATTTGCAAAATCAGTCACAAACGCCGCAAATTTAGGCGCTAGCTACGGCATAGTAGGCGGCGTAGCTTACGCAACATATTGGCTTTGTATACCGATAGCCGGCATCGTCATCTACCGCCTAAGGCGAAAATTTGGCGCAACCGGACTTGTGCAGTTTTTAACCAGCAACTACGGCGCAGCTGCTAGCATCGCATTTTGCGTGGCGATCTTGGTTAGGCTTTTTAACGAAGTTTGGAGCAACACCGCAGTCGTGGGCGGCTACTACGGAGATAGTGGCAGCATGCCTTTTATCGTCGCAGCCTCACTTTTTACGCTCTTTACGCTTGTTTATTCGGTTCGCGGCGGACTTAGGGGCTCTATCGTGACTGATGTCATTCAGGCCTTAGTTTTCATCATCGCCACGCTTTGGGTTATCGTGACTATCTTGCCAAAGCACGGTGTGGGTGAGCTAGTTAGCACTGGCAGTTGGAGTCTAGGCGGCGGCGTGGACCTGCTTTTAGTCGCAGTTTTGCAGCTAGTTAGCTACCCTTTTCACGACCCAGTTTTAACCGATCGAGGCTTCATCTGCGAAGAAAAAACGATGCTAAAAAGCTTTGTGGTTTCTGGCATTTTAGGTTTTATAGCCATCGTCATCTTTAGCTTTATCGGCATCTACGGCTCGATTGAGGGCATCGCCGCAAAGGGCAACATCCCAGCCGAGCTAGCTAAAACAATGGGGATTGGCTCAACTATCCTGATGACAGCCGTCATGATAGCGGCTGCTGGATCGACGCTGGATTCAACCTTTGCAAGTCTTTCAAAGCTAGTTGGCTACGATATCCCAGCGATGCTAAACAAAGACGTCGCTAAAATTTCCATAAAAATCGGCATCATCTCGATGATACTTTTTGCCATTTTTGGAAATTTACCGATGATTGTTGGCACCGATATCTTAAAGGCCACGACGATTAGTGGCACGATGGTGATCGGCCTAGCGCCGATATTTTTGTTGCACGGCTTTGTGAGTCCAACAAAGCTTGGCTTTCATCTTAGCTTTTGGCTAGGCATACTTTTGGGCGTTGCGTTTGCATTTGACGCAAAAATTTTCCCTGAATTTTTAGCTATCGGCAGCGGCAAATACGCAATGCTTTTAGGCATAAATTTATATGGTCTCATCGCATGCACGCTTGCCTATGCGCTGCCTGGGATGTTTTGTGGGTGTAAAGATAAAAGATGAGCTCTTGCCCGCTTAGCTATGCGTTAAATTTCCCGTCGGGGCCAAAATTTCAAAGCAGCTGCCTATATGTCGTAGGCGGACTTTACGGCAATGTCTTTGCACTAAAAGAAATTTTAGCTATGGCGGACACCGAGAGTGCCGATGTCGTTTTTAACGGCGATATCCACTGGTTTGATGCAGAGGCAAATAGCTTTTGCCAGATAGAGCGTGAGATAGCAAAACGAGGTCTTACGGCGATAAATGGCAATGTTGAATTTGAGCTAGCAAGTGGTCAAAATGGTTGCGGCTGCTTCTACCCCTCATGCACAGACGCTGGCACGATAAATCGCTCAAATTTGATCCACTCTCGCTTAAACCACCTTGTAAATGATGAGTGCAAGCAGTTTATAGAAATTTTTAAAAAACGAGCTAAATGCGAGCTAGTAAGCGTTGGCGGCGCAAATGTCGCTATCACACACGGAGATGAGAAATTTCTAGCTGGCTGGGGCTGCTCTCGTGAAAATTTGAGTCAAAAAGCTAGGCAAGATGAGTTAAATTTATGGTTTAAAAAGCATAAATTTGATGTGCTAGCCTGCACTCACACCTGCGCCCCTGCCGCCATAGCGCTCGAAAACGGCGTAGTGATAAATAACGGTGCGGCTGGCATGTCAAATTTTGCCAGCGAGCTTTATGGGCTCATAACTCGCATAGCCATTACGCCAAGCAAAGAGGCGATATACCGCGCTAAACACGGCGAAATTTACATCGAGGCGCTTCCTGTGCGATATGACACGGCGAAATTTTTAGAGTGGTTTGATCAAATTTGGCAGGCTCAAAGTCCGGCCGAGGTCTCATATAGAGGCCGCATAGCAAATGGTAGTGAGGGTGAGATAAAAGAGGCGATAGTGGGTGGATTTTGGCAAATTTACGCAAAATAAATAGTGAAATTTTATAAAAAAAGGAGAAGAAATGTTCGTCAAAAGTAAAATAGTTAAAGGTATAGTTGTGCTTTTTGCACTTGGTTTTCTCACAGCTTGCAGCGATACAAAAGCGCCAACGGACGCTAAATTTAAGGGTGCTGAACTATCTGCGATACAAGCTGATAACAAGAAAAAAGAGGACTATCTAGTCATCGATGTGAGAAAAGCGGAGGAGTATAACGCTGGCCACTTAAAACACGCTATAAACATCCCTCTTGAAGAGATCGAGGCTAGACTAGATGAGATTAACGGCTACAAAGATAAAAATGTCGTACTTTACTGCAACAGCGGCAACCGCAGCGGCAAGGCACTAGATATACTAAAATCAAAGGGCTTTAACAAGCTTAGCAACGCTGAGGGCGTGAAAGAATTTAACTACGATCTAGTTAAATTTGGCAGCATAAACGCAGAGGAATTTAAGAAGATCGCAAACGATCCAAACATCCTAATCATCGATGTTAGAGAGAAAAAAGACTATGACGCTGGACATATGAAAGGCGCTATTAACATACCTGATGGCGAGCCTGTGGATAACTACAAAGACGTGCTTGAAGCAAACAAAGACAAAACTATCGTCACACACTGCTACAGTGGCAACCGTAGTGCTAAACTAGCTCAAATTTTAAGTGACAAAGGTTACAAAGTCTTAAACCTACTTGACGGCACAAAAGAACATAGCTACGAGTTAGTGAAATAAATTTATTTGAGCTTTTGGGGCAAAACCTGAAAGCTCAAAGCTTTCAATAATACAAATTTAATATACCTACTTTCACCCTATATCCTTTCACTATTCTTAATTTATTCTTTTTCTAATTATGAATTTTTTACAAAAATTTGCATTTCCAGCGCAGATTTTTTCCAAAATTGGTGTAATTACTATAAATATCTTTTAAAAAGGAAGAAAATGAAAATTTTTTCATTGATAGTAACTAGCACCGCTAGCACGAGAGAAAGTTCAAATGGTGAGGTGATTTGCCATGGCTAATGCATATATAGTAAATGATCACAGTTTAGTCATAAACGTAAGGTCAGGTTTTTTAACATATGGTAGAGCCATAGGTAGATTTGCACATGCGTGCCGTGAGAAAAATCAAACTGAGCATATAAAGTATCTCAACAAGAATCCAACCACTATTAATCGCTACAAGCTCCTAAGCGAGTTTAATGGCAATGGCAATATGAGAGATGCCAATAGCAAAGATGATGAACTACATAATATGGCCTTTGTAAAGAATTTACTTAAAGGCTTTCAGGATAGCTTTAAAGAAGACTATACCGCGCAGTCCTATACACAAAAGCGAAATGGCAAAGATACTGTTATAAAAAAGTCTTGGCGCAAAGATATGCGTAGCTTTTGTGAGATTATCATCACGTTTGGCACAGATAGGAAGAAGGAGCCAAAAGAAGGGCTAAACAACGAAGAGTCAAAATTTATAAATGAAAACATACATATGGATAGAGTAATGAGATTTGTAAACGCATACTGTGCGAAGTATGGCGTAAAGTGTCTGCTTGTGGCTGAGCATAATGACGAAAAGACCAAGCACTATCACATCATCTTTACAAACTACAACTTTGAGAAGCATGCAAATTTGAGATTTAGTGGCAGGTCAAAAACAGCAAAATTTGGTAAAGAGCTACAAGATATGGGAGCAGAGGCATTTGAAGGTCAGGTACTTCGTGGTAAGTCAAGTAAAAATAGACACAAGAATTTAACCCAAATGCACCAAATAGCAAGTGAATATAAGAGCGAGAAAGAGCTAAAAGAGAAAATTCAAAAGCTTATAGAAGCGGAAGCAAATAAGTATATGCAAAAGAAAGAGCCTTTGTTGGGCGACGAGTACTTTAGGTTAGAGCCAAATGAAAAAAGAGCTTTAATAGCAGGTCTTAGAAATTCTGTTTTTGAACAAATGCAAGAGAATATAACCATCACATCTGATGAACAGCTAAAAGAAAAGGCAGAACTTCTTGCTGAGCAAGTAACAGAACAAAGTAAAATCATAGAGGAAGATAAAAAGAAAAACATAGAAGTCTTAAAAGAAAAAGAGCAGCTAGAAAAAGAGCTAGATGATTTAAAAGAAACCCAAGCTGAGCAAGACAAAGAGATAATGCTTCTTAAAAATAGAGTAAAAGCACATACTAATCAGCAAACAAAAATAGATGAACAAAGTGTATTGATAGAGAGTAAGGATAGAGAAAACCAATCTCTAACACGTAAAACCGAAAGCTTGCAAAAAGAAAATATCAGGTTAAGAGACTTTAATGACAAAAGCTTAGGTCTTTTACTTGAAATAGCAAATAGTAACCCAGAGCTAAAAGAGATGATAGTAAATGAGATGCCAGAGCTAATGGGTAAATTTACAAAAGATGATGCTGGGATGGAGATGGGGTAGCTAGCATTCTTAAAATTTACAATGCGTAATCTATAAATTTAAGCCACCAAAGTAAGCTAGCCGTGTAAATTTTACTTAATAAATTTACACGGGCTTGCTTACAAACTTGCGATATATTCTACGCAACACTCCTATATCTCATATAGACATACTCGTAAATTTTCTCTCTGCACGCCGAGATACTCATATCATCATAGCACTCAGGCAACTCTCCCCAGAGCGTATCGCAAAAAGATAAGACCAAGCACCGGCATGCAGTATTGATGAGATATGAGGTTTGAGCCTGAACGCAAAAGATCCGCCGACTCCCAAAGGTCGCTCTCTAGCATTTGTAAATTTAGCCATTTATATTTTGCTTGCTATTTTAGCATTTTATGGATAGGGATTATTGTTTTAAAAGTAAGAAATTTTATGAGTGAAATTTTGAGCGTCCTAAAATAATATTTATCTTAAATAAAACTTAGACCTTTTATCGGCAAAGGTCATCTTGAATGGATAAAGTTTTGTTTAAGTTGCATCTTTGTAAATAAAAATTTCGCCCGTCTGGCTAAGACCTTACAGCAAGCTCAACCTGAGCTTGCTAAGTAAGTTTATCAACATACTAAAAATGTTGATAAATATACTAGAAACTGGCATTAAATTTTCTTGGATTATAACAAATAAATTCATAATGTAACATACTGCATGTGATGTAATGTGCAGTACATGATGTAACATTCAGTATGTGATGTCACATGCAGCACTTGATGTAATGTATAGTACATGATGTAACATGCAGTAGGTGACGTAACGTATAGTATGTGATGTTATGTATATTTTTGCAGATGAGAGAGTATTAGGATAAGTGGATATTTCTCTAGAAAGACATTATTGAAGTTGTATGTCTAAAAAGCGCTTGGTGTATATCTAATAGTGATGATTATAACGACCTTATCTTTTTCATTGACCCTATAAATCACTGTGTAGTTTTTAACAAATAGCTGTCTATAGCCCATATTGGCATATCTGCCAACTTTTCTAATAGCACCACGATTTGGCATCTCATCTAGGCTAAGGATAGCGTTTTTTATAGCCTCTAATGTAGAATTTGCAGCAGCTGGTGAGAGTAAAGACATTGCGATATATTTATAAATCGCCTCAAGCTCTTCATAAGCTTGTGGTGAGATTAGGACTTTATATTTACTCAAGATACTTACTTTTTAGACTAGCAAAAACATCTTTTGCTTCCAGCATCTTTGTATTTGCTGTTATCTTAGCTTCAGATGATGCGATGGCGCTATCTATATCGGCTGTGGCTACTAGCTTATCATATGTCTTTATACTCATCACAACCAAGTCGCCATAGCCATTTTTAGTTACAAATATTGGTTCATCCTTGCTATTGCATAGCTGTGAAATTTCATTTGTGTTTCTAAGCTCTTTTATAGGTACTATTTGAGGCATATGCTATTTCCTTTTAATAATATGGCATCATTGTAGCATAATTATGTAAGAAATTTAGATGGCTTTATCTAACTAACTTGGCAAGCTAAAAGAAAAGCTCAAGTAACAAGCATGCAGTATTTATTTTAAAATACCAAAGAGTTACACTCTCTAGTTTTCTAACGCTTATCATTTTTCTCTGTTGCATAGCTAAACTATCTATCAAGTGTCATGTCAAGCATTTTTCACTTTTAAATAGCAATAATAAATTAATAATATTATAAATACAATCACAATAAAATATCGAAAACAGTAGTGGTGGCTTAATATGCAAAACAACGAAATAAAAATAACCTACTCTTGCGAAGAGACATTAAAAAAGATAAAAGAGTATATGGCTGATGCAAAATGTGTAACTCTTTATACGTCTAGCCTAAATTCACTCACATCGTACTCTAACGGCATAGCTAATGAGATCATATCTAATCTAATATTTTCTAAGAAGAGAGATAAAAAAGATGTATCGATCGTATCTGACTTTTATATAGATAAAGAGAGCTTTACTGATAGCAAGCTAAATAGAATAAGAGAATTTGAATATAGAGATATACCAGTAAAGATTGTCCATAAAAAAAGTGCGGTTGATAAGTTTTTTGCAAATTTAAAAGAGAAGATAAGCCCTATAAAAAGTAAAGCAAGATATGAAGCTGAACTTGAAGCTGCTCAGGATGAGCACGAGAGAAATTTGCTAAAAAGCATGGGCGAAACAAAGACAGAAGCTATAAGCTTTTATGATATGTTTGAGGTCATAGTATCCAACTATGATGACGCCAAAGATATCGTAAAAGAGTGCCTAAATACCTTAAAAAATGATCTACTAAGCGATGCTAGCTCTTTGATATCTAGCGAGGGATTAGATGGAGCTAAATTTGAAAAAAGCATTGAAGAGTGTTTTAGAGAGTTAGATAAGAATTTAAGTGAGTTAAATAAAGAAAGCGGAGAGTTTTTACTAAAGCAAATATTTCTTTTTATACTAAGCATAGTTGATCTAAGTGACCCAAAGGCTGCACTCAAAAAGGCAAACGGATGCTTTTTGTTCTATGAGCTTAGTAAATTAACCTACAAGATGGTTGAGCATCAAAGCAATAGATCTCTTTATGGCGTAACCTTACCTATCCTTAGCTTTTTCACATCTAGATTTGCTTCTATTATAAATACCCTAAATATAAACTCAAGCTGCAATGTATTAGTATTTAAGCAAGATAAATCCTCTAACTCTGGCTTTTTTATAGACTTTACCCACCTAAACTTAGACTATATCTACTTTAGAGACGACAATAACCTAAATGAGGTTAATTGCAATGCAGATGAGGGGTATAGTGTGTTTGGTCATTTAGATGATCTGTCAGTGTTTGATTATACAAAGGATGTTTGCTCTTACGATATAGTAAATAAAAACTTAGGCTTTGGCTCTAGTGATGATACGCTCTTTAAAAGACTAAAGGATCAAATAAAAGGACTAAATGCAAATTTAAATTTTATCTGTGCATCAAATTTCAACTCTATAAAACTAGCCAATCTAATAGCGAACAAGTCCGATAAAAATGGCACATCTGCAAACGATGAGATGAACAGCAAAGATTTTTCAAATTTAAATAAAAACTATGTTGTGCTTTCAAACTCACCTTTTAGATCAAGTGCAGGGCTAAGAGAAGAAGTAATAAGTAAATGCCTAGATCAAGTGATAGAAGACGAGCTAAATAGACCCAACAAATCCAACCTAGTAAAGCAAAAATTTACTGACATAAAAACCCTAAGTCCTATTAAGGATTACAGTCAGTACAGCATAAATATCAATAAAGAAAACAATAGATCAACTCTTGTTTTAAATTTATCCCCATTTGCAAGGATAGATAAAAAATATATAGACAACATAGAGCAAAAAAGGGAAGAATTTAAAGAGATCGCCTATCAAGATGACACCAACTATCTTGATAACTACACCAAATACGAAGAGTTATTTAAGACAAATTTCTCTCACGTAAATGCTTATGCTAAGCAACCAAATGATATGGAGAAGATCAAAAAAAGTGAAGAAGAGTATATGAAAAAGGTAACTCTCTCTTTTAAAGCAGTGTTTGATAAAGTAAATGAAAACGCCTTAAACAGAAGAGAGGCTGAAGCATATAACAATAGTAATATCTCAAGCCAACTTATAGATGATATAAAAAATGGCTCATCAACCGCAGATGAATACCAATCACAAATGCAACGTATAATACAAACCCTCCCAAAACGCTACTCTTTCATAGAAGCACTATCTCTTAGTGTGGCTTACTTTATAATGACTAAAAGCTATTCAAAAAAAATGATAAAGAAAAGCATTAAAGATGGTGATGAATATATAGTAATAGAAGATGATGAGATAAAAGCCTTGCATTCAAACTCTATAATAAGAATTTTTGATAGAGATGTAAAGCTATTTTTCTATAAAGACTCAGTAAAAAGTAGTGGCTTAAAAAGTGGTGAGTATCTATGTATAGAAGAAATTTCTAAATATATGGATGGTGTAAATAACAAGGATGTAGTTAGCGTTGAAGAGCTTTTAGCAGAAAATGAAGTTGGTAAAAATGCAGATATCAAAGATCCTTTGCAAAAAGATCTGATGAAGCTTCTTATAGAGCAAGCTGACAAGATAGATGAGAACTATAAAAAAGATGAAACTACTATAAAAGAGGCTATCACCACCAAGAATAAAAACATTCTAAAAGAGGCTATAAATTTAAAAGATATAGCATATAGCAATGATAGAGATATAAATAAAGAGGTAACCTCATTATTAGTAAAAACTACTATAGAAGAGGTATTTCCACTAGCAAAATTTGTTGGAGAAGATGGCATATCTAAGATATATGAATCACTTGGTTCTTATATATTTAATAAAGACGCAAAGGCACTAAGAGAAACATTTCTTGATGAGCTTGGGGTATTAAATTTAGTAAAAAGCCTACTTGGCGCAAGAAAGACTAAAGAGATAGATAGATATATCTTGCTAATAACGAGTCTAAAAACTACAAGCGTAGTTTTACAACATTCAAAGCTTAATCTAATCATTCAAGCTTCAAATGCTTTTAGGCTTCATATGGCGATGGAGTATTATAAACTAAGTATAACTTATACAGAGATCACAACATATACCTTTATGAGATATACTCATAGGTTTAGCTATACAGATTTTCAAGAGATAAAGAGACTAATAAAAGATTATGCGGGATCACTAGGTAAGAGCATAGGTGCTTCTATGGTTAGTGGCGCATTAGAACTTTGGAAAACATCCTATGAAAAGCTAGAAGAGAACTACAAAGAGATAATGCACACAAGATACACATATAAATTTAATGAAGCTTACGCACTAAATAATATCTCATATAAACCTATGTCTATAAAAGAAGCCTATGATAAAAATAGTACAAATAGCTATTGCTACTATCCAGTAATGATCTATCAAAACTATATAAGTCTAAATTTAAATAGACTATTTCTAGGAGCTAATATAAGTAGTGGAGGACTAGACTATAACTCATTTATATACTACGATATAGACCATAAGAAAAACAAACTATCTTTTAACCTAGCCTCTAAACTAGCACTAAATAACCTTAGTGCTTATCTATGCTTAGATGAGCTAAGAGGATCTGGTAATGAGATAGATGCAAGGTATTTTAACTATGCTAGAAGTAGATACACCGAATCTGATGTGGAGATAAGGGAGTTAAATTTGGATGTTAAAGAGGAGAAAGAGGTGTATGAAATTTATAAGCAAAATTCATTAGCAAACGTAGCAGCAGGCAAACCAAAATATCCTATAAACTCATATCAAAAAGCAGTAGAGATAATAAACAAATTTAAAAAAGGTATATTTAACACAGACGATAGCGATAACTCTCATCGCAACCTCTCAAGAGATCTAGTAGAGGCATTAGATACTATTGGAAGCAATAACATAAAAGGGGTATATGTGGGGTGTAAGGAAAATGATTCTAAAGATGGGAATTTCAATGGAAAGACAATTCCCCCTCGCCTAGTAGGTCGTCTAGCTACCACCATAGTAATGGAAGATGGTCTATATATAGGATAAGAGATGAAGAGGATTATATTTATCATCATAGCTATCTTAGCAGTCACAGCAGTAGTGGTAATAAGCAAAGGAAAATTACAAGATAAAGGAAATTTAATGGATAACACTAATACATATACGGTTATAGCTCCAAATGGGGACAATATTGAATTTGACAAAAAAACAAATTTAATAGCTTCTAAAAATGCAAAAAATAATACGGCACGCTTGGAAGAAAAGTCTCAGATGGTTCTTGAAGCCCGTGCAATCCTCGACTCATCTCCATATAAAAACTATAAACCACTATACTATAACCCTAAACCAAATTCTCTAGGTCAAACAGACTATCTATCATTTAAACCATGGCTAGACATTAGCTATAAACCAAGCTCTAATAAAATTTCACCTTGGACTAAATCAGAAAAAGCTTACTATGAAAGCTTAAAAGATAAACGAGATAGATATATCTATTTAGTAAAAAGAAGTAATCTAAAATGCACTATGATAGATATACCAGAAGATGCCATAGGTAGAGTAAATAGTAATGGTAAACTAACAAAGCCAGAATATGCTGAAATTTATGATGAAGTAAATGCTCACAAAGGCACATTAAAATCAGAACTATTTGCAGCAGAGTGGAATATATGTGCTGGAGTATTAGGAAGCACTGTTGGATTTTCAGGAGGAGTTGGATTAGGTTATGCAGGGTTTAAAGCAAGAGCATATCAATCAATGTTTCTATCAGCGCAGCTTGGTCAAGACGGAGCCTTGGAGGCATTAGCCGACATGTTTCAATACTCTACCTATCTAGTAGGTCTAAATAAAAATTTACAAATGGCTGAAGAATTTAGAAGACTAGCTAAAAATCCCCCATTAGATGAATATGGCATGATGCCTTATCTTGATGAGATAGTAGGGAACTACTTCGTGATGGATTTTAATAGAAATTTAACCGTAGTTGAGCCAAATGGTTCAATGCATACTCATTTAAGAAAATTAGTAGAAGATGAAGGAAAACTACTAGACCCTAGAGATTTAGATGCAAACGAGACAACTAGGGAAGAATTTACAAAATATGTTAAAGACAATATTGATGGAAGTGGTCAAGACTTTAATGGCGGTTTCCCTGGCACTTGGGACGATAGAGCTGTTGCCCTCTACATCGACTCCACCCTCCTAGAAGCTAAAATAATGTCCCTAACCCCACCAGAGGGCTACCCAAATGCACCATACTACAACACACCAGAAGAGCTAACAAGACTATATGAGGCTGGTAAATTAGATAAGAAGCTAAATCCTCTAACACCAGTGATGTATAGAGATAGCTTTCCAGAAGATCTTAGGCAAAAGATATTAAGCTATGCCAAAGAGCATAATATAAAGGATTAACAATTTCAAGCAATAGATTATGGTTTATAGAAGGAAACATGTATCCATTATAAACCATACATCTAATATCTAATAGCACACCATTTCTACTTTTGCTTTTAGCACACTAGCATTTATATTTGTAGCATATGTTCCAAGTAAAATTTTATACTGCTTCTCATGTCCTACTATTTGAGCTATGATATTTGGCTCTACTTCTTGTTGGACAAGCGTATCTATAAAATAGTGCCTAAACGAGTAAAAAGTCTTTTGCTTGTTGCTGCTTATTAGCTTTCGTTGTATTTGTGATCTAAAAATTTCTGAAAAGTCTTTGTTACTTACTTTGAAGATGCTTTTATTTGCACTAGCTCTTTGTTTTACAAACTCCATTAGCCCAAGCTCTATTAGCTTGCTATGTACTGGCACTAGCCTTATGGAGTTTATATTTTTAGTACTCTTACCATCATCTCTATTTATACTAAAGCAAAGCACATTATTGTGCTGCACAATGTCACGTGCTCTTAGCTGAACTATCTCGTTTATCCTCATGCCACTATATGCTGCTATCATAGTTATATAGTATAGATCATTTGCACTTATCCGCTTACTTGGTGACTTGTTAGTCTCTTTAAAATTTTGGACTATTTTAAAGATAGCATTAGCCTCTTCCTTGCTATAAGGTAGCACCTTACGCTCCATTGGATTTATCTCCACTTTTACGTTTAGGTCATTTATGATGCTCTTACTTATATAGTCGCTGTTATAGCAATACTTAAAGAACTGCACTACTCTTATCATATATTTTTGCATGGTTACTTGTGATAGTTTGGCATCGTTTTTACCTATATATATTATCTGCTCTAAGCTTTTGTCTTTATATTTAGCTTTTTGGTTTAGCTTGGTTGGTATGAGAGCTAAAGTATTTCTAAATTTAAGTAGATCATCTCGTGATATGGTTGTGATATCTTTGTTTGGATGGAAAAATTTAAACAATATATTGCCTACAATATTTACCAGATCCATAGTGCTACTTGACCACTTTTGGCTAACGCTAGTATTAGCTGTAAAATTTTCAAATGCTGTTTTTAGTGGGATGATCTCCCTACTCTCCACCTTTCTTTGACTAGGAGAACATGGCACTATCTCGTATTCTTGGACTGCTTCGTCGTTTAAGCTACACATACCAAAGCTACTATCTCCTACTTTTATGCGCTTGCCTATTAGATGGCTATCGCTAGTTAGTATCTGCTCTGCGCTCCTTTTATCACCTTTGGTTTTTACTAGCTTAAAAGGAGTGTTAAGTCCGTATTGTTGCTCAGCAGTTGCCATTATAGCATGTGAGAAATTTTTAGCTAGATTTTTGATATCTTCTTTGTTAAGAGGTAATCCACTTGCTTCATCTAGGGCGTTGATGTTATCTTGGAAGCTATCTATACCAGTTGGCTCAAATTTATAACTTTCATCTTGTTTGCTTAAGAATTTAAGTCTTTTAGACACAAGGTTTGCGCTCTTATCAAGCTTTGATATTAGGTAGTTTAGTGATAGTATATGTTTCTCAAGCAGGGTTTGAGCTATGCTTGCTTTATCATCTTGGTCTATGGCTTTATCTAGACTATTAGATAAAATTTTAGCCATGCTATTTAAAGTCTCATTGCTTTTATTAAGTAAATCAGGAAAGGTATTATCTTTTAAAGCCTCTTTAAAATGCTTATTTAGCGCATCTGCAAAGTCAATATCTATCTTTTTATCATAAAGCGAATGCTCTTTTATACTCTTGTCCACCTTTGCCTGCATAAAACTATCAACTAATGAATCTATAATTCCTTGATTTAGCTTCATATCAACTGCCTTTGTTATGAGATAGATATATCTATCATAAATTCTAGCAGATTTTCTGGCTTTTAATATGGAATAAGTCCCCAAGGAGAAAGATAGCTCTCTTGAGCATTTTAAAACTTTTCTTGCGTTTGGTGCGATGACGCTTCGGTAGTAATAAATTCCATTGCGGTTTTTTAGATGTACCATGGATTTGCAGTGGAACAAAAGTGGGACACTCGACTAATGCTTATGACAAAAAGTTGTTTGTAATGGCGATGTAGCAGGACTTTAAGCGATATTTAAAAATTTATCTCATAAGCCGGAGGTCGGGAGTTCAAGTCTCCCCCGTGACACCATAAAGCTCTAAAATACGGGTTTTCTACGATTTAATATCGCATTTTCCTTTCATAAAATATAGCTTAAAGTTTGTAGCAAATTTAAAATTTATGTAGCAAAAATTTAAGCCGTTTGTAATTTTAACATGTTTTTATAAAAAAACCGCAAATAAATGTCCGCATCCACAACATATGGCACTTTTTCTCCTTCGCTATAGCATACTCCACCGGAGTCTTATACCCTAGCGAAGTATGAGGTAAAATAGTATTATAATCAATGAGCCTTTTAGCCATTTTCCGATTAAATTCATTTAGATCGGTAAATGACAGATCTTCGTTATAAGATACGAACATATCTTGTATGGTTTTATTAAATCTTTTGTTATACGCATTCTTCTTAGGGCATCTTGGATAAGTTAGATTATATCTCTTAATAACATCTTTAAAAAGTTCTCAAACGCCTTTACGCTTACTAAGGAGCTAAATTTCGATAGATTTAAGCACAACATAGCTGTCGGCTACGATAGCAGCATCGAAACTCGCCATCCAAGACTCTGGTATAGCAGAACCCATATGCAAGATATCGATCCCTACGCATCTAGGGGTAGCTGGGCGTCAAACAGAAACGTCCCGCTCACAACCGATAACAAACACCGCGCGATCAATCACGGCGTATTCGCGGCAAGGAGCGCAGCCGCGGTATCGAGCTAAACGTGCTAGGGCAAATTTACGAGAATTTATACCTGCGCAGCTCGCTTGGCTACACGAACGCTAAGGTTACTAAAGA
>NZ_CALHVN010000021.1 GCF_938039245.1 uncultured Campylobacter sp. | reverse complement strand
GCGTGCGTTACGGTTTAAAAACCTTTTAAGAATACGTGCGATTATATCAAAAAAAGCATATAATTTAATTAATCGCCCATCTAAGCTAGTATTTATGGCTTTTGCCGCTTAGATTTAGCTTTAATTTAGCTATTTTTAAATATAATCCAAGCTCCAATTCACACACACCAGTCCTAAAATTTGGTTGCGTTTGTCAAAAGCAAATGTTAATGGGTGTGGAGGAGAAACCTAAATTTCGGGGAAACCCACAAGGAGAAAACTCATGGTAACAATGAGAGATTTGCTAGAGTGCGGCGTTCATTTCGGACACCAAACGCGCAGATGGAATCCGAAGATGAAAAAATTCATTTTCGGCGAGAGAAAAGGTATCTATATCATAGATCTACAAAAAACTATCCGCTATTTCCGCTACACTTATAACGTCGTTCGCGACGCGGCAGCAGAGGGCAAGACTATACTTTTCGTAGGTACTAAAAAGCAAGCCGGCGCAACTCTAAAAGAGTATGCTGAAAAATGCGGCATGCCGTACGTAAATCACCGCTGGCTAGGCGGCATGATGACAAACTTCGGCACTATCCGCCAATCTATCCGCAAGCTCGAAGTAATCGAGGCTATGGAGGAGGACGGCTCTATAAATTTACTAACTAAAAAAGAAGCTCTAATGCTTCGCCGCAAAAAAGAGAAACTTCTAGCGTCTCTAGGCGGTATCAGAAACCTAAAAACCGTGCCTGATATGATTTTCGTCATCGATACGGTAAAAGAAAAAATCGCCGTACAAGAGGCTAACCGCCTAAAAATCCCTGTCGTAGCTCCGATTGATACAAACTGCGATCCTGACGTTATCGACTTCCCGATCCCTGGCAACGACGACGCGATCCGCTCGGTTCAGCTTTTCTGCCAAGAGATGGCTGAGGCTATCATCGAGGGACGCTCTCAGCTTGAAAAAGACGGCGGCGAGCTAGAAGAAGGCAAAGAAGCCGTAAGCCAAGCCGAAAAAGACGCAGTCGTAAACGAGGCTGTAAACGAAGACTTCTCCGAGGACTTCAGCGAGGATGAAGAGTAATGGAAATCAGCGCACAAATGGTAAAAGAGCTCCGCGAATCAACCGGAGCCGGAATGATGGACTGCAAAAAGGCGCTAGCCGAAGCTAACGGCGATATGGAAAAAGCCGTTGATATCCTGCGTGAAAAGGGTCTAGGTCAAGCCGCTAAAAAGGCCGACCGCCTAGCTAGCGAGGGTCTTGTGAGCGTTGTTGTTTGCGACCACTGCAAAACCGCAACTATCAGCGAGATAAACTCTGAGACCGACTTCGTCGCTAAAAACGCTCAGTTTCAAAATTTGACAAAAGACACTACGGCGCACATCCAAACAAATTTGATAAAAGACGTCGAGAGTCTAAACGCAAGCGTAATTAACGGCGTTAAATTTGAGGATTATTTCAAAAGCCAGATCGCTACTATCGGCGAAAATTTGGTCGTTCGCCGCTTTGAGACTATAAAAGCGGACGATAAAGGCGTAGTAAACGGCTACGTGCACTCAAACGGCCGCGTAGGCGTGCTAATCGGCCTAGCTTGCGAAAGCGCAGAAATCGCAAACAAAGCGGCTGAATTTGCAAGAAATTTATGCATGCACGCAGCTGCTATGAAGCCAAGCGTTATAAGCTACAAAGACCTTGACAAAGAGTTTGTCGAGAAGGAATTTATCGCGCTTCGCGCCGAGCTTGAAAAAGATAACGAAGAGCTAAAACGCCTAGGCAAGCCGCTCCATCACATCCCTGAGTATGCTAGCCGCTGCCAGATAGGCGATGCCGAGCTTGCAAAAGCTACAAAAGCGATCGAAGAAGAGCTAAAAGCCGAGGGCAAACCTGAGAAAATTTGGGATAAGATCATCCCTGGTAAGATCGAGAGATTTTACGCGGACAACACCGTTTTAGATCAGCGCCTTACGCTACTTGGACAGTTTTACGTAATGGACGATAAAAAAACTATCGAGCAGGTCGTTGAAGAAAAAGGCAAAGAGCTAGGCGGTAAGATCGAGGTAGTAAAATACGTTCGCTTCGAGCTTGGCGAAGGCCTAGAGAAGAAAAACGAGGACTTTGCGGCCGAGGTTGCGGCGCAAATAGGCTAAAATTTAATGGAAATCTTAAAGGGCGTAAATCTAGGCTTTGCGTATGATTATACGCTCTTTGAGGATGTAAATTTAAGCGTAAATGCCGGCGGCAGTTGCGCCATAACGGGCGTCAGCGGCTGCGGCAAATCAACCATACTCCATATACTTTCTACGCTTTTGCGACCCAAAAACGGCGAAGTTATCTACGGCGATAAGTCGCTTTACGATCTATCTGCAAACGAGCTTTTGCGTATCCGCAGATTTGATTTCGGTATCATTTTTCAGGCGCACTATCTTTTTAAAGGCTTTAGCGCGCACGAAAATATCGAGTTAGCCTCAGTTTTATCCGCGCAAAAAATCGACGATGAAATTTTGGCAAATTTAAAGATAGACGGCGTGATAAATCAAAAAGTAGGCGAGCTAAGCGGCGGGCAGCAGCAACGCGTCTCAATCGCTAGAGTGCTTTGTAAAAAGCCACGCGTGATATTTGCCGACGAGCCGACGGGAAATCTGGACAAACAGACTGCAAATGAAGTGATGCAAACGCTATTTAATTATATCAAAGCAAACGATGCGGCGCTGGTTTTGGTCACTCACGACAACGAGCTTGCGCGAAGATGCGACGAGGTTTACCGCCTCGAGGACAAAAAGCTTTCTTTAACTTCGCATTAATTTGCTTAATTTTTTGATATTTCTGTCAAATAGTCTGTATGCTATTTTGCTAAATTTAGCCTTTGGCGATATTGCCAGGCAGATTAGATAGCTTGATTGTTTAGTAAAATTTTGGCTTAAATTTATCTTTTATTTTATTTGATTAAATCGCGGCGATTGCGGCGCTATATTTGCGGTAACTTCGGCAGGAACAGCCTCGGCTTTTGCGCGCAGCTTTAACCGCTTAAATTTAATGAAAAGGCCGGCTATGTCTTAGCTTGTTTATTTTATTTTTGCGGTAAACTCGGCCGTCAAATTTAGCCTAGTAGTAGCGTCTGGGTTTTAAAAATAGATCATTTTGCTAACGCTAAACGCACCTTAAATCCATGTTTTATCCGCGTAGCATCTTTGATGAGTTTAAGTCCTAAATTTAGTAAAACGCAAAACCGCTTTGACCCTGGAGGCTAAAATAGCGGCGCGTCTAACCGTAAATACGCGTAGATTTTTATAATATAAAATCATAATTTTACGCCGTTTTCGTCGCCGAATTTTGCCTTGCGCGGTTACATAATCAAAGCTTGGAATCAAGCTGTCTATTTAGTAGCAAATACCGCGCATAGACGCATGGCTGCGAGATTTGACAAAATAGTCGTAAGCTAAAGGGAACGTAAATCAGGCATTAACGACGTACCGTAAAAACTAAAAAATAAGGCTAAATTTGGCGATAAATTTGTGAATTATTTTTACGATAACCAAGCTAAATTTAACCCCGAATAAAAGTAAATTCTACTAAAATAGCTAAATTTAGTACGAAAATCGGTTGGTTAGCCGCGCTAGGTTTTAGAAGCGCGAGCTAAATTTATTTAAATGAAAACCAAGCCGAATGCGAAAATTTAAATCAAAAACGAAAGAGTCAGGTGGAACTAGTCGAGTTTTTCGCGCCCGAGCGAGTCATTACCTTTATGCTACTTTTTGCGCGTATCGGCGGGCTGATGTTGTTTTTCCCGTTTTACGGGCACGAGCAGATACCTATGAGCGTCAAGACCGCGTTTTCGTTTTTGCTCACGCTATTTTTGTTTCCGCTTGCTAGCATTAAAAGCGGCGAAATTTACTATCTAGCCGTGGAGATCGTGAGCGAGGCGGCGCTGGGAGTTTGCGCGGGACTGCTGCTTCACATCGTTTTTGCCAGTTTGCAGCTAGCAGGCGAGCAGATATCGATGATCATGGGTTTTTCGATGGCTACGGTGCTAGATCCGCAGACGGGTATCAGCTCGCCCGTGATCTCAAATATCATAAATTTCCTCGCGCTCATGACTTTTTTGGCCTTTGACGGGCATCATTTGATCTTGCTTTTTATCTCAAATTCTCTTACGCACATTCCGCTGGGCGGCTTTTATCCGAGTCCCGATATCGTGCAGTACGCCTCAAAGTCCATGATAAATTTATTTACTTTCGGGTTTATCATTTCCTTCCCGATTTTGGCGCTTTCGCTGCTTTCTGATCTGATTTTTGGAATGCTCATGAAGACGATGCCGCAGTTTAACCTGCTAGTCGTGGGCTATCCGATCAAGATCACGATCGGCTTTGCCGTGTTGATCGCGATACTAGCGGGTATGATGGAGCTTTTTAGGCAGCTCGTGCTTCGCGTTATCAACGACCTTCCGTCGCTATTTTTCTAAAACTAAGCTTGAAGTAATGGAAAATATCTTAAAATATGCTTTTTAGGTTTATAAAAGGAGACTTCGTGAAAATCGTCATCATAAACGAAAATCCGGCCGTATCGCGCCTTGCTACCTTAGCGCTTGATAAAATCGGTCTTGAATACGCTCAGATCGGCAACGCCGGCGAGCTTGACGGTCCTTGCGACGTGCTTATCGTAGATAGCGACTCGGACGCTAAGGATACGAACCTAAAACAATTTGCAAACAAAATTTTATATCTTTCTTCCAAAAACGCCCCGACTTTCGAAGGCGCCGATAGGATACTGCCAAAGCCGTTTTTGCCTACTGAATTTATCGCTATCGTCGAAGATCTGGCTAACAAGAGCAAAGAGGCCGCTAGCGAGGCTAAGGCCGAGGCTCAAGACGATGAAGTGTCGGTAAAGGGATTTGAGTTTATGGATGATTTGGGCGATGAAATATTTAAAGAAGAGCCTGCTCCTATCGATGCCGATGAGTTTGATTTAGAGGGTATTTTGGACGACGATCCGGTTTTATCCGGCGACGAAGTTACCGGTTTTGAGGAGCCCGGCGAGACGGTTAAACCTACGGACGATGCGAGCCAAGAGCCTGAGAGTAAGGCGGATGAGCCAAATTTTGACGAATCGGAGGCTGATAACGATAAATTTGAAGATACAAACGAGCAAGAAGCGCTAGGCGAACTCGATGATTTTGAAATAGCCGTAAAAGAAGAGGATTTTAACGGGCTTGATTTGGATGACGAGTCTGTGGGCGAAATAGCCGAGCAAAACGAGTCTCAAGAGGCTAAATTTGAGGCATTTGGCGACAGCATAGAAGATATAAAGAACCAGATCGATGAGATAGATGCTATGGACGAAGAGGTATTTGAGGCTACTAGCGACGAGCCGGAGGCTAAAGACGCCGAGGATGCGGACGAGAGATTTGTAGAACTAGACGCCAAGCCTAACGATACCGGTTTTGAAAACTCTAAGGAATCAAGCGTAGAGCTTGCGTCAGAGGACGATAAAGAGTCGCAAATATCTATAAGCGACGAAGCGGCGCAAGAGTATCCAAAAGACGCCGCTACGGACGATGAGATAAAATTTGAAGAAAACAAAGAGCAAGAGATAAAAGACGAGATTTTAGACGATGCGGACTTTTTGGTCGATGATACGGACGGCGAAGCGCTTGACGTAAAAAACGAAGAGCCTAAAAATGATGAAAATTTAACGCAAGAAGTCCTAGACGACGAGGTTACGGGCGAGGATTTTGCGGCGGACGAACAAGCGCAAGCGCTAACGTCTGGCGATCAAGCCGGACCAAATGAAGACAAAGAGGCTCAAAACGAGTCTGCCGGTGCCGTCGAATTTGATGTAGAGAAATACAGCCAAATCGAACAGATTAGCGAAAAAGATATGGCTTTAGCGTTAAACGAGAGCGGATATGACGTAAGCGAAGTAGCGGAGCCGCAAGATAAAAGCGTAAAAATAGACGAAATAAAGGCTCAAATTTCAGATGCGGTAACTAAAAATTTGGAAGCTTCCTTACAAAACGGCGAGCTACGAGAAGCCCTAAAAAACCTCAATATTAAAATCAGCATTAGCTTTGAGGAAAAGTAGTTGAAAGGGCAAATTTTAATCGTCTCAGGCCCAAGCGGCAGCGGTAAGAGTACGCTTCTAAGCCGCCTTTTAAAAGAGGAGAAGGATTTATATTTTTCTATCTCGACTACGACTAGAGCGCCTAGACAGGGCGAAGCGCACGGCGTTAATTACTATTTTACGGATGAAAAAGAGTTTAAAAAGGGCATCGACGAGGGCGAGTTTTTAGAATGGGCATGCGTGCATAATAACTACTACGGCACTTCGCTAAAGCCGGTTTTAAGGGCGTTAGATGCCGGTAAAATAGCTATTTTTGATATCGACGTGCAAGGATTTAATATCGCAAAATCAAAGCTCGGCGGGCTAATCACTTCCGTTTTTATCACTACGGCAAACAAAAGCGAGCTAAATTTTAGGCTCTCAAACCGCGGTACAGACTCTGCTCAAACTATCCAAAAACGCCTAGAAAACGCGGTCGGCGAGATGGAGCATATTTTGGAGTATGATTATTTTTTAGTAAACGACGACTTGCAAAGCTGCTACGAAAATTTGCGCGGGGTTTTACGCTCGATGCGCTTAAGGACGTTAAGCTTAAACGTCGAAGAGATTATTAAAAACTGGAATAATTGATAAATTTATGATAATATCACGAAAATCAAAGGAGAAAAAATGGGTCCAAGCGTCCAACAATTGCTTATTATTTTACTTATCGTGGTCTTGCTTTTTGGAGCGAAAAAGATCCCCGAGCTCGCAAAAGGCCTAGGTAAGGGAATAAAGAGCTTCAAATCGGAAATGGAAGACGATAAAAAAGCCGAGAACGTAGAAAAAGTAGAAGAGAAAAAAGAAGAAACCGCAACTGCCGCAAAGACCGAAGATACGGCTAAAAACGCGTAAGGAAAGGCGTTGAAAAAAAGCGTAATAAACGAGATAAAAGGCGCCGCAAGCTTTGACTTTGCGCTAGAAAAGCCAAAAGATAAGAGCTTGGCACACTACGCGATGCCTACTTTTAGCTTAGCAAAACAGCTCAAAAAATCCCCAGTAGCCATCGCCGCCGAGCTAGCATCTAAATTTGAAAATAGCGAAGTTTTTGAGGCTACGGCGCTAAACGGATATATAAATTTTAAACTAAAGCCGGGCTTTTTAGATAAATTCGCCTCGGCTAGCCTTGCAAATCCGAGCGAATTCGCAAAAGGCGGCGCAACTAGCGGCGAGAAAATTTTGCTCGAATACGTCAGCGCAAACCCGACCGGTCCGCTTCACATCGGGCACGTTAGGGGCGCGGTTTTCGGCGATACGCTAGCTCGCGTCGGACTTCACATCGGCGAAAATATCGCGACTGAATACTATATCAACGACGCAGGTAATCAAATCGAGCTTCTAGGCACGTCCATTTCGCTTTGGGCGCGCGAAAATCTGTTCGGCGAGAGCGTGGCGTATCCGGAGAAATTTTACCGCGGCGACTACATCGAGCCTATCGCAAAAGAAGCGCTTGAAAAATTTGGCAAAGAGATATTTTACGACGAGAGTCGAAATCTCGAGCTAGCCGAGTTTGGCAAGGATAAGGTGCTTGTTTTGATCAAGCAAAATTTGGCCGACGCGCAAATTTTCATCGAGAACTGGGCTAGCGAAAAGAGCTACTATGACAAGCTCCCTCTCACGCTAGATCGCCTAAAAAGCGAGAACGGCATCTACGAGAGCGAGGGTAAAATCTGGCTAAAATCAAGCGAAGTGGGCGATGAAAAAGACCGCGTTATCGTGCGTGAAGACGGCCGCGGCACCTATCTGGCCGGCGACGTGGTTTATCACGACGATAAATTTAGGCGCGGATTTGATCGCTGTATCAACATCTGGGGCGCCGATCACCACGGCTATATCGCGCGCATGAAGGCCGCACTGCATCTGCTTGGATACGACGAAAATCGCCTTGAAATCATACTTTCGCAGATGGTGAGCCTGCTAAAAGACGGCGAAGCCTACAAGATGAGCAAGCGCGCGGGCAACGTCGTGCTGATGAGCGACGTGGTCGAGGAGATCGGCTATGAGGCGCTTAGATTTATGTTTCTTAGCAAGCGCTGCGACACGCACCTGGAGTTTGACGTGGACGAGCTAAAGCGCGAGGATAGCTCAAATCCGGTATTTTACATCAACTACGCGCACGCAAGGATTAATCAAATTTTTGCAAAAGCTGGCAAAAACGTCGCCGATGTTGCGGGCGTGAAATTTGCAAATTTGAACGAGGACGGCAAAAATTTGCTATTTGAAGCGCTTACGCTAAACGATGTTTTAGTCGATAGCTTTAATACGCGCGCTGTAAATAAAATTTGCGACTATCTAAAGAGCCTGGCTGCGAATTTTCACAAATTTTACAACGAAAATCGCGTCGTAGGCAGCGAGAACGAATACGAGCTTTTAAAGCTTTTCGCCGTCGTCGCGCTCTCGATAAAAACGGCTCTGGGGCTAATGGGTATCGCCGCAAAAGATAAGATGTAGAAAAAATTAGTAAATTTAGAAGCGCTAAGCGGCGCTTCTCGTTTA
Organism: uncultured Campylobacter sp.; assembly: GCF_938039245.1. Lineage (GTDB taxonomy): Bacteria > Campylobacterota > Campylobacteria > Campylobacterales > Campylobacteraceae > Campylobacter_A. The sequence continues at coordinate 22,163 of NZ_CALHVN010000021.1, read as the reverse complement.
AAAACAACCACTTAAAATCCATGAATATTTCTAAAATTTCCGCCGCATTTTTCTTTATATTTTTGATAGCCATAGAGTATCTCGCCCTCACGCCCGCGCAGATAAAACTCATCGAAAACAGCTGGGATAAGGCAAATCATTTCATCGCTTTCGCCGCGCTTTACGTTACTTTGCATTTTGGCTTTTCTAGGTTAAATTTGGGCGCAAAGGTTGCTATTTTGCTAGCTTACGGCATCCAGATAGAAGCAGCGCAGTCGTTTGTACCGGGCCGCTATTTTAGCCTGTTAGATATCGTTGCAGACGGCATCGGTATAGTTTTTGGTATCTTACTGGTGAAAATTTTGAACGGATTTAAGGCGGGATTTTAAATTTAAGACTTCAAAATTAACTAGCGCTACCTTCTTTTTATATCGCGCCGTTTTTACTTTGTTTAACTCAAGTTCATCGTCAAATTTAAACTAGTCCGCGGAGTAAAGCGATAAATTTATAAATAGTCGCTAAAATGCGCCGTAAAATTTAGCGGCAAGCGGCAAAAAAATAGCGCAAACCTGCGGCTAAATTTAAACGCAAAATCCAAAATGAAAGAGTAAAAATGAAATGGCAAGACAGCAGACGAAGCGACAACGTCGAGGATAGGCGGCAAAACAGCGTAAACAGCATGGGCTCGCTGGGCGCGCTCATACCGATTATCAGATTTTTACTGGGCTCAAACATCGGCCGCGTGGTGCTAGTTATTGGCGCGGTCGCGTATTTTATGGGCTTTAACCCACTTGCGCTGCTTGAGGGCGGCGGCGCGGGCACTCAAAGGGCGGCGCTAGATAGCCCGCAGGAGAAGGAAAAGGTCGCCTTCGTCTCTGCGGTACTGGCGCAGACCGAGGACGTGTGGAGCAAGGTGTTTAAGGCGGGCGGCGCTCAGTACAAAGAGCCTAGCTTGGTGCTTTTTAGAGACGGCGTTTCTAGTGCGTGCGGCACGGCTAGCTCGCAGATGGGGCCTTTTTACTGCCCCGCGGATAAAAAAGTCTATCTTGATCTTAGCTTTTTTGACGAGCTAGAGGCCAAATACAAGGCCGCGGGCGACTTTGCGCAGGCGTATGTGATCGCCCACGAGGTCGGACATCACGTGCAAAATTTGCTAGGAACGCTCGGTAAAGTAAACGAGCTAAAATCGCGCACGAAAAGCCCTGTAGAGCAAAACGCGCTGCAAGTCAAGGTCGAGCTGCAGGCCGACTGCTATGCGGGCGTCTGGGCGCACTACATGGGGCGCTATAAGGTGCTAGAGGACGGTGACATCGAGGAGGCGCTAAACGCTGCGAGCGCGATAGGCGACGATGCGCTACAGAAAAAATACCAAGGCCGCGTGACGCCAGACTCGTTTACGCACGGCTCGTCAAAGCAGCGCATGACGTGGTTTAAAAAGGGTTTTGAAGGCGGACAGCCAAGCTCGTGCGCGTTTGAGATCTGAATTTGACTTTTTAGCCCTGGGCCCCGTTTGGCGAGCTCGAATTTTCTGCTCGGCCACATTTAGATAAAATTTGAATCCAAGTGCGGCTTTTTCGGACCTCGTTTGGCGCAACTCAAATTTAAATTTCCGTGATTTTAAACAAATTTGTGCGCGGTACGGTTTGCTCGGCGCGCGGTTTGTAAATTTGGCGCAGCAACCGATAAATCAAAAAACGGAGCGAACATGAAAAAAAGGGACTTCATAAAAGGCGCGGCGACCTGTGCGGCAGGGCTTGCTACGGGGCTAAATTTATTTGCCCAGCAGACTTGCAAGACTAATGCGGCAAATTTGACGGACGGCGTAGATCTAAGCGGCGCGAAAAATCTCGGCGAGAGGCTTGCCGCGATGAATCCATATTCCACGCTAAATAATAGAATTTTGATACCGATTACCTGGCTTAGCGCAGATAAATTTGACGGCTCAAAAGATAAAAACGGTCTGGAGACGGCTCTAGGACTAGGTTACCGCCTGATCGATACGGGCGGGAGGCGAGGAGAGAGCGGCTGCTGCATTTGCGGCTAGCGGCCCAGAAGCGGGTAGCCGAGGCTTTAGCAAAAACTAGGCTAAATCCTGATTTGCGCTCTAAATTTAGCGAGTTTTAAGTCTTAGTGGATGAGCTTTGGCTGGGAGCGCACGTTTTGGCGGTATAAATTTAAGCTTTTTAAACTCGCTAAATTTTGCCGTCTTAATTTACCGCCTCATTGTGCAAATTCACGAGGCCTTTTTGCCGAGCTTTTTTAAATTTTCCGCTTTTAAATTGGCTTTGTCAAAAAGAGCGCTTTTGGGTAAAATTTACCCCCAAAAAAAAGCGTTTGAAGGTAGCAAATTTAGCCTTAAATTTAAACCGACCTGATAAAATCTCCAAGCGGCGCGGTAGACGCGGCAAACAAAATCCAAAGGAAATCAATGCAAAATCAAGAACGCGAAGCCCTCAAAAAGGAGTGGCAAAAAGAATGGAACGAAAAGGGCGAGAAATACGCCAAAGAGGTAAACGATATGGTGGCGTTTGCCCAGATTCACGGCTGGGATGCGTATAAAGGCGAGGAGCCCGTAGATGAGCGCGCGCATCTGGGCGAGGCGGTTTTTACTCTGCTAAAAGAAGCCAACGAGCGGGGCGAAACGGCTAAGTTTAGAGCCGATTTTCCGCCCTCAAACGTTATCTTTGAGGAGCGCGAGGACGAAGCGGACGATGCTGATGAGGAGGAAAAAATAGGAGACAAGCTGGGGGTCGTCGATCAAATTTGTTCTTTGCGGGGCGAGAATGCCCTTTTTGTCGTCTCTCAGAGCGAGCCTGAAGGCTGGCACAAAATGCTGTATCTGCTTGAAGGCGAGCGCGTTAGCGTTATCGCAAAGGACGTCATCGCCGTGGGCAAGTCAAAGCGAAACGAAATTTACGCCCTGCTTAGGAGAGGCGAGGTCGAGCTTATAAAAGGCTACGACGGCAGGGGCGGCGGCGAGTTTATCGCAAAATTTAGCCACGACGTGGAGCTAACATACAATGAAGCTGAAATTTTACCTTTTAACGACGGTAGCAAGGTGCTTTTGAGCTGCCACGACGGAATTTTTTTGATCTCGCAAAGCGGCACAAAACTCATCCATCCGATCTACGAGGACGGACAGCTTTGCAAGGACGATGACGGCAATGCCGCACTCTACATCGATATGGCCAATGCGACCCTCTCAAGCGACAATGAGCTCATCGTCGCCGGCGAGCAGTGCGACGACCACATCCTGATGGATAGCGAAGGCGAGCGACTGGGCAGCATAGGCGCGCAAAGCTCCTATCCGCACTTTTGCCTCTTTAGCGCGGACGATACGCAGCTCATCGCAAACTCCTGCCACTTCTACAACGGCGTTACGATCGGCGTGGATAGGGCGGCGCTAAAGCTCGGAGCGCAGATACATCGCGATAGGGATTTTACGCTAGTAGACGACGAGATGCGCGTATACGCGGGCGTGGCGACGCAGGATTTTTACATCCTGGGCGATGCATACGGCTACATCAGAGCAGTCGGCAAGGACGGGCGTAAAATTTGGCGCCACTATCTTGGCGGTACGATAAAGTCTATGGCGTTAAGCGAGGACGGGGACGTGCTATTTGTGGGTACATACGGCGGCAGGCTGCATAAGCTACGCCTAGGTGCGGGCCAAGACAGCCACACGATCGGCAACGGTAACCATAAAGAGGAATTTAGACTGATCGCTTTTGAAGATAAAATTTATCGGTGGTAAATTTCGCGGCGCACGGTATAACGGCTCAAATTTACGAGTCGGTAAAAAGCGCGCGAACAAAAACTACGCAAACGTCAAAAATACAGGCGGCAAAATGAAACATAAAGGCGCAAAACGAGCCTCTAAAACAAAGACTTAGCGCTAAAAAGCAGCGCGGCGACAAAATTTATAGACCTCGTCGCCACAAATTTATCAGTCGTTACTCGCCGACCGTATCGGCGTCAAACGTGCCTTCAAGTATGCTTTTGATAAAATAAACGGTTGCAAAGCGCGCGGCGGGCAAATTTATGAGCGTGTGCGGAGCATTAGGCAAGAGTAAAACTAACGCATTTTTCTTGTCGCCGTATGTTGCGGCGCAGTTTCCGGCGGCGTTTTCGTTGCCTAGATAGCTATTTTTTTGAGAAAAATATTTATCCTGATCGCTTATTAAATTTAAAACCGGCGTATCGTTAAGCGCCGTTTTATGCTCTTTTACAAAGTAATTCTCCTCGCACGACCAAGAGTTTATAATCTTGCCCAAAAAGTACTTGCCATCGTATCTGGCTACAGCCACTGCGCCTTCGCTGGTGCCGGCTAAAAACAGCTTGCTCGTATCCGCCCACTCCGTGTTTTTTAGCGCATCCAAGGCAATTTTGATTTCGCTAGAGCGTAGCGAATGGACCTTTTCATAAATTTCCTTATCCGCCGGAGATTTATATGTTATCCTGTTTTCCAGAGCCATACTATCAAACATAAAGCTTGCTATGCCCTCTTTTGCGAGCCACTCTTGCCATTTGTCAAGGCCTATTTTGTTGTTGATACCGGACGAGCCGTGTAGGAAAACTACGACCGGCGCTTTGGCTTGCGTCTTTGGGGCATCTTTAAAAGGTCCGACGTAAATATCGCCGCCCGTGACGTTTTTTGGAAGCGCGATCTGAGCCTGCGCTATGCCCTTTCTGGCTGACTCGCTCGTGTGCGAGTACGCGTCGCCCGCAAACAAATGCACCGCAAAGAGCGCAACCAATAAAGCAAAAGTTTTTCTAAACATAAGCATCCTTTATCTTGACTTTGATCGATTATATAAAAATTAGATTTAAGGTAGGCTTTTAATTTATAAAATAATCGCTAAAAAGCAGGAAAAACTCGCGGTAGTCGGCTTTTAAATTTCGGCGCTAAAACTGCCTTGACCGTAGCGCGCAAAAATCGGTTGCTTTTGCGTATTAAAAGTTCAAATTTAGCCCTTTTTGCCCGCCCTTGCAAGGCTAGAGCGCCGTAAAACGCGTCAAATTTGACGGCCACGGCTTAAAAATGTTTTCGCAATTTAGACTCGATTTTGGGGTTTAAATTTTACGTGGATAGTGCGAAGTATTGCGAGATGGATTTTTTTGGGGAGGGGAAGGTGCTTCCCTTGCGGTCGCAACTGCAAGCGGAAGCGGCGTAAAAATTTAGCAAAGATAAGGTATGTAGCCTATAAGGCTAAATTTTTACTAGCTCCGCTAAGACGATCGCGAGACGAGTCGCCTTGCTACTAAACGCGTCTAATTCGTGCTTTACGTCCCCGCTTACCACCCGCTTTTTGCCAAGTTCTTGGGCTAAATTTAAGGTCGCGCCTCCCGCCTTTTTACCGGCTTGGGGAGCCGAATTTGACCGCAAACTTTCCTTCTTGATCGTCGGTCTCAAAGTCAAATTTTGCAAGATAATTTTTGGTTTTTTAGCACGGGAAAAATTTAGCGTAAATTTTTAGTTCCATTTTTTGTTCCGTGGATTAAATTTGCGGGGCTTTGCGCTCGCTACTAGCCCGGAGTCGCCCGGCAAAATCGCGTCTAAAAATAGCTTTCTAAAATCGGTCAAATTTAAATAAGTGTAAAAGCCTGCGCGTCGGCTTTTGCCTCGGATAATCAAGCACGCCGCTTGCAAGATCCGGCAAATCTCAGCAGTTTATAGCGGTGGCTTCGGTCAAATTTGCCGTCCGCTTTGCGTTTTGGGCAAATTTGACGCTATCCGTGCGGCAAGCAAATTTAGCTTAGGCTTTCGCCTCTTTTAGCTTGCTTAGAAACTCTTCGATGTTGTATTTGGCGCGGTACTGCGCGCTCATGAGGTGGATAAGGATGTCGCCTAGATCGATCACGACCCAGTCGCCTGAGCTTTCGATGCCTAAAAACTGCTCGCCCTCGTCCTTTAGACCCTCTTTTAGGTCGTCCGTTAGCGAGTAGGCGTGGCGTTCGCCCATCGTGGTGGCGATGATGACGCATTTTGCGATGTATTCGCGCCCGCTCATGTCGATAGCTTCGATGGCTTCGGCCTTTTTGGCGTCTAGGATTTTGATGATTCGTTCGATTCTTTCTTGCATGTTTTTCCTTGGTAAAATTTCGCCGCTTCATCCGCTATGCACGGTATCATCAGGCTTTTGTCCAAATTTTGCCTGATTTGCGAGGACGAAACGGGCTCGTTTATGTTTAAAATTTTAAAATTTTCAGGCACGGCTACGTCGCCGCGGCTAGCTACGACGAAGGTCGCGAGCTTAAAGAGCTCGTCTATCTCGTGCCATTTATCCAGGCTTGCTAGATGATCGGCGCCGATGATGAGGTAAAGCTCGCTCACGGCGTAAATTTGCCATATATGCCGCACGCTTTCTATCGTCGGTACGGGGCAATTTTGCGCGATCTCGTAGTCGCTCACGCAGACCTTGGGTAGCGCGGCCCAAGCCTCGTTCGCCCACTTTAGCCGAAGCAGCGGCGGAGCGGAAAACTCGCTCTTAAACGGGCTGATAAAGGTCGGCATGATGATGAGCTTATCCGCGTCTAGCCGCTCTAGTGCGGCCTTAACGACGGCGTCGTGCCCGAGATGAGGCGGGTCGAAACTACCGCCGAAAAGCGCGATTTTCATAAATTTGCCTTTAAAATTTCGGTGCAGTTTAGCGAATTTGAAGTGAAAATTGGTTGAAAATCAAAAAATTCGCCGATAAAGCGCAAATTAAATGGAGATTTTGTAAAATTTGGGGATTTTTGGGCTTTGACGGGCTTGCTTTTGGCGTCCGTGCAGGGCCAAATTTGCAAAAGGCGGGCTTTAGAGCGGCTTAAATTTACGCGCTCGGCATCGGTTGAGGCCGGTAAATTTAACGCGCAAAAAGCTAAAAGTACGAAAATAACCTTTCCGGACGCCCTAAAGCGACCGGAAAATCTAGCACAAGGAGCTAAACATGGTAAAAATCGCGATCAACGGTTTTGGACGTATCGGCAGGTGCGCTGCTCGTATTATTTTAGAGCGAGACGACGTTGAGCTTGTCGCTATCAACGACACGGCGACGCGCGACATGACGCGCTATCTGCTCAAATACGATAGCGTGCACGGCGAATTTAAGCAAGACGTTAAGGTGATAAGCGACGATTTTATAGAAGTAAACGGCAAAAAGATAAGAGTTTTTTCAACAAGAGATCTAAACGAGCTTAGCTACGCAGACTACGGCGCAGACGTGGTTTTGGAGTGTACGGGCAAGTTTTTGACCACTGAAAAGTGCGAGCCCTATCGAGAACGCGGCATCAAAAAAGTCGTCATGAGCGCCCCTGCGAAGGACGATACTCCTACTTTCGTAATCGGCGTAAACGACGATAAATACGCAGGCGAAGCAATCGTCTCAAACGCAAGCTGCACCACAAACGGCCTAGCTCCAGTGGCAAAGGTGCTAAACGATAAATTCGGCATCGTAAAAGGGCTCATGACCACGATCCACGCCTACACCAACGGACAGAGTCTGGTAGACGTAAAAGCTAAAGACTTCCGCCGCTCGCGCGCTGCAGCCCTAAATATCGGACCTACGACCACTGGAGCCGCAAAAGCTATCGCAAAAGTACTTCCCGAGCTAAACGGCAAGATGCACGGCCAAGCCGTCCGCGTACCGGTCGCAAACGTCTCGATGGTCGATCTAACGGCGGTTTTAAAAAGACCGGCCAGCAAAGATGAGATAAACGAGGCGTTTAGAGCGGCTGCGGAGTCAAATTTAAAGGGAATTTTATTCGTCGATGACGATTATAGGGTTAGTAGCGACTTTTGCACGAGCGCATACAGCAGCATCGTGGCTAGCGACACTACGCAGGTCATCGCTGATGATATGGTAAAGGTCTTTGCGTGGTACGACAACGAGTGGGGCTACTCGACAAGGCTTGTGGACCTAGCTAAGATCGTGGCTACGAAATAAATTTAAAGGGCTAAAAATGAGTGAAATTTTATCGATCAACGACCTTGAGCTCGGCGGCGCGAAGGTATTTGTCAGGTGCGATTTTAACGTGCCGATGGACGAGTTTTTAAACATCACCGACGACCGCCGTATCCGCTCGGCGATCCCTACTATCCGCTACTGCCTGGATAACGGCTGCAGCGTGGTTTTGGCTAGCCACCTAGGACGCCCCAAAAACGGCTTTGAGGAGAAATTTTCGCTGCGAGGCGTGGCAAAGAGGCTTTCAAGGCTGCTTGATAGAGACGTGATATTTGCCGAGGACGTCGTCGGCGCGGACGCCAAAGCCAAAGTCGCCGCGCTAAAACCGGGCGAAATTTTACTTCTTGAAAATTTGCGCTTTGAAAAGGGCGAGACCAAAAACGACGAGGCGCTAGCCGCCGAGCTCGCTAAATACGGCGAATTTTACATAAACGACGCATTCGGCGTCTGCCACAGGGCGCACGCATCGGTTGAAGCGATCACTAAATTTTACGACGAGAAGCACAAAGCGGCGGGATTTTTGCTACAAAAAGAGATAAATTTCGCTCAAAATCTCATTAAGCACCCTGCGCGTCCGTTTGTGGCGGTCGTTGGCGGTAGTAAGGTAAGCGGCAAGCTGCAAGCTCTGCACAACCTGCTTCCGCGCGTGGATAAGCTGATAATCGGCGGCGGCATGGCGTTTACGTTTTTAAAATCGCTCGGCGAAAATATCGGAAATTCGCTTCTTGAAGAAGATCTCATCGAGGATGCGCGAGAAATTTTGCGCAAGGGCAGGGAGCTTGGCGTTAAAATTTACCTGCCTGTAGACGTCGTCGCGGCTCAGACGTTTTCGGCAGAAAGCGCCGTGAAATTCGTCCCCGCGCAAGAAATACCTAGCGGCTGGATGGGGCTAGATATCGGGCCAGCGTCCATTAGGCTATTTAAAGAGGTTATCGCCGACGCGCAAACCATCTGGTGGAACGGGCCGATGGGCGTTTTTGAGATGGATAAATTTAGCAAAGGCAGCATCAAAATGAGCCACGCTATCATCGACACTCACGCGACTACGGTCGTGGGCGGCGGCGATACGGCCGACGTCGTCGAGCGCGCAGGGGATGCCGACGAGATGACATTTATCTCGACTGGAGGCGGCGCAAGTCTGGAGCTTATCGAGGGCAAAGAGCTACCCGGCATAAAACCGCTTAGAAAGGCTGCGGAGTGAGGTTTTTAGCAAATTTAAAGTGCAATCATACGAGAGAAAGCTTTGCTAAATACGCTCAAATTTTAGACGCAAATTTAAGCGCAAACGACGACGTGACGGTTTTCCCTCCGTTTAGTGCGCTTGATCTTGCGGCTCATAAATTTAAACTCGGCGCGCAAAATTTCTATCCGTGCGAAAGCGGCGCTCACACCGGCGAGATCGGCAAGGCGATGCTGGACGAGTTTGGCGTAAAAAGCGTGCTGATCGGACACTCCGAACGGCGCGAGCTAGGCGAGAGCGAGGGGCTTTTGCGAGCTAAATTCGACTTTGCCGCAGAGGCGGGCTGGCAGATCGTCTACTGCATCGGCGAAAATTTGAGCGTGAACGAAGCTGGCGGTACGAAGGAGTTTTTGGCGGGGCAACTGAAAAATATCGACCTTGGCTACGAGCGGCTGCTGATCGCCTACGAGCCTGTGTGGGTGATAGGCACGGGCAAGAGCGCGAGCGCGGAGCAGATAGAGGAGATTTTAAATTTCATCCGCGAGCAGACGAGCGCGCCGCTGCTTTACGGCGGTAGCGTAAACGTCGCAAATATCGGCGGGATAGCGGGTATTAAAAACTGCGACGGAGTGTTAGTAGGAACAGCCAGCTGGGAGGTGTCGAAGTTTTTAGAGCTTATACGCGTGGTCTCGCATCGCTATACTTCGTTGTCTTAAAATTTTTGCTCGGTCATTACCTATATGGTAACTCCCGTCGCAAAATTTTAAGTCGCCTAGTCTAGCTTCGCGATACTGCCGCTATCAAATTTAGTGTTTTATTGAATTTTGTAAATTTCAAATTGCGAAGAATTTTAAGATGGATTTGAATGTTGTTGCAGATTTTGTGACCAAGACTAGGCATGTAGCCTGTCGCAGGGGGCAAAATCAAAACTCATTCAAAGACGCTTAAAAGCCAAGCAAAATAGAAAGGAGAAATAATGATTTTAAAAGGCAAAAAAGGCCTCATCGTCGGCGTCGCTAACGCCAAATCCATCGCTTACGGCATCGCCGAAGCTTGTCACGAGCAGGGTGCGCAGATGGCGTTTACCTACCTTAACGACGCGCTGAAAAAACGCGTAGAGCCGATCGCGGAGGAGTTTGGGAGCAAATTCGTCTATGAGCTTGACGTAAACAACCCAGCTCACTTGGACGGTCTTGCAGATCGCATCAAGGCAGACCTTGGCGAGATAGATTTCGTCGTGCACGCAGTGGCCTACGCGCCCAAAGAGGCGCTAGAGGGCGAGTTTGTAAATACGACCAAGGAGGCCTTTGATATCGCGATGGGTACGAGCGTGTATTCGCTACTAAGCCTCACGCGCGCAGTGCTACCTGTGCTAAAAGAGGGCGGCTCGGTGCTAACTCTTACCTACCTCGGAGGGCCGAAATTCGTGCCTCACTACAACGTTATGGGCGTCGCAAAAGCAGCGCTTGAAAGCTCAGTGCGCTATCTCGCTCACGATCTTGGCGCGCGCGGTATCCGCGTAAATGCGATCTCCGCAGGCCCAATTAAGACGCTTGCTGCAAGCGGTATCGGCGATTTTAGGATGATTTTACGCTACAACGAGGTAAATAGCCCGCTAAAACGCAACGTCACGACGCATGACGTCGGCAACAGCGCGATGTATCTACTCAGCGACCTTGCTAGCGGCGTGACCGGCGAGGTGCACTACGTCGACTGCGGCTACAACATCATGGGCATGGGCGACGTGGCTACCGACGCCGAGGGCAAGACGATCCTTGCGTGGGATGCGAGCAAGGCCGAGTAAGCGGCGCAAAGGGCGATCGGGCGCGACCGACGGCTAGGCTAGACATAGTGGATTTCGTTTATAGTGGCGCGTTTTGCCTTGCGATGCGGTATAAAGCCGCGGCCTGGCACGCGGCGTGCGGACTTTGGCCGGTACCGCACGCTTGATAAATAAATTTGCAGTAAAACTGCAAAAACGCCGCCTTATAGACCCGCCGTTTTGCGCGGAAGCGACGAGAGCGGAAGGCCTTGCTTCTGCCGTGCCCTGGTTTTACCTTGACCCATATTGCTACTGCGCGCCGGCGCTTGAGAGCGAAATTTTCGCCCTCTTGCGAGAGCTGCTTTTAACCGAGCGCTTGTAAGCTATTAGGGACGACATTTTGCGGCTTTTGGGCTATTACTGCGGCGATTTTAGCGCGCCGCGCGACCTCACGCGTAAATTTAAGCTACCGCAAGCGCTTTGCGTTAAAGGATTTTAAAATGCATTTAGAAAAACGACATAAATCAAGCGATTACGAGCTGGTGAATTTATTTGCCGAGTTGGAGCTAGTTTTGGCGCAAAACGGTAAAATTTGGAGCGACGTTAGAGCCGTAGGCAGCGCGGACGGCTTTATCGATCTAGCGAGATTTAAGCAGCTGGCCGAAGCGACTAATTACGATAACGACTGGGGGCTGTATGAGGTGCCGCTTGATCTGCGCGTGGAGCTAGACGACATGGTGCTCGTACGACGCGAATACGACGGCAAAGAGCGGTGGGAGGCGGTCAAATTTCGCCTCGTAAATCTAAACCGCGAGCTAGACGTTAAGCGCTTAAAAGACGCTTACGGGACGGATTTAAAGGACTTGGCGTAGTAGTTTTGGCGGATAATTTCGGCTACTTCGTAGTTTGGCGGAGTTGGAGATTTTTGCTGCGTCGGCTATTTTGCCTTTGTAAATATCAATCTGCAATCCTTTAAAATTTCGGGTCAAATTTTATAATACGGCAAAATTTAAGCCCAAATTTCGTTTGAGACGAAATTTACGTTCGTAGCGAAAGTCGCGTTTAAAATTCCAAGCGACTATGGCAAGCTAAATTTTCGCGCCGACTACACGGAGCCTGTCTTTTGTGCAGCTAATTTGGCAAATATTTGCCTAAAAACGTAAAAATTTAAACCTTTAAAACACGCAAAATTTACAAATCCGAGCGTAAATTAATTTTCGTCCCATAGGCGTTTCCGTGGCCTGTGCTACGGCGGCACGGGCGCTGTGTGCGTACTGTGCCTAGCCTATAGGCAGGATAAGGGGCCGCGATCTGAGGCTGTGGAACGACGAGCAGCTAGAGGCGCACGCCAGACTCGTCAAAGAGTGCGTCAAACAGGGCGCCGCTATGGCCGCCCGGCTCGCACATGCCGGCAGAAAAAGCGAGTGCGAGGGGCTGATCACACCTAGCGCTCTGAAATTTAGCGAGAGCTACAAAACGCCGAAACAAATGAGCGCAGAGGACATCGTCTCGGTCAAGCAAGCTTTCGCCAAGGCCGCGGTTAGAGCCCAGCGCGCGGGATACGCCGCGACCTAGATCCACGCCGCGCACGGCTATCTCATCAGCGAATTTCTATCGCCGGGGATTAACCTGCGAGACGACGAATACGGCGGAAGCTTCGAAAATCGCGCGAGATTTCTAAAAGAAATTTTAAGCGAGATAAAAGCCGCGGTACAAATCCCCGTCGGCGTACGCATAAGTGCACAAAGCTGGGTAAAAGGCGACTGGAGCCTAGAAGTTAGCGTGCGGCTGGCAAAACAGCTCTAAACGCTGGGCGCGGCGTTTATCCACGTCTGGGCGTGCGGATTTTTTGAGCGCACGGATAGCGCGCCGGCGTTTACTCTGCTTTATCAAGCGGACTACGCTAAGGCCGTAAAGCAAGCAGTCGGTATCCCGGCGATCGCGGCCAGACTCATAACAAAGGCGTCCGAGGGCGAGGCGCTGCTAGTAGGCGGAGTTTGCGACGCGGTGGCCTACGGTAGAGAGCTGCTGCGAAATCCAAATTCGCGCAAGCTGCGATGAGCGAACTAGGATGCTGCGAGCTAATAGAAAACTCGTATAAAAGGGCGTTTAAGTAAAATTTGGGGAGATCGCTAAGTATAAATTTGAACTAACGGCGTTGGCTAAATTCGGCGTAAATTTGGCAAATTTTGATTCTTGCTGCAGCGTCAAATTTGATTTGATCGCAACCGATTTAGCGGCACTAAATTTATAACTAGAACGGCTTATTTTTATGCTTTTTATTAAAATTTATTTTGCTTTTGCATCAAATTTTGTAAAATCAAAAGGTAAAATTTAAGCCGTAAAAACGGCTTAAATTTACGTGATATTGTATTTAACGGGGATTTTGATGACGTAGTCGCGATCAAGCGTCGGAAAATCCGGCGCAGCGCGATTTATGAGCTCGACTGCGGCCTCGTCTAGCGTTTCAAAGCCTGAACTTTTTATTACTTTTACGTCGTGGACGCTACCGTCTTTTTTAAATACAAAGCTAACCTCTACGACGCCCTGATGTCGCATTTTTTGGGCGCGTTTAGGGTATTTATGGTGCTTTTGTATCGCCCTTTGGATTTTAGCAAATCTCTCATCGCCGGCTGATGTCGAGAAGTTAAACTCTCCTACCGTCTCCGCTCCGCTAGGCGGTAAATTTGAGCTGGTTTTCGACGGAGCAGGGCTTGGTTGCGGCGCCGGCGGCGTAGGAGTAGGCGGTGCGGGAGTCGGAGGCGCTTGCACTACCTGCGGTTCAGGTTCAGGCTCAGGCTTTTTAACCGGCTTTGGCGTAGGTTTTGGTTTTGGCTTTGGCTTCTCCACGGGTTTTGGCTTTTCTACCGGCTTAGGAGGCTCAACCGGTTTTGGCGGCGTGACGACAGGTTCGGGTGGCGGCGGTGCAGGCGGCGCTGGAGGAGGCGGAGCTGGAGGAGTTGGGGCCGGAGGTGCGGGAGGCGGAGTAAAGGTGTTTAACGCTATTTTAACGCTTTTTTCTTCCGGCATCGGCTTTAGCTCGTCGTAAAATTTGATAAAAGATCCGATGAGGATAGAGTGCAACAGGATAGAAACGCCAAGCCCAGTAAAGCTGGCGCGTCTATTCAGTTGTTGTCGTGATAGCGAAGTTTTCATGATTTTTTTCTTTTAGTATGTCGATGACCTTGATAAACGAGTCGAATTTGCTCTCTTTATCGCTTTTAAGTTCTATTAATGTTTCGTTTTTTATCTCGTTTAGCTTTTCTTTTAAATTTTCCTCGGCGATTTTCTCTTCGCCTATAAAAAATTCATTATCTTTATTAATTAAAACGGCTATTTTATCGTTTTCGTCTTGCTTTTTTTCCGCGCTTTCGCTGTTTGGCAGGTCGATTTTGATATTGCCCTGAGCGATAAAAGTCGAAATGCTAAGTACGATGGCTAACAAAACGAGCATAATATCTATGAGCGGGATTACGTTTAATCCCTCTTTTTTAGGCATTCTCACGTGAAGCCTTGTAGCGGTTTACTAAAACGTCCACTTTTCTCATAAAAGCGTTGTAGATCATTAGCGTCGGTATCGCGACGATGAGGCCTAGCGCGGTTGCTTTTAGCGCGAGAGATAGGCCGACCATGATGCTTTTAGTGTCGATGCCGCCGCTCATACCCATGTCGTAAAAGGTCACCATGATGCCAGCAACCGTACCCAAAAGTCCGATATACGGCGCATTTGAATAAACTATATAAAGCGTTGTTAAATTTCTAGTTACGCTCTCTTCAAAGTCGTCTTGATTCTTATAATTTTCAAATTTAACGTTTGCGTAAAAGATCAAGCGCTCTATCGTAAGCCACACTACCGTAAAACTCATAAGCCCTAAAATACCGATGATAACGTAATCGACGTTGTGTTTGAGAAATTCCATTTAATGCCTTCTTGTAAAATTTGCGCGCCAATTATATCAGATTATGGTATTTATTGTCAATAACGAATAAGCAAGTAATATTTTAAATGATTTTATCTAAAATTTAGTCTTAGAATTATAATATTCGTTTTCAAAATCTGAGCGGATTAAAGAAAACAAAATTTAAATATTTTTCTAAATCGGCGTAAAATTTAATAAATTTAAAGAGGAGAAAAAATGAGTTTTAACAATGTTGCGAAGATTTCTTTCGTCGCGGCTCTAGCTATCGGCGCAAATGCCGCCGAAAACGTAACGCTAAGCGGCGTAGAGGTAAGCAGCACTAGCGGCGGCTACGGCGTAGACGACGTAAAGATAAGCACGAGAAATGCAGGCATACTAAAAGACGTCATGCGCGATATTCCCGGTG
Organism: uncultured Campylobacter sp.; assembly: GCF_938039245.1. Classification (GTDB taxonomy): domain Bacteria; phylum Campylobacterota; class Campylobacteria; order Campylobacterales; family Campylobacteraceae; genus Campylobacter_A. The sequence continues at coordinate 6,970 of NZ_CALHVN010000021.1, read as the reverse complement.
TTTACGTAGGCGGCACGAACGGCATGAATCAAAAAATTTACATGAGGGGCGTGAGCGACCGCGGCCTAAATATCACGATCGACGGCGCGAAGCAAAACGGAAATACCTTTCACCACAACGCAGACCTCCTGATCGACCCCGATCTAATCAAAGCCATCGACGTTGAGGTCGGCTCGCGCTCTGTAGTAAACGGCGCCGGAGCTCTTGGAGGCTCTGTGGCTTTTAGGACGGTGGACGCTAGAGACCTGCTGGAAGAGGGCGAAATCATCGGCGCGAAAATCAAAACGGGCTATGCTTCAAATAACGACGAATTTTCGCAAGGGCTAATGGTCTTTACTGCGCCCGTCGAGGGACTTGACTTTTTAGCCGCGCTAAATCACAAAGGCTACGACTACGGCAAGAGCGGTAACGGCAAGAAAATCGGCGGCGACGGTAACGACCTTAGCTATCTTTTTAAGCTCGGATATAGCTTTTTAGACGCGCACAGGATATCGCTCTCTCACGAGCACAACCACTACAAGGGACTTTATCCTTTAAGAGCAGAATTTGGTAGTTGGCATACAAATGATGACTACCGCAAATACGAGCGCGACACGACGACGTTAAAGTACGAATTTACGCCGAGCGAACTGCTAAATCTAGACGTAACGGCGTATCATACGAAGCATCAGAGGATCGACGGTAGCAAATGGGGCGTAAAAACTAGAGGCCTAAGCGCGAAAGCAAAAACCGCGATAGAGACGGGCGACGTGACGCAAACACTAAGATACGGCGCGGAGTACTACCACAGCGAGAATTTTAACAAACCGCAAAACAACCGTCCCGAAAAAGTAAACAACTACTCGTTTTACTTAGAGGACGCGATCAAATTTGCAGGCCTAACTGTGACTCCTGGCATCAGATACGAGCGCCACGAGCTAAAGACATATAACGGCACGGGCGCAAATATCGGCGGATACAAATACAAATTTGACGAATTTACGCCCGCTCTCGCGCTTGATTACGAGTTTATGAAGGGGCTTGGCGTATTTGCCAGCTATGCTAAGGTGTTTAGAGGACCGGACGTTATGGAGTCTATGCTAGCTAGCGGCTCTAGCAGGGGTACGGCGCTGGGATACAGAGCAAACCCTGATCTAAAGGCCACTACGGGCGATAGCTACGAGATCGGCGGACGCTACAAGGGCGAGTTTAGCGAAACGGGACACGTTAGCTTTGTAGCTAAATACTTTAAAACCAAATACAAAAACCTAATCGTAGATAATAACGCAGCAGGCGGGCGTATAAATCCGGTGCTTTATAGGATCAACGCAGGCGGCGCGGATATCGACGGCGTCGAGCTTTTGGCTAGACTAAACCTCGACGCGCTAAGCTTAGGCGCTAGCTATACTCATCAAAAAGTAAGATATAAAGACCGCGTGAGAAACGGTAGCGGCGGCTACTACACGTCAAATATCATCGGCTACCGCGACCAAGGTGACAAATACACCTTTAACGCCGAGTATTCGATAAACGCTATCGATACGCTCGTGGGCTATAATCTTATTTATTTCGCCTCGAAAGACACGACGAGTGCTGGCAACGACGCTGCCGTACATATCCCGAGCTACGCCGTGAGTGATATCTATCTCACTTATGCGCCAAGTGGCGGTAAATTTAAGGGACTTGAGATAAACGCTGGCGTTTATAACGTATTTAACAAAGCCTACGTCTCGCAGTCTCAAAGAATAGCCGAATATACGGGCGATGCGAACGCGATCGACTGGGAGCCGGGCAGAAACTTTAAGGTTAACGTCTCTTATAAATTTTAATTTTTATTCTAAACTCATGCATCTGGGGGCTTAAATTTGAGCCCCTTTTTTCTATCTTTTATCAAATTTACTCAAATTTGGCGTTGTTTATTTTTGTATTTGCGAGTAAAATCCGCTCAAATTTAACCTGTTTTTTGGCGGAGCGAATAAAATTTGGCTACGGAACGTCAAGAATAAAACCTAAATTTTAGCGGTTAAATTTGCGAGCATTCGGCGTCAAATTTGACGGACGGTTTTTGGTTTTTATATTTTCAAGATGTGGGTTTTGGGAGGTAAATTTTGGGGCAAATTTGAAGTTAAATTTGCTACGGTCAAATTTAAAAAAGGCGAGCCGAATTTGACTCGCCGTAGTAAATTTAACGCCGAATTTAAATGCGTTAAATTTTTATCGCTTTCTGCCCATTCTTTTTAGATTGTCGCATGCAGACGTGTCGCCGCTAAAGCACGCCGAGCGGTAGATGCTTCTAGCTTTTGTTTCATCCTGCGCTACGCCCAACCCATGCTCGTAAAGTACGGCCGTGTTTGTGCAGCACGGTACGTCGCCTAGTTTGCAGCCTCTATCGTAGGCCGACATGGCGTTTGCGTAGTCCGGTTCTTTGCCGTCGATTGCCGAGCGATAAAACTCGCCTAAGTAGTAGCAAGAGTACGCCCCGCCGTTCGTGCATGAGGCGCTATAGATTTCAAGTGCTTTGTTTGCGTCTTTGCTCACGCCAAGGCCTGTTTGGTACATGTTAGCGAGGTTTGTGCAGGCGGCTTGATAGTTGTTTTTGCATGCTCTTTCATAGTATTTTAGAGCGGTTTTGTGATCTTGCAGATTTTGATAGCTGATGGCAAGATCGTTGCACGCGGAGTAGTTGCCGCTTTCGCATTTTGGCTTTAGAACTTCGATGGCGCGTTTGTTAAAATCGTAGTCGGGGTTGTCGTTGGGTCCGCCGCTTGAAGCTGCGCATCCTACAAATAAAAGCCCGATAAAGGTAAGAAGTAAATTCCTCATTTTTTATCCTTTCCGTCGTTTTTAAAATTGTCCAAAGAGGTCATTTAGCGCTTCGCTGATACTAGGGTGGGTGAAAATCTGATTTTTAAAGAAATCAGCGCCCGCGCCTAGAGCCATTGCGATGGCGATTTCGTTGATAAGCTCGTTTGCGTAAACGCAGTGAAATGCCGCGCCCAAAATTTTGCCGCTTTTTGCGTCCACGATCGCTTTTAAAAATCCGGTTTCGTTGCCGACTACCTTTGCGCCGGGGACTGCTGCTAGCGCTAGTTTTAGGACTTTAAAGTCCAAATTTTGCGCCGCGGCCCGTTTCTCGTTTAGTCCGATGCTAGCTAGCGGAGTCTCGGTAAAAAGCGTGCTGGCATGAGGCGAGCGGTTTAGAGTACTGCGTTTGCCGGCGCCAAAAAGCTTGTCAAAGACGATGCGAAAATCATCTAGGCTCGTGTACGTGAAAAGCTCGCCGCCGCGAACATCGCCTACTGCATAGATATGCGGCTGGGCGGTTTGCAAAAACTCGTTTACCGACACGTTTCCTTTGGCGTCCGTTTGTACGCCGGCTGCGCTCAAATTTAGCTCTGCAGTCGCCGCTACGCGCCCCGTCGCTAGTAAAAACGCGTCCGCGTCAAGGCTTTTTGCCTCGCTGTTTTGGGTGAAATTTAGCGTGCTATCTTTTAAATTTTTAACTTCGCAACCCTCTAAAATTTCGATCCCTTGCGTTTGTAGTAGCGCTTTTACGCTCTGTTTTACGTCATCGTCCTCGTTTTTTAGCACGCCCGAGCGAGCTACGATAGTGACTTTTGAGCCAAACTCCGCAAACATCGAGGCAAACTCAAGCCCGATGTATCCGCCGCCTACCACCGCTAGGTGTTTTGGAAGCGTTTTTAGATTTAAAATCCCAGTACTGTCAAAAGCTAAATTTGAACTAACCTCAAAGCTTGGTTTTTCGTTAATCGAGCCCGTATTGATTACGATGGTTTGCGCGGTAAGCGTGCTTTTTGAGCCATCCGTAGCCGTGACTCCAATGCTGTTTTTATCTATAAATTTAGCCGTGCCGTTTATCACGTCGATGTTTGCGTTGCCGTCAAGCATAGCGAAATTTTTAGCTCTAAGCGCGGAAACGAGAGCGTCTTTTTTCTCGATACTTAGCGTGAAGTATTCGCCCGCGACGTTATTATTTACGTATTGCGCTTCTTTGCTTAAATTTACTAGTTTTTTTGTTGGGATGCAGCCGACGTTTATGCATGTGCCGCCGTACATCTGCGCCGATTTTTCGATTACGGCGACCTTTTTGCCTAAATTTGCGGCTTTTACGGCGAGAGTTTTGCCTGCTTTGCCAAAGCCGATGACGATGATATCGTAGTTTTTCATATGTTTTTTCCTAGTATGTAGTGCGTAGTTTCATTTACTCTTTTTATGTTTATCTTGTTTTTTTCAGCCCAGTTTTCGATCACGTTTAGCGCGTCGCTTTGCGCGTCAGGCGTTTTGCCCGCGTTTTTTATCTTAAACACGTCTTCGCTGCCGCTCATCGCGACGAAGCTACCAAGCGGTTTTAGGTGATCGTTTAGCGTGATTATGCTACTTAAATTTAACCCGTCGCAGTTGTTTAGGATGCGCTTAACTTGCGCGGTGGTCGCGTCGTTTTCGTTGTAGCCTAGTTGGTTTAAAAGAGCTGAAATTTCCATATTTTTCCTTTCTAGTTTATGCTTTTTTGACTTACCAAAACGCCCTCGATGAGCTTTTTTATGTCGCCGTCTAGTATCGCGTCGGTTTGGCTATATGCCTCGCCGCTGCGGTTATCCTTGACCTGCTGATACGGGAAAAGCACGTATGAGCGGATCTGGTGGCCCCAGCCGATCTCGCTTTTTTCGATACTGCCGGCGGCTTCTTGCTGCTTCATCAGCTCTAGCTCATAGAGGCGCGATTTTAGCATTTTCATCGCGGTGGCTTTGTTTTTGTGCTGGCTACGGTCGTTTTGACACTGTACGACGATGCCGGTAGGCGCGTGAGTGATGCGTACGGCAGACTCGGTTTTATTTACGTGCTGACCGCCTGCTCCGCCTGCGCGGTAGGTGTCGATTTTTAGGTCTTTTTCGTCGATTTCTATCTCGATGTCGTCGTCGATCTCCGGACTTACCATCACGCTAGTAAAGCTCGTGTGACGGCGTCCGGCGCTATCAAACGGGCTGGTTCGTACTAAGCGGTGGATGCCGTTTTCAGCCTTTAGGTAGCCGTAGGCGTTTACGCCTTTAACGATAAAGCTCACGTCTTTTAGTCCTGCTTCTTCGCCTTCTTGGAAGTCCAGGGTTTCGACCTTAAAGCCCTCTCTTTCGCAAAAGCGCAGGTACATGCGGTATAGCATACTCGCCCAGTCGTTACTCTCCGTGCCGCCCGCGCCCGGGTGGATGGTGACGATGGCGTTTTTGCCGTCGTCCTCGCCGCTAAGCAGCATAGAAATCTCTAAATTTACAATCTTATCCTCTAATTCGCCAGCCTCGGCAAAGAGCGAATTTATCGTCTCTTCGTCGTTTTCAGAGTTTGCCAGCTCGTATAGATCCTTTGCATCGTCTACGGCGCTTTTGGCGTTTAGGAAGTTATTTAAGATATTTGAAATTTTAGTTTTTTCTTTGCCGATGGCGCCTGCTTTTGCGATATCCTGCCAGAAATTTTGATCGTTTTCTAGCTCCTCGATCTCTTTTAGGCGAGCTTTGATGCTTTCAGGCTTTACGACGCCAGCGATATTTTCTACTTTTGTGTTTAGTGTTTTTAGGAGTTCCGTGTATTCGTAATTATCCAAAATTTAAGACCTTTTTTGTGCTTTTTGGCGTGATTATAACATATTTGTAAGAGTAAAGATAAAATTTGCTATAATCGCGCGTTAAAATTAAACATAAAGAAGAGAAAATGCAAATTTTAAAAACAGCAGAACAGCTGCGAGATTTTGTCGCGGCAAATCCCGAAAATATCGGCTTCGTACCTACGATGGGCGCGCTTCACGATGGGCACGCTAGCCTCATAGAAAAGTGCGTAGCGGAAAACAAAACCGCGATCGTTTCGACCTTCGTAAACCCGACTCAGTTTTTGGCGGGCGAGGACTTTGATAGCTATCCCAAAAACGAACAAAACGACGCTAAAATTTGCGAGGAGCTGGGCGTACATGCGATGTTTGCGCCTGAGGCTAGGGAGCTATATTTTGATACCGAGCCGTTAATTAGCGCGCCTGAAAATTTAGCAAGCGTGCTTGAGGGCAAGACTCGTCCCGGGCACTTTGACGGCGTGCTTCGCGTGCTAAATAAACTCTTTAATCTAACAAACGCAAAGCGCGTCTATATGGGCAAAAAGGACGCGCAGCAGCTGCTCATCGTGCGAAATTTCGTAAAAACCTGTTTTTTAAATTTAGAGATCGTGCCTTGTGAGATCGTTCGCGCAGCCGACGGACTGGCGCTTAGCTCGCGAAACGCCTACCTAGACGAGGGGCAAAAGCTAGAGGCGCTTAAGCTTTCTCATTCGCTTAAAAAAGCCTCAAATTTGATCGCGGCCGGCGAGCCAAGCGCACAAACGATAAAAGGCGAGATGCTACAAACCCTAGAGCCGCTAAACGTCGACTACGTCGCGATCGTGGATAGAAATTTAAACGAAATCTCGCTAATAGAGCCAAGTAATACCATCATCCTAGTCGCCGCGTACGTGGGCAAAACGCGTCTGATCGACAATCTGTGGGTATAAGATGGGTAAACTTCACTTAGTATCATTAGGCTGTAACAAAAATCTGGTGGATTCTGAAATCATGCTCGGACGCCTCTCAAACTACGAGATCACGCCCGACGTGGCCTTGGCCGACGTCATCATCGTAAACACCTGCGGCTTTATAAATTCGGCAAAAGAAGAAAGCATCCGCGCGATCCTGGATATGCACGAAGCGCGCAAAAAAGGCTCATTGCTCGTGGTCACGGGCTGTCTGATGCAGCGATACCGCGAGGAGCTGATGAAGGAGCTGCCCGAGGTCGATCTATTTACCGGCGTCGGAGACTACGACAAGATCGATGAAATCATCCTAAAAAAGCAAAATTTATTTAGCCCGGACACCTACCTGCAAGCAAGCGAAGAGCGCGTGATAACGGGCTCAAACTACCATGCCTACATCAAAATTTCAGAAGGCTGTAATCAAAAATGC
>NZ_CALHVN010000020.1 GCF_938039245.1 uncultured Campylobacter sp. | reverse complement strand
CGACGTGGTGGCGCTCTTTCCTGAGGGGCATATCAGCTATAACGGCCAGATAGACGAGTTTGCGCACGGTTACGAGATAGCCGCAAGCGATACGAACTCAGTCATCGTGCCGTTTTATCTGCGGGGTCTTTGGGGCTCTAGCTTCTCGCGCGCTCAAAAATACTACCAAAAAATCAGCCGCAAAATAGACGGCAAGCGCGCTATCAGGGTGAGCTTCGGCGCGCCTTTGGCACCTGAAACCAAAGCCCCGCAGGTGCGCGAAAAGGTCGTCGAGCTATCGTTTTTTAGCTGGGCGGAGTATCTAAAAACGCTCGAGCCTATGCAGTTCAGTTGGCTAAAACACGCTAAAGCAAATCTGTTTAAACGCTCGATGGTAGATAGCACGGGCGCTGATCTAAACAATCTCAAGGTTATCGCGACGGTGCTTGTGTTTTTGTCTAAATTTAAATTCTCGTTTTTAAAAGAGCGAAACGTCGGCGTGATACTGCCTTCCTCGGTGATGGGTAGCATTATAAATTTGATGCTATTTATCAGAGGCAAGATAAGCGTAAATCTAAACTACACGCTTAGCGAGCAAAATTTGATCGGCTGCGCGGACAAGGCTGGGTTAAGAAGCATAATCACGTCGCGCCAGTTTATCGCCAAGCTAAAGGCTCGCGGCTTTGAGCTGGAAGAATCTCTAAAAGGCAGACTAATCTATCTCGAAGACGTCGCGCAGGGCATAAGCAAGGCTGATAAAATTTGCGCGATGCTAAAGGCGGTTTTGATGCCGCGCTGGCTGCTTGAGCTTATTTATTTTCGCGACGTTCGCATAGACGATGATGCGACGATACTCTTTAGCAGCGGCAGCGAGGGCACGCCAAAGGGCATCGTGCTAACGCATAAAAACATAATGGCTAACATCAAGCAAATTTCAGAGATCGTAAATACGGACGGCAACGACGTGATCTTAGCGTCGCTACCGATATTTCACTCGTTTGGGCTTACAGCGGCGACCTTTTTCCCGCTTAGCGAGGGTATCGCCTCGGCTCACGTGCCCGATCCTACAGATGCCTTTGCTGTGGGCAAGATGGTCGCCAAATACCACGCGACGATAATGTTTGGCACTTCAACGTTTTTTAGGCTCTATACCAAAAACAAAAAGCTAAATCCGCTGATGTTTTCTACGATCCGCTACGCCATCGCCGGCGCTGAGAAGCTAAACGCGGCCGTTAAGCGCGAGTTTAAGATGAAATTCGGCGTCGAAATTTACGAGGGCTACGGCACGACCGAGACCTCGCCCGTCGTTAGCGTAAATACCGCAAACGTGCTAGAGCCCGAGTTTTTTAAAGAGCTTGTTTTTTCAAAAGAGGGCAGCGTGGGTCTACCGACAGCCGGCACGATAATACGAATCTGCGATCCAACAAGCCTAGAAAAGCTAGAAAACGGGCAAGCCGGCCTAATCCTAATCGGCGGCCATCAGGTGATGAAGGGCTACTATCTAGATGAGGAGCGCACGAAAGAAGCGATCGTGGAGCTAGACGGTGTGCGCTACTATAACAGCGGCGACATCGGCTTTTTAGACGAGGCGGGCTTTTTAACCATCACGGATAGGCTATCTCGCTTTGCTAAAATCGGCGGCGAGATGATAAGCCTAGGCGCGCTCGAGGCTCAAATCTCAGGCGTGCTGGGCGATGAGGTTACCTTTGTCTGCACCAACGTCGCCGACGAGAAAAAGGGCGAGCAGGTCGTTATGCTCTTTAGCGGCGAGATAAGCGAGGAGGACGTGGCCGCGCGCATCAGGGCTTCTGCGATACCTTCTATCATGCAGCCTTCAAAAATTTATAAAGTAGATGCCGTACCGGTGCTAGGAACGGGTAAAGTGGACTTTAAATCAAGCAAAAAGCTAGCAGCCGAGTTAGTCGCCGGCGAGGGAAATTTGAGCACGACGGAAGAGGCTTAAATTTACGCTATGATAGGCAAATTTGGCGGCTAGGTCGTCAAATTTGCCTATTGTCTAAGCTCTGGCAAAAGACCCTGCAAAATTAAATTTTAAAACGGCGATACCTGTTTATAAACACCTAAGTTTAATCACAATATAATCATAATGAAAATAAAATAACAAGGTAAATTTTGAATTTAAATTTAAAACAAAAACTCTTCGGTAGCAAACTTAAAAAGATAGTTTGGTCGGTCGTGCTTTTTACGGCGATACTCTGCGCAGCATTTATCCGCATCGTGCCAGATTTTTCCACCTCGCGAGGCTTTGTGATAGTTTCTCTCTCCGACTACGACAAATACAAGCAAGGATACTGCCTAAAAGAGAATAGAATTTTGCCCAAAGAGGAGCTGTATAAAAGAGTAGCAGGGGCATATTTGGACTATGACGTAAAGTTATATTGGATGATTGATGCTTATAGGCTGAAAACCTTCGGTAGTCTTTGGTCCAGTAGATATGAGGTTGCATACTATGAACTAGAAAATATAAACTTATCGAATTGTTTTGAAGTATTAGAAAAATATTACCAAGAGGGAAAAACAACCGAGCAGATACTGATGAAAGAATTAAAAGCTAAAAAAACCGATCCAAAGAAATATTTAAAAATAAATTTGAAAGATACGAGCGTTGGATTTGATAGACCGATAGTTAGGGTTGGCGGCGACGATAAAGCTGTTACAGGCACTTTGTTTCTTGATAAATTCGCTATATTTAACGGTAATTATATGCAATTTAACCATTCGGAGTATATTTATGACTTGGTAACAAATTTTGACATTACTAGAGAATACTATAAAAAGAGAAAAAATGCCGTAGTCGGTATTGGAAAAGGTTTTAAATTTGATAACTGCGGCAATATAAATTATCCGCTGGAAGAAAATTATTTGGGCGGTAGAGATATAGAGATGCGCTAAAAGTTTTATATAAATTTTATTAAAGATTTTAAAATAAAAAATTTCATATAAAGGATAAACAATGGCTGTATTTAATCTAAATTTAAACGACAACTATTCAAAACAGTTGCTAAGCTACTATATATAGGTCAAGATACCCAGCCGCCGGTCGGTAAAGTAGCGTCCTAATAAATATCACCGCGATAAAATAAAAGGCGAATTTTGAACTTAAATCTAATACGCCTCATAACGATGATAAATTTTGGATTTTAGCGGTTATGGATAGCGTAGAAATAACACCCTTTCATCGCAATTTAGCCGCATGTGCGGTTAAATTTGCTTGATAAAAGCTAGCCTGCCTAAACGCCAAATTCGGCTACCGCAGACTAGCTAAATTTACACCAAATCCCTGCTGCTAAAGATAAAATATCCGCCCACAAGCATAATCGCGCCCAAAATCAGCGGGTAAAAAATCGAGTAAAGCACGAAGCCAAATACGCTAAAGTTGTTTAGCACGAAGTTTGACGCCACGCCGATAACGGCTAAATTCGGATCAAACAGGCTAATCGCCGCGATCCTAAAGACCTCGATGGGGTTAATGAGCGCGATGAAAAAGATGATATCCTCGCGCACGTTGCTTTTCATCAAAAAGCCCATGAGAGCTAGATCCAAAAATGCCAGCAAGATAAGCCAGAGCAAAAACGCGACGCCCTGACCCATTTCTTGATTTTTGATCACCGAGGAGATGAGAAATCCAAACGACAAAAACACGAAGCTAAGCGCAAAAAGTAGGGCGGTGTAGAGGCTTAGGATATCCCATGGGATTTCGATTTTTTTAACTAGACCGGCAACTACGGCTAAAACGAAAGAGAGCAAAAGCGGCACGAAAATAACGAAAATACGCCCCAAAGCCTTGCCGAAATAGTATTCACCCAGGCTAATGGGAAAGCTAAGCATGTATTCAAGCAAATTCGTGTCGCGGTCGGCGCTGATGCTGCGCACGGTCGAGATGAGGATAAAAATAGGCACGATAACGATGCAAATTTGGATAAAAAGCAGCAAAAGCCGCGTAAGTCCGCTAAAGCCCAGCACCCGCGAGTCCGTCACGCCGCTAAAGATAAATGTAACGATAAGCCCCATAAAAACTAGCATATAGATGAGAAACCAGCGCGAGCGTAGCGACTCGGCGACGTCTAGTTTGGCGATGAGTAGCAAGTTACGCATGAGCGCCTCCTTGAGAGATTAGCTCGTCTTTTATGATCTGCCCCAGATCCATCTCGACGTAGCGGTTTGATATGTCCTGCACCTCATCAAGCCTGTGCGAGATGAAAACCAGCGTTTTTTCGCGCGCGAACTCGCCCAGCAAGTGCATAAAATTTCGCCTGGCTTTGGGGTCTAAATTTGCCGTCGGCTCGTCAAACATCATAGCTTCGGTGTTTTTAGCGAAGGCGATTGCGATTAGCATTTTTTGCTTCATGCCGCCTGAGAGTTTGTAAAAGGGCTTATGAAAATTTCCTTTTAGATCAAGCTCCATTTTCTCGCAAAATTTCTCTATGTTTTCCTGCGGGGCGCCCGAGCTTTTGCATACGAACTCGCAAAGTTCTTTTAGGTTAAATTTAAGCGGCGGCGGCGTTTGCGGGACGAAAGATATTACGCTAAGGGCTTCTTTGCGCGCGGCAAAAGGATCAAAGCCGTTTACTCGCACCTCGCCGCTGTTTGGCTTAAATTCGCCCAGTATGATGCGCATCAGCGAGCTTTTGCCGGCGCCGTTTTGTCCTAGCACGACCGTTTTTTGCCCTTTTTTTATGCTTAAATTTACGTTTTGCAATATTTTTTGCGAGCCAAAAGCCTTGGTGATGTCTTTTAAGATTATCAAATTTATCCTTTTTAGATGAGCTTTTTAAAGCCGTTGTCGAATTTCAGCGCGTCGTGGTGGCACACGTCGATACAGCGCCCGCAAAGCGTGCAGTCGCCGCCCACGAGACGAAATTCTTTTTTATTTTCGTCGCCGTCTAGTTTGGCGTTTTTCTTCGTGATTTCAAGCACGTGCGGCACGAGGCAGGTATCGATGCAGACTAAACAGTGGTCGCAGCGATCTTTGTTCCAGCTGACTTTAACGGCGTTGGTGCGGGTTAGCAGCGAATACGTCGCGCCGATAGGGCAGACGTAGCGGCACCAGCCCCTGCGGGAGTAGAAAATCTCCACTAAAAGCACGAAAAGGGCAAACCAAATCGCGTGAAAATAGCCGTAAATGACGAATCTAGACACGATGCCCGTCACGCTAAAAATCTCAAACACGAGCTGCGAGCTAGCAAAACTCATCGCTATAAAAAGCGCGGTAAAGACGTAGCGCCATTTGGGGTCGAACTCGCGGCGTTTGATGATTTTTTTAGCGGCTAAATTTTCGTGTATTTTCTCGCCGATCTCGCCTAAAAAGGTATAAGGACACACCCAGCCGCAAAACGCCCGCCCGCCCACAAGCGCATAAAAAAGCAAAATCGTAGCCGTGCCGATGATCAAATTTATCGGAAACTCGTGCGTCGCGGCAAATACTTGAAAGCTCATAAAAGCATCGGTCAAGTGAAATCCCAAAATCCTTGATCCGCTGATGTCGCCTTCTAAAATTTGAATATCTGCGCGGTAAGAAAGCACGAACAAAATATGCACTAGCGCGATTACGATGAGACGGCGTCCTCGCCAGCTGAGGCTTTTTTTGCCCTCGCCGTTTTTTATCGTCAGCGTATCGAAAAAATCGACCTTTGAGACCGTGCAGCGCGTGCTATATTTATCCATCCGCTACTCTTTAAATTTTGAAATTTCATCCGCTAACAAGCCTAAATCCTCGTCCGTTACGTTGTTTAAAAGTCCCTTCATTAGGCTGTTTGGTACTTTATTTTCTTTGTAGTCTTTTAGCCTAGCTAAAATTTCGTCCTTGCTTTTGCCTGAGATTTTAGGCGCCATTACGCCCTTGCCGTTTGCTCCGTGGCAAGGCGCGCAAGATGTGAGGTATCGTTTGCTAACGCCCTCGTTAGGCTGATTTGCGACGCTATTTTGCAGCTGTTTTATCTTTTTTATTTCCTCGGCGTCTTGCAGGTTTAGCTCCTCGTTTCGCTCTTGCTTAGGGGCGAAGTCTTGGGGTTTTATTTCGGGCCTGCTAGCGTCTTTTATGGGCGCTGAGGGCTGGCTAGTCAGCATAAAAATCATAAGAACCAAGACCAAAGCTCCAAAGATTATCGCTATTTTCTTTCCCATTTTAGCCTCCTATTTTTTTCTAAACTGCTCGTTAAATTCGCTGATTTCGTTTGCTAGAGCGCGGACTTGCGCCTCGTCTAGGGTTTGGACTAAGTCTTTCATCAGCGGATTTGCCTTTTGCTTGTTCTTGTACGCAAAGATCATGTCGTAAATTTGATCCGAGGTTTTATTTAGCAGCGACGGGCCGATGATGCCGTTGGCGTAGTCGTCGTGGCAGGCGGAGCATTTTACGATAAAGTCCTTGCTAAGGCGCCCTTTTACGAGTTTTAAATTTATGCTTTGCAGTGGGCTTCGCACCATCGCTAGCGCGCCCACTGAGCGACTAGTCTCGCTCTCCTCGTCGTCCAGGCCGAATTTGACTCTCTTTTTGCCGTTTATGTCGTAGCTCATAAACTGATCGTAGTCTTTTTGCGCGGTCGCGTTAGCGTCCGCTTTTTGCGTCTCTATCATGCCTGCGGCGGCGGGCGTCGCTTGCGTTTTTGCCGCTTGCGTCGCGCTTTTTTTATCGTCTTTGCTCTCGCAGCCCGTTATCAGCGCTACCACGGCGAGAGCCGCGAGACAGCCTAAAATTTTATTTCTCATTTTTATCCTTTGTAAATTTCGTCATAGCTGCGGTTTGGCGCTATGTCGATGATTTGTACGGGGCAAACCTCGGCGCACGCTCCGCATCCAACGCAGCCACGTTTAAATTCGGGCAAATTTCGCCCGTCGCTTTTAGCCATAGATATAGCGACGTCTCCGACGGGGCAGAGGCTAACGCACAGATCGCAGGGCTTATCCACGCTATTTTGGACGGCGTCTTTTACGGCTTGCTCGCGATCGTTGTAAATTTTGCGCCCTAGCATTTTCGTAATGCCGCTTAAATTTACGTTTTCGTTTTTATAAGCAAGACAGGCTTCATGCTCCCTTAGCACGCCAACGCCCATCTTTACGTCGCTGATTTGCGTCGTGGCGTGATCTAGCGCGCCGCTGGGACAGGCTAAAACGCAAGGAAAAAGGTCGCATAGATAGCAGCCTCGCTCGTGCGCGTTTATGTAGGACGTGCCGTTTGAGTAGCCCTGCGCGATGTCTAGTAGTCCGATGCTGTGATATGGGCAAACCTGCACGCACTGGCCGCATTTTATGCAAAGCGACTCGAAATTTTTAACGGCTCCGGGAGGCCGTAAAAAAAGCTCGTCCGCGCGCGTTTTGGGTAAAAAATATCCGATGCCGTAGCCTGCGGCCGCCGCGCCTGCCGTTAGAGCGATAAAATTTCGTCTATTCATAGCGCGACCTTTTGAGCGTTATTAGGGCGCATTTTTGGAGAGTCGTCTTCTAAAAGCTTAAGCGGCTCGGAAAAAGGCGCTAGCTTAGCTAGAAAATTTAGCCCGCTAATCACGGTCGAACCGTAAAAAAAGCGCAGAGCCGGATAATACTGCCAAAGCTTGTCGGCGTAAATAAAGTGCGAGTAGGGCGTGTCGCCGATGCCGTCGCGGTTTAGATCTAGTCCTTCGTATTCGTCGAAATAATTGCCGCTCCACTCGTTTAGCTCGATCTTTGAGCCAGGAGTATCGTTGATAGCCGTTTCCATATTGCCGATAAAATCGTTGCCCTTAAACACGCTTTTTTCCTGCGTCGCGTGCATTTGTAGCCCGATGACGTTGTATAAAATTTGATTATTTTCGATCAAATTTACGGTGCCCGGATTTAGCGGCGAGCGGTCGGAGTAGATGCCGCGCGAGTTATACAAAAAGGTATTTTCGCTCACGGTAAAGCCCGAGGTATCTTTTAGCGCGATACCCACGCCAAAGGCTCCGTTTGAGTTGATTATCACGTTTCGGCGCACGAGGGAATTCGTAGAAAACATAAAATACATCCCGACCGCGCCGCCGCTAAATTCGTTATCCTCGATGAGGTTGCCCGCCGAGTACATCGTGTGTACGGCGTAGCGGTTGTTTTGCCCGTAGTTCTTGCGGATTACGTTGTTGCTGGAAAACCACGCTACGATGTCGCGGCTGTTATAGACGTAGTTTTGCTCGATCAAATTTTCGTGCGAATACCATGCGCGCACGGCGTCTCCGCGTCTAGGCACGTCAAAGCCCTCTTTTGAAGTGATGTTGTTATCTCTTATCACGGCTTGGTTGCATTCTGATAGCTCGATGCCGAAAAGCACGTCTTTAAAGCGGTTTTTCTCGACTAAAATATTATTGCCCTTTGCGCAGCTTATGCCCGCATCTAGGTTCATCTGGCTCGTGCCGCTACCCTCGATGTTTAAATTTATAAGCTTTACGTTTTTTGCCGTTACTTTTATCACGCTTGATTTGCGGTCGCCTCGTATCACGGCGTTCTCGCCTTTGCCTATTATCGTTAGCGGCTTATCGACGATTATATTTCCCTCGTAAAGGCCGTCGTTTAGCCGCAAGATGTCGCCCGGTTCTGCAGCGTTTATGGCGTCTTGTAGCGGACCGGCGAAGGCCGTCAAATTTAGCGCGCAAAAGAGCAAAAGCTTAAATTTCATTTGGCTTCTTTGAGCTCTTTTTTCTTAGAAAATACGGCTAGGATGCAAAGCGCGCTCATAGCTATCATCACCCAAAATCCTATGCTAGGATACGAATGCGTCGTAAACTGCGCGACCTTGCCGTCGCCAAGCACGGTCGGCATAAAAGGCTTAATCTTAAACGCGCCCCACTCTTGCATATTGTGCCCGTACCAGTAAAGCCAGCCCGCAAACGCGCCCATAAAAAGCAGCGGAGCGATAGCGGGAAGCACCATGAGTAGGGAGTTAAATTTGCCGTCGTAGTACAAAAAGGCTAGCATGCAAAGCGTGGAAATAAGCAGATAATAAGGCGCGATCGCGCGCTCGACGTTGCCGCCGTGCTCCATCGGATACATGCCGATGTAGTGGTTTATGGTGTTCATCTCGTGCACGTCGCCGCCGTATCCGTCAACGTGAAAATAAACGGGGATACCGTCCGGAAAGGCGTCTTTTGGGTAGTTTGGCGCTTCAAGCGCGACGTACCAGATAGGAAAAGAGGGCGTGCCGATCTCGGCTTTTTGCTCGATCGCTTTTTGTAGGCTGGCTTTTACGTCGTCTGGCATCAAGTGATTTTTGTACTGAAACGAGGTGTAAAGGTCGTAAATTTTATACGAATACCCGGCAATCGGCTCGCCGGCTGCGATTTTAGCCTTCGCGCCGAACCATCCAAGGACCGGGATCGTAAAACAAACGGTCATCAAAACTAATGCGATAATGGTGTAAATTTGATACTTCTTCATCGTTTCTCCTTTATTAAATTTAAAAAATTTTTCGCGAAAGGCTTTTTAAATTTAACGAAAAAGGCTCGGATTACGCGCTCCGAGCCTTAAATTTAGCAGTTAAATTTGAGCCGCTAAGCTCAAATTTAGACTACATTCCCGCGTTTTCGTCGATCCATTTTAGGTATTCGATGATATCTTTGATCTCTTGATCGCTCATGTGCTGATTAGGCATTCTTAGGTTAAAGTAATCGATCATAGACTTGATATACTCGTCGCCGTAAAATTTAGACGGATCTTTGACAAAGTCAAATACCCATTTCTCGCCATTTTCGTGGCGTAAAAGAACGCCCGTTAGATCTGGGCCCGAGCTAACCTGACCGATGACGTGGCAAGCGTTGCAGCCGCCTTTTAGATATGCGGCTTCGCCTTTAGCAGCAGCCGGACTCATAGGCGTAGCGATCTCTTTAGCGAGGTTGTTTTTGGCTCTTAGGCCGACGTCCGCGGTTTTAACCATATACTGCCATACTTGGTACTCCCAAAGTATCGCGCCGTTTACGTCGCCTTTTTTATAGGCTTCGTCGGCTTTTGCTTTAGCCTCGGGGATTTTGCCGTATTGATCCAGCGCGTCGGTGACTAGCTCTTTTACCTTAGGATATTTTTCGTAATGCTTTTCTTTTAGGTAAGCCACTACGCTTTGGATAACTTCGTCGGTAGCTTTATTCGTAGCGATTACTTTATCGTATTCGGCTTTTAGAGCTTCTGGGCTTAGGGTTTTTAGCCTATTTGCTTTTGCCGATTCGTATTTTTTGTTCGGATCTTTAACTAGCAAATAGCCCATCATCTCAAGGTGCAATGCAGAGCAAAATTCGGTGCAGTAGTAAGGGAATACGCCCTCTTCGTCCGCTACGAAATTTACGGTTGCGGTTTTACCCGGCTCTAAAGAGGCGTGGATGTTGTAAAGATCGACCGTAAAGCCGTGAGTCTCGTCCTGTGCGCGCTCTAGGTTTGTTAGGTGGATGGTTACGTTGTCGCCTTTATTTACCTCGATGTGCTCAGGATTGATGTGGCTTCTGATCATCGTAGCGTATACGGTTACGTTTTTGCCGTTGCGCTCGACTCTTTCTTGTCCGGCAAGAGTTACAAACGGACTTTCTTTGCCCGTGCGAGAGTTTGTTCCCATGGCGTAGGTGGTAGCCGGTTTTAGCTTGCTAGCCTCGATAGATATAACGTCGTGAGGCTCGCCAAGAGGTATAGGCATATCGTATAAAAGCTCCATCTTAGCGCCCGTAGTGTCGATTAGCTGGTGGTTTTGCGGGTGAAGAGGACCTACTGGGTTAAAGCGGTCGATTGATAGCTTATCAAGAGCGATTACGTATTTGCCCTTAGGTTTGGCCGATTTTCCCTCCATCGCGTCTAGGTGTCCGATGTTGTAGTGGACGTTGATCCTATCTAGGACTTTTAAATTTTTATAGTCCCATTTTACGATCTGGCTATCGACGTAAAGCGAGGTATAAAGTACGCCGTCTTGCGCGTCAAATGCCGTGTGTAAAGGTCCAAGGCCGAGTTCTACTTGTCCGTGTAGGGTCTTTTGCAAATCAAGAATCGGTATGCCGTAAGAGTCGGTGCCGGCAAATTCTTTTTTGTCGATTAAATTTTTGATCTTTCTAAAGTCAAAAACCGTAGCGTGCGTATCTAGCTTACCGCCGATAACGATATATCGGCCGTCCGGGCTAACGTCTACGCCGTGCGGGCTCTTTGGCTCTGGGATCAAAAATAGCGCGCCGGCTTTAACTGCAGCGTCTATGGTAACTACTCTGTGGCCGTTTATCTCTCTGTAGTTTTTCTTATCCTGAGCTAGTTTTTCTAAAATTTGCCAGTTATAAACGTGCAAATAGTCAGTATCGTTTCTGCTTGCGCCCGCTTCAAACGGAGGCAAGCCTTTTTCGATACCTCCGGTGTACATCTCTGAGTTTATGGAGTTAGAAAACGCCCAGCCGAAGCTCTCGCCTTTACCTGCGTCGCTTAGATCTTGCCAATACGGAGGAAGCTCAAGCGAGAAGGAAGCTTTCTCGTCTATCCTGCCTTTTGGATAGTCGAATTTCCAAAACGTTACCGCGCCGCGGTACGCGCTTTCGTACTCGTCTATAGAGTGGTAGCCGTTATCTAGCGGAGCCGCGTACTGCGCCGCTTCGATGACGTATTCGCTATTTGGAGTGATGAAGCTGCCGCCGTGTTCGCTTTTTACGATTGGATTAACGACGATTTGCGTAGTTTCAAAATCGTGCAAATTTATAACCGCAATGCGAGGATTGGCTTTGTCGTTGATGAAAAGATAATCGCCGACGTATTCGCCGTTTTTTTCGGTTAGAGCAGGGTGGTGAGTATCGCCCCACGAAAGCTCCTTGCCCCTAATCGCGCCGCTTTTTAGGATGGCCTTAGACTCCTCGTCAAAGCCGTACCCCTGCCAAGGCTCGGGCGTAAAGACGCCGATAAATTTGTAAATCCTCATCGAAGGTACGCCGTAAACCATCACCTGTCCGCTTTGGCCTCCCGAGGAAAAGACGATATAATCGTCCTTCTTGCCGCTTGGCTGATACGTTTTAGCAGCCGCTAGGACGTCTTTTTCCGTTAGCCCGCGCGCTTTCATGATAGCTTGCAAGTCGCTATCTGCCGCGCACGCGCTGCTAACTGCAAACGCCATACACGCCGCCGCAACGATGCCTGAACTAAAAATTTTGTTCATTAAAAATCTCCTTTCTTAAGATTTTATTTATAAATTTTAATTTCGCCGTTTATGCTTACGGTTATTATATCCTCATTATTATTAAAAACGCTTATTATCGCATCCGAATTTTTCCCGAGCTTTTCTATATCCGTAAAATTTGCGCTTGCGCGCCAAACCTCGCCATTATCAAGGCCGATATAAATTTTATTCCGCACGGATAGCAGGCTTTTTATCCGTAGATTCGAGATTTTATAAATTTTTGCATTTAGGCTTTTTGGGGCGATCTCGCGCGTATTTGTATTTGCCGATGGTTTCGTATCTAAAAAATTTACGCTCGTTTTTTTGCGCGACAAATTTACGTCCGCTTCGTTTTTTGCGGTTTTATCTGCTAAATTTGCCCCAAATTTATCGCCGTATGCTTGCGGCAAAACCGCGTTTTGGCTTAAATTTACGTCCGTCTTATCCGCCGCATTTGCTTTAGAGCTTCCTTGAGCGGCTTTGTCTTTAGCTGCGCTTAACGGCTTTTTGTTTAGCGAATTTACCGTGCTTGTTTGCGCCGTTTTTGGGTCTATACTCTCGCTAGGGGCTAAATTTTCCTCGGCTTTAAATTTTACGCTCGCTATCTCTCCGCTAGCTAGCCCTAAAAGCATATCTTGGCCCGCCTGCGCCGCGCTTAAGGCTACCGCATTTAGTTTGCCATGATTTTTTACCTCCATCGAGGTCAAATTTAACCTAAAAACCGACCTATCCCAGCCGGTTATTACGGCGGCGCCGTTTATGATTTCGCAGGTTGCTACGCGGTATACGCCGCTAAGGCACGCGACGGAGAGCTTTTTGGCGGACGGATCGTAGACGAGGAAGATATTTTCTCCCGCCACGGCGTAAAATTTACCGCCTGATATGCTTAGATGCGTTATGCGCGTGTCAAGACCGAGACTTGAGACGTCAAGCGCTACTTCCCTGGAGTTTAAATCCTTGCTAAATTTAACGATTATTCCACTAGAAAGCCCGGCATATAGCTCGCCCGCGCCAAAAGCAAGCGAGGTTATCTCGTCTGCGGCCAAGGTTGTCTGCGCACTTGGTCGCAGATTTGCCGCATCGATGATTTTTAGCTCGTTTGCCGCGTCGTATAGGGCTATTTTTCCGCCGTTAAGTTCGCTAAAGGCATAGCTTTTTACGTCGGTGCTAGGCTCAAAACCGTAGCTTGCCGAGATTAAAAATAGTAGATAAAAAACGCTCGCTAGCGTGCGTGGGTTCAAATCGTTCCTTCTTCGAAATTTAATGAAACTATACAGCGGGCGAGCTTAAAAAAATATTGACTTAAATCAACTTTCGTAATAATTTGATATATAAAAATGAATTTGCGTTATAACGTAACACGGGATTTGTAAAATCGCGAGCCGTTATTTTTCTAAATTTTCCAACGTTTTTTTGATATTTTGCGGTGTTAAATTTGATATTTCGGTTACGAATTTGCCGTTTTTGTCTAGTACGTATAGCGAGGAGCTGTGCGCGACGGAGTACTCCATGGCAGATTTTTCCAGTAGGACTTTTTGGTATTTTACGCCGTAGTTTTTAGCAACCCCCGGTAGGTCGTTTACCACTACGCCGTATGAGTTCGGATAAAAGTATTTTGCGTATTCGTCCACGTTTTTTGGCTCGTCGCGCTCCGGGTCGAGAGTGACGAAAATCACGACGATATCGTCTCTTTTAAGCTCGTTTAACACGCCGCTTAAGATACCTAAAGTCGCGGGGCAGACGTCGGGACACGAGGTGTAGCCAAAGTAAATAATCTTATTTTTACCCTCAAAGCTCTTTAGGCTCACTGCACCGTTTGCGCCCTTGCCGGTAAAATCATAATTTTTTTGACCCTCGGCGACGTTTGCGCTTTGGTCGTTAGGGGCGTATTTGTTTGAGTAGAGTGCGAGATAACCTGCGCCAAGAACCGTTAAAATCAGTATAACTGCGATAATAAGCTTTTTCATCATCCGCCCTTTTAAGTAAATTTTGCGTCTATTGATGCAAGTCGAAGTCTATATAAAGCCCGCTTCTTTTGCCGTTTTCCAGCACCTCGAAACGGTACCTCATGATGTTTATCAGGCATGCGCTTAGCACGACGTTTGAGACGTAGGCGTTATCGCGCTTTTCGACTTCGGCCTTTATTACGCCCATATCCATGTTTACGCCGTGGATCTCGAGGCTCGGGTTTTTAAACCCTTCTAAGCCCTCGATGCGCACGATCGTGGGCTGCATCGTGTAAACGGGCTTTGGCGAGAGGCTAAATTTAACCGTCTTGCCGCGAAACTCCACGCCGCAGGAGTGCTCTGTGTTCATATCGCAGGGAAGCGGAGTTAAATTTGCCCCCACGTCCTCTGCGCTTAAAAAGTCCTCTTGCGCTTGCGGTTTAAAAAACAGATACGCCGAGGTCGCAAAAACCCCGACTAGCGCAACCAAAACGATGAGAAATTTTTTCATTATAAAATTTTAATGCGCATGTCCGGAAGTTTCTAAATTTTTAACCGGTATGTCGATCACTTCAACTATTCTGCCGTCGCTAAATTTAAGAGTTAAATTTACTTTATCGCCCGCTTTCATTGGCTTTTTTACGTCCATTAGCATTAT
The DNA here is from genome assembly GCF_938039245.1 of uncultured Campylobacter sp. Taxonomy (GTDB): domain Bacteria; phylum Campylobacterota; class Campylobacteria; order Campylobacterales; family Campylobacteraceae; genus Campylobacter_A. Next base: position 71,649 of record NZ_CALHVN010000020.1, on the reverse strand, counting down.
ATGAAGGCCGCCTGGTTTTAGGCTCACCGACCCCTCAGCCGGTACCTCTATACTATCTATTTGTACCATTTTCATCATCCCGTTTTCATGCTTATGCGTGTGAAGTTCGGCGCTTTGAGAGGCATCCGTGCTTGCGCTTATTAGTCTTACGGCTTTTGGCATATTGTTTGTGATATCCATAAAGACTGCGCTGTTTTTGACGTTTGGCGGAGTGGCTTTGGCGTATGCGTTATCCGCACTGATAAGAACGTAATCAGCAAAGCAAAAAGATGCTGACAATGCAATGGCAAATGCAACTAATTTCTTCATTTTCTTTCCTTTTTTGAGAATTTATTTCACTTTTGGTGTGATTTATCATATCCCTTTGTAGCTTAAAATTTTATTTTTTTAAAATTTAAGCCAATTAATAATATAATCCAAGCTCATTTTGAAACACGGATTGAAATTTTGTTTAAAAATTTGATTGTATTTTTCATTTTTTCTATTTTATCCTCTCAAATTTTAGCCGCCAAGGTTCTAGCGGACGCAAATTCGAGGGATGCTAAATACTGGCTGGAAAAGCTAGACGCAGCCGATGTCAGGTACGGCTACTACGAGGCTAAAACCAAAATCATCGTCATAAATAAAGCGCAAAAAACCCTACAAAGCTTCGAGTATGCAGGCGGTGCGCTGGAGCAAATTTTTTCGCAAAGCGTGATAACGGGCAAAAGCGGAGATAAATTTAAAGAAGGCGACCTAAAAACGCCGGTCGGGGTTTACGACGTCACGGATAAATTTACGCCGCCCGATCACTTTTACGGGCCGCTTGCGATGTCGCTATCGTACCCAAACGCCCACGATAAGGCCGCACAAAAAACCGGCGGAGGCATCTGGATACACGGACTGCCGATGAAAGGCAAGCGCGAGGACGAAGTAAAAACGCGCGGTTGTGTGGCGTTTAACAACGATGCGCTGATGAAATTCGGCCGACTGATCGGCAGCAAGGGCGTCGTGATAATCAGCGAAAACCAGAAGGTAGACGCCAGCAAAGACGACATAGCGCGCGTACTGGCGCATCTGCACGAGTGGCTGCAGGCGTGGCGAGATAACGAAACTAAAATTTACCTGGGCTTTTATGCGGACGAATTTGTAAAAATAGACGGCAAAAATGCGCTAACGAGGGCTAAATTTGCCGAAAATAAAAAGAGAATTTTCGCGCTAAACGAAAAAAAGAGCATAAAAGCTTCAAATTTTAGCGTGACGCCGTACCCGAACACTAAAGGGCAAAATCTTTTTAGAGTAGTTTTTGACGAGGATTATGCCGCGCCCAGTCACGAATTTAAAGGAAAAAAAGAGCTCTACGTGCGGCTAGATAAAGATAAATTTAAAATCTTAACGGAGAAGTAAATGCAAGAAAAAAAAGAAATAGTAAAAAATCAAATCGAGGAAATTTTAAAGGCTAGGAGCGAGTTTTTCGCCGAGCTAGACCGCCAAGTGCCAAAGGTTGCGGGCACGGACGTGTTTGACTTTACTGCGGTCAAAGAGGCCGATCTAAAGGCGCTTTACGCCAAATTTTACGCTTATGATTATAATATCAGAAAGCTGCTTCCTAACGTTTACGAGGCGTTTGGCGTAAATTTCAATGTCTGAGCTCGTTTTAAACAGATCCGCCTACATCCATAATCTAACTAAAATTTGCGCCAAAGCCGGCGGCAAAGATCGCGTGATCTTGGTGCTAAAAGACAATGCCTACGGGCACGGAGCGGCGCTTGTGGGGCGCGAGGCGGCAAGCTACGGCATCAAATTTTGCGCGGTCAAAAACGAAGCCGAGGCACGCGAGCTAGAGCCCTTTTTCGAGCATATTCTCATCCTTTCGCACATTCCGCACGGCGGCGAGAGCGAGCGATTTATCTATGCGGTAAACGACATTTCGCTGATTGCTAAATTTAAAAAAGGCGCGCGCGTTCATATCGCCGTCGATACGCTCATGCACCGAAACGGCGTCGCGGTGGGCGAAGTGCGTGCGGCGTGCGAGGCGGCTTTGGCGCACGGACTGCAAATTTGCGGAGCATTTACGCATTTTAGAAGCGCTGAAGAGCTTAGTAGCGATTATTTCGTGCAGAGGCGAAATTTCTCCGCGGCAAAAGCCGTAGTGCGCGAAATTTGCGGCGAGGGTTTGGTCTTTCACTCGCACAACTCCGCTGCGACCGAGCGCTTCGGCGAGCTAGCGGACGAGTGCGTGCGCGTGGGCATCGCAGCCTACGGCTACGCACAGTTTGACGAGAGCTTAGGGCTAAAGCGTGTGGCGTCGCTCTGGGCGCATAAGGTTAGCGGCAGAGTGCTAAAAAAAGGACAATGCGCGGGCTACGGCGCTAAATTTTGCGCAAACGAGGATATGCAAATCGCCGTTTACGACCTAGGCTACGGAGACGGATTGCTACGATACGCGGGCGATGGCGAGCTAAAGACTGCCTGCGGACGGCGGTTGCTCGGTAAAATGTCGATGGATAGCTTTTGCTGCGAAGACGCGGGCGATAAAATTTGCGTATTTGACGATGCTAGCGTTTGGGCGGATTTTTTCGGCACGATCAGTTATGATATTTTGACGAAACTTTCGCCCAATATCTCAAGGCGGTTTGAGTAAAACTCCTCGCAAGTTCGCTTGAGCGTGCAGGCGGTAAGCTCTGCGCGCATAACTAGTGGCAAAAGTTAGCTTTCCAAATTTATGAGCTTAGTTTGCAATTTTTAAAAGCGTAAATTTGTCGTCTTATTCAAATTTACGCCGAATTTTGCCTAAGCGTCAAGTTCGTTAAATTTTGCTTGCCGATTTGTAGCCCGCCATATTAGCAAGTAAAGCATTTTATATTTTAAGAGTTACCGTATTTGTCCTTATGTCTCTATGCCTGCGTTTTTAATTCGGATTTGTGGTAAAACCGGAGGAAATTCTAGCCGCGGCTAAATTTTCGTAGCGGCGTCAAATTTACGCTGTGTTGGCGCGAGCCGCATTTTGCAAAAACCGAAGTGGAGCATTTGGCTAATTATTTAAATTTACTTCAAAATATCCCCAAGCGCGGTTTTTAGATCGTTAAATTTAAAGCCAAATCCGCTTTTTATCAAGGCTTGCGGATAGACTTTTGCTCCTTCAAGCAGTACGCTTGATCCCTCGCCTAGCATCAAATTTAGCACAAATTTAGGCACTTTAAAAAACGTCGGTCGCCCTAAAACCTCGCCTAAAATTTGAGTAAATTCGCCGTTTGTACTAGGGCTTGGCGAAACGAGATTAAAAACGCCGCTTTGACGGTTTTGCAAGGTAAATTTAAACGCCTCTAGTAAATCAGCGATGTGAATCCAGCAAAACGCCTGCTCGCCGCTACCGAGCTTTCCGCCAAGACCTAGCCTAAATACGGGCAGCATCTTAGCTAGCGCGCCGCCTCGACCTAGCACCACGCCTAGGCGAAATATCGCCGTTTGCGTCCGCGCTTTGGCGGCCTCGCTCTCCCACTCGCATGCTAGCTCGCCCAAAAATCCGCGGTCAAATTTGACCGAGCTCTCGTCGTGGCCAAGGCCGTTTTTGTAGATGCCCACAGCCGAAGCGCTGATGAAAAATGGCGGATTTTCTAGCTCGTTTATAGCGCAAGCCAGTGCTCGCGTCGTATCTATCCTGCTTGCGCGAAGGTGCTTTTTGTAGGCCTCGCTCCACCTTGCGGCGATAGAAGCGCCGGCTAAATTTATAACCGCATCGCAGCCGCCGATGAGGTCTTTGAGTGCGTCTTTGTCTGCGTAGGCGGCTCTCGGTATAGCTACGACCTCGTGACCTTCGGCTCTAAAAAATCTGCAAAGCTCGCCGCCGATAAATCCGCTCGTGCCGTTTATCGCGATATTCATATTTTGCCTTTGTTTTTATAATGTTTAAAACTTATCCGTGAGTCGTTTATAAATTTGCTAGCTTTGAGAGCAAATTTGCGTGGCACGGATAGGCAAATTTTACTTCATAAATTTAAATGCTTTGCTTGGCAGATAATTTTATTTACAAGTGCTTGCAGTCTCTTATCTGCTCGTGCTTACTTTAAATTTACCGCTATGGCGTGAGTGTAAATGGCAGACTTGCTTAAAAATTTTTGGATTTGTGATATTTGGCTTTTGTGCCTTGTAAGGCATTTTAAATTTATCAGCTAAAACGCCGTTTGTGAAATTTAGTAAGCAAATTTATGATATGAAGACAATAGGCAAAATATGCGCGGTGTTTTGGTGATAAGAACGAAAGAAAAACGGTAAATTATTGCTTAAATTTAATAAAATCTCATCCTTTTAAAAATTTTAAATTTTCCATTAGTTATCATAGAATTAAGCCAAAATTTTAAAGAAAAAAAATAAAATATCAAACATTTTTTTAAAGGATTTTGATATGAAAAAGGTGTTTTTGGTGCTTTTGGCTTTTGTTTGTTTTGGATATGCTGAGGATAAAGCGCCTTTTAGTGTTGAAGTTGAGCAAATGATTCGTTATGGAGAGTTTGATAACACGCGATATTTGCGGTTGTATATTACGGCTTTGCAAGATGGCGTCAAGCTAAAAGACATTGTTGTAAATAGGGGAAATTGTGCGGATGGTAAGAGGGAAAATTTAAATATCGACATGAAATATGCACAAGAATTTCAAATGGATATTTTTGGGTGTAGGAAAATTTTAGAAGTTGAGATAACGACAGAAAAGAATGGAGGCTGGACTTTTAGCTTTCAATAAGTTGCAATTTATGGCTTTATTTTAATAAAGTGCTAATTCTTAAAATTTAGCGTAGTTAAATTTGGCTCTGTTAAAATATTTCATTAATTTTTAGTTTTCAAAGCAGGGAAATAGCATCCCTGTAAAAACCTTGCTAGCAAGCTTATCACCGCCGATTTTTTGCTTCGTAGCTTTTCAAGACACTTCGCTATCGTTCGTGCCCCTTTGTTTGCAGTTGCAAGACAAAGTTGAAGTAAAAAAAATTAGGGAAGCCCGCAAGGGCTCGGTAGTTTTTTACTCGGTCGCTTTGCTTCCCTTAGAAATGCCCCTTCGGGTCGCTATGCTCATTTTGCGAAGCAAAAAGATTTCTTGAAATACTGTTTGCGCCAGCTTGCCCTTTGGAGTAAGTGAGAATTTTCTACTTCGCGTTGCTTACTCAAACGCTGGTCGCGTTTTCCTCAATGGGACGTTCAACAATGCCCCACGACTACAAAGCAGAAGAAGTGTCAGCTCACCCTTTGGAATGAGCAAGATTTGTGAAGCAGATGTTTATGATGGGACAATTAATCTTAGTTAAATTTAATCAACTTCGCGAGAGCGTTAAATTTAACATTTAAATCGTATTCTAAAATTTCATCAACACAAAATCACAAATTTTATTCAAATTTCACCGCAACCAAAGCCAAATTTTACCCGACTCAAAATTTCATCTGATTTAGCCGCGCGATGCGCTCATTCGTGCTCGGGTGCGTGCGAAATAGCGAGCCCAGCGCGCTTTTTACGCCGCTAAAAGGATTGATGATAAACATATGTGCGCTTTGTTCGTCGGCGTTTGCCATCACGCGTCCGCGCGCGTAGTCCTCGAGCTTTCGTAGTGCGCCGGCTAGGTGCTGGGGTTTACCAGTTATCATCGCAGCGCCCCTGTCGGCCTCAAACTCCCGCGCCCGCGAGATCGCCATGCGTATGATCGTGGCGGCTAGCGGCATGATGACGGCTAGGGCGATTAACATTAGCGGATTTTGCTTGCCTTGACGATTCGCCGCGCCAAACTGCGCGAAATTCGCCAGTATCGCGATCGCGCCCGCAAACACAGCCGCGATAGAGCCCGTTAGGATGTCATAGTGGCGCACGTGGCTTAGCTCGTGAGCCAGTACACCCTCGATCTCGTCTTTGTTTAGTATATTTAGCAGTCCCTCAGTCACGGCTACCGCGGCGTGGCTCGGGTTGCGACCCGTGGCGAAGGCGTTTGGTACGGATTCTGGGATGATGTAGATCTTTGGCATCGGCAAATTTGCCTTCGCGCAAAGCTCGCGTACGATCTGATAAAGTCCCGTCGCGTGCGCCTCGTCCACGGGCACGGCTTGGTAGTGCTTTAGCACGAGGGTGTCCGAGAAAAAATACGAAAAGAAATTCATCCCAAGCGCAATCAAAAATGCCACCAGCATGCCGCTAGTGCCGCCTATGGCGCCGCCCACGGCTACGAAAAGCAGCATCAGCACGGTCATCAAAAATGCGGTTTTAAAAAGTTCCATTTGTTTCCTTTACTCGTAAAAATTTTACAAAAATATCTCGCCGCCGTCTTTTATCTTTTTTATGAGGGCAAAAATATCTCGCTCCGCTATGCGCATCGGAGCCGAGCCTAGCGCGCCTAGATCGTTAAAATAAATCGCATCGTCCGAGTTTAACTTTATAAAAAATCCAAGGTCGCCGTCTTGACCTATCATATAAAAATTTGGCTCGTAAAGCGCCACTTCGTACGTTTCGTTTTGCTCGGCTAGAGCTGCACGCCCGTGTATAGATACACACCTGCGCCCATTTCGTTAAAAACGTCTATGCACTCTTCGTCGCCGAGATCCTCTAAAAATTTTAGATATAGCGGCGGAAATTTTATCACCGTTTATCCTTGCCTATTACGGCGGTTTTAAATATCGCGGCGTCCGCTCCCGTCTCGCTAAGCGCGGCTAGCTCGTTTTGGCTCTCTATAATGACGCAAATTTGAGCGTCAAACAGATAATCTTGCGCCAGTTTTGCCGCTTTACCGGCAAGCTCGCGGGGCACGATGATAAATTTTGCTCCGGCTGCATTTGCGACGATGATCTCGTTTAGATTTTCAGCTTCGACGCTAAACTGGGCGCCAAGCTCCTGCGCGCGCTTTATCGAGGCTGCGTCAAATTTAAATAAATTTTGCTTGTCCGCTTCGATCTGCTGGGCATTCTCGCGCCAAAACAGCGGCTCATACGGCACTAGCTCGTGGCCGATTAATTGCATTTTCTACTCCTTTTTGCTTTGCATGCAGTCGCGGCAAACATATCCGCCGCCGCTTATTACGGCGTCTCTAGCCTCTATGAAGGTGCCGCACTTTTTGCATTCGACGAAATTTTCGGCATCTTTGTCCTCTTTTTTTGCGCCGCCTTTTACGCCTCTTTTGACGCGGGTTTTAAAAAATATCAAATAAATCGCGATTAAAACCGCAAAAAAAGCCAAAATTTTAAATAACATCGCCGCCCTTTATAAGTACGTAATTTCGGTTGCCGCGCCCGTAAATTTGAGCATTGAGCCCGTCTAGCTCGCTTTGCACACTGCTTCCTTTGTAGAGTAAAATTTGAGTTTGCGCGCCGAAAAACCCGTCGCAAATCCCAAGTAAATCTTTCGTTTTCATCAGCGCGCGGCTCGTGATTAGCTGCGCCGTAAAGGACTCGCCGTCCTCGATCTTGCAAGATTTTACACGGACGTTGGTTAAATTTAGCTCAGCCTTGACGTAGCTTAGAAACGCCGATTTTTTCGGACTAGGTTCAAAGAGATGCCACTGGCACTCCCTTAAAATCATGGCAAGAAATATCGCGGGAAAGCCAGCTCCGCTGCCGACATCAATCGCCGTTTCGGCGTCCAAAATCTGCGGGAAAATTTCAAGCGGAGCTATGCTGTCAGCGATCTGCTCGTTTAAATTTTTGTAGTTAGTTAGGCTGTGTACGCGGTTAAATTTAGCCAAAATCTCGCTAAATTTCGCCGTTTGCGCGTCAAAATCCCTCGGCAGGTCAATTTTCATCTAGCATATGCCCCATCTGCTCTTTTTTCACGCGCAGGTAGTTTTCGTTAAATTTGTTCGCGTGTATGACGATCGGTACGCGAGAGACGATCTGCACGCATTTTAGCCCCGACAGTTTTTTCGGGTTATTGGTTAGTAAATTTATCTTTTCGATACCGAAGTGCTTTAAGATAAAATCCACTATCTCGTATGTGCGCTCGTCGGCCTTAAAACCTAGCTGGTGATTTGCCTCGATGGTGTCAAGGCCCTCATCTTGCAGATGGTAGGCGTTTACTTTGTTTAGCAGACCGATATTTCGCCCCTCTTGGCGCAGATAGATCACCATGCCGCCGTGCTCTTCGATGTATTTTAGGCTGGCTTCCAGCTGGTCGCGGCAGTCGCATTTTAGGCTACCGATCGCATCGCCCGTTAGGCACTCAGAGTGGATGCGGACGTTTACGATCTCGCCGAAAGGTTTTTTATAAATCGCTAAATGTTCCTTCTCACCCTCCTTAAATGCCTTTATCTCAAATATCCCGAAACGAGAGGGTAAATTTGCCGTATTTGAAAGCTCGATATTCATAAAATTTTAACTCCTATTATGTTACACTAAGCGTAAATTGTAGCGAAGTAAAAGGAAAATTATGTTTAAACGTTTTAGAAGGCTCAGGATAAATCCCGCGTTCAGGGAGATGGTGCGCGAAACTAGCGTTTCGGCAAGCGATTTTATCTATCCGCTTTTTATCGTCGAGGGCAAAGGTATAAAAAAAGAGATAAGCTCGATGCCGGGCGTCTTTCAGATGAGTTTGGACGAAATTTTAAAAGAGTGCGAAATCGTGCGAAATTTGGGCATAAAAGCGGTTATTTTATTTGGAATCCCTAGCCTAAAAGATAGCGTAGGCAGCGACGCTCTGAGCGATGATGGCATCATAGCGACCGCGCTGCGAGCGATAAAGGATAAATTTGCAGATCTAGTCGTGATCACGGATCTTTGCTTTTGCGAATACACCGATCACGGCCACTGCGGTATCCTAGATCACGTCCACCAGACCGTCGATAACGACGCGACGCTGGAAATTTCCGCTAAACAAGCGCTGATCCATGCTAGAAACGGTGCCGATATGATCGCTCCAAGCGGTATGATGGACGGCATCATCGCTACCTTGCGCGGGGCGCTGGATGCGAACGGATATGAAAATTTGCCGATTATGGCGTATTCGACCAAATTTGCTTCGGCGTACTATGGGCCGTTTCGCGACGTCGCGGAAAGCGCACCGAGCTTTGGCGATAGAAAGAGCTACCAAATGGATCCCGCAAACCGCCTAGAAGCCGTGAGCGAGAGCCTGGAGGACGAGGCGCAGGGGGCCGATATCTTGATGGTAAAGCCCGCTCTTGCGTATCTAGATATCATCCGCGATCTGCGCGAGGCTACGAGGCTGCCGATCTGCGCGTACAACGTGAGCGGCGAATACGCTCTACTAAAAGCTGCGGCAAAAGCGGGCGTCATCGATTACGAGCGCGTGATGATGGAGACGCTAGTTGGGTTTAAGAGGGCAGGGGCGGATTTGATAATAAGCTATCATGCCAAAGAAGCCGCCGCTTTACTAAGAAAATAGCGGCTTGTCTTTTGAGTGCTTTTGAGAGAGATTTGAAATTTTAAGTCTGCGGCAGACTACTTGTCTAGCCTTGACTTAAAACTTCTGCACAACTCTCAAAATCATCTCAAAAATACTTCGCCTTGAAAAATTTGTGGGCAAATTTGGGAATAAGGGGGGCAAAATGCGACATTTTTTGACGCTAAACGACTTCGGTAAAGATGAAATTTTAGAAATGATAAATTTGGCGCGCAAGATAAAAAAAGAGGCAAAGGCGCGAGATTTCAAGCCGTATCTCAAAGATCAAAAACTGGCGATGATATTTGAGAAAAGCTCGACTAGAACGCGCGTAAGCTTTGACGTGGGGATGAACGAGCTTGGCGGACACGCGCTATTTCTTAGCTCGAGCGATATCCAGATCGGGCGCGGCGAACCGATAAAAGACACCGCGCGCGTGATCTCGCGAATGTGCGATCTCGTCATGGCTCGCGTAAATCGCCACGAGACGCTAGAAGAATTTGCTAAATTTAGCCGCGTGCCCGTGATAAACGGCCTTAGCGACAAATTTCACCCAGTGCAGCTGATGGCGGACTACCTCACGATGCTGGAATTTGATGCGGGCAAATGCGTAGCCTACGTCGGCGACGGCAACAACATGGCCCACTCGTGGCTGATGCTAGCTAGCAAGCTAGGTTTAGAGCTAAGAATCGCAATGCCCGCGGGCTACGAGCCAAACGGCGAAATCTTAAATTTAGCGATGAAAAACGCGCAAATCTCGGGAGCTAAAATTTATCTAACTCATGACGTAAAAGAAGCCGTCTCGGGCGCCGACGTCGTCACTACCGACACCTGGGTCTCGATGGGGCAAGAGGCGGAAAAAGAAAAACGCCTGAGGGATTTTGCCGGATTTTGCGTGGATGAAAATTTGATGGAATTAGCCACGCCCGGCGCGATATTTTTGCACTGCTTGCCGGCCTACCGCGGATACGAGGTGAGCGAGGCAGTGTTTGAAGCGCATGCGGATGAGATTTTTGCTGAAGCCGAAAATAGGCTGCACGCGCAAAAAGGCGTGATGGTGTGGCTTGATAGGCAGCGAAACGGGTAAGTTAAGGAAGTAAATGAAAGAAAAAAATCTACAAAAAACATACGAAAAAATCGACGAAATTTCGGGCGAGCTTGGGATAAAAGAAGGCGAGAAAACGATATTTGAGATCGTGCCGACAAGCGATCCGAGTCAAATGAGCCTCAGCCTAAAAAGCGGCTCGTGGGACGGGGTGGAGCCGTGGTTCGGTATTGACGAAAATCAAAATTTGCACACGATGGTTTCGTTAAAATCGCTCTCGCAGCTCATCGAAGCCTACCGCAACGTCCAAAAGGAAAATTTCGAGCTAAGGCTTGAAAAGACGATCTGGCAAAACGTGCCGATAGATTTTGCAGACGTTTGGGTCGTGGCGATGGACGAGATACGCAAGATCGCCGCAAAAAGCAAAAAGAAAAAAAGCATTGACGTAAATTTGGAAAAACTGGTAAAGGATATCAAAAAGCAGTATCCAAATTTATTCGTCGATATGCAGAATATAATGAAAAACGCGAGGAATAAAACGCTATGATAGATTTTGACGCTTACGTGAAGTATTCGCGCCCGGGACCGCGCTATACGAGTTATCCGACCGCGCCCGAGTTTAGCGATAAATTTAGCTACGAGGACTATCTAGCCGAGCTAAAAAACCGCGACGTCTCGCGCCCGCTTTCGCTTTATTTGCACCTGCCGTTTTGCCGCAGCGCCTGTTATTTTTGCGGTTGCAACGTGATTTATACGAGCAAAGAGGACCGCAAAACGCGCTATATGCAGTATCTGCAAAAAGAGCTCGATCTACTAGCGGCGAACCTCGACGCGAGCGCGCCGGTGCTACAAATGCACTTTGGCGGCGGCACCCCGACGTTTTACGGCGCGGATCAGCTTGATGAAATCATAAAAATGATAAAGGCTAAATTTAAAAATTTCTCGCCAGAGGCTGAAATCAGCTGCGAAATCGACCCAAGATTTTTAACTCGCGAGCAGCTTGACGTGCTCGTCTCTCACGGCTTTAACCGCGTTAGCTACGGAGTGCAGGACTTTGACGAGCGCGTGCAAAAGGAGATCCACCGCATCCAGCCCTACGAGATCACCAAAAACGCCGTGGATATGGCGCGCGCTAAAGGCATAAACTCGATAAATATGGACCTGATCTACGGCCTGCCGTATCAGACGATTGAAAGCTTTAAAGCGACGCTGGATAAGGCCCTGACGCTGTCTCCCGACCGCCTAGCGGTGTTTAACTACGCGCACGTGCCGTGGATAAAAAAATCTATGCGTAAATTTGACGAAGCTACGCTGCCTAGCCCCAAAACCAAGCTTGAAATTTTAAAATACACGGCCGAGTTTTTTATCAAAAACGGCTACAAAATGATCGGCATGGATCACTTTGCAAAGCCTGGCGACGAGCTTTTCGGCGCGCTTGCTAACGGCACGCTTCATCGCAACTTCCAAGGCTACACGACCAAGGGCGGAGCCGATCTAATCGGCATCGGGCTAACTAGTATCGGCGAGGGGCAAAGATACTACGCGCAAAATTTCAAGGACATGGACGAATACGAAAAGGCCCTAGATAGCGGTGTTTTGCCGTACTGCAAGGGCATTTATCTAAACGAAGACGATCTAATCAGAAAAGCAGTTATAATGAGCCTGATGAGCAACTTTGCGCTTGATATCAAGGCGGTCGAGGCTAAATTTGACATCAAATTTTTCGAGTATTTTAAGGATGATTTGGTCGAGCTTGAAAATTTGAGCGAATTTGTAACCGTAACGCCAGAAAAAATCAGCGTAAACGAGACAGGCACGCTGATCATACGAAATATCGCGATGTGTTTTGACGCGTATTTGAAAAAAATACCTGAAAATTTACGCCGATTTTCAAAAACGGTTTGATGGGCGGACATGTTTAAATTTAGCGAAATTTCAGATAAATGCGTAAAATGCGGCAAATGTATCCAGGTCTGCACGATCCACAAGATAAACTCCGACGAAACGACCTCTCCGCGCGGTTTTTTAGACCTAGTAGGTGCTTACGAGCGCGGCGAGCTAAAGCTTGATAAAAACGCGAAAAGTATCTTTGAGAGCTGCTTTTTATGCACGAGCTGCGTCGAGGTCTGTCCAAACTCCTTGCGCGTGGATACGGCGATAGAAAACGTCCGACGCGATATCGCGGAAAAATTCGGCATCGCGTGGTACAAAAAAGCGTTTTTTTGGCTACTGCGCCACCGCGCGGTGATGGATGTTTGCGCGAGGCTGGGATATGTGTTTCAAAGCTGCGCGTTTAAGATCCGCGAAGGCGCAATGAGCCCGAGGTTTAGCCTGCCGATGGTGAAAAAAGAGCGGCTTTTGCCCACTGCTAGCAAAAAGAGCTTTTTAAACTCGCACGCCGAGTTTATCGATAACGGCGGAGCTAAAACTATCGGAGTTTTTATCGGCTGTATGGGAAACTATGCATATACGGGCATCGGCGAGGCTTTGGTTAAGATAGCGCGCGAGCTTGGGCTAAATTTAAATTTGATGAAAAAGCAGGCCTGTTGCGGCGCGCCGGCGTATTTCACGGGGGATTTTGCGACGGTCGAGGTTTTGGCAAAGCGAAATATCGAGTATTTCGAAAAAATGCTGGACGCACTTGACGCTATCATCGTGCCCGAGGCGACCTGTTCGGCGATGATAAAGATCGACTACGAGCATTTTTTTCACGCGGACGAGCAGTGGCGAGAGCGCGCAAAAGCAGTGAGCAAGAAGATATTTTTAGCGACGGAGTATTTTGAAAAATTTACGAATTTGGCTGAAATTTTGGTAAAAAAGGGCAAAAATTTAGCCTCCGTAACCTATCACGACCCTTGTCACGCTAGAAAAATGCAAGGCGTCTTTAAAGAGCCTCGCAAACTGCTCGCTCAAAACTACGAAATAACCGAGATGAGCGATCCAAACGAGTGCTGCGGTTTTGGCGGAGTGACGATGCAGGCTGAAAAATATCACCTAAGCCGCGCGGCCGGACAAAGAAAATCGGAGATGATAAAAAAAACGGGCGCAAAGATCGTAAGCGCGGAGTGTAGCGCCTGTAAAATGCAAATTTCAAATGCGCTGCATATAGACGGCTCAGACGTGAAATGCGAAAACCCCATCGAGCTAATCGCAAAAGCGCTGGGGTAGGGCGCTCGGTCAAATTTATCGCAATTTTATTCATTGTCGTATATAATCCAAAACAGTTAAATTTGCTGCAAGCAAAAAGGAGAAGCATGAAAAAAATCGTCGTTGTTTTTTTATTGCTTTGCAGCGTTTTACTCGCAAATAGCGAATATAATATCTTCGTAAGCGCATTCGGCGACGACGTAACGCAAGAATCCATAGAACGCGAGCGAGCCGATATAGAGCGTAAAGTCGCTAAGATAGACGGCGTAAAAGCCGTAGTTAGCGGTAGATTCGGCAGGTACCGCTCTATAGCGGTCAAAACGCGGGCTATGAATAAAAACGATATTAAGGTTCTGACGCAAAAGATTAAGGCGGCCGGATTTAAAGAGGCTTATGCGCTAGTCGCTAAGGAAGACGAGGTTCAAACCGGTATCGTAGAGCAAAAATCAAGCGAGGAAAGGCCGCCTACGAAACCACGTTCAAAACTTAGAAAAGATTTAAAATTTAAAGAAGCTCCAGAGCCTATGGGCTAAAAAAATTACGAACCAAAGGCATGTTTTTATAAAAAAAATGTAAAACACGACTATTTTTTGCAAAAGTCTTGACTTTGAGAAGAAATTGGGCTATAATCCAACTTTCACAAATCAGGATGCTGGTGTAGCTCAGTTGGTAGAGCTACTGCCTTGTAAGCAGTGGGTCGGCGGTTCAAGTCCGTTCACCAGCTCCATTTCATAACAGTGTTTGACCAGAAATACCATTAAGCATTTATAATTTAAAATTAATTAGGGTGAGATACTCAAGTGGCCAACGAGGGCAGACTGTAAATCTGCTGACTATGTCTTCCGTGGTTCGAATCCACGTCTCACCACCATGCTATATGCGGGAGTAGCTCAGTTGGCTAGAGCATCAGCCTTCCAAGCTGAGGGTCGCGGGTTCGAGCCCCGTTTCCCGCTCCAGAATTTTGGAAATGAAGCTGGGAGCTGTAAAATGATAAAAGTCTCTATAAATTTTTATACATTTGCTGTAGCTCTATTTTTAATTTCCTTTTAGTTGTTTATGTTTTTATATTATCTCTTATGCCAAGCGATATTACGCTCATATGGCTCAGAGGTAGAGCACTTCCTTGGTAAGGAAGAGGTCGCGGGTTCAAGTCCCGCTATGAGCTCCATGGTTTTAGAGAAATTAGACATAAATTTGAATTAAAAACAAATCATTACGGAGGAAGAGATGGCAAAAGAAAAATTTTCACGTAACAAGCCACACGTAAACATTGGTACTATCGGTCACGTTGACCATGGTAAAACAACATTGACAGCTGCGATTTCCGCTGTTCTTTCAAGAAAAGGTCTTGCAGAGCTAAAAGACTATGATAATATCGATAACGCTCCTGAAGAAAAAGAGCGCGGCATTACCATTGCTACTTCTCATATTGAGTACGAGACTGAAAATCGCCACTATGCACACGTTGACTGCCCAGGCCACGCCGACTATGTTAAAAATATGATTACAGGTGCGGCTCAAATGGACGGCGCTATCCTAGTTGTTTCTGCTGCTGACGGTCCGATGCCTCAAACCAGAGAGCATATTCTACTATCTCGTCAAGTAGGCGTTCCTTATATCGTTGTATTTATGAATAAGGCTGATATGGTTGACGACACGGAGCTTCTTGAGCTAGTCGAGATGGAAATTCGTGAGCTTCTAAACGAGTACGACTTCCCTGGTGACGATACTCCAATCGTAGCAGGCTCGGCTCTACAAGCTCTTAATGAGGCTAAGGCTGGAACAGACGGCGAATGGTCTGCAAAGGTTCTTGAGCTTATGGCTAGAGTTGATGAGTATATTCCAACTCCAGTACGCGCAACAGATAAAGATTTCTTGATGCCTATCGAGGACGTTTTCTCTATTTCCGGTCGCGGTACGGTTGTTACCGGTAGAATTGAAAAAGGTGTGGTAAAAGTAGGCGATACCATCGAAATCGTAGGTATTAGACCAACTCAAACTACTACAGTTACCGGCGTCGAGATGTTTAGAAAAGAGATGGATCAAGGTGAAGCAGGCGACAACGTAGGCGTTCTTCTAAGAGGTACAAAAAAAGAAGATGTTGAGCGCGGTATGGTTCTTTGCAAACCTAAATCAATTACTCCTCACACTAAATTTGAGGGCGAAGTTTATATTTTAACAAAAGAAGAAGGCGGACGTCATACCCCATTCTTTAACAACTATAGACCGCAGTTCTATGTAAGAACGACTGACGTTACAGGTTCTATCACTCTTCCAGAAGGAACAGAAATGGTTATGCCTGGTGACAACCTAAAGATAACTGTTGAGCTTATTGCGCCAGTTGCTCTTGAAGAGGGAACTCGCTTCGCGATTCGTGAAGGCGGTAGAACAGTCGGCTCAGGCGTTGTTTCTAAGATTCTAGCATAATTTAATTTTATATTTTGGCGGAGTTTTTCTCCGCTTTTTTGAAGGGAATTTATGGCAAAAGGTAACAGAATAAAAGTTGGTCTTAAATGTTCTGAATCAGGTGATATAAATTATACTACGGTAAAAAACAGTAAAACAACAACTGAAAAATTGGAACTAAAAAAATATTGTCCAAGACTAAAAAAACATACCATTCATAAAGAAGTAAAATTAAAGAGCTAAGGCTTTTAGGGCAATAGCTCCAACGGTAGAGCGCTGGATTCCAAATCCAATGGTTGGGGGTTCGAATCCCTCTTGCCCTGCCATCAAAAGGTTAAAAATGGAAAAAATAATAAGCTATATTAAGCTTTCTTGTGCGGAGATTGAAAAGGTAATTTTTCCACTCAAAGAGCAAATCAGGAATGCTTTTATAACGGTTTTTGCTGTAGTAGCTATTGTCTCACTTTTTTTAGCTCTTGTTGACGTCATTATGTCTTTTTCTGTTTCAAAGCTTATTTAAGGTTGAATGTATGGCACATAAATGGTATGCAATTCAAACTTATGCCGGTAGCGAAATGAGCGTAAAAAGAGCTATTGAAAATTTGGTTAGAGATAATCACATTGAAGAACAACTAAAAGAAATTATAGTTCCTACTGAAGACGTAATAGAAATAAAAAATGGTAAGAAAAAAATAAATGAGAGAAGTCTTTATCCTGGATATGCTTTTGCGTATCTTGATTTAGATACTGCTCTTTGGCATAAGATACAATCTCTTCCTAAAGTAGGTAGATTTATAGGTGAGGCTAAAAAGCCTACGCCTTTGAGCGAAAAAGACATTAATTTAATTCTGGAAAAGGTTCAAAAACGTGCTGCTCCTAAGCCAAAGATTTTCTTTGATAATGGTGAAAATGTTCGTATTACCGAGGGACCTTTCGCAAATTTTACCGGAATAGTAGAAGAGTACGATATGATACACGGCAAGTTAAAGTTGAATGTTTCAATATTTGGTAGAAGTACTCCAGTTGAAATTTTGTATTCACAAGTTGAGAAGATAGTATAAGGAGAAGTTTATGGCTAAAAAGGTTGTAGGCGAAATTAAATTACATATTGCTGCTGCAAAAGCAAATCCGAGTCCTCCGGTAGGTCCGGCTCTTGGTCAGCAGGGTGTGAATATTATGGAATTTTGCAAAGCTTTTAATGAAAGAACTAAGGATATGGCCGGATTTAGAGTACCGGTCGTTATTACAGTATATGCAGACAAAAGTTTTACTTTTATCACAAAACAGCCACCTGCAACGGATCTTATCAAAAAAGCTGCAGGCATAGAAAAAGGTTCGGATAATCCGTTAAAAAATAAAGTGGCTAAGCTTACAAAAGCTCAGGTGCTCGAAATTGTTGAGAAAAAAATTGCCGATTTAAATACTAAAGATAGGGAGCAAGCAGCTAAAATTATTGCTGGTTCAGCTCGTTCAATAGGTATTACGGTAGTAGATTAATCCTTTTACCACATAAGGGTTTTGTTGAAGTTAAATTTATGGCACGCGTTAATACCTAATTTAGCGCGTGTATTTTAAACTTAGCAATGTGGAAGCATAAAAATTATAAATGCGGAGAAATCAATGTCAAAAAAAACTACAAAAAGATTTAGTAAGCTGCTTGAAAAAGTTGATGCTACTAAAAATTATTCTTTAGCTGAGGCTATTGATACTATAAAACAATTAAAAAGCGCAAAATTTGACGAAACCGTTGAAATTGCTTTGAAACTTAATGTTGACCCAAGACACGCAGATCAAATGGTTAGAGGCTCGGTTGTACTTCCTGCAGGAACCGGCAAAACTGTTCGCGTAGCTGTTATAGCAAAAGATGCAAAAGCTGACGAAGCAAAAGCTGCCGGCGCCGATATAGTCGGTAGCGATGAACTTGTCGAAGATATCCAAAAAGGAATTATGAATTTTGATGTTCTTATTGCTACTCCAAATTTAATGGGACTAGTCGGTAAAGTAGGACGAATTTTGGGACCAAAAGGTCTTATGCCAAATCCAAAAACAGGCACTGTTACTATGGATGTAGCTCAAGCGGTCAATAACGCAAAAAGCGGTCAAGTTAATTTCCGTGTAGATAAGCAAGGAAATATACATGCCGGTCTCGGTAAAGTTAGCTTTTCAAAAGAGCAACTAAACGATAACATTTCAACCCTTATTAAAGCGGTAAATAGACAAAAACCTGCAGCAGCAAAAGGTAGATACATTAAGAGTGCTGCTTTATCGTTAACTATGAGCCCTTCTGTTCTACTCGAGACTCAAGAGCTTATGGATCTACGCTAATTTTTAGCTAATAAATTTTTATCTTAGATTGGAGATAGCAGAGGCTTTTGCTTAATCGCGCTTTTATGCCGCTCTGCTTGAAATCACTAGTCGGAAAGGAGAAAAACTAGATGACGAGAAATGAAAAATCTGAAATAATCAGTAAACTTGAAGCTGAATTTAAAGAAAATGAAGCGATTATAGTTTGCGATTATCGCGGTCTTAGCACTAAAAAGCTAGAGGCCTTGAGAGATGCGGCTAGGGTTTTAAACGTAAAAGTTCAAATCGTAAAAAATACTCTTGCAAATATTGCTCTTAATAATATCGGAAAATCCGGTATGGTTTTGAAAGATACTAATATCTTTATCTGGGGCGATCAGCTTTCAGCTACTAAAGTTGCGGCTAAATTTGAAGAAACAAATAGCGAACTATTCAAAATTAAGACCGCTCATATTGATGGCGAAGTTGCAAGCGTCGAGAAAGTCAAGGCTCTATCTAAGATGCCTAGCCGTGATGAGTTGCTTGCGATGCTTTTGCAAGTTTGGAATGCGCCTATCCAAAATTTCACTATTGGACTAAATGCGCTTAAAGAGAAAAAAGAAAAATCAGCATAAAAGGATAAGAAATGGCAATTACTAAAGAGGACGTATTAGAATTTATCTCTAATCTTTCAGTATTAGAGCTAAGCGAATTAGTAAAAGAATTTGAAGAGAAATTCGGCGTAAGCGCTGCTCCGGTAATGGTAGCAGGTGGCGCAGCAGCAGGCGGCGCAGCAGACGCAGCTGAGGAGAAAACAGAATTTAACGTTGTTCTAGTTGACGGCGGCGACAAGAAAATCAACGTTATTAAAGTCGTTCGCGCTCTTACCGGCCTTGGTCTTAAAGAGGCTAAAGATGCAGTCGAGCAAACTCCTTCCGTTATTAAAGAAGGCATTAGCAAGGATGAGGCTGAAGCAGCTAAAAAAGAGCTTGAGGAAGCCGGCGCTAAAGTCGAACTTAAATAATTTTACTTATTTTTACAGAGGAGGCATTGCCTCCTTATTTAATTTTTATAAAGATGCCGCAGACGTGCGGTTATTTACTTTCTTTCAACTTATACCAATGAGGTAGAATATGCTAAATAGTTTATACTCAGGAAATCGTCTTAGGGTTGATTTTTCAAATGTCGCCAAAGAGATCGATGTTCCTAACCTACTACAATTACAAAAAAAGAGTTTTGACCAGTTTTTAAACGTAGATAAAAATCAAGGCGAAAGCGGTATAGAAAAAGTTTTCAAATCGATATTTCCTATACATGATCCTCAAAACCGCTTAAGCCTGGAATACGTAAGCTCTGAAATCGGAAAACCAAAATATACGATCAGAGAGTGCATGGAGCGAGGGCTTACCTATTCTGTAAATTTAAAAATGAAAGTAAGGCTGATCGTTCACGAAAGAGATGAAAAAACAGGCGAGAAGATCGGCATAAAAGATATAAAAGAGCAAGAAATTTTCGTTCGCGAAATCCCTTTAATGACGGATAGAATTTCATTTATTATTAACGGTGTCGAACGCGTCGTAGTTAATCAACTTCACAGAAGCCCGGGCGTTATTTTTAAAGAGGAAGAAAGTCCGACTGTCGTAAATAAACTAATTTACACCGCTCAGATTATCCCGGATCGCGGCAGTTGGTTATATTTCGAGTATGATACTAAAGACGTACTATATGTTCGCATAAACAAGCGTAGAAAAGTGCCGGTAACCATATTATTTAGAGCGCTTGGATATAAAAAGCAAGATATTATTAAACTATTTTATCCGATTCAAACTTTAACGATAAAAAATAATAAATTTTTGACCCCGTTTAATCCTGACGACTATCAAGGCAGGGTCGAATACGATATCAAAGACGAAGAAGGTAACGTTTTACACGAGGCCGGCAAAAGACTAACCAAGAAAAAGGCCGATAAGATTATCGCCGACGGCGTCAAATTTGTCGAGTATCCGACTGAAATATTGGTAAATAGATTTTTGGCTCACCCGGTTATCGACAAAAATAGCGGCGAGGTGCTTTACGATACTCTTGCGCAGCTTGACGAAAATAAATTGGTTAAAATTTTAGCCGATCAAGAGAGCATCGAGATAGCAAACGACCTAGCTGCAGGCGTTGATGATGCGATTATAAATTCGTTTATAGCCGATAACGAGACGCTAAAACTGCTACGCCAAACCGAAAACGTCGATGACGAAAACGACCTTGCTGCGATTAGAATTTATAAAGTCATGCGCCCGGGCGAACCGGTAGTTAAAGATGCCGCTCGCGCTTTCGTAAACGATCTGTTCTTTAATCCTGAAAGATACGACTTGACGGGTGTCGGTCGTATGAAAATGAATCACAAGCTAGCACTTGAGGTGCCTGAATACGTAACGGTTTTGACCAATGAAGACATTATAAAAACGGCAAAATATTTGATAAAGGTCAAAAACGGACAAGGGCATATCGACGATCGCGACCACTTAGGCAACCGTCGTATCCGCTCTATCGGCGAGCTTTTGGCAAACGAGCTTCACCTAGGCTTTGTAAAAATGCAAAAAGCCATCAGGGATAAATTTACGACCTTAAGCAACATCGAAGAGATTATGCCTTACGATCTGGTTAATCCAAAAATGATAACCACGACGATAATGGAATTTTTCACCGGCGGTCAATTGAGTCAATTTATGGATCAAACCAACCCGCTTAGCGAAGTTACGCATAAACGCAGACTTTCAGCGCTGGGAGAAGGCGGTCTCGTAAAAGATAGGGCAGGCTTTGAGGTGCGCGACGTTCACCCGACTCACTACGGCAGAATTTGTCCGGTAGAGACTCCGGAGGGTCAAAATATCGGCCTTATCAACACGCTTTCGACTTACGCAAAGGTAAATAATCTAGGCTTTGTCGAGGCGCCGTATAAAAAGGTCGTAGATGGTAAGGTAACCGATGAGATCGTTTATCTAACGGCTACCCAGGAGGAAAATTTAGTTATCGCCCCAGCTTCTACTACGCTTGATGAAAGCGGCTATATAGTAGAGGATCTGATCGAAGCTAGACAAGACGGCGAGATGATACTAGCTAAGCGCGAGGACGTTAAACTCATAGACCTTTGCTCCGGTATGATAGCCGGCGTTGCGGCATCGCTTATTCCGTTTTTGGAGCACGACGACGCAAACCGCGCTCTAATGGGATCAAACATGCAACGTCAAGCAGTACCGCTACTTCGCTCATCCGCTCCTATCGTAGGTACGGGCATGGAGAGTACCGTGGCTCGCGACGCATGGGAAGCAATCAAGGCTAGACGCGCGGGAGTAGTTGAGAAGGTGGACAATAAAAACATCTTTATCCTCGGCGAAGACGAGGCCGGTCCGTATATCGATCACTACTCGATGGAGAAAAATTTAAGAACCAACCAAAACACAACCTTTTCTCAGCATCCTATTGTCAAAAAAGGCGAAAGCGTAGCAGCCGGGCAGATCATAGCCGATGGTCCGTCTATGGAGCGCGGCGAGCTAGCTATCGGTAAAAACGCCCTTATAGCTTTCATGCCGTGGAACGGGTACAACTACGAGGATGCCATCGTAATCAGCGAAAAAATGATCCGAGAGGATGCATTTACGAGCGTGCATATTTACGAAAAAGAGATCGAAGCACGCGAGTTAAAAGACGGCGTAGAGGAGATCACCAAGGATATTCCGAATATCAAAGAGGAAGATCTGCTTCATCTTGATGATAGCGGTATAATAAAAATCGGTACGCAAGTAAAACCGGGCATGATCCTAGTCGGTAAGGTTTCTCCAAAAGGCGAGGTTAAGCCGACGCCTGAGGAGCGCTTGCTTCGCGCGATTTTTGGAGAAAAAGCCGGCCACGTGGTAAATAAATCGCTTTACGCGACAGCCTCTATGGAAGGCGTCGTCGTAGATGTTAAAATTTTTACTAAAAAAGGCCACGAAAAAGATAATCGCTCAAATAAAGTTTATGAGGAAGAAAAAGCGGCTTTTGAAAAAGAACACCACGATAGACTCTTGATGCTAGACCGCGAAGAGATGCTAAAAGTGGGCGCTCTGCTTTGCAAAACGCCTTTAAGCTCTGCTCAAACTATCGGTAAAAAAACCTATAAAAAAGGCGAAAAGATCGATAAAGAGGAGTTTGAAAACATCAATCGCTTTACTCTAAGTGCGATCGTTAAAGGCTTTTCAAAAGACGTTCAAAAATCATACGACGACATAAAAAATCATTTCCAAAACGAGAAGAAAAAGCTCAAAGAAGAGCATGACGCGAAGATGGAAATTTTAGAAAAAGACGACATATTGCCAAGCGGCGTAGTTAAGCTAGTTAAAGTCTACATCGCGACCAAGCGCAAGCTAAAAGTGGGCGATAAGATGGCGGGCCGCCACGGAAACAAGGGTATTGTTTCAAACATCGTCCCTGAGGTCGATATGCCTTATCTTCCGAGCGGTCAACCGGTCGATATCGTGCTAAATCCGCTGGGCGTTCCTAGCCGTATGAATATCGGTCAAATTTTAGAAAGCCACTTGGGACTTGTCGGCTACCGCTTGGGCGAGCAGATAAATCAAATTTTCCAAGAGAAAAAAGGCGAGTGGGTAAAAGAGCTACGAGCCAAGATGATCGAGATAGCTTCGGCGTCTAAATTTATGGATGCTAAAAAGACTCTAGGTAAAATGAGCGACGAGATGCTTTTAGACTACGCTAGAGATTGGGCTAACGGCGTCAAATTTGCCACGCCTATATTTGAGGGCGTAAGGGTTGATGAGCTAATGAAGCTATTTGAGTTAGCCAAGATCGATATGGATGGCAAGACCGAGCTTTACGACGGACGCACGGGCTCAAAGATCAAAGAGCGCGTAAACGTCGGATGTATGTATATGCTAAAGCTTCACCATCTAGTCGACGAAAAAGTCCACGCTAGAAGTACGGGACCATATAGCCTTGTTACTCAGCAGCCTGTCGGCGGTAAGGCGCTATTTGGCGGACAAAGATTCGGAGAGATGGAGGTTTGGGCGCTTGAGGCATACGGCGCGGCTCATACGCTTCGCGAGATGCTAACGGTCAAATCAGACGATGTCGAGGGACGCTTGTCTGCGTATAAAGCCCTAACCAGAGGCGAGAATGTGCCTGAAACCGGCATTCCTGAGACATTTTTCGTTCTAACAAACGAGCTAAAATCATTGGCGCTTGATGTCGAGATATACGATGAGGATGAAAATAATGAGTGAGTTAAAACCTATTGAGATAAAAGAAGAACGCAGACCGCGCGATTTTGAAGCGTTTCAGCTTCGTTTGGCTAGCCCTGAGAGGATAAAGTCATGGAGCCACGGCGAGGTCAAAAAACCCGAAACCATAAACTACCGTACGCTAAAACCTGAGCGCGACGGTCTATTTTGCGCTAAAATTTTCGGTCCGATCCGAGACTACGAGTGCCTTTGCGGTAAGTATAAAAAAATGCGCTATAAAGGCATCAAATGCGAAAAATGCGGCGTCGAGGTAACTAGCTCAAAGGTGCGCCGCTCTAGAATGGGGCACATCGAGCTCGTGACTCCTGTAGCGCATATCTGGTACGTAAATTCGCTCCCAAGCCGCATAGGAACGCTGCTTGGCATAAAGATGAAAGACCTTGAGCGCGTACTTTACTATGAGGCATATATCGTCGAGAGCGTAGGCGACGCGTTTTACGATACCGAAAATAGCAAAAAAGTAGAAATTTTCGACGTTTTAAACGAAGAGCAATACGTTTCTTTAGCTTCCCGCTTTGAAGAGAGCGGATTTAGAGCTAGAATGGGTGGCGAAGTTATCCGCGACTTGCTAGCAAATATCGATTTAGTCGAGCTTTTAAACACCCTAAAAGACGAGATCAGTGCGACAAATTCGGAAGCCAAGAAAAAAACCATAGTAAAAAGACTAAAAGTCGTCGAGAGCTTTTTAAATTCCGGCAACCGTCCCGAGTGGATGATGATTACGAATTTGCCGGTCCTTCCGCCGGATCTTCGTCCGCTAGTTAGCCTTGACGGCGGTAAATTTGCGGTTTCCGACGTAAATGATTTGTATCGCCGCGTTATAAATAGAAACGCGCGCTTAAAACGCCTTATGGAGCTTGATGCGCCTGAGATTATCATTAGAAACGAAAAGCGTATGCTTCAGGAGTCCGTGGATGCGCTATTTGACAACGGACGACGTGCAAATGCGGTAAAAGGTGCAAATAAACGCCCTCTAAAATCGCTTTCTGAGATCATTAAGGGTAAGCAAGGCCGCTTCCGCCAAAATTTGCTCGGTAAGCGCGTCGACTTTTCCGGTCGTTCGGTTATCGTTGTCGGACCAAAACTACGTATGGATCAGTGCGGACTACCGAAAAGAATGGCTCTTGAGCTGTTTAAGCCGCACTTGCTGGCTCGCCTTGAGGAGAAGGGCTATGCTACGACCGTAAAACAAGCTAAAAAGATGATCGAGGATAAGACGAACGAGGTTTGGGAGTGCCTGGAGGAGGTCGTTAAAGATCACCCGGTCATGCTAAACCGCGCTCCGACGCTTCACAAACTATCTATCCAGGCGTTTCACCCGGTGCTCGTCGAGGGCAAGGCTATCCAGCTGCATCCGTTAGTTTGCGCCGCATTTAACGCGGACTTCGACGGCGACCAGATGGCCGTTCACGTGCCGCTATCTCAAGAAGCTATCGCCGAGTGCAAAATTTTGATGCTTAGCTCGATGAACATCTTGCTTCCTGCAAGCGGTAAGGCCATCACGGTTCCTAGCCAGGATATGGTTTTGGGAATTTACTACCTAAGCCTAGAGAAAACCGACAGCAAGGGCGCTAATAAAATTTTCGCATCCGTAGACGAAGTAATGATCGCCGAGGAAGCGCACTGCCTAGAGGTACACTCGAAAATCAAAACGATGATTGGCGGCAAGACGCTATTTACGACTGCGGGTCGCTTGATCATCCGCTCGATTCTGCCCGATTTTGTTCCTGAAAATATGTGGAACAGGGTTATGAAGAAAAAAGATATCGCAAATTTGGTCGATTACGTTTATAAAAACGGCGGCCTTGAGGTGACGGCGGGATTTTTGGATAAGCTTAAAAATTTGGGCTTCCGCTATGCGACCAAGGCCGGTATCTCGATCTCTATCGCCGATATCATCGTGCCTGACAGCAAGCAAAAATATATCAACGAAGCCAAGAAAAAAGTCCGCGAGATACAAAATCAATACGGCGCGGGCTTGCTAACGGACTCCGAGAGATATAATAAAATCATCGACATCTGGACGGATACGAACAACGTCGTCGCAGGCGAGATGATGAAGCTCATCCAGGGGGATAAGGGCGGATTTAACTCTATTTATATGATGGCCGATAGCGGCGCGAGAGGCTCTGCGGCGCAAATTCGCCAGCTAGCCGGTATGCGCGGTCTTATGGCGAAGCCTGACGGCTCGATCATCGAGACGCCGATCATATCAAATTTCCGCGAAGGCCTAAACGTTCTTGAGTACTTTAACTCAACCCACGGTGCCAGAAAAGGTCTAGCAGATACCGCGCTAAAAACGGCGAACGCCGGATATCTAACCAGAAAGCTAATCGACGTCGCGCAAAACGTGAAAGTCACTATACACGACTGCGGTACGCACGAGGGCGTCGAGATCACCGAGATCACCGATAACGGCGAGCTTATCGAGAGCCTGGAAGAGAGAATTTTAGGCCGTGTGCTAGCCGACGACGTTATCGATCCGATAGCAAACGAAGTGCTATTTAGCGAAGGTACGCTAATAGACGAAGAAAAAGCTAAAGCCATAACCGAAGCAGGTATAAAATCGGTAAGCATCAGAACGCCGATAACTTGCAAAGCCGCAAAAGGAGTTTGCGCTAAATGCTACGGCGTAAATTTGGGCGAAGGAAAGCTGGTAAAACCGGGCGAAGCCGTCGGTATCATCTCGGCCCAGTCTATCGGCGAGCCGGGAACTCAGCTAACGCTAAGAACCTTCCACATCGGCGGTACGGCATCGACTGAGCAGCAAGACTACCAAGTCGTCGCGCAAAAAGAGGGCTTTATAAGGTACTACAATCTAAACGTTTACGAAAACGGAGGCAAAAGAATCGTAGCAAATCGCAGAAACTCGGCCGTCTTGCTCGTCGAGCCTAAGATCAAAGCTCCGTTTGACGGAAAGATCGAGATCGAGATCGCTCATGAGGACGTAAATATCATCGTAAAAGGCAAAAAAGAAGAGGTTAAGTACACTCTACGAAGGGGCGATTTGGCTAAACCTAACGAGCTAGCGGGCGTTAGCGGTAAGGTTGAGGGCAAAATTTACATCCCTTATGCTAACGGCGACGCAGTCAAAGAAAACGAAAGTATCGCCGAAGTCATAAAAGAGGGTTGGAACGTGCCTAATCGTATCCCGTTTGCCAGCGAGATAAAGGTCGAAGATGGCGAGCCGATCGCTAAGAAAGTCGTTGCGGGCGCAAACGGCGTGCTTAAATTTTATATCCTAAAAGGCGATTATTTAGAGCGCTTAAGAAATATCAAAAAAGGTCACGTCGTAACCGAAAAGGGGTTATTCGTCGTGGTTGCCGACGAGGATGATAGAGAGGCGGTTCGCTACTATATCCCGCGAAACTCTATCATCAAAGCAAACGATAGCGACACCGTGGATAGCAAAGCAGTCATCTCCGAGCCTGAAAATCAAGAAAAAATCGTCATAGCCGAGTGGGATCCGTACTCTACGCCGATCATCGCCGAGGCTGCGGGCAGAGTATCGTACGAGGATATAGAGCCTGGATACAGCGCCGCCGAGCAGTATGACGAGGCGACCGGTCAGAGCCGTTTGGTTATAAACGAGTATCTACCTTCCGGTATCAAGCCTACTATCGTGATTAGCATGGACGAAGGTAAGATGATCCGCTATCAACTAGAGCCTAAAACGGCGATATTCGTAGCGGACGGCGCTACGGTAGCGCAGGCTGATATCCTAGCTAAGACGCCTAAGGCTGTAGCTAAATCAAAAGACATCACGGGCGGTCTGCCACGAGTCTCCGAGCTGTTTGAGGCAAGGCGCCCGAAAAATACGGCTATCATCGCTGAAATCGACGGCACCGTAAGGTTTGAAAAACCGCTTCGCTCTAAAGAACGCATAGTTATCCACGCTGACGACGGCGCTACGTCGGAGTATCTGATAGATAAAACTCGTCAAATTCAGGTTCGCGACGGCGAATTTATCCATGCCGGCGAGAAGCTAACCGACGGGCTAATATCAAGCCACGACGTTTTGAGAATTTTGGGCGAAAAGGCGCTGCACTATTATTTGATCAGCGAAATTCAGCAAGTTTACCGCTCTCAAGGCGTTGCGATCGCCGATAAGCATATCGAGATCATCGTTTCTCAGATGCTTCGTCAGGTTAAGATAGTAGATAGCGGCGATACGAATTTTATTACCGGCGATATGATTTCTCGAACGAGATTTAAAGAAGAAAACGAGCGCATAATGAGAATGGGCGGTAATCCTGCGATCGCCGAGCCTATTTTGCTAGGCGTTACGCGCGCCGCTATCGGAAGCGATAGCGTGATCTCGGCCGCATCGTTCCAAGAGACGACCAAGGTTCTAACTGAGGCTTCGATCGCAGCCAAGATCGATCACCTCGAGGATCTAAAAGAAAACGTCATTTTAGGACGCATGATCCCTGTTGGAACCGGTCTTTATCAAGATCAAAAGATCAAGCTAAAACAAAACTAAATTTAACCCCGCAAGCCTCGCCAAATTTGGCGAGGCTTAAATGTACCTCGTTTTAAAGCTAGCCGGATAAAATCAATCCTTTAAATTTAAAATTTCGAAAAATTCGACTAGGATTGGCGCATTGCTTACTATCGGCACTAGCCTAACGATAATGTACGCCTATTGCGGACTCGGAAATTTGCCGAAGCTTACAAACGTCGGCGGCTTTAGGGTCGAAATTTATGCCTTTATCTCATTTGCGTTATCTTTAGTAAAAGCGGAAAATACGCTTTTAAAAAAGACTAGCGCGATAAAATTTGACGCTAAAGATGAAATTTACCTTATATTAAGCCAAATTTAAATAAAATCAAGTCTTTTTAATAAATTTAGTTGAAAGGAATTACTGTGCCAACCATTAATCAATTGGTCAGAAAAGAGCGCAAGAAAGTGACTTTTAAGTCAAAATCTCCGGCGCTAAAAGAGTGTCCTCAAAGAAGAGGAGTTTGCACTAGGGTCTATACTACGACTCCTAAAAAACCAAACTCGGCTTTGAGAAAAGTTGCCAAAGTTAGGCTTACAAGCGGTTTTGAAGTGATCAGCTATATCGGCGGCGAAGGTCACAACCTACAAGAACACAGCATCGTGCTAGTGCGCGGCGGTCGTGTTAAAGACTTACCGGGCGTTAAATACCACATCGTGCGCGGCGCTCTTGATACTGCAGGCGTTGCAAAAAGAACGGTTTCTCGCTCAAAATACGGTGCTAAACGACCAAAACCTGGTCAAGCAGCAGCCGCAGCGGGTAAAAAGAAATAAAAAATTAGGTTCGCAGACCATGCCATTAGCGGCATAGGTTTGAGTAAAATTTATAAAATTTGAAGGAATAATCAAATGAGAAGAAGAAAAGCTCCCGTCAGGGAAGTAATGCCTGATCCAATTTACGGCAATAAGGTAATCACTAAATTTATTAACTCTCTTATGTACGACGGCAAAAAAAGCGTCGCTACCGAGATCATGTACGGCGCTATCAAAGCTATCGAGAAAAAAAGCGGCGGCGTAAAAGGTATAGACGTATTTAACGATGCTATCGAAAACATTAAGCCTCTTATGGAGGTTAAATCTCGTCGCGTCGGCGGCGCTACCTACCAAGTACCGGTAGAGGTTCGCCCGGCTCGCCAACAAGCTCTTGCTATTCGCTGGATCATCGGTTTTGCTAGAAAAAGAAGCGAAAGAACTATGATCGATAAGCTAGCTAATGAGCTACTTGATGCGGCAAATTCAAAAGGTGCGTCTTTCAAGAAGAAGGAAGACACCTACAAAATGGCAGAAGCTAACAAAGCGTTTGCTCACTACCGCTGGTAAGAGGAGGCTGGTATGGCAGATAGAAAAACCCCTTTACATATGGTTAGAAACATCGGTATCGCTGCTCACATCGATGCCGGTAAAACTACGACCAGCGAAAGAATTTTGTTCTTTACGGGTATGAGCCACAAGATCGGCGAGGTTCACGACGGTGCTGCTACGATGGACTGGATGGAGCAAGAAAAAGAGCGCGGCATTACGATTACGTCTGCGGCGACCACTTGCTTTTGGAAAGATCACCAGATAAATTTGATCGACACTCCGGGCCACGTCGACTTTACTATCGAAGTCGAGCGTTCTATGCGCGTTCTTGATGGCGCCGTTTCGGTATTTTGCTCAGTCGGCGGCGTACAGCCTCAGTCTGAGACCGTTTGGAGACAAGCAAATAAGTATCACGTCCCAAGAATCGTTTTCGTAAATAAAATGGATAGAATCGGCGCAAATTTTTATAACGTCGAGTCTCAAATCAGAAACCGCCTAAAAGCAAATCCGGTGCCTATTCAAATTCCTATCGGCGCAGAGGATAACTTTAGAGGCGTAGTCGATTTGGTTAAAATGAAAGCTTACGTTTGGGAAGACGACAAAAAGCCGACTGATTATAAAGAGATAGAGATCCCGGCGGAAGTAAAAGAAAAGGCAGAAGAGTACCGCACTAAGTTAATCGAAGCGGTTTCTGAAACCGATGATAGCTTGATGGAGAAATTTTTCTCAGGCGAGGAGCTAAGCGAAGAAGAGATCAAAAAAGGTATCAAAGCGGGTTGCTTAAGAATGACGATAACTCCTATGCTTTGCGGAACGGCATTTAAAAATAAAGGCATCCAGCCCCTACTTGACGCGGTCGTAGCATATTTGCCTGCACCGGATGAGATCGAGGCGATTAAGGGCGTTTATGAAGACGGTAGCGAAGTAACTGTAGAAAGCACCGATAACGGCGAATTTGCAGCTCTTGCGTTTAAGATTATGACCGACCCGTTCGTCGGGCAGCTTACCTTTATCCGTGTTTATCGCGGTAGCCTTGAGAGCGGTAGCTATGCTTACAACACCGTTCAGGATAATAAAGAAAGAATCGGTCGCTTGCTAAAAATGCACTCAAACAAACGCGAGGAAATTTCGATTCTTCACGCAGGCGAGATCGGCGCGGTCGTAGGTCTAAAAAATACCCTAACCGGCGATACGCTCGCGAGCGAAAAAGACAAGGTTATCCTTGAGAAGATGGACTTCCCTGAGCCGGTTATCAGTGTTGCCGTCGAGCCAAAAACTAAAGCCGATCAAGAAAAAATGGCTATCGCGCTTCAAAAACTAGCTCAAGAAGACCCAAGCTTTAGAGTGGGCACCGACGAAGAGAGCGGTCAAACCATCATCAGCGGTATGGGCGAGCTTCATCTTGAGATCATCGTAGATAGAATGCTACGCGAATTTAAAGTCGATGCCGAAGTAGGTCAACCGCAAGTCGCATACCGCGAGACCATCCGCAAAACAGTCGAGCAAGAGTATAAATACGCTAAACAATCAGGTGGTCGCGGTCAGTACGGACACGTGTTCTTGCGCCTTGAGCCGCTACCTGCGGCTAGCGGATTTGAGTTCGTTAACGATATTAAAGGCGGCGTAGTTCCTAAAGAGTATATCCCAGCGGTTGAAAAAGGCTGCAAAGAGGCGCTACAAAGCGGCGTGCTTGCCGGTTATCCGGTCGAGGACGTTAAAGTTACCCTATTTGACGGTAGCTACCACGAAGTTGACTCGTCTGAAATGGCATTTAAACTAGCTGCTTCTATGGGTTTCAAAGAGGGCGCTAGAAAAGCGGGTGCGGTTATCCTTGAGCCTATGATGAAGGTTGAGGTTGAGACGCCTGAGGACTATATGGGTGACGTTATCGGCGACTTAAACAAACGTCGCGGTCAAGTAAACTCTATGGACGAGCGAAACGGAAGCAAGATCATCACTGCTTTCTGCCCGCTAGCTCAGATGTTTGGTTACTCTACTGACCTTCGCTCTATGACGCAAGGTCGCGCTACTTATTCTATGGAATTTGACCACTATGAGGAAGTTCCAAAGAACGTCAGCGAAGAGATTATCAAGAAAAGAAACGGCTAAGCCGAATTTGGCGGGGATGCGAGTCCTCGCCTTGAATTTAGTTAAACGACTGCCAGCAACTTCTCGTAGTTGGGGCAAGTCGTGTTTTTATATAATAAAATTTGACAAGCTGTTAAATTTAGTTGATTTATTACCTGTATGTCCTCATAGCTCAGCTGGATAGAGCGCAGAATTCCTAATTCTGAGGCCGTGAGTTCGAATCTCGCTGGGGACACCATTCCACCTAAAATATACCCCCAATTTATGGACTTTCCTTAAGCCCTCAAAATACGTATACAACATATTTATGTAGTAATTTCACTTATGGTTAGCTTAAAAAGAAAAGCGAGCTATTGATACTACTAAATAGGGCTAAATTTTAGAATTTCTTAGTATGATTTCTAGCGTGACCAAACTATTCGCTTTTAAATAAACCATGTTAAACAAAATCGGCTTAAGAACCGATACGCTCTTTAAAAACTGACAAATACGGTAAAATTCTAGTCTTTTATTATATACGGCTTAAATTTTAGGCTCTAAAAAATCCATGAGATAGCTATAGGTGCGCATTTGCTTACTACCGTGCTTATACGGCTTAAATGGTAAATTTAGCAAGCCGGCAGCCTAGCGACATCTTTGTTTATTAGCCGCTAAAAAGCTCCACAAAATATTTAAATGCGGCAAATCTATACATCAAGTTTCTAAAAATCAGGCTAAGCATTGCCAAAAAATTATTGGTAAATTTAACGCTGCTACGGCCGCAACATGAAACAAAAATTTTATTTATACACCTTGAACATTATTGTTTTTTGTAGCGATCGCTTAACTAAATTAAAAAACGCTTCCCTTCATTTTATAAAAATTATGGTATAATTGGCGATAGTTTTCTGTAAATAGAACACTAAAAACATCAAGTAATTTTATAAAGGAGTCCTTAATGGCAGTAACACAAGCCCAAGTAGCGCAGCTTTACGTTGCGTTATTTAACAGAGCCCCGGAAGGCGACGGCTTTAGAGCGTGGGTAGCCGCAGGCGCGACTAAAACGCAGGCTCAGATAGCCAACGAGATGCTAGCATCTCCGGCTACGGCGCCTTATTATGCTAGTCTAGGTATAGACATAAGCACAAACAGAGGCTATGTAGAGCTCATCTACAAAAACATCCTAGGTAAAGACTATGTAAGAGACCCGGACGGTATCAACGCATGGGTTAGACACCTAGACGCAGGTCACAGCAGAGGAGATACTCTAGTTAAACTATTTGAGGTAGCCACTTCTGCAGAGGCTAGAGCCGCAGACCCGGTAGCGGCGGCGGTATTTGCCAACAAAACAGAGGTAGCCTCTTATATGGCGCAAAAGATCGCCGATATTAGGCAAGACCTCTCCGGAGACTATGATTACAGAGAGTTTCAGGAGATTATAAAAACTACTACGGCTACCAACCTAGATGAGCAAAAAGCTAGGATAGACGCGTTAGCAGCCTCTACCGTACATAACCTAAGTACGGATTCAAACGAAATACTAGGAAGCGTGGGTCAGGATATATTTAACGCCGTAGCCGACAGCGTCGTAAGTAACGCTACTTTAAAACCTACCGATAAGATAGACGGCGGCGGCGGAGAAAACACTCTAAACGTTAGAGTAAACGATAGCTTTAACGGCATGACTACCGGCTATATCAAGCATATCGATAACCTAAATTTAACCTCTACGGCGCCTACAGCTAAGACCTTTAACGCGCGAGGCATAGAGGGTCTTAAAAAAGTAACCCTAGATAGCCAAAATGGTTTAAATTTACTAAATCCGCAAAATATCGTGGACATTAGCCTCCAAAACGTAACTAGCAACGCCGCCGACGGCTTTAAGCTAGACTACAACTCAAGCACTATCGCTGGCGTTAACGATACTCAAAATTTAACCCTAGATAAGGTAAATTTACACAAATATGCTATCACCGGCGTAACAGGAAGCGACGATGCGGGTATCAATATCCCTAATATCGAAAATCTAAACATCTCTACCAAGGGCGAGAAGAGTAACGTAACTATAAAATCCGGCGCAGGTACGGGAAACCACTATAAAAACATAACCGTAAAAGGCAACACCGACCTAACGGTAAAAGCCGAAAGCGACCGCATAGAAAAATTCGACGCATCAGCCTTTACGGCCACTCTTGATTATACTTACAAGGCTTTAGCTACTACTCCTTCCGGCGCTACTAGCGTTATCAAAGGCGGTAGCAGTAAAGACGTCATAAAATTAGACTTTGAAGACGTTAGAGCCGCGGATGCTAGACCGTACTTCGAGATAGACGGCGGAGCGGGTAACGACGAAGTGATCGTAAAACATCTAAAAGCCAACGAAAATAGATTTAACATCAAAAATGTAGAAAAAGTCGGCATCGAGAAAGTGGATACCGGCGTAACCAACAGCACCGCTACAGCAGATTTTACCGGCTCAGACGTCACTCATCTATATACAAGCAAATTTAAAGACAATCTAAAAGTAGTAAATTCGTCTATAAAAAGCGTTACCGTAGATAAACCGGCCCTTGACGAGAGCGGCAACCCCGTTATTGCTAGCGGCCCTTATGGTACTACGCAGTTTACAAACGGCTATCTAGAAAACATCAATGTAGAAAACACCATAGATCCTAGAAATCCTGTAGGCGAAGCTATCATAAACCCTACCGTTCCTGGTCTAAGAAGCAAGGTAACTGCATACGTATCTGCCGACGAGAGCGAAAAAGTAACCGTAAATATCGGTAAAAACGTGTATGCACAAAAGATAGCGGGCGACTGGGTAAACTCTCATAGAATGCATGCAAATGAAGGCATAGGCATCATCGCCCCTAGAGCTAAAGATATAACCGTAAATTTCAACTCTCCGGGTACTTTAGGTAACTCCCATGCAAATACTACCGGCATAAGCATAACTAATGTAGCTCTAGCCGATCTTAGCACTACTGCTGGTGCAAACCAAAGAGACCTTAGCGGCGCATTTGACAAGCTAACCATAAACTCAAAGTCAAATATCCTAAGCAACGTTGACGCCACCTTCCTTGAAAAGCTAAAAGTGTTTAATATCAACACCGATACGAATTTTGAGGCTATCGACGATAGGAAATTCGAGGCTATCCAGCAGATTAACGCAAACGGTCTAGCCGATAACAACATAAAAACAGGTAAAGTGTATTTTACAAATAATATCCTAGGCAAGGCCGACAACGATACTACTCCGACAGCTGCGGTAGCTACTCAAGCCATCGGTATAACGGCTAAGAATCTAAGCGCGTTTAAGGCAAACAAGGGTATCTTTACCAAAGGTAGCATAGACGTAAGCCTAGATAACATGCAAGGTCAAGTAGAGATAACAAACGGTATGGATCAAGGTACCGACGCTACTATGGCTAGCCACTATGTCGATTATCATAGCACTACCGTTAACACCCAGATAAACTATGCATACGGCGCAACTGGCGCTAAAAACTCCGTCATCACCGATGGTACGTTTAAGGTTCACGGAAATAACATAACCAACCTACTAATAGGCAACGTCATAGCTAGAGACATCGATATAAACGCGGGTAACGCAAGAGGCAACGTGAGCCTAGCAAGCGGCGGCGGTCAGTATACATACGTACCCGGAAATAACCAAGTCTATGCCGATGCCGTAGGAAGAATCGGTAACGACAAAACTATAAACAATACCGTCGACCTATCTCAGATAGCAGGTACCTATCACGTAGGCGAGCTTTTCGGTCAAAATATCAAATTTAAAGCAGGCGTATTTACTACTCCTACATATTTTAGCGACAAGATAGACGGCACACTAGAAACCGACGCTTCTAAATTATACATGTATGCTACGACAAACACTATAAAGGCCAACTTCGGCGGTCAAAGAGCTAACCAAAACTCTGCTAGCCTAGAGGCTAAAGGCGTCCAAACGGGTAGCGATAAAACGAACGTCTATGTTAAATTTGACGACGGCTCTCACTCTCCGAAGGATCTAAAAACCTTTACTATGAAAGGCGAGGACGTAAATTTAGTCCTTAACGGCAAGTACAATTCAGCTGATCCATCCGTACTGGAAACATTGGATCTAAGCGGAGTGAAAGCCGGTTCTACGTCTTTCGTAAATTTATCGGGCGTTAAATTTTCTACGAATGTTACCACCACTTACGGTAGTAGTTTGCAACAGAATTATGGTTCATATCACAATGCACGCGATTTTGATAATAACAAATTCGGTTTCGGCGCAACTAGTCATGGTAGCCTAAAAAATCCTTTCTACGATAACCAAGCTTCTGCAGCTGCAGACAACTTCAAAGCTACGTCTACATTACCTGAGTGGGGTGCTCGTGCCGCGGTCGGAGCTAATGACGGCGTTACCAGTGACGATGTGCCGACTTTCTATAGTACGAAGCGTATCGGTGGCGAAAACTCTACTGATATGGTAAGAACCAAGAGCGAGATGGGGGCTACCGACCATACCAAGTTATCTCTTATCAAAGGTACTCAAGGTAACGACGTAGTGCTTCTAGGAGATAATATGGCCACTAACGTAGCGGCAAATCCGGACGGTATCAAGCGTCTAAATGTAGAGCTAGGGGACGGCGACGATATCATCCATACTGGTAAGCTAGCCAATGACACCGAGATCGTCATCGACGGCGGTAGAGGTCGCGACGTGTTTGACGTAAGTAGATCAAAGACTAACGCTAGTGTAAATAAAATCGTAACTATCAAAAATATCGAAGCGGGCGATAAGATCAAGCTAGCCGACTACTTCGCTCACGGCTATGATCCAAAAGACCCGGATTCAGACGGTAAAGATGCAAACTGGGGAGCTGAAACTAACTACGGTAGCGACAAGGTTCAGTTCTATACAGGTAACCATCCTGGCGCTTCTACTTCTGCATCGGATCACGGTCAAACGTTTAAAGCCGTAAACAATAGCACGGCTCCAGCGGATAACACCACGCCTCCGCTTACGATCACTGGTACTACTTCGGGCAACTCTACTAGTACGGTAAACGGCTATAAAACTCCTACCGGTACTGCAAGCTTTGAAGAAAAGCTCAACGACTCTCTTGCTGCGGGCGGACACGTCGGCGGCGATAGATACGTATATCAGGCTAATCACGGAGATTTCTCTTGGCAAACCGGAGACAGTACGACATCTGCGGCAGGTAAAAATATCTCCTCTAATCCGTGGGGATCGACGACCAATAGTACCAACTACGGCTTTAATAATTCTACCAGTCCGTTTTATGAACCAGGCAAAGCGGCTGTGACGGCTACCCCAACTCCTGTTAGCCAAGCTACATATACTATAGGTACCGGCTGGCATGAAGGAGCCACGCCTGGTACTCCGCCGCGTATCGGTGGAAGTTGGGATTCTTTCACGGCTGAAAATAGTAGCGGCGCTACGGTAAATTACTATGCCGACCACGACTTGGGTCTTACGGTACCGCCATCAGGCCAGCTAGTTAAAGACAATAAACTATATAGTTCTACTGCAAATAAATTTGTTAACAACGAGCTATACAGCAAAACATATAATGACGTTAATAATACAGCTGGTGGCGGCATACAAACAACCGGCAACCCTGTACTTGGAACAAACGGTACCGTCGTCATCCAAAACTCTGGCGTAGCCGGTACGAAGTCGGCAAATGCGGGCGCTATCACGGCAAATAACCTCAAAAAGAGCATCATAGTAGATACTGCTACGAATAGCGATAAATATACCGGCGGTATAGGCGCTAGCGACCAGAGCTTTTATGACGCGCACAACGCTATCAAGGTTACCGTAAATTCTAAACTCACGGACTTGACGAGCGTAGCCGGTATGGATACTTTGATACAGGCGGTAAATCACGCTATATCTAGCAATAAACTATGGGGTAACGATACTACGTATTGGACCTCTACTCCTACTTATTTTAATAAGTATGCAGATGCAAACAGCACCTTGACTACGTCCGATAACGTAATTATGGGTTATGTCAGAAACATCAGAGCAGACGGTAACTACGATGCTCACAACGACAGACTATATGCTTTCTCATGGAGAGGAGACACCTATTTGGTCTATGATAAGAAAGCCGTAGCATACAACGGTAGCAATGCCATAGGGCAAGAGGATACTATAGTTAGACTTGCGGGCGTAAACTTAGACTCTCTAAAATACACCGTAGATCCAAAAACTGGAACTATCACTATCGACGACGTTCAGTTCGGCGGTTGATATAGTTTTTATCCCCATTCCCCGAGCGACCTTTGCTCGGGGTCTTTTCTTTTAATTTAATCTACTTAGCAGGTCCGAAAATATATACAGCCATAAACATTACCTTAAATCAAAGCTTGTTTTAAATAGCGATTTATAATACCGTGAGCATCTTAGATGTTCAGCAAAATTCAAGCAAATAAAATATAAATTATTTCTTCATTTAAGCTTATATTTTAAAACTAAGTTATATAATCATACTATATGATTAAAATTTAATCCAAGGAGGACGCCAAAGACGCCAATAGTAATAAAGGTATTTAGAGTAGAGTCGTAAATTAAAGATTTACAGGTAATAGCTAAGTAAATTTAAGGAGAAGCTATGAAAAACTCAAACGTTTCAAGAAGAGATTTTGTTAAGTTAAGTATGGTAGGTGCCGGAGCTTTAGCTCTAGGCGGAGTAAATGCGCAAGCAGCCGTAAACTCTAAAGACGTCAAATTTGACGAAGAGTGGGACGTAGTTATCGTTGGTTCCGGTTTTGCAGGACTTGCAGCCGGTATCACCGCAGCTGAAAAAGGCAATAAAGTCCTAATCCTAGAAAAGATGGGACGCGTCGGCGGTAACTCCGTTATTAACGGCGGCATATTTGCCGTTCCAAATAGCGACAAACAAAAAGCCGAAGGCATCAAAGATAGCAACGAGCTATTTATCAAAGACTGCCTAAAAGCCGGCCGCGGCCTAAACCACGTAGATCTCATCGACACCATCGCTACTCGCGCGCAGGATGCATATAAACTAACTCTAAAATGCGGCGCTAAATACATAGATAAAGTTACTCACGCAGGCGGACACAGCGTACCTAGATCGCTTCAAACCGCTAACGGCTCGGGATCTGGTATCGTTCAGCCGATGGTAGAATACTTTAAAAACCTACAAGGCTGCGAGCTAAGACAAAGAGCTAAATTTGACGAATTCGTCCTAGGCGAAGATGGCGGCGTAGACGGCGTGATCATCAGAGAGGATTATAAATTTGATCCAAAGAGCCAAAAAGACGACGCCGAAAACACTACCGGAACTAAAAAGACTATAAAAGCTAAAAAAGGCGTAGTACTAGCAGCAGGCGGATTTTGCCGCGACGTATTCTTTAGACAGGTCCAAGATCCATCTATCCTACCTAGCACAGATAGCACCAACCACCCGGGCGCAACCGCAGGCGCTATGAAAGAGGCGTTTAGGATCGGCGCAACTCCAGTGCAGCTAAGCTGGATACAGTTTGGTCCATGGGCATGCCCTGATGAAAAAGGCTTTGGCGTTGGCTCTATGTTTAACGTAAACGGAAGCTTCCGCTACGGAATTTCAGTCGATCCAAGAACCGGCAAACGCTATATGAACGAGCTAGCGGACCGCCGCACCCGCTCTCAAGCTATGTTTAAAGTAATCGACGCAAAAGCAGATATCTATCCGATCAACTTCTGCGATAGCGAGGGCGTAAAAAATATGGTCATACCTGAGCACTACACTAAACCGCTGGAATCAGGCGTACTAAAGAAATTTGAAACCCTAGACGAACTAGCGGCGGCTTACAAAATCCCTGCCGCAGAGCTAAAAAAGACAGTCGAGAGATACAATAGCTTCGTTAAATCAGGTAAAGACGAGGACTTTGGCAAACCTATGGATAAAACCACTACAAACGGCGTAGATATCTCTAAAGCTCCTTTCTACGCTATGCGCGGTACGCCAAAACTCCACCACACTATGGGCGGTATCGATATCAATACCAAAGCCCAGGTCATCTCTCTACAAACAGAGATGCCGATCCCAAGATTATTTGCAGCAGGCGAGATCACGGGCGGCGTACACGGAGCTAGCCGCTTAGGTAGCGTGGCGATAGCTGATTGCTTAACGTTTGGTATGATAGCCGGAGAGAATATAGGCTAAATCGTAAAACGAAGTTCTCGCGAGCACTTTTAAATGATTTCGTAAATTTCGCCCTGCGACAGACTATCTTCTCTTTGCTTGCAACTGCAAGCAGAGGTCTAGCCTTGGGGCGAAATTTTCTTCTATTTAGCTACGAGCGTAGCGACGTAGAAAACATTTAAAATCATCTCGCGATAATTCGTTTTAAATTTGCATTTTTTGAGCGCTTTTCAACCATGCCTTGCTTACTGCTTTACAAGAAACGAATTTTAACTTCTTCTGCTTACAGCTGCGAGCTTGTGAAGCAAAAACCCCAAAAATCGCCTCGAAATACTTGCAAATTTTATTTTAATCGCAGGTCGAATTTAAAGTTAAATTTGAAAATTCGGCTTGCGGTACTTTTAAATTTGAAGTCAAATTTATAAGATTTACTCTACCAAAAAATGACGCTTTTACGCGAGCAAGACCGCGTCACCCCCCCCCTTAACCTCGCCTTGCTTGCTATGAAACGGCGATTTGTTGTCTCTACAAAGAGCGCTGCACGGAGGGGACTAGATGAAACGAGAGCTTTTTGCGTTTCTAGCAAGTTTAAGCCGAAAAACTTTGCTCCGAGACGATATATGCGTTCTATCTCGGGTTAAATTCGCGCTTTTATCTAGCGGTTACTAACCGCGGCCGTTTTAGCTAGGGCAGCGATTTGGGAGCTAGAGGCTTTTGCATGCGACGCCGCTAAATTTCAGATTAAATTTAAGCTCAAATCCAAATCCGGCCCAAACCCGAATTTTGCCCCGTAAATTTAATATCAGTTTAAAATAGATTTGTATATACTTAGAGCTAAAATTTATATCAGCAAAAGGGGCGAAGTTGGATAAAAATCTGGGTAAAGCAAAGTTGCAAGGCATCATGGGCGCAGTCTGCACGGTGGCTATGAGCGCGGCATATCTCGCAGGCGAGGCCGTCTGGATCGTGCGTTTGCTCTCGCTACTACTTGCGCTGACGTTTTTTCACTATGCGCTAGTTTGCATCGAGGAGGCATTCGGACAAAACGTTTTTAGGATTTTTAAGTACGCTTATAACGGCTTTTTAGCCATGATTTTATGCTCCGTCGCTCTTTATGTGTTTGATAAAGATTTACTTGGTTTGATCACTAACTTCATCATCCCGCTTAGCGTATTTGCCGCGTCGATCGCTTGGGTCGTTATAAATTTCAAGCTCGCAAACGTGCTTGATTGCGTGCTTTTTAGGGTTTATGCGTGGATGCTTAGCATCGATATCGCCGCAAATTTTCTCTACGGCATGCTGGAGGTTTTAGCCCCGACGCTCATCGCTCCCGCCGTTAAATTTATGCCTCTTGCAAACGTGCTTTTTGGTTTATTTACCGCAAGCGCGCTGCTTTTTGCGTGGATTAGCGTCAAATTTCCAAGAGCCGAAGCGGAGTAAATTTAATCGCCAAAAGCCTTTGCTTAACCCAAATTTCGCTACAATCTCTAAAATTTATCTAAAGGCTTAAATTTTGCAAAATACTCAAAAAACCAAAATCCGCTGCGACTGGGCGGAGAAAAGCGAGCTAGAGCGCGTATATCACGACCGGGAGTGGGGCAGGCTCATAAAAGACGATGCGAAATTTTTCGAGCTCATAATTTTGGAGGGCTTTCAGGCGGGCATCTCGTGGCATGCCGTGCTGCTTAAGCGCGAGGCGATGCGAGCGGCGTTTGACGGATTTGACGCGCATAAAATTTCGCTCTATGGCGAGGAGCAGACGGCAAAGTTTATGCAAAATCCGGCACTCATCAGAAACCGCCTAAAGCTAAACTCGCTTGCCGCAAACGCCCGCGCATTTCTCGCAGTCGTGAGCGAGTTTGGCAGCTTTTACGATTATCTTTGGGGCTATCTTTTGCCTAAATTTGATCCAAAATTTGACGGCAAGCCCATCGTAAATCACTACGAAAACATAAAGCAGATCCCCGCTACTACGCCGCTTGCGGAGTTTATCGCAAAAGAAATGAAAAAGCGCGGGTTTAAATTTCTGGGGCCCACGAGCGTCTATGCGTTTTTGCAAAGCGCTGGCGTAGTGGACGATCATCTGGACGCCTGCTTTTGCAAAGGAGGCAGATGATGCCCGCACGCAAGCGGATTTTTAGCTATATCGAGGAGAAATTCGGCGCGCAGGGCGATCGGATATTTGACAAGCACCCCGAAATCGCCGTATTTCGCCATGCGAAAAATCAAAAATGGTTCGCCGTTTTTATGCGCGTGGACGGCGGCAAACTGGGGCTTAAAAGCGCGCAGGCGTTAGAAGTCCTAAATCTAAAATGCAAGCCAGATCTCGCGGCTATTCTGCGCGACGGGGAGCAAATTTTGCCCGCCTACCATATGAATAAAAAGCACTGGATCAGCGTAAATTTAAGCTCCAAAATCGCGCCGGGGCAGGTAGAGGATCTGATTGACCTTAGCTTTGAGCTGACACGGTAAAATGCCTAAAAGAGCCTGTTTTAGCTAAGCGCTTTTGATGATTTTGGCGAGCCAGGCTTGCTAGAAAACGGCTAAATTCGGAGCTAAATTTAACGCAAAACCCTTTGCGCCAAATTTGGGCGGTTAGTACTTTGCCGATTTTAAACGGCTAACTCGTGTAAATTTCGCCTTTTCAGCGTCTTGATATTTCATTTTCGCTAAAATCGGGCTAATAAATTTAAAGAAAAATCACGCGAACTTTAAGCGTAACGGCAAGCATCAAGGCGCTAAAAGATATGCCGTTTGCGGGTAAAATAAACCTAGAGCCGCAGACTTGGGGCGCGGGATTTGGTATTTTAGGAACCGATAAGGAAAACAAGTGGAAAATTTAAAACAAGGAAATTTAAACCAAGCAAGCGGGCTTCACCGTACGGTAGAAGCGGGCGGGGCGTCAAATTTCGGTCGCGAAAATTTAGCGCAGTCAAATTTAAGCGCGCAAGCAGATAGCGTGGATGAAATAAGGCGCGCAAAGAAGCGTAAAAAGGTCCATTTCATCGGTATCGGCGGTATCGGTATCTCGGCGATCGCGCGTTTTTTGCACGAAAAGGGATTCATCATCAGCGGTAGCGACATCAAAGAAAGCCCGACTACGCGCGAGCTAGCAGCGCAGGGCATCGACGTCATCACGCCGCACAGCAAGGCCGCGATCAGGGATCAGGACTTCGTCATCTACTCGGCGGCGATAAAACCCGATAACATCGAGCTTGTCGAAGCGCGAAGTAAAGGCTTGCAGTGCCTATCGCGCAAAGAGGCTCTACCGATGGTGCTTGAAGGCAAGCGCGTGTTTTCGGTGGCGGGCGCGCACGGCAAAAGCACGACCTCGGCGATGCTCTCTAGCCTCGTGGAGGGCTCGGTCATCATCGGCGCGATCAGTAAGCAGTTTGGCTCAAATATGAAATACGAGCCTTGCGACAACGTCATTTTCGAAGCCGACGAGAGCGATAGTAGTTTTCTCAACTCAAACCCGTATCTAGCCGTCGTGACTAACGCTGAGCCCGAGCATATGGAGCATTACGGCTATGATTTGGAGAAATTTCACGCGGCGTATCGAGGCTTTTTGGAGCGAGCCAAGGTGCGCGTGATAAACGCCGAGGACGAGTTTTTGGGTACGCTAAAGCTTGATGCCGTGCGCCTTTATCCGAGCGTCGATATCACCGAGCTTAGCATGATCGTGCGCGATTTCGTACCTTATACCGCGTTTAATCTAAAAAATTTAGGCAAATTTGAAGTGCTTGGCATGGGCGAGCATATCGCCGTGGACGCGTCGCTTGCTATCTTAGCCGCGCTAAATGAAACCTCTCTGGCGCAAATTAGACAAAATTTGCTAAATTTTAAAGGTATCAAAAAGCGCTTCGATATCCTAACCGCAAGCAGGAAATTCGTACTTATAGACGACTACGCGCACCATCCGACCGAGATCAAGGCTACGCTACAATCGGTCTTTGAGTACGCCAAACTACTAGGCATCACTAAGATCACGGCGATCTTTCAGCCGCATAGATTTACGCGTCTGAGCGCAAATTTAGAGGCCTTTAAGGAGTGTTTTGAGGGCATAGACGAGCTTGTTATCTTGCCCGTTTACGCTGCTGGCGAGACGCCGATAGATATAAATTTAAAAGAGGAGTTTAAACGCTACAATCCCGTGATGACGCAAAAAGTCGCGCGCGAGGGCGAGGGGATTTCTTTTACGGACGAGTTTGGCGTAAAAAACCTGCTTGATGACGGCCTGGTGATCGGCTTTG
This sequence comes from uncultured Campylobacter sp., assembly GCF_938039245.1. Lineage (GTDB taxonomy): Bacteria > Campylobacterota > Campylobacteria > Campylobacterales > Campylobacteraceae > Campylobacter_A. Next base: position 27,849 of record NZ_CALHVN010000020.1, on the reverse strand, counting down.
GCGCGGGCGACATCACATATCAGCTGCGAGGCGACGCATGAGGGTCATAATCGTACTTTTAGGCGTGCTTGCCGCGATCGCGATATTTAGCGTGAGCGACGAGAAGCTAAGCAAAAAGGCTAAATTTATCATCACTTTTTCGGTGATTTTTGTCGCGGCGGCGCTGTATTTTTACGAGACTAGACTGGAAAGCGAGCAGGGCAAAAGGCTGGAGCTAGTCGCGCTTTTTAATCAAGGCAAAACACTAAAATGCGGGAATTTCGACGTAAATAACACTAAATTTAACTATGAGTTCGGCACGTCCTCCTTCGTCGCAAAACGCGCGGCAAAGGAACTAAACAGCGTCAAGATCGCGCTTGATGGCTGCAAATTTAAAGGCGAATAATTGCGAAATTTTAAAGATAATCAAAATTTGACTAAAAGCGGCGCTTGGGAAGCAAGCGGGCGAGAAAATAACGTCTCGCGCGAGCAAAGAAACGGCGATGTTTCGGACGCTGCGGCACACCGCGAGCAAAAAGAATTTACAAATGCGGAAGGCTTTGAGCGGCTTATAAAAATTTTAGACCTGCAAGGCTATATGGAGAGGTTTAACTCCTTTTTAGCGCGCCCTAAGCCGCTTTTTATGGCGGGCGACAGCAGGCTGCACTACGAGAAAATTTTAGAACTCTCGCAAAAGCAGTTTGACCCGCCCACACCGGCTCAAAACCTAGACGACGCGCTCATGCGCCTTAGCAAACAAGCCACGCTGCACGTGAGCGAGATTTTCGAGTTTGCTAAGATAATTGGCTACTTTACCTACCTAAAAACGCTCAAATTTGAAGGCAAGCTAGGCGAGTGGCTCGCTAAAATAGAAATCCCGCAGCCGATGCTAAAGCTCGCAAATTCATTTGATAAAAACGGCGAACTAAAAGACGAAGTAGACGAGCGTCTAAGCGGTATAAAAGACGCGTTTAGCGCAAAAAGAGCGCAAATAGACGCCGATCTACGCCGTCTCATCTACTCAAAAAGCGTCGCGCCCTACCTCGTCGATACGCAGGTGCACTACATCAGCTCGGTCGAGGCGCTGCTCGTGCGAGGCGGGTTTAACCACGTGCTAAAGGGTACGGTTGTGGCTAGAAGCTCGGGCGGCTACTTCTACGTCGCGCCCGAAAACATCCAAAAGCTCAAAAAAGAGCAAAGCGAGCTGCTGGATAAAAAAGAGCAGATCGTCTATGAGCACTGCAAAATTTTTAGCTCCGCGATGCACAAGGGCTTGCCGTTTCTGAAATTTATAAACGGCGCGTTTGACGTATTTGACGCCTACTGCGCGCGAGTTTTTACGGCTAAAAGCGCGGATCTGGAGTTCGTGCTGCCAAGCGGCGGATCAAATTTAAAGCTGGCAAATTTCGCCCATCCCGCGCTAAAAAATCCAAAAAGCATCAGTATCGACTTTAGTAAAAAGGTGCTACTGATCACCGGCGTAAACGCGGGCGGTAAATCGATGCTGCTAAAATCGCTGATAGCTGCGGCGTTTTTAGCCAAATACCTGCTGCCGATGCGCATAAACGCGCAAAATTCGCAGATCGGAAATTTCAAGGAATTTGACGCCATCATCGAGGATCCGCAAAACGTGAAAAACGACATCTCGACCTTTGCCGGGCGTATGGTGCATTTTTCTAAGCTCTTTACGAAGAAAAATTTGCTCATCGGAGTCGATGAGATCGAGCTTGGAACGGACTTTGAGGAGGCGGCGAGTCTATACGGCGTGATGATCGAGCGGCTAATGGGACAGGATATCAAGATGATCATCACCACCCACCACAAGCGCCTTGCGATGCTGCTAGCTAAAAACCCGGACGTCGAGCTCGTCGCGGCGCTATACGACGAGGAAAACTCGCGGCCTAAATTTGAGTTTTTAAAGGGTACGATCGGCAAATCATACGCCTTTGAGACCGCGGCTAGATACGGTATCGCGGCAAATTTGGTCGCGCAGGCGAAAAAGATCTACGGCGAAGACAAAGAAAATCTAAACGAAATCATCACAAAGACGTTAAATTTAGAGGTGCAGCTCAAAGAAAAGCTCGAAAGCGCTGAGAAAAAAGAGCAAAAACTGGACTCTCTCATCGAAAATTTAAAAGAGCAAAAAGAGCGCGCCGAGGCGGAGCAGCACGAGGTTATAACGCGGCTGGAGCGGGAGTATTTTAAGGCGATAAACGAGGCTAGACGGGCGATAAATCTAGACGATACCAAAGAAAAACAGCGCGCCCTAAACCGCGCAAACGAGGCCAAACGCGCCGTGCAAAAGCCCGAAATCTCCGCCCCGCCCGAGCTAAAAGTCGGCGACCGCGTAAAATACGGCAAGATAAAGGGCATCGTGGCAAGCCTTAGCAAAAATGACGCCGTGATACAAACGGATAACGTGAGCATGCGCGTGCCGATAAATCAGCTAAAAATCAGCGGCGAAACGCCGGCACCCGCGAAGAAATCAGGCATAAATCTAAGCGTGCAAAAGCCGCAAAACGCTAGCGTCACGCTCGATCTACACGGCTTGCGCGCGGACGAAGCGGTGCAAAAGCTGGATAAATTTATCTCAGATAGCCTAGTGATGGGCTTTGACGAGGTGCAGGTGTATCACGGCATCGGCACGGGCAAGCTCGCCTACGCGGTCAAAAATTTCTTGCGCGAACACCCGAGCGTGAAGGAGTTTTTCGACGCGCCGGCGGGGCAGGGAGGATTTGGAGCGCAGATAGTGCGGCTGTAAATTTGCCTTGCTGTGGTTTGTCTTTTTGGTTTATACTTCGTTGGATCTAAATTTTACTCGGTCACTACCGACAAGGTAGCTCCCGTCGTAAAATTTAAATCCGCCTCGTCTAAACGCAAAAATACTTCGCCTTATCGTTTTACGTTCAAATTTGAAGTTGAATTTGCAAATTTGAGTCACCGAGACCCGCATCTTGAAAATGTCAAATTTAAGCCTATTTACGCTTTTTTGTAAATTCATCGCAACATTTAAATTCATCGCAAGATACTTCGCCTTGTCGTTTTGTGATCAAATTTCGAGTCAAATTTACAAATTTAACTCGAAATTTTACTCACCGAGACCCGCATCTTGAAAATGTCAAATTTAAGCCTATTTACGCTTCTTTGTAAATTTGGAGCTTTAAAATTTAGCGACGGCGCCTAGTCGCCTAAATCTCGCAAAAAAGAGCGACGAAAAATCAGCCGTCCGCATAGTTGTTTTACTGCGTCCGTTTTCTTCTTTGCTTTTTTGCCGCACAAATTATTTTTATAAATTTTGGCTTTAATGATTAACTTAAATAAATAATGATAAAATGGCGATAAAATTACAAAAGAAGGTCGATGCAAAATTTAGAATCTAAGAGCAAGGCAACTCGCTACCTCGTTTTACCTATCGTCGTGCTTGTGATATGTTCGTGTATAGCCGTTTGTTTTATATTTTATAATAAATTTCAAGACTCCGTTAATTACCCTTCAAACATCGGCATAGACGCTAAAGCCGAGGCATATATGAACGTAGTAGAAATGATTTATAAACAAGTGGCCAAGCGCGACATAAACGAGTTTCAAAGGTATGCCGAAGCGGCTAATTCTGTACCTGCTTGGATATTTAAGCAAACCGGAGACAAAAACGAACTTACGGTGCTTGCCAGCTCGCAGCATCCTAATTTAATAGGCGAAATTTTGCCCTATAAATTTTGCGATATGGACTCTAGGGCGCATACGGATTTGGAGCAAAAGGGCATTTATAAGCGCATTCGTCTGATTGCGGATAATAAGGCCGAGGTTTGCTATTTTAAAAAAACAGACGGCGTGATACTGGGCTACGATATGGTTCACGCGGTAAAAATTTCAGGCTTTGACGACCCGCGTTTTTTTACTTGGCTTGCCGTAAATATGAAAAATACCGTTTTAGTTACCCTTATCATGATGCTTATTTGCGTGTTTCAGTATTGGCTTTTTTTTAGAAATATCAAAAACAGTCAAATTTCGCTCATGAAAACCAACGCTAGGCTGCTAGCTAATAACTCCGAGATGCAAAAGCGTCTATATAGCGACGCGCTAACGGGGCTACCTAACAAAACGGCTTTAGAGCGCGACGTAGCGACTATGAAGAGTCCTAAAATCGTAGTCGTGGATATAGACGAGTTTAGAAAAATGAATAACTACTTTGGCGCCGAGGCTTGCGATCAAATTTTACTTAAAATGGCGCAAATAGCTAGAAAATTCGCAAACGATAACGATATGGCGGCTTACCGCGTGGGACCTGACCAGTTTGCTCTAGTCGAAAACGCCGATTATTTTATAGATAGATACGAGGATTTGGCAAGCGAGCTTTTAGAGAGTATAAAAGGACTGGTCATAGACGTGTCTAAAGACGGCGGCGAGCAAATCGAGATAGAGATTTACTGTACGGTAGGCTTTGCCCTAGATGAGACCGATACGTTTAAAAAGGCGATGACGGCGCTTGAGTTTGCAAAGCAAAGCGGTAAGGATTTCTTTTGCTACTTTAAAAATATCGACGATACTCCTCAATACGCCGAGCAAATCAAGCGATCGAATATGATACGAAACGCCATAATAAACGATAAAATCGTGCCGTTTTATCAACCGATATTTAACAAAGACGGCAAGGTGTTAAAATACGAAACGCTAATCCGTATCCAAAATAGCTCTGAAATCATCTCGCCGAGCATTTTTTTAGAAGTTTCAAAGCGCATTAAGCGCTACACCGATATCGAAAAAATGCTAATCGAAAAGAGCTTTAAGCTAATCAAAGACAAGCCTAGCGCCATCATCTCGGTAAATTTATCCGGACGCGATATGACCGACGGCGACGTGAGCGCGTTTATCATCGAGAGGCTAAACAGATACAAGATCGCCTCAAGGGTGATATTTGAGATACTAGAGGATGAAAATATAGAAAATATCGAGCGTATCGGCGCATTTATCGAACGCGTGCGAAGGATGGGCGCAAAGATCGCCATAGATGATTTTGGCTCGGGTTATAGCAACTTCTCCTATATCCTAAAGCTAAAGCCAGATTACATCAAAATAGACGGCTCGATCATCAAAAATATAGACTCTAGCGAGGATTCTCGGGCGATAGCTAGCGCGATCATAGCCTTTGCTAACCAGCTAGACATCACGGTAATAGCCGAGTTCGTCCACTCAAAAGAGGTGTTTGACACCTGCGTGCGACTAGGCGTGGACGAATTTCAGGGCTTTTATCTAGGCGAACCGCGAGATAGCCTGCTGGAGTAGCGAGGCGAGTAAAACGCCATCAGGTACGTTCGCGGTCGTCCGGTAATGCGCCTGCGCCAAAAAACTGCAGTAGCGAGGTCGGTAAAACGCTGTCCTGTGCGGCTAAATTTACTCGCGCCTATGCCGCCCGTATCGGCTAAAACCCGTAAAGACGGCGGCCTAAGAGCGTTTAGCAAAACCGCCCCGATTAAGAGATTTTAAAACGGGAGCTTGAAAAGCCGCTTTTATTCCCAAGGGCGCCGTGCAAATTTATACGAGTTTTTATCACGCTTACTTGAAGTTTTTATTCATTTAAATTCTCGCCGATTTTTACTTATTTTTAAGACATAATTTATACTTTCGGTAAAAATTTATAGGATAATCTGTAAAACCGCTTTTCAAATCAAAGTGAATTTACGCTTAAAATCAAAGTGGATTAAAAACGGCGATTTTTTACTTTGATTTCTAACGTAAATTTTTACCTTTTAAACTCCCTTTTAAAAGGCTTTTAAAATATCATTTTATATCGTTAATAATCTCCACTTCAATGCTCTTGCCCTGGATAAAACTAAGCAAAGCTTCTAGCGTTTTGACGCTCTCAAACACTCCCTCGTCATTTGCCCATTTCCCTACCAAGATGCAGCCCTCGGTATGCTTTGGATAGTTGCCCGCATGTATCTCTATGTAGCGATCTTTCGCTACTCGCTCGTTAAAAAGCACCGGCACCACGCGGTTAAATTTTGGCGACTTGTGCCAAGCCACGCGATAAAGTCCCGCAGGTATGCGCCTATCTTTGCCTCGCTCGGTGGTATCTGGTCCTGCGGACTCTAACGTATAGCCCGTCATCAGCACGGTATTTACGCCCACTAGCTCAAATTTACCCAGCGTGCCGTCATAAATATCCTTATATCGCCTTATGATTAGTTTCATCTTTTCTCCTTTCTATAAATTTGACGCGTTCTTTATGCTCGCCTTTTTTGCCGACGTTAAAGCTCTCTACCGGGCGGTGGTATCCCATTACGCGCGTGTAGACAACACACTTGGTGCGCTTTGCTTGCATGCTCTCTAGTATCTCTTCGTTGCTCATTTAAGCTCCTCTTCGTATTCGCTCTTTGCCAAGCTACCGCTATCTCCACCTAGGCTTTCTATCTTTTTATTTGCCGCCTTGTCGATCTTGCGTCTGACCCAGTCTCCGCCCATAAAGGCGATGATGCCACCTATGGCAAGAGAAAAGGGCGTGGCGTGCGAAATGAAAAATACTATCTCATACGTCGCCCAGCATAAAAACGCAGACGTTGCGGCCGCGGCTAAAAAGGCTTTTTTTGTTCTGTTTTTCCTAGGCCTGCCGTTTTCATCCAGTAGCCCAAGCACCGCCCCGATGAGGCCTACGACCATCACCCAGAATATATACCAGTACTCTTTGTCGATCCAGCTCATCCCATCACCGCCCCGAAAATCAAGGCGAGCAAGACCGCTAAAGCTATCTCTATAATGCGCTTTTTGCTAAGCTTAAAGCCCATGATCTTTCTAATCACTAGCTCGCTCACGGCCTTGCTCCTACGCACAGCAAAAGCAGCCTTTCGATCTCTTCGTGATATGCCGCTACGGCTCCGGCGGTCGATGGATCGCTCTCGTCAAAGCTAGGCTTTGGCGGTAGCTCTACGTCGCAGCGCACGGGTTTGTCTACGTCCTGATACTGGGTGCGCGCTATGATCCGTGGCTCAGCGCCTGCGCAACCGCAAAGTATAGTAGTCGCAGCGCAGACGGCCGTAAATTTGACTATTTTTCCCGCTGTTTTCATTTTCCTAGCCCCCTAAACAGCCTTTCGTAGTATCCCAGCTTCTTTTCGCATCCGCTGTCTTTTGGCGGAGGCTCCATACTTTCGTATTTGGCTTGTAGCTCTTTTCTCAGCCCCGCTTGGCTTTGGCGGATCTGTTTCATATCTAGAGCCATGCTTTTGATAGCTTCGTTTTGCGCAGAGATTTTGGAATTACATTCGCTTAAATTTGCTGCGTAAATTTGGCTTTCTGCCTCTTTGAGGGCTAGCTTGGTCTGCTCTTTTTCCAGCTTGTCTTTGGCATTTTGCGTTTCGGCCTTTGCGCTTGAAACAGCGCCGTTTAGCCGCCAGATTTCAATCCCTGCACCGCCTAGAGCTATCAGCAAAGCGACGCCCGCGGATATTAGAAATTTGATATTTAAAAAGCCCATTTTACGCTCCTTTCAGTAGTTTTACTGCAGCGGTTATGATTAGGATAGCCGCCGCGATCAGTACGAATTTCTTTGTTGACGCGTTCATTCTTTGACCTTTCTCATGGGGTGAAACGCCCACACGGTTTTAAGCACTTTTTTATCCTCGCCCTCGATAAATTCGTGCCAATTTTGGGGATTTGCGCCAGCTATATCCATGAGCTTCCACCCCACGTAAATGCGGATATAAAAGCCTTTGCACCAGCGGATCGTGCGGTAGTATCCAAAACGCTCGCGCCCGTCTTTGAGGTGGCACTCTACCTTGCACCACGAGCTTACCGCGCCGCCGTTTGACGTGACGGACGGGTCTCCGAACGTTTTGATAGAGGCGGGGTCTATTTGGCTTGTTTTGACGCCTAGGTATTTGACGCAAAAATAGCCTATTCTATTGCGCAAAAGCCAGCAAAGGCGGGCGAAATAGGTACGGTTTTTAGGGGACGGGAAGTGATCCCGTCTCCATCCGCCATCGCCGTTTATGGCCGCACTTTGCCCGTCGTAGTAGTCGTCGGCATCCTCAAACCAGCGAAAACATCGCGGCAGATGGTCGTCGCTTTCTTTTACGAAAAGCAAAGCGATAGGCACAACGAAAAAGGCAAGTATCTCAAGCGGGATCTCGATGATGAAATTTTTGGCTACTTGGAGCCATTGTTTTAGAGTCGGTTTCATCGGCTACTCCTCGTTACTAAAAATTCCATACGGCAATACAGTCTCATAAAAAGTCCGCGGCTTGCCGTCGGCAGGCAGCCGCGTCACGTACGCTATCCGTACGCCTTGCTCGGTTTCTTCTGCGCATAGTACGCCCACTGGGAGCCTCACGATTTTACCTTTTCCGGTAATATCGTACATGCGCGTATAGGTTTGGTCTGTGCCGATATAAACATTGATTAAAAATCTAGTCCTTTGGGCTAGAAATAGTTTCTCATTTCCTTGCGGCATTATCGGTATAGGTAGTCGCTCTTTGTTTTTATATAAGGCGTAGCTACGACTTATACCGTCATCGTTCTCAAAATTCTCAAGATAGTACAAATCACTACCTTTTTTATAATATTGATCTCTTATAGATGGGCGCCACCATTCAGTTTCAATAACCATCCTTTTGTAAAGACCGTGATAAGGAACTTCGGACATATCGATAGGGGCTATTGAAGCGCTACGCCCGTTAACCGTAATCCTAAAAGCCTTGACGGATTTTGTGTAATAGTTCATTTGTATTATGTAGTCCTGAATTACTACTATGGTTCCCGTTTGATCTTCTAGCTCTATATAGCCATCGGTATTTAAAATTTTAAGCGTTTTCCCTGAGTGCCGCGTGATGGGGAATTTTGGATCTATATAGCGCATTTGATCCATTTGATAAAACTCTCCGGCGCCTGAGTGATTTATTTCCATTTGATTGGTTTTTGTATTGTATATATAAGGTTGGGATTGTCTACTAAAATAAAGTAAATCTCCGATCTTAAACAAGAAGGCGACTGTGATGCTAGGATATGGGAAAAGGTCTCCTCTTTTGAATATATTCTTGCTATTTGGATTTTTTATTTCTTCCGATATAATGCCCCATTTTGATCCTATGACGTCTATATAAAAATATTTTCCGTTATCTACCGATAAAATCGGAAATCTGCTTACTACGAAAGAATTGCCTGAACCGCTGGTATCGTCTATTTTTACGGCTACGCCGTCTGCCGTGACATCTTGCAAGAAATTAACCATAAAATCGAGATTATTTTGTTTTTTGACCACTTTCGTCTTAAATTCATTAAATTTCTCAATAGATAAATAGGTCGTATCGTGGTTGTGATCCGTCTTTGAAAAATCGCTATCGATCTTTTTACTCGAATAGGTCAAATTTGTTCTTGTCTGAGTATCGTCGATGAAACCCGTCGCGACTATTTTTTTCATCTCTTCAAGCGCATTTGCCGAGTCTTGCAGCCCCTCTTTGACGGACGTTGCCACCTGCTCGCTTTGTTTTGCGGAGGCTGCGGCGCTTACGGCGATCTCTTTTGCCGACACGGCCTCGCTTGCGCTACTTACTGCAGTATTGCTGGCGCTACTAGCCGTTTGCGCAGAATCTGCGGCAGAGTCTGCGCTAGATTGAGCAGCGGTTTTTAGCGACGCTGCGCTACTTAAATTTTCTTCCAGCTCGGCGGCTAGCTCGTTGGTTTCGGTAACGAATTTCGGTAGCGCGCCTACGAACGCGTCGGCTCGGTCGTCGAAATTTTGAGGCTCGGCCGTGGTAGGCGGCTGAGGCAACTTAGTTATTTGTTTCATTTCCTCTCCTTTAAATTTAGATTATTCCCTCTACGTTGATCGAGAGCGCGCTATACTGCTCGCCCGTGATCTTGATCCTAAAATCATTGAGAAAGCCAAAGACTAGCAGGCTCTTGAAGCCCTTGTCTTTCTCGTCTCCAATAAAAGTCGTAAGCTCTCCGCATAGGTTTTTGAGCGTGTCTCTCGTGCGGTCTATCTGCGGGGTGGGTAGCACCACCGCAAGGCTCATATAGTTTGCCGTGCGGCCTTTTGCTATGAATACGTCGCCGTAGGCCGTCTTTTGCTTTCTACTGTAGTCGTTTACGCCAAATTCCGCCTCTAGCTCGGTGTAACCGAGAAACACCCGTTGTCCGGCTGAAAAATGCCCGAGATTTGCCCCCAAGCGGTTTGGCGTGATCTCTATCTCAAACTCTCCGAAGTATTTGTCTGCATACAACACCACGTCTTTTTTGTAGTCTTGCCCAAACTCGAAAAAATACTCCCACCAGCTACGGCTTCCGGCGTTTAATAGGCGCTTATGGGCTATTACGGCGCCGGCTTTTCGGATAAAAATTTCGCTGCCGTCGACGTTGAAAAAAGAAAAACAGTTCACTCGCTTTTTGCCCGTATCTATTTTGAATTTCAGCGGCTGCCCGTCCTTTTTCCTCGTTTGCGTTCCGATATATCTATCAAACATCGCTTTTTCATTTATCGCTCCCATGTGGGCGAAATTTGCTATGTCTTTATCCGGCTCAGTCTGGATATTCGTCATCGCCTTTGCGGCCTTGTATTTTTCGCCCTCATATATGATCTCCTCGCCAAGCTCTACGTTCATACCCTTTGAAAAGGCTCTTATCGTATCTGCTGGCGCATTGGTCTCTTTGAGGGTTAGATCCACTTTTTCTACTACGGTCATGCTATGCTCCTTACGTTTACGGCTCCGTTTTCTATAGTTTGCCTTGCGTTCATCGTCATCTCTCGTACGTCCCTTCCTATGTTTGCGGCTATTTGCTCCACTCGCTCCAGCCTCTTTGCTAGCGCCTCAAAGGCCCCGCCCATATCTACCTTTATGCCTCTGCCATCAAGCGGAATAACCGCTTCGTCGTAGCCCGCTTCGCCTATGAGCGCTCTTGTAGGCCTGGTCACGATGCCGCCGTCGGCAAAGGGCTTGTAGCCTCTTTTCTTGCTCCATTCAATGAAGTCTTGTTTTGAATTGCCGCCCGTCGCGGCTCTTGCGGTGGCTTCTATCTGCGCTCGTAGTTGCTCTTTGCTTAGCCCCTCGATTTGTGCTTTTCGTTTCCATGCGTCTAGTCCTCCTTGTTCTACGCTACGCCCCAGCACGTCTTTATATATCTCGTTTATGTCGCGGTCCAGGCTTGAGCTTATTATCGCGCCGTTTGCGGTAATAGCTCCGTTTGCTATATTTGCGGGCGGCGCGCCTTTGTATTCGGGTGCCGCTTTGCCGGCTATAATTGCGTCTCTGACGGCTTGCAGATATGCAACTACGGGGCTATCTTTGCCGAGCAGGTCGTGCAGGGCGTGGATTTGGTTTTGGCTATCAAGCTCTAGCGCCTCTTTTTGTTTTTTTAGGGCGTCGAGCTGCTGCGAATATGTGTCGTTTGCGCTGTTTAGCAGCTTATCTAGCTTTTTGATTTGCTCGAGCAAATCGCTTAAATTTACGTCGCCGCTTATGCCCTCTACTTCGTTTGCTAGTTTGAGCATTTCGTAGCGGTAGTCTTGATACGTTGCGGCGTTATCTCTTAAATTTTGCTCCTGCTTGGATATGGCGCTATTTAGCTCGTCATATGCTTTGGCGTCGTATTGGCCCGCGCTAAACGCCGCTTTTGCTTTTTGCAAGGCTAGGGCGTAGTTTATGCCGGCGGTTTGATTATCGATGACGTTTTCTCTGATCTTGCCCGCCATAGAGGCTAGCTTTTCTACTGCACTTTTTTGCAAATTTAGGACGGCGAGTTGCTGTTTTTGCGCTTCGAGCGTCTTTCTTGCTTGCTCCGCTAGATCCAGGGCTTTGATTTGCTTGACGATTTCTTCAAGCCCCGTGAGGGACTTGAGCCAGACGTCGCGTCCGCCGTTTTGGTTTCTGTGGTTGTTGTACTCGGTTACGGCTTCTAAGAGTTGTTTTCTCATTTCGACGTTGCCGGTAGAGAGAAACTCTTGCAACTCGCGCGCGCTCATACGGTAGAAATACTCCGCCCAAACCCTAGGATCGTTCGTATTTCCCAGCTTTGAGACGCGGCTCATTTCGTCAGCACCCAGATCGCCCTCTATGCTTCCTGCTAGAGCGCGAAATTTGGTGTAGATGTTTTGCAAGGTTAACACGTTTGTGTCTCTGCCGACTGCTGCAAAAAAGCCCGCTTGAGTCTGAGCTATACTTTTCGTGAAGCTGATTAGAGCTTTGGTATATTCATCCTGCGCCTTTTTCGCCGCCTCGTAAGCCTTGACTAGGCCGTTTAGGCTGTCTACGTTTGATTTCGTGAAGTCTGACGCGATAGCTTTGCGGTATGCCTGCGCCATACGCTCTACGCTAAGGTCTGCTATGCTTCCCATTTCTTTTGGTATGTCAAGCTTAAGCGCTTCGGCTGCGTCCGTGAAGCTTTCAAACGCTTGACGCATAGAGATTTCTACCTGCTTGATAGGATTTCTTACGCTGAGTAGCTCAAGGCTCTTGTAGCTATCCGCGATCGCTCCTAGGCTCTCGCTCATTAGCTCGATGACCTTTTTGTTGGCCTTTTTCGCTTGCTCCTCCCAGTCTTTCCACATTCTGGAAAACTCGGGATTGTCGACGAGTCTTTGGTTTTTGTTGGTTTCGTCGCGGGAGAGATTTAGCAAATCATCTATTTTTCGAGAGCTTTTGAGCCCGAATATGTTGCCGTCGCTAGCCTTGCCAAACTCGTCTCTCATACCGCGCGCCATATTGTCGATCGCGCCAAGGCCCGCTTTATTCATCGCCTTGCTTACGGCATCGTCAAGCGGTTTGGTTATGCGGTTTATTATGCTGGATGGGCTAAATTTCATAGCCTTTTCAAATACCCCGCCTATTTTGCCCAGCAGACCTTTTCGTTTCTTGCCGCCGCTTTCGGTGACCTCTGCCCACATCTGCTCTGCCTGCCCGGTCATTGAGCGAAGTATCGCTTTGGCAAAGCCCTCATTTGCTAGGCTTTCGCCGCTATACTTGCCCGTTTTTAGCGTTAGGCTTGCAAGAGCGCCCGCGCGGCTAGCCATTCTGCTCATAGAGCGAAGCTGCGCGCCGATCTCGCGCATAGAGGCATCGTCTAGGTCGCTCATTTCAGTCCAGCTTTTCTTTGAGAACCAGCCTTTCTTTTGCATATCGACGTATGAACGGATGTTTTGGTTGGATAGTATGTCGCCTGCGGTTATATCTTGCAATACGGATATTCCGCTGCCGGTCGCTTTTTTCTTACCAAACGCTCCGCCTATTAGTGCGCCCGCTACCGCACCTATGACTGCGCCCCAAGGACCCATCGAGGATCCCGCTTTCATACCGGCTATCAGACCGCCCGCAGCGCCTCCGAGCGCTCCGCCCGTGCTGGCATAAGTGTTGGCTTTAAAAAGCTTGTCGCCAAGATAGCCTATACCGTATCCAAGGGCCGCGCCGCCAAACGCAGACCCCGCCATATAAGGAGCCGTACCTGCGCTGCTAAACTGCGTAGCCGTCAAGGCACCTTTTACGCCCGTTCCGAAACCGTATACGCCCTGACCGAGTCCTGCGTATCCGTGCATAGAGAGCCAAGATGCCGCATTTAGCGCCGGCGTACTCGTAAAGCTAGAGATAAAGCCCGTATATCCGCTGGTAAGTAAAGAGTATGCGCTTTGCAAATTTGAAACCGAGCTAAGCAGGCTCGTCGTGCTTTTATCCAAAGCGTCCGCGCCGCGTAAAATTTGCCCCGTGCTGCTAAGCTCAACCGTAGTGCCGCCGATAGTTCCATCCCAGCCGCCTCTGTCGTTTTTGGCTAGTCCTAGATTTGAAGCGATAGAGGCCAAATTTGACCCGCCGCCAAGCAATGCGCCAAAGCCGCCCGAAATGCCTTGCGACAAGACGCGCGCGTATGGGCTGATTAGATCGCGCATCAGGTTTGTGCCTATGTCTTTGAGCGCGGTTTTTAAAGACTTTGTCTTGCCTATGAAAAAATTGAAAAAGCCGTCGTCGACGGTTTTTGACATGGACGAAACGGTGTCCGCCCAAGAATTTTTAATATCTTTAAAAGAGTTTTTGGCTATTTTTGACCCCGTTAAAAAGGCCTTTTCTTCGATTTTTAAGAGTTTATCAAGCTGCTCTTTGGTTATCTTTTTGCCGTCTTCAAAGATCAAATTTTGATATTTTTTCTCTAGCTCGGCTTTTTTGATTTGCCATGCGTTTTCCTTGTCTCCGATAGCCGTATAATATTCGCTTCTAAGCGCAAGCTGCTTTTCGAGCGTCTCTTTTTCGCTTTTTTCAATCTCGGCTAGGTGCTCGTTGGCTATCTGCGCTAGGCTAGAGTTTAGATATTCTCGGGCTTTTTGGCGGCCTACGCCAAGGCCTAGCATCTCGTTATAGCGGTCTATCACCCTTTGAGTCTTTTTCTCTATATCCGTGAAATTTACCTCGGCTATATCTTTGAGCGCATTCTTTAGGGCTCCCGTATCGGTTACTGCTACATTTGCGCTTTTGGAGAAATTTTTGATTTTAGTTTCGAGATCTTCAATATATTTTTCAGCCCGCTTTATGAGCGTTTCGTCTTTATTTTCGCGCTTTAGATCCGCCAAAAGCTTTTTAGCTTCTTCTAAATCGTCGGTTAGATCCTTTAAAATTTGCGTTTTTCCGAATTTCTCTTTGGCTTTGTCGCTGCCTGCGGCGCCCGGTAGAGAATTCACGGCGTCTTTTAGCTCGTCCACGCTGGCTTTAGCCTCTTTTGCGCTCTTATTGATGACGGTTATTTGTCCGTCTACTTCTCGCGTTTCAAATCCGTCTAGCCCCAAGTATCTTTTTACGCTATCTTTTTTGTACTGCTCTATTAGGCCCTGATAGCCTTTGTTGTATTCTTCTAGTAGCCTTATCTGACCTTTTATCTTTTCCGCTCCGCCGCCGTCCGAAAAAGGGTTGTAGTTGTCGTCTAGCTCAGCGAAAAACTGTTTTGCTTTTAGCGCCAAGATTTTTAGATCGTTTACGAACTGATATATCTTCATCTGCGCTATTTGAAGCTGAGTAGCAAACGCGTCGAGGAAGTTATAGATAAATTTTTGTACGCTATTTAGCTTACTTGCTCCCTCTTCGAGATTTCCGTTTAGCGCCTTTATGGCGTCTATGCTTTCGTATATTAGATAGATCGTAGCTACGGGCAAAAGCGTAGCGAATGCTTTATTTAGCGTTGCAAGCCCCGCTTGAAGCGCGGCGGCGGCGGTAAGGCTAGCCGTAAGCGAGCTCGTAAATATAGGCAGCATGCCGGTTATAGCCGCAAGTCCTCCCTGCAAAAGAGATAATGCGCCGCCCCAAAGTATGCCCGCGCCCTTTACGGCTACGAACGCCCCCGCAAGCAGACCTAGATGCTTTACGGTCTCTCCGATATACCCCGCCCACTCTATGATCGTGGCTTTGTTTTCTTTGACGAAATTTGAAAAAGAGGCGATGCCAGAAGTCAGTACGTCAAACATCGGCTTAGTTAGCTCTCTAGTTAGTTCGGTGAGTTCGTTTTTAAGAGAGCCGAGCGCTACTTCGTAGCCCTTGGCCGCCTCGGCGCTAAGCTCTTTATATTTTGCTAGCTTTTCTATGATATGATCGTAAACCTTGCCCTCGGAGCTCGCCTTTTTTAACTCTTCATTTGTGAGACCGACGATCTTCATAAATGAGCCCATCTCGGAAGCCGCTACTACCGTGCCGGTAGCTAGGCTATCCATCATAGGCGTTAGATCGCTTAGGTTTTTGCCTACCGCCTGGGCTGCTAGAGCTATGCTATCCATAGCCTGCACGGCCTTGTTTCTGCTGCCTTGTCCGGCCGAAGTGGCGTAAAACATATTGAAAGCGCCGGTAATTTCCTCAAGCGTAAATTTGGTTTTAGCGTTGGTTTCGTTTAGTTTTTTGAGTATTCCCTCGCTCTCTTTCATACTCATATTCCATTTGGCGTGAGCGTCGAGGGTTTTACCCAGCATGCTTACGTTTGAGGAGTTTGCGGCGATTAGGCCCGTGAGCTGAATTTTGAGGTTTTCAAAACTGCGGTTTGCTTCGATGCCCGAAGCCGCGAGCTCTTTGACCCCAACGGCTAGGGCTCCTATACTAGCTACCGACGCAGCTATCTTACCAAAAGAGCTGCGTAAGGCGTTTGCGATGGTGTCGGTGTTATTTAGGCTGCGTCCTAGGGCGTTTACATCCTCTCTGGCCGCCCTTAGGTTGTGCGTATCGCCGTTTATGCTTATGGTGATATTTACGTCGTTATTTCTAGACATCGTTGGCTACTTTATGGTAAAATATATATAGAAAAACGAAAGGAGCTAAGATGCCAGGTTTAGTAAAATACGCTTTGCTAGGTTGCTTGCTTTTTGCGATAACGGTAACGGTAGCATATGCGCTCACGGACGTTTTAAGCTCGGGTAACGCTTTGATAGTAGGTCTGGCTACGCTAATAGTCGCGGCGGCAAAGATGATGGACGACGCAAAAAAAGCTAAAAATTTATCTTTATAGTTCATGTTTCGCCCTTCAATCCTTTTTGTTTAAAATCCTATTAAACGCCTTTGAAATTTCAAACATCCATAAAAAATCGATTTTAAAACGCTTACAAAAAGCCTTTAAAACGACTACCTCGCATTCAAAATACCCGCCGTTAAAGTCTCGCTTTACCACGCTTGCCGTATGAAGCCCCCGAAGCATAAGAGCCTCGTAATAATCAAGCCCGAAATCATCCGGGCTCATTTTTGCTTCAACGCAGGCAAGCAGCCTCTCTACTTTTTTGAGCGTTCGGCTTCTATAGCTGCGTCGATTGCGCCCATAACCGATAGATAGCTTAGGCCTTTGTCTTCGATTTCGGCCTTAAATTTCTCCAGATCCTCGCCGCCAAGAGTAAGATCGAATCGCTTTTTAGCGGCGACGTCAAGATCTATCGAGGCGTTAGAAATCTCTTTTTGCTCCGCGCGCTTTGCTTCTATCTGCTCGATGAGCGCGAGCACTTCTAGTAGGGTTTTGGCTTTTTTGTCGCCGCTTTGGGTAGAGGCTATGCCGTTTTTGATCTCCTTTTTCTCTTCAAGCGAAGCTATCTCTGTTTTTAGAGAGTCGCTAGCGTCTATTTGCTTTTTTAGCTCGGCAAATTCTCCTACCAGATCTCTTGCTTCGCTCTTTTTTAGCTCCCTGTACTCGAGTTTGAATTTGTTTTCGTCGATGTTTATCTCAAACGGAAAGCGTGTTTTCATTGTTTTTCCTTTTTTTTTATTTTTACTTCGCAGGTGAACTAAGCCTGCCTTTGCGACTACTCGCCGTCCATAAAGCTAAACAAGTTTTCGTTAGCGGCCTTTAGCACCTTGCCCTTGAGACTTAGTTTGGCAAAATCGGTCCCGCTTACGCTCACGTCGCCCTCAAAGCTGAGATTCACTAGCGGGATAACTAAAATTTGAGCCTTGCCGGTGGCTAGGTTTTTGCCCTCGACGATGATTTTGCCGAGCGAATTTGCGAGTTTTTGCGGCGCGATTCTTTTGAACTTTGCCGGGTAAACCTTTGGTGCACACTTGTCTATCGTGAAGCTGCCCGCCGCCATGTTTTCCGTAGCGGTGTAGATCTTGCCGTCTTTTAGCACCGGATCGCCGATTCGTATTTGTTCGGTGTCGGCTTTGATGGTTTTTTCGTTGAAAAATTTGCCGGCTGCGGCGTATGTCACGTCCTCTACTACGCCCTTGAAACAAAGCGCCAAATTTGCGATATTTATATCGCCGATTTCTGTGCTGAAGTTGTACTCCGCTTTTGTTTCAAGCTCCATTACCGTTTCGCCTAGGCTCTCGTCGTTACTTAATAACTCTTTTTTCTCTATGGTCCTATTGAGCGATACGCTTTGCTGATAGCCTAGGGTTATGCTCTCGTTTGCGCCTTGAGGCGTGAAACTCACCGTTGCCACAGCAAGTCTCGCTACTTTTTCTTGTGCCATTTTTTCTCCTTTTATGCTTCCGTGAAGCCTGTGATCTTAAATTTGATTTGTACCCTTACGCAGTAAAGCGTACCGGTTATAAACGCAGCCTTTGCTCCAAACATAACTTTTTCACCGTACCTGGCGCCGAATCTAAACAGCTCGCCTCTTAGTCGGTCGATTTTATCTAGCACGCCGCTTTTGTCAGCGTTAAGCGAATTTCTAGCTACGACGACGCTAAAAACGGCGTTGTCGGTTATATCGTCTACGCTTTCAAGCCCTTCAAACACGAGATAGTCGCCGTTTTGCGCGAGAGCTTCGAGGCTTGGCAGCTCAAGTAGCCCAAATTCCCTCTTTAGCCTTGCGGCTAGTTCGCTTAGCGAGTTCACATCACGTCCTTTCTTGCCTTACTTTTGTAAAATTTCGCCGAGCTAAGCTCTCCGGCGTCGTTTACGAAAGGCGAGTTTTTGATGATCTTTTGCGCCGCTTCCAAAAGCAGCAGATCTTGCTCGTCAAGGCCTACTTTTAAATAAACCTTTAGCCTGATATATGCAAAATCCTCTTTTGCAAAATAAGGCACCTCGCGCCCTTTACAAGCATCCTGCGCGTCTGTAACGCAGCGCGTTATTAGTTCAGACGTTATCTCATTTGGATTTTGCAGGCTTTGCTTTGCCCTTAGCTCCAGCTTTTGCGCCATCTCCACTTTTTACTCCTCACGTGGGCCAAGCCACCGCTGCGGCAAGCTTTCCAAAAACTTGACCAAACTAAAGCCCTGCCTTACGGCGGGTTCCTTATCTGTTATTTTTGGCATTTGCTTTACTCTGATCGGCGGCTGGAGTAGACGGATCCTCGTCGCTACCCTCGTTTTGTTCGAGATCGCCGTTTTGATCCGTCAAATTTTGCGTATCGTCGTTTGCTTGACTCGCTTCGGACGGATTTGTAGCGTCCAAATTCGCAGCTTCTTTTTCCTCTTCTATTTCGCCGACGCCGGAATCAATATCGCGAGCTTTTAAAAAGCTTTCATAGTTGCCCATTGCAGCTCCTTACTCCGTCGGTGCGTTTTTATACGCCATTTGCCATAGGCCGTATCCTGCGTTATCCTCGGTATCCACGCCGTATCTAAATTCTTTTCTCATAAACGCCGCTTCGTTATCGGGCTTGTCCTGAGCGACAAATTCGGCCTCTTTGTTTTTCTGAAGCACGATAGGCTTGACCGCCCTTGAAGTGTCTAGCAGATACCACGTTTTTTTCTTGGTTAGCTCGTAGCACACGAGGATTTCAACCTCTTTATAGAGAGGATTGCTGGCGCCGTTTGCCTTTTTCTCGGCCAAAAATAGCTCCTTGGCCTTTGCTTTTAGCTCCGGCGGTACTACGATAAGATTTGGCTTTATGCGAAGCGGATTTCCGTTATCCTTGATGAGTCTGCCCATCTCGGCTACCGTTTTTTCATAGTTTTCCTCGGTTAGCTCCAAATTGCTCAAATTTGAAAAACTTTGCCCTTTTACTTGGTGATCGGCGGCGAAAAACTTCTTGCCGTCGTAGCAGTCGCCGTTTGACTCAAGTAGACCAAATACCATAGAGTTGTAGTGCTCCGGTACTGTGGCGGCTAGATCTATTATGCGAGGCTTTACGATGCCTAGGTTGTCGTATTCGATGACGTCGCGTTTGACCTTTATCGATGATTCCCAATCTTTTTTAGAGATGGTGTAGTTCCAAGCCGCAAGCTCGTTTAGCGTTCTATCTCCTACCCATTCGCGCATGCTAGGCATATCGGCTAGCCACGAATAATCGACCGTTACGGTATTTGCATGTATATCCGTGGCAATTTTTAAATAATCGCTGTTTTGCGTATTTAAAGCGTCGTTAAATACGGTTTTAAAACCTTTTGAAACCGACTCCATATATGCGGCATCAAGTACTCTTCTTGGCATTTTTTCTCCTTTTTATAGACCTAGTTGGGCTTTGACATCCGGATCGATATCAAGCTCATCTTTTTTGTTTTTCTCGTAGCTTTTTTCTTTAAGCACGCTTGCGGCTTCGCTTTTTGAAACTTCCATAAAGCTATCTAGCGCATTTCCTTCAAGCGCCATAGCCATCTCTTTGCGGTTAGGCAAAAGTTCGCCGTTTTTTATGGCGCTTTCTATTCGCACAGTTTTAGAGTTATTGCGCTCGGTTTCAAGCGCCGTTTTTAGCTCTCCTATCTCATTATCTTTCGCGATTATTTGCGCCTGCAAAGCCGCGTTTTTCTCGTTTAGTTCGGCCAGCTTGGCGGCTAGCTCGGAATTGTTTTCAGGCATCTCTTCTCCTTTGTTATTTAGTGCTTTGTTTAGTAAATTCGGGCGATTTACAAGCCCCACGCTTGCGATCCTCACCACCTCTCTTACGCCGTTGTCGCGGTAATTAACCTCGTAAGCGGGGCTTAGGTATCTATATAGTTTTTTATCTACTAGCCCTTTGCCTACTTCGGTAAATTCCAGGCTCGCGTAAATCCCGTCGTCTCTAGCTTCAAGCGAATTTACGTCAAACCACCCCATCGCTTCGCCGTCGTAGTGATCCTTGTCTAGCAAGATGTCTACATTTTGGCTTTTGGTGTTGGCTACCACGAACGAGGCGTCGATGTTAAATACGCGGCCGTCGTAGCCCATAACCTGCTGACCGGCGGGGCTGATTTTTATCTTTCCGTCTTGCAAGCTGTTTAGCTCAAGCGCTACCACGCTTTTTTCAAGCTCTACCATTTCGCTCCTTTTTGGATTTTCTTGCCTCGCATTTTATGGCTTTTTTAAAATTTAACCACTCTAAATACCCGTTATTTGGAGTGTCTGTAAAAAAATTTTGCGTTATAGTTTGCGCAAAAAAACGGACGTGAAAAAATGAAAGACGTAATAAAAGAGCTGTATATACAAGGAAAGACCGTAGATGAAATTTGCGCCGCTTTAAATATCGCGCGCCAAACTTTCTACTACCATAAAAAAGCGGATTTTAAAAAAGGCATCGACTGGGACGGCCTAAAACTGGCAAATTTAAGAAGCGAGGATGAGCTCGAAAACAAAGAGGCGCTTTTTGTAAATAGCCTCATCGAAAATTACGAGAAATTTTTAAAAGACGCCGGAGAGCTAAGCCCGGAGCATATCGAAAATCTTCATAAATTCGCAAAAACGTATTGGAGCATCAAGGCTCCGCGCCAAATAAACCCAAGGGATATAGCCGTAAGCGCCGCGAAAAAGACGCTGGAAGCTGTGGCTAAGCTTGCCTTGTCGCACAAGCAAGCGGACGTGGCGCAGTGGCTTAGCGAAAATGCCGATCTTATTATTTCAAACGTAGTAAAAAACGACAAATGAAAAAAGCGATGTTTCTAGGCGTTTTTAACCCCAATGTTAGCAAAGGTATAGACGTAAACCTTTTAAACGATTTTAAAAGGGGTTTAAACGCTTTTAAAAAGGATTTTTGCAACAACCGTAAAGCGTTTTTGTCCATACAAAGAGTAATAATGAGTGAAGCTATACGGCGCGTCCGCAAGACGCGGTGTGCTTTAGGTGGGTGCAGGGAGTATTTATACTCCTGCCCGCAGCGGGAGCTCGGCTCTCGCGAGGAGTTAAGATGGAGTTAAAAGAGTTAAAGGCATATCTCAAATCTTTGCCGAACATTATAGACGATCAGGGGGGAAATAGGCGTAAAAAATCGCAAAACGATTTTAAATTTTTCGTACTGACTTACTTTCCTCATCAGATAGGAGTCGAAGAGGGCGGCAAATTTAACGACAAATCCAAATTTAGAAGCTTCGTCTATAAAGAGCTCGAAAACGTTTGCATTAAGCGCCGCCATATCCTCGTAGAAGCATATCGCGGCGGCGCAAAAACGACCCTTATCACGCGGTTATACAATCTTTGGCTGTTGCTCACGGACAAAAAGAGTTACGGCATAGTGGTTAGCTCTACGATCGACATCGCGGTAGAAAGTAGCGATACTTTGCGCGTCGAGCTCGAAGAAAACGCCAAGCTCGTAAATGATTTTAAAATAGAAATAGGCGACAAATGGAAAAGCGACGAGTTTATCTTTTCGGCGGACAAAAAACCCAAGAAGCTTAAATTTTTCGGCGCCGGAAAGAAGATAAGGGGCACGAACTTTTTAGGCAAGCGCCCCGACATCATCATCGCCGACGATATAGAAAACGACGAAAACGTAGAGAGCTTGGCTCAAAGAGAAAAGCTTTATAAGTGGTTTAGAAAGGCCGTATTGAAACTGCCTAGCCGCTACGATCCTAGCTTTAACATTATCGTAGTGGGCACGAGGCTTCATCACGACGGGCTTTTAGCGCGCATAAAAAAGCTAAGCGCGTTTACTAGCTTTAATTTTCCGCTGGTGGTTAAATTTCCGGACAATATCGACGAGCTAAACAAAGATAACGTATCAAAAGCCAAAATCTCAAACATGGTCTTAGACGACGAGAGTATGGATAAGCGCAGTGTGCTCGCCGAGTTTTTCGACGACAAGGAAAGCTTTTACTCCGAATACCAAAACGAGCCGCTAAGCCGCGACGGGGCAATATTTTCGGGCTACAAGACCTATGAGGAGATGCCCGTTTGCGACGCATATTATATCGGCCTTGATCCTGCGATGGGCAAGGCTAGAGGGGATTATTTTGGACTTGCGGTGCTTGGCAAAAAAGATAAACAATATTATTTAGACACAAAAGGATATAAGCTCAAGCCCGACGTCATGATAGAAAAATTTATGCAGCTTTATTTGCGGCTGCTACTTTACGGCAAACCCATCAAAATCGCCATAGAAACGGTAGCTTTTCAGGAGTTTTTCAAGGACAAGCTAAAAGAGGAGTTTGTCGCAAAAGGCATAAGCCTGAGCGTTTGCGAGCTAAAAAACTCGGTCGCAAAAGAGCTAAGGCTCGATGCTCTAGCCCCTTACGTGACCGACGGCACGATACTCATAAACGTGGATAATACGCTTCTAATCGAAGAGCTAGATACCTATCCCAAAGCTCCTCACGACGACTTGCTAGACGCTAGCGAAATGGCCTTTAGGATAGCTTCCAGCTTAGCCGTCGCCGACTACCGCGCACTTAACCGCGTAGTTAAAAGAAACCAAAAACTCATAAAATCTCTAAAGGAAAAATATACGTGAAACAGCAAATTATCATCAAAAAAAACGACGCCGCAGGAGTGCTAAGCGGCGTAAACTACGATCTAGTGCGCGCGGCGGTCTCGGGCGGAAGCTTTGAAAGCCTGGTAAAGGTATTTGAATACTTCAAAGCTACCGACACGCAAATAGGCTCGGAACTTTTTAAGCGCAAGGTTTACGTAAGCGCGCTGCCGATATTTTTTGAAAGCGAGGACAAGGCGCAAGGCGCTTTTATACAGGAGTTTTTAGAAAGTATCAAATTTAAAAAGTTTTTGTTTGCCTGCACGGCTGCTATCGCCTACGGGTTCGCGCCTTTTATCAAGCAGTGGCGAAACGATGAGGGCAAAATTTTGCCCGATTTTGAATATATCCCGCCGACGTATTTTAATACCGACAACGAAGACAAGCTTTATCTCAAACAAGGTATAGATAAAATTTACGTCCAAAACGCAGCAGATCTTATGTGGATACACGTTCACCCCACAGATAGCGGCGACGTCATTACCCAAAGCCTCATGTACCGCATCGTCACTATAACGGCGCTAAAACATCTTGCTATATCAAAGTATATGAACTTCTTTGATAGCCTCTCTGTACCGCCGCTAGTCATCAAATCAGATAGCGTAGGTGACGAAAAACAAAGCGACGCGATCATAGAAGCGGCCGTAAATTTGCGCGCTAACGGCGTAGGGCTGTTTTCTAAAGGGGACATCGTAGAGCTACTAAACGGCAACGTCGATAAAGCGACGTTTTTAGAGTTTATCAAGTACTGCGACGACTGTATAGCAAAAAGTATCACCGGGCAGGTGCTAGCGGGCAATTCGCAAATAAACGGCACGCAGGCCCTAGGCAAAGTGCATAACGAAGTAAGGCAAGACATATTGCGATTTGACGCGATGCTAATAAGCGCTAGCCTTTGCGAGCTTATAAGTGAGACGCTAAGGCTAAATTTCTCTAACGTGAAGCCTTTTAAATTTATGCTCGACGCTAATCTTGAAGCCGACGAAAACGCGTTAAGCGAGGTATACGAGCGCATAACGTCCATGGGCTATGAGATCCCGCTTGAGTTTATGGAAACGGCGTTTAAGATCAAGGGGCTTAAATTTAAAGGCGAAGCAGAGGCGCAAATTTTGCAAAATTCGGACAAAAAAGGCGTATCGAAAAACGCTCAAAGGCAAAATTTACCCCTTGACAATATCGACGCCGCGCTTGAAAGCAAAGAATATAACAAATCCGAAAAAGAGATTCTAAAAGAGATCGAAAGTTCGTTAAATAAGCTTTTAAAGGACGCGAGCAGTTACGAGGAAGCCTTTAAAAAGCTAGGCGAGATGTATGGGGGTATTGATATAGCGCTACTTGAAAACGCGATGATAAACGCCGTATCAAACGCCCAAATTTACGGATACGAAGATGAGTAGCGTCGGTTTTTCGTTCTTTGCCGAGCCCGTAAACGTCATCAAGGCCCTCGCCGCCCGCACGCCCGAGCTTCACTTTGATTATGACGAGATTATGCACGAGGCTCATAGTAGAGCTTTTACCGTAGCAAAGATCACGCGGATAGATCTGCTTTCAGATATACAAACTAGCCTTAGCGAGGCCTATAAAAAGGGGCGGGGATTTGGAGAGTGGAGAGATAACATAAAACCCGTTTTAGTAAAGAAAGGCTGGCTAGGAGACATAAGCGTAACAAATCCAAAAACCGGAGAAACAAAGCAAATTTACGTGGGCTCGCGGCGGCTAAAGCGAATTTTCGAGACCAATATGCGTGTAAGCGTCGCAAAGGCAAGGTATGAAAGCCAGATGAGTAGTGCGGGCGAATATTTCCGTTATAAGGCCGTACTAGATCGCCGCACGCGACCCTCTCACGCTAAGCTGCACGGCATGATCCTACCAAAAACGCATAAATTTTGGGAGAAAAACTACCCGCCAAACGACTGGGGGTGTAGATGCCAGGTGCAAGTACTCACGCAATACGAGATGGAAAGCTACGGATTTAAGCCCTATGCCGGCACGCCTTTAAACGTAGCTAGCAAAGACTGGGCGTATAATCCGGGTAAAAGCGCCCAGAGCCTAGATAGCGTGCTAGCAAAAAAGGCCGCAAATTTAAGCGGTGAACTAAAAAATATAGTAAAAAACGATCTTAAAAACTACGAGCAGGATAAGAATTTATACGTTTGGCAAAAAGGGTTAAACGAGGCCGTAGAGCAAATCATCATAAAGAATGATCCAAAAACACCGATAAATATGGTGCAAGTGGGATTTTTGGGCGAAGCTCTAGCAAAAGCCGCGAGTAAAATTTTAGGGCTAGACGTAAATAGCAGCGGGATAATCCTAACAAAAAAGCACCTATCACACGCAAGCCCGAAGCGTAAAGCAGCCTACGATCACGCTTTTAGAGTGGATGAGATGAAACAAATCGTATCGGTACTTAACGACGAGGCTAATGCCTACGCAGATCTTCGA
Source organism: uncultured Campylobacter sp. (assembly GCF_938039245.1). Lineage (GTDB taxonomy): Bacteria > Campylobacterota > Campylobacteria > Campylobacterales > Campylobacteraceae > Campylobacter_A. The sequence goes on along the minus strand of NZ_CALHVN010000020.1, from coordinate 2,397 downwards.
GAGAGACATAAAAACATTATATTCGTATTTAACGACAGTAAAGACAAAACGAAGATAAATTTAATTCCTATAGAAATCAGCAAGATTATCCATAAATTTAAGCAAAGCAACTATGTAATAACGCTTGACAAAGTAGATATTGACGATTTTGAAAAGGCGCTAATAGGCGGGGAACTCGTAAAAATCAAAAAGTAGTAGGCGCGGGCAGGACTCGAACCTGCAACATCGGAGTATTAGTCCTGTGGTTACGCACCCGCTAGGGTTCACATCTTCGCGCCATAGATGATTATAGCCCTTTTGCCCTCAAAAGTCAATTTAGCTTGCTTGCCATTTCGGCAGCCAAAAAGCGCTTGATATTTTCCTCTAAATTCGGCTCCAGCTTTCCGTTTTCATCGACCGGCAAAAAAGGACGAGCGGGTATTTTTGACTTATGTCCGCGTCCGGCGTTTGCGCCAAACTGATGAGATAGCCCGTAGGTAAAGCCTTTATGAGAGCTATTATTCGAGACGGTTACGCTTTTGGCGTCCGAGCTTATGTGCCAGTTGTCGGCTAGTCGCCCGCTATCTCGCAGTATGCGCTCCGAACCGCCTCTTTTTATTTTTTGCGCGAGCGTACTTTGTTTAAGCGGTTTCCAGCTCTGTCCAAACGGGCTTTTTTGGTTTTCAAACGCAAATTCTATGGAGTTTGAGATCATATTGCCGATAGTATCAAACGTGCTTTGAGATAGGGCATTGCCTTCCTCGAGTCGTTTTAGCATATCTTGGATTTGTTCAAGCCCGTTTATTTCTACACTCATCCCTGATCCTGATAAAATTTTCCAGATATTCGTCGTTCGGTTTTACGCTCTCTACCGTCGTCCATGTGGCGCCGCATTTATCGCAACGCCTAAAACGCACGGTTTCAAGCCCTTTTACGGTAGCGCCGACTCTTGTTTTTTCGTTTCCGCAGTATGGACAAAAAATGAAACACCTCCGTTTTTTTAGAGGTATTTTACTATTTCTTTAAAATTTTTCCCACCGCATTAGCCTCTGGCCTTGGCTCTTTGCGTCTTGATTACGGCCTCAAGCCCCGTGATTATCTTGTTCGCTCGTTTTTTATCGAGCATATATAGCTTAGGCACCAGGCAGCCCGTTTGCCTATAAAAAAATCTAAGCCTCGCAGGCTCGTCCCAGCCTAGCTCGTTTATCAAAATTTCAATCTTTTTTATCTGTTTTTGCGTAATTTTATCGGGCTTTGCTAGGTTTCGGCCCGCGTAGTCGGGCGTAAAATTTAGCCTATCCTCGCACTTGCCGCGCAAGATATTTAAGGCCGTGTTTAGCTCGTTTATGCTTAGCTCCTTGCTGCTTTTTACGCCAAATCTAAGATCTAGCCAGTCTTGCCACGCCTCGTTACGCTTTATTTCTTTATACAGCGGATCCGTATGTATGATCGTTAGAAGCTGCTTTCTATAGAGGTCTTGGTTTTTGGTCATTCTTATTCCCCTCTTAAAAGTTCCGGATTTTTGTAGATATTGCCGACAATCTCATAGCTAAGCATCGTGGCTTGATTTAGGTGCGGGCGTCCCGGCCTTTCTTTTATTGGCCTTGCGATAAAACCAAAGCTTGCGTCGTGCCACTTGATTATGTAGTCGGTTTTATCTTTGTTGTTATGGTGACGGATGACGTCGTCCTCGTAAATTTTTACGCCGTTTCTATCTTTTGAGCCGATGTATTGCATAAGCTTAACTTCGCGAGTGTGAAAATAAACCCTAAGCGCCCTTTCGTTTTTTCTCTTTATGACCGTTGCCGTTTTAAAAGGAAAATTTATCTCTTCTACGATATACATCTCTCTTTCGATTTCGTCCCAAACCCTATATTCAATCTCCCTCATTTTTTACTCCTCGCCACAAAAATATATCTTTGCGATCTTAAAATTCTCGTCGCTTAGTCCGTCTAAAATTTGCCTAAACCTATGCTCGTCGGTTTCGTTAAGCAACTCGGTCAAAAGATCGGTTCTAGCGGCTTCCTCGGTCTGCCACGCGGCTTTGCGATATTGCGCCAAAGATCTAAACACGTCGCGGCCGCCGTAGTATTCCACGGCTTCGTCCACGTGGACGTCTAGGCTACGAAGCGCTTGCGCCGCGGTTTTGTAGAATCTGTGGTATTTCATCTCACGCCCCCAGTTTAAATAGTTTATCTTTGGCTTTTTGGACCCGCCCAAATACCATCTTTATAACATTGACGCTCATCGCGTTACCCGCTTGTTTATACGCCTGCGTATCACTCACTACGATTTTGAAGTTTTCGGGGAACCCTTGCAGGCGTAAACACTCGCGCGGAGTGAGCTTGCGTATGCGCTCGCTCTTTGACCTTTGAATAACTTTGGGCGTTTCTTGATTGTTCTTGGCCGTCAATAGTG
>NZ_CALHVN010000019.1 GCF_938039245.1 uncultured Campylobacter sp. | reverse complement strand
TACTCGGTCACTACCGACGAGGTAGCTCCCGTCGTAAAATTTAGATCCGCCTCGTATCCTCGTAGCGAAGTCTCGTTACGAGCGCAAAGCGCGACGTAAAAACGCAAAAATACTTCGCCTTATTTTTACGGTTTATCTCGCGAGCGTCTCTGACGGAGCTAGTAAAAATTTAGCTCGATAGACTACGTGTCTTATCTTCGCTAAATTTTTACGTCGCTTCTGCTTGCAGTTGCGACCGCAAGGGAAGCAAAGCCCTTAAATCCATCTCGCGATACTTTGCCTTGACTTTTTATAGTCAAATTTGCAAATTTGGCTCGCTGAGACCCGCACCTTTAAAATGTAAAATTTGATTCCAATTTGCGATGCTTTGCTCGTAGAGCAAAGCCATGTCGCCACGTCTAACGTGCAGTGGGGGCAGGTGGGGGGGTGACGCTTCGTAGGTAGAAACCCTTTCTGCCTCCTAAGAAAAAGAAAAAGGGACCCTTTGCTTCAGCTACGCCTCGCAACCACAAAGCAGAGCGCAATTCAAGACACTTGCCCCTTAACAAGAAAGATTTAATTTGAAATTTGACAAAACTAAATTTAGCATCTTAAAGTTGCGGGTTTGGGAAAGTGAAATTTACAAATTTGCCGCCCTTTAAAACGACCGATTTATCAAAAAATCAGCCGAATTTAATTAATATTGCGAGATCGAAATAAAAATCAGGATAAAAAATGAACGAAAATTTAATAGCTTACGCCGCGGCGTATCTGTTAGGCGGCATCCCCTCGGGCGTGATTTTGGCTTATATCTTTGGCGGAGTGAATATCAGAAGCGAAGGTAGCGGCAGCATCGGCGCGACCAACGTCTTGCGCGTGCTAAAGCAAAAAGATCCCAAACTCGCTAAAAAAATCGCGATTTTAACCGTCGTTTGTGACGTTTTAAAGGGCGTTTTGCCGATACTGATCGCGAAATTTTTAGGCCTTGCTCCAGCGACGCTTTGGGCGATGGCGGTGCTTTCGGTACTCGGGCACTGCTATTCTCCGTTTTTGAAATTTGAAGGCGGCAAGGGCATAGCCACGGGTGCGGGCGTTTTGGCGGTCTTTTTGCCGCTTGAGATCGCTATCGCGCTTGGAGTTTGGTTTGTCGTGGGCAAGCTACTTAAGATCTCCTCGCTAGCCTCGCTAGCCGCGCTTGCGGCGTTTATCGTAGCTACTTTTGCGTTGCAGCCGCAGATTCCTGACATCGACTCTTATGCACCGATATTTTTGATCGCGTTTTTGGTCGTTTATAAGCACTTACCAAACATCAAACGCCTGATAACAGGGCAAGAAAAGCGTGTTATTTGACGACCATTATCAGAGATTACGAATTTAGCACGATCATCGGGCTGCTTGATTTTGAGCGCGTGACGCCGCAAAAGGTAAGAGTGAGCGCGGAATTTGAGAGTGGCGAGTTTATAGACTACGTGGAAATGATAAATTTTATCGAGGAAATTTACGCGCGGGAGAAATTTGACACCGTGGAAAACTCGCTTGAAATTTGCGCGAAAAAGTTGAAGGAAAAATTTAGCTCGCTTAGCTTTTTGAAAATGGAAATTTTAAAAATAGAGATCGTCAAAAATGCTACGGTAGGCGCAAGGGCTGAGTTTAAATATTAAATTTTTTTTAAAGTATCTTGAAATTTCGCTTAATTTATGATACAATCGCGTCAAATTTCATAGAAGGAAAAAAATGAGAATTTTAATAGTTGAAGATGAGGTAACTCTAAACAAAACCATCGCCGAGGGCTTGCAGGAGTTTGGTTATCAAACCGACAGCTCGGAGAATTTCAAAGATGCCGAGTATTATATCGGTATTAGAAATTACGACTTGGTTTTAACCGACTGGATGCTACCTGACGGAGACGGCGTGGATCTGATCAACATAATAAAACATAAATCTCCGCGCACCGCCGTCGTCGTAATATCGGCAAAAGACGATAAAGAAAGCGAAGTAAAAGCCTTTAGAATCGGCGCGGATGATTACATCAAAAAGCCGTTTGATTTTGACGTCTTGGTCGCTAGGATCGAGGCTCGCTTGCGTTTTGGCGGTACTAACGTCATCAAAATAGACGACCTTATCATCGATCCGGACGAAGAAAAAATCACCTACCTAGGCCAAGATATCGAGCTAAAAGGCAAACCGTTTGAGGTGCTAACTCACCTTGCGCGCCACAGCGATCAGATCGTTAGTAAAGAGCAGCTGCTAGATGCGATCTGGGAGGAGCCTGAGCTAGTAACTCCAAACGTAATCGAAGTGGCGATAAATCAAATCCGCCAAAAAATGGATAAGCCGCTAAACATCTCGACTATCGAGACGGTCAGAAGACGCGGGTATAGATTTTGCTTTCCCAAAAAAGCCTAAGACTTAGGTTTATAGCGCAATTAGCATCGGCTTCTACGATGCTAATTCTCATCATCTCCGTCCTTTTATATCAGTATATTAAGGTTACGATTTACGAAAACATCTCCCAATCGCTCGCTTACGAAGCTAAAATTTTATCTACGAGCGCGAATTTAGCCAGACTTAAAAATCCTTTCGAGTATTCCACGCTAAACGATAGCCCCACGCGCGTTAAGCTTGTAAAAGGCGAAACAAAAGCGCCTTATTTTATAACCGAGAGTCTGGGCAAAAAGAGCTATCTGACCCTGTTTTATCCCTATACTCAGGATGATAGCATCGCGCTAACTAAAGAAACTACGCAGCAAAGCAAGCTCATAAATCAAATTTTAATCGATATCATCGTCGTAAACGCCACTTCTATTTTGCTAGTGCTTTTTTATGCGCTATTTTTGTCGCGCATGCTACTGGTGCCGATTAAAATTTTAAGTAAAAAAATGACGAATTTAAACGAGAGATTTTTGCAGGCGATCAGCCTTGAGGAGCTACCGCCCGAGTTTAAACCGCTAGGCAAAAGCTTAAACCGCCTAATCGAGCGGATTCAGACTTTCGTGCTTTATCAAAAGGAGCTATTCGTCGGCGTCGCACACGAGTTAAAAACGCCGCTTGCGGTAATGAAAACAAAAAACGAGGTCACGCTGATAAAGCCGCGCGAGAGCGAAAAATATATAGAAACGCTCAAAAATAACAACGAAGCCATCGATCATATGAATAAAATGATCGGGTCTATTTTGGAAATCGGGCGGCAGGAGGGCGCGCAGTTTGAGGAGGCCGTGCCTACCGACGTCATCGAGTTTTTGAAGCAGTCGGCGAATAATTTTAAAATTTTAGCCCGCGGCGAGGGTAAGGATATAGCGACCCAGTTTGCGCCCTCTAGCCTAAAAATGACGCTTCAAACGACGCTTTTGACGCATGTTATCCAAAATTTCGTTCAAAATGCGATCAAATTTTCCCCCGCCGGCTCGGTCGTTACGATACGATCTTTCCTAAACGACGGCGAGTTTATAATCGAGGTCGTAGACGAGGGCTGCGGCATCGACGAGAGCAAGGATCTTTTTGCGCCGTTTAAGCGCTTCGGCGATAAAAGCGGAGCTGGACTCGGGCTATTTTTAGCCAAGGGCGCGGCGCAGGCTCTAGGCGGAACCGTATCTATCAAAAACCGCACGGACGGCCGTAGCGGCGCCGCCTCGAGCTTGCGGCTACCGATAAATAAAACAAACAAAGGCAGATAAATGGCAAAACGAACCGCCGTCATAGACTTAGGCTCAAATTCGATGCGAATGGTGATATTTGACAAAAGCTCGCGTTATGCTTTTAGCGTCGTGGGCGAGTTTAAGATGAAGGTGCGCCTTGGCGAGGGCGCTTACGAAAACGGCGGCGCGATCGGCGAGAGATCTATGCAAAAGGCTTTTGAGGCTTTTAGCGAATTTAAAAATATCGCCAAGGCCTACAAATGCGCAAAAATATTTGCTATGGGTACCTCGGCTCTGCGCGACGCGCCTAATGCGGGCGAGCTAATATCGCTCGTGCGCCGCGAGCTAGGACTAAATTTAAAGGTCGTTAGCGGCAAAGACGAGGCGGTTTACGGCGGCGCGGCGGCTCTAAATTTGCTTGAGCCGCTAGAGGAGTTCGTCACGCTTGATATCGGCGGGGGCTCTGCCGAGCTTGCGCTTGTTAGCGGCGGCAAAATAATAGACGCCGTGTCTTTAAATTTAGGCACGGTGCGGCTAAAGGAGCTATTTTTCGACAAAAAAAATCTAAGCGCCGCGCAGCCGTTTATCAAAGACGCGCTAAAAAGCTTGCCTAAAAATTTCAAAAGCAAAAACCTAGTCGCCATCGGCGGCAGCCTGCGCGCGATATCTTCAGCGATAATGTCGTCGCAAAATTATCCTCTAAAAACGGTGCATAATTTTGCCTACAAACTGCAAAATCACAAAAACTTTATCGAGAGTATTTCGCAAGCAAGCGTGCTGGAGCTTGGGAAATTCGGCATCAAAAAAGATCGCTTCGATACGATTAGAGAGGGCGCGCTCATCTTTTTAAGCGCGGCCGAGACTTTAGGCGCGCAAAATATCTACACTAGCGGCGCGGGCTTTAGGGAGGGCGTATTTTTAAGCGATATTTTGCGTCCGACGCGCAAATTTCCGCCTAATTTTAACCCGAGCGTGAGGAGTTTGCAGGATAGGTTTTTGCTCGGCGAGAACAAAACTATCGTAAAATACGCTAAAGATATTTTTGCCGCGCTAGAGCCGCTGCATGAGCTTGGCGGGCGATACGAGAGCGAGCTGGCGGTCGCGGCCAAGCTGCATGACGTGGCGCAGTGCTTGGGATTTTACGGCGAGCACGCTAGCTCGGCATTTTTCGTGTTAAATGCGCTAAACTACGGCTTTTCGCATGCGCAAAAATGCCTCATAGCCGCAATCATCGCTCAAAACGGCAAAAAAAGCTCGAGCGAATTTGAGCGGTTTAAAGATCTGCTACCTAGCGAAAGCGTCGTGCGCTGGTTAAGCTTTATCCTGGCTTTAGCCAAAAACCTAGATGTAAACCGCGCGCACAAAAGGCTAGAGTTTGAGTTTATAAACCATACTTTGCAAATTTACGGCGCTAAGGAGCTGTTTATGGCGAAGGAAAATATCAAAAAGATGACTAAACCGGATACTTTTGCGATCTGTTTTGCGTGAAATTTGAAGGAAGATTGATGAAATATGCGCTAAATTTCATCAAATTTTATAGGCGCCAGATGAATTTTAGTCTATACTCGCCTTATCTTTATATGCGTCCAGAGGTTGGCGGTTTTCGATGTAGGCGTTTAGCTTTTTTTGATTTTCTTCAAAAAAGCTCTGGAAGTCCTGCTCGCTCGTCATCTTTTCTTCGCCGAATTTATCCAGAAGTACGTTTGAGGCGCCCGTTAGCACGAGGTAGCGTCTGTCAAGGTGCTGAAAAAGCACGACTTTATTGACGCCGTCAAGCGGTTTTTCGTAGATTATCTCCACCTCTTCGTCTTTTTTTACCTTTTCAAACCAGTCGTTTTTTTGCTTTGTTTTAAATGCATTTTGCTTGTTTTTTAGTTTTGTTTTGATGAATAAAAGCGCGAGCAAAAGTAGCGCCAAAACGCCTAAAACGGAATAATATCTATAATCTACCATATCGCTCATGCTCTGCGTCATAAAATTTACGTCGCCGCTTTGCGCGCCTAAATTTAGGCCTGCGCCTTGAGCCGACGCGCTCAAATTTGAGCCGTTTTGCTCGCCTGATAAATTTGATGCTTCGGTTATATTTTCTTTAGTTTCTTGCGAGGATATGGCGGTCGTGGCTGGGGAATTTATCGCAGCTTGGGGCGTTACTCGCACGCGCAGGCCAAACCCGTCGGTGGTCTTTGACGCGCTAACGGACACCTCGGCCGCACTCTTTATCACGAGGGCTAAATTTTGCCCTCTAGGCTCAAACAAAAGCTCTTGCAGTATGCTTGAATTTACGCTTTTTTCGATGCTCTGATCGTTTTGCAAATCTTTAAAGAGTAGGGTTATCGCGCCGTCTTTGCGCTCTTGCAGGATAGTCCCGCTATAAGGCGCGTCAAAACTAAGCATGATATCCACGCGGTCGCTACGCTCATAAATGTTGTAAGTAGATAAATTTGACCCCCAAAGCGCGACGAAAAACAGCGAAAGCGCGGCAAAAATCCTCATAACTGCTCTCGTTTAAAGTACTGGATGACGGATTTTGAGTCTAGGATTTCATTTATCCTGATGGCGAGGTTTTTTTCGTAAACCATCACTTCGCCCTTGCCGAAAATTCGGTTGTTTATAAAAAGCTCCACGCTCTCGCCGGCAGGCTTTTCTAGGTCGATTACCGAGCCAACCTCGAGCTTTAAAAGCTGCTTTACGCTAATAGTCGTGGTACCCAGCTCCGAGATAAAATCTACTCCGATATCCATCAGCTCGTCGTAGCTTTTAAAAAGCCCGCCGCGCTCTTGCAACATCTCCTGAACCCCTTGCAGCGCCGTTTCTACGGCGGTTACTTCTTGTAGTTCTTCGCTCATCCCTTTTTATATCCTATTTGAAATGTTCTATTTTTGATTTTATAGACGCGTTTATCGTCTAGTTTGACGTGAAAGCTCGTTCTGCCTAGATACTCCGGAGTGCCTAGTTTGTAGGCGTTTGCTTCGCGTTCGTTTAGTAGATTTTTGGCGTATCCGATTGCGAGATTGGCCACCTCTTTGCAGATGTCGCTTAGCTCGTCTTCGGCTAGCTTATCGACGCCAAGAAGCACGCTAGCAAAGCGATTTAGCGTATCTTTTTTAAAATAAAGATAAAAGTGAAACTCCTCTTTACCCTTAAAAATCGGCAAGCTCGAGCCGTAAAATTCGCCTTCCGCGCTCTTTGCGCTCTCTACCTTGTAGCCTAGAGTATCCTCGCACAGATGCTTGATCCCAAGCTCCGCAACGTCCATCATCGCGCCGTCCTTTAAACGAAATTTTTTGATTATACTTAAATTTAACGCAAACGTGGCTAAATTTAAAAAAGTTTATTGATTTGCTTTATCAGCTCTTTGCCATCAAATTTGGCCGTGAGCTTTACTATCTCGGTGCCGATTATCGCGCCGTCGGCATAGGTTTTTACCTCGTCGGCATCATTTTTATTTTTCACGCCAAAGCCCACCGCGACAGGCAGATCGCTTCTTTTTTTTAGACCCTCTACGAGCGCTTTTAGTCTCTCCTCGCTAGCTCGCTGCGACCCGCTCACTCCGATAGCGCCCAGAGCATAGATAAAGCCAGAGCCGAATTTTAAAATTTTATCCGCGCGGTTTTGTGAGGTGACGCTGATTAGCGGGATGAGATCAATATCAAATTTAGCGCATAGGCCCGCTACCTCCTCGCTTTCCTCAAACGGCAGATCGGGGATGATAAATCCTGCGATACCGACATCTTTTGAATGAGCGATAAATCTCTCTACGCCGTAAGCAAACACGATGTTAAAATATACGAGAAATACGACCGGTTTATTTATCTTGCCTTTGCACTCTTCTAGCATGGCAAATATCGCGCCCGTGTTTACGCCCTTTGCGGCGGTTTCAAAGCTAGCTTGCGCGATGAGTTTGCCGTCTGCGAGCGGATCGGAGTAGGGGATGCCAAGCTCAAGTAGATCCAGGCAGCTGCTGTTTAAATTTAATAAAAACTCTTTCGTCGCTTCGACGCTAGGATATCCCGCCACGACGTAGCCGATGTTTGCTTTTTTGCCGACAAACGCGTCTTTTACCTTAGCCATAAATTTTTCCTTTCTCGTAGCTCATCACGGTGTTTATATCCTTGTCGCCGCGCCCCGAGACGTTTACGACGATGACGCTTTTTTTTGTCAAATTCGGGCAGAGCTTTTCTAGGTACGCTAACGCGTGCGAGCTCTCGATCGCAGGTATGATGCCCTCTAGGCGGCTGGTTAGATATAGTGCGTTTATGCACTCGTCGTCTGTGACGCCGTAGTAGGCGGCTCGCTTGCTCTCGTGCAGGTGCGCGTGCTCGGGGCCCACGCCCGGATAGTCAAGCCCCGCCGAGATACTATGCACGGGCTCGATCATGCCGTATTCGTCTTGGAGGACGATCGTTTTCATACCGTGGATGATGCCTGTGCGACCCTTGGTTAGAGTTGCGGCGTGATACGGCGTGTACGCGCCTAGGCCCGCAGCCTCGACTCCGATCAAATTTACGTCCGCGTCACCCAAAAACGCGCTAAAGATACCGATAGCGTTGCTACCGCCGCCGACGCAGGCGATGACGTAGTCCGGATGCACACCGTATTCTTTTAGCTGAGCCTTGGTCTCGCGGCCGATGATACTCTGAAAGTCGCGCACGATCCTAGGATACGGGTGCGGGCCGACTGCTGAGCCGATGACGTAAAATGTGCTTTCTATCTCGTTTACCCACGCTTGGATTGCCGCGGTAGTGGCCTCTTTTAGCGTTTTTAGCCCATCTTCTACGCTCACGACTCTGGCGCCTAAAAGCTGCATGCGAAACGCGTTTAGCTGCTGACGCTCGACGTCTGTCGCGCCCATATACACGTCGCACTCAAGGCCGAGCAATGCCGCCGCGGTCGCAGTCGCCACGCCGTGCTGACCGGCGCCCGTCTCTGCTAAAACCTTCTTTTTGCCCATTTTTTTGGCTAGAAGCGCTTGAGCCAGGGCGTTGTTTATCTTATGCGCGCCCGTGTGGTTTAGATCCTCGCGCTTTAGATAAATTTCATGCCCGTAGTGCTCGCTTAGGCGTTTTGCGTGATATAGCGGGCTCGGGCGTCCGACGTAGTTTTTTAGTAGGTCGTCTAGTTCGGCCTCAAATTCAGCCGTTTTTACTATGCGCTCGTATGCAGCCTCGAGCTCGTCTAGCGCGAACATCACGGTTTCTGGCACGAACTGCCCGCCGAATTTGCCGAAATAAGCTTTATGGTTCATGGGGTTCCTTTTGGTTTTTTGTAATTTTATCCAGCGTATTAAACAAACATTGTTTATATTTTATTATATCCTCTCTTATCTTCTTGCATAGCATATCATCAAATATAATATCATCATTTTTATTTTCAAAACACTTCCTGCCATCTTCTTTTTCTTTTAATACAGAATGTGCAAATTGATTTCTCTTTTCTATAATATCTTTTTTGTAGTCATTGGCAAAATTGTCTAGCTTTAAGGTATCTAAAATATGTGAAATTGTTTTTATCTTATAAGAACTACTAAAAACAAAATTATCTTTGATCAGTTCTTGAAATCCAGTGCTACTATTTTTCCACTTATTAATTTTACTAATTTTAGTATTAAATTGTTTATCTATGTCTGATAAAATATTTGATTTTAAACTTGAAGTATCGTTTTTTTCATCATCAATAAAACGTTT
>NZ_CALHVN010000018.1 GCF_938039245.1 uncultured Campylobacter sp. | reverse complement strand
ATAGTCCACCCACTCTCTGATGCCTTGATACCAGTTGAAATTCGTTCTACTCTTTAAAAATTTCTCATCTCCGCCCACGCCCGCAAACTCTAGGCTAGTGCTTGCGATGATACCGGTGCGAGGCAGGTAATAATCATCCGTGCTGTTATAGGTGATAGACGGGATGAGCGAGCTTTTTAAACTCTTGCCGTCTTTGTAACCGACGGTTTTTAACACTTCGCTAAGCCCGCTGATACGGCTTTGTTCTATGATATAGCCCAAAGACGCGCTTAAATTTCTGGTTAGTTTTCTACCCACTACGACGTTTAAGCCGTATGATTTCTCGTCGTAGCTGTTCCAGTTATAGTCGTTAGCGTATAGCGTGCCGCCAAGGCTATATTCGCTATCAAAAAGGCGCGGGTTGGTTAGACCTATCTGGCCTGAGAGTTCGTTATCGCTCCTATCGACGCTTACGACGCCCTTCATGCCGCTACCAAACACGTTCGTATCCGATAAACTCGCATTAAGTAGCAAGCCGTCTGAGCTGCCGTAGCCGATACCGCCGCTGATCGAGCCTGTGGAGGCCTCTTTTACTTTCACTAGCAGATCGACTTGGTTTGCTCCGACGCGCTGCTCTTCGATCTCGACATCGTCAAAATAGCTCGTTCGCTTTAGCGCGTCCTTGCTATCTTGCAGATCGGTTCTGCTATATAAATTTCCCTCCGTGAGGTATAGCTCGCGCCTAACGACTCTATCTACGGTTCTATCGTTGCCTGAAATTTGTACGTTTCTTATATATACTTTTTCATCCGGCACGACCTCGTAGACGATACTTATGGTCTTATCCTCGACGTTTTTCTCGGTTTTTGGATTTATCCTTACAAATGCATAACCCTTGTCCGCCACGATGTCGTCGAGCTTTTTCATATCTTGTCTTAGACGAGCGGAGTTCATCACGTCGCCGCTCTCTAGCCTAAAGTCTTTTAAAATTTTCTCTTTATCAAGCTCTAAAAACTCAGGCGCTTCGATATCTACGCTAGATACTCTATACTGCTCGCCCTCGGTCACGTAGTAGGTGAGATCTGCAGTGTAGTTATCCATATAGGCGTTTAGATACGGGTTTGAGACAGTGGCGTCTAGGTAGCCTTTTTGATAGTATTTGTCTTGGATTCTCGCAGGATCGTTTGGTAGCTCAAAAAGCTTAACCTTACCGTCGTTTCTACCCCACATCCAGCCCATAAATTCGCGCTCTTTGTTCGCTACCACAGGTTCTACGTCATCATAATCAAAAAGCTTTGCGCCGACTAAATTTACGTTTTCTATTATGATATTTTCGCCGCGGTTTATGTTCATCGTAACAAAAAGGCTGCTTTCATTGCCCGCTACCGGCTCTTTGGTTACGTCTACGATAGTGTCGAAGTACCCTTTTGACTCGTAATACTGCCTTATGCGCTCTTTTGCGCGCTCGATGGCTAGCTCGTCGTACATATTGCCTTGTTTAATGTTGATTAGCCCGTCGATAGCGGTTTTGTCGTTGGTCACTACGCCCTTGATATCGATACGAGCAATGCTAGGCTTTTCTTTTACCGTTACGGTCACGTCGCCACCCTCGTTTTCGATATAGATATCGTCGAAGTAGCCCTGCCTAAAGAGCTTTGCGATCGCCCTATCCGTACTATCGCCGCTTAGCTCGTCGCCGACTTTTAGCCCCATTATCTCCTTTGCCGTTTCGGGAGACAGATGCACAAGACCTTTAAAATTTATGGAAGTTATCTGCTGGGCATTTGCCAAAACGGCACCCAGAAGTAGTAGAAAAACGCTTTTTTTCATTTATTTAACCTAAAAGTGATGATAAGGCTGTATAATAGCACATTTTATTTTTAAACAATATAAATTTAAAAGGCGAATTTATGAAAATCGGTATCGTAGGCCTAGGACTCATCGGCGGCTCGCTAGGTCTTAGCCTAAAAAACGAAAAAATAATCAGTTGCGTTAGCGGCATGGATCTAAACAAAGAGCACGAAGAGCAGGCGATCAAGCTCGGTCTCGTGCATGAAATTTTGACGCTTGAGCAGATGAAGCAAAAGTGCGACATGATATTTCTAGCCATCCCCGTAGAAGCCATCATCAAAATCGTCAAAGAATTTGAAGGTATCGGCGAAAACACGACCATCGTAGATCTAGGTAGCACGAAGCAAAAAATCATCGAAGCCGTGCCTGAAAGCATCAGACAAAATTTCATCCCCGCCCATCCGATGGCGGGCACGGAGTACTCCGGTCCGACTGCCGCCTTTTCTGGACTTTTTAAAGACGCGGTCGTAGCTATCTGCGACTTTAAAGAAAGCGGCGAGATGCACGTCAAGCGCTCGGTCGAGCTCTTTTCGCACCTGGGTATGAAGATTATTTTCATGAGCTCAACCGAGCACGACCACCACGCCAGCGTCATCTCCCACCTGCCCCCGCT
>NZ_CALHVN010000017.1 GCF_938039245.1 uncultured Campylobacter sp. | reverse complement strand
CCTCGTAGCGAAGTCTCGTTACGAGCGCTTGCGCGAAGTAAAAAGAAAAAATACTGCGCCTTGTTTTTTTGCACTCAAATTTGAAGTCAAATTTTTAAATTTGAGCCACCTAGACCCGCCCATCGAAAATGTCAAATTTGAGTTTTAAATTTGTAAATTTAGCAGGATATGAGATAAATATTCAAGACGTCGGTAGGCGTAGTTTTATTAATTTTGGCAGGTGCGATATGAGCGTATATGAAATACGTGATTGAGCACCCTAGCCAAAAATTATTAAAAATCCGTCAAGCGCGGGGAATCTCGGATTTTTAAATTTTATTGATTTCGCTGCTACGCGCATTATACACAAACCAGCTTAGCATCATCACCAAACAAAACGCCCCAAACACCGCAAAAAACGCAAAATTCGCCCACGAGTAAATTTTGATAAATCCAGCCTCGTTCGCCGCGCTAAAATCAGGCGCAAAAAGGCTCGGGCAAATTTCATTTAGCGGTAGCGCAAAAGGAAAGCCAATCTCGCTAACGCCGCTAAAATCGCTCGTAGAGTAATCAAGCCCGAATATCACGCCCAAAAAAATCAGGAAAAATCCCGCGAGCTTGACGCCAAAAACCTTGGGCGCGCACATCGCCACGCACACGCCAAACGCCGCAAATAGTGTCGCAAAGCGCAGCTTCACAACAAGCGCGTCGGCTACCGCGCCGCCTAAAAACAGCTCGCACAAGATAAATTTGACCGCCAAAACCGCGAGCAACGCCGCCCAAAACACCCGCCTTCGCTGCAAGTTATAAACAAAGCAGACAAAGCCCTTGTTTTCGATATTGTAGTCCATTATCTCGCCGATAGCTCTTTGACGGCGGCAGCCATGGCGTCGATCGAGCCTAACGCCTGCGCGTTTAGCAGATATTTACCGCTAACGACGTATGCTGGCACGCCCTGAACCTTGGCTACATCGTAGCTCTCGTCCCATGTTTTTAAAATTTCTTGCGCGCGCCGGCTAGCTAGCGCCTTGTCGTAGTCCGCCTCGCTCACGCCTGCGGCGCTAATGGCAGTTTTGATAAACCTAGCCTTGTCCTTGCCGTCTTTAAAATCGTCGTTTTTGTCGTGAACGGCGTTATAAACCGCAAATTTAGCTTTTTTAAATTTAGACTTCTCGCTTAGCAAACTAACGTCGTTTGCTTCGTCTAGAGCGATCATCGCGGCAAAAATTTTACTCGCCGTTTCGCCCAGTTTGCCCTTTGTTTTTAGGTGATACGGGATAAATTTAACTCCGTCTAGCTCGCTAAAGAGTTTGGGCGTGACGGTTTTGTCAAATTTATAGCAGTGCGGACACTCGTAGCTAAAGACCTTTACGACGCTGTTTTTAGGCACGTCTAGAGGTTTTTGTAGTATCTGATACTCCTTGCCCTCCTCTAGCGCGTTCGCCATAGAGCTAAGCAGGCAAAAGACGGCTAAAATTCGCGTAAATTTAGAGATTATTTTCATAGAAATCCTTTGGGTTAAATTTTAAAAATTGTATAAAATAAAGGGTAAATTTGAGATTAAGCGAGCCGGCAGGGTAAATTTAGCCGCCCCGCGCGGGCTAGCCGGATCTTAGAGCGCAAAACCGCTTTAGCACAAGCTAGCCGGATCTATGTTTAAAATTTTATACCAGTTGCGAGCGTTTTTGCAGGCTGGATCTATGCCTTTGCCTTTGGTATAAAAAGGCTCCCACTGCCAATCCTCGCCTCCAGTACAACCCACGGCGGCGTAGTTCATTAGGAATTCCTTAAAATTATCGGCTATATAAAGCCCGTGGTTTTCGCTACCGTCGTGGCTAAGATACACAACCTTGCCATAGTTCTCCGGCTCTAACTCAATAGCGATATAATCGCCGTTGCCTACTTGGTGAAAAGCCATTTTGTTATGCCAAACACGGTCGTATTCGTTATTGTAATCGGGATATACATCCTCTTCCCAACCCTTGCGACTTTCTTCATAGCCCAAAAGCAAATCCAGCCCAAAAAGCAACTCTCCAGAGGAGATTTCAACTAATTCATCAGGGAGCAAATCCTCATCCTCGTCGTCCTCATCCGTATAGATACTCCAATAAAACTCCAAATGAGCGGTGTTTTCTAAAAGCACTTCACGCAAATGCGGGGGCAATGTATAGCCTAATTTTGCTTCTACTGCTTTGATCTCCTCCTCGGTAGCGGGCTTTTCTATCGTGAGGGGATCAGTCTCGCCGCCAAAGTCTTCTATCTTTTCTAAAAATATATTTAAACGCTTTTTAAAAAGCTCAAAGTTAAATTCGCTCATGTTTTTCCTTCAATAATATTTTTTAAATTTCTCATCCTGCAAGGCGGTTATTTGTTCTGCGATAAGAGAGTCCATACGCGCTTGCAACGCCTTGCCTTCGCACCCTAGCCTTGGCAACCGCTCTGGAAAGATAGACGTATCGCAAGGCGCCTGCTCGTCTATAAATTTAGCCTTAGAAGCGCTCGTAAGCACGTCAAATCTCGCCCAGAATTGCCATAAGAAATTTTTGCCGTAGTCTAAAGCCTCCCCTAGGTCTTTTAGGTTATTTTCTACGTCAAATATGCTCAAATACCTACGAAAATATAAATCAAGCGCTTGCGTCTGTTCTTTATTTAAGCCCTCCTCCCATCGCACCAAGGAAGCATCAGATACGCAAGAAATCGTACAAAAAGCATTTCGCACGGTCTCTTTAGCGGTTTTAGATTCATCGGGCGATTTTACGAACCAAAAGCACTCTTCTTTCTTTGACTCAGCAAGTTGAGGGATTTGAGCTATCAGACATACAGCCTTTTCCACCGGATACCAAAGGTCAAAATCCCCCGTAAAAGGAACCGCTAGCAGCTCCGGTAAAAATGCCGACAGCCCATCGTATCGCCCGCTCGCATACAAAATAGCCGTTAGCTCGTAAAGCTTATAAAGATCCTTTTCCCTCTTTAGAGGAAGCTTTTTTTCTAGCTTCTCAAAGTGGCTTTTTTGCTTAGGGGTTGCGCAATAAGGCGCTAAAATTTCTATATTCATCAGTAATATTTTTTAAATTTCTCATCCTGCAAGGCGTCTAGTTGTTCGGCTATCAGGGCGTTCATATAGTCTTGCAGCTCCTCCCTGCTCTTATAAGTAGGTTGGCGATCCTTATCGGGAAATTCAAGCGTTTTGTAATCAACTTCTTCATTGATGAGTTTTACCCGTGAAGCGTCTATGATTAGGCTCATACGATATGAAAATTCATAAGAAATTTCTTTCTCTTCTATGCACTTGTGAAGATATTCCAAGGTATTGTTTAAAAAGTAAAGCGCCAAATAATCCTGGAAATAGTCATCATACATATCTTGAAAATCAGGCAAGCCTTTGTAATCGGTAACGCTTTTAAAATGCAAAAAACACGCTTTGCGCTGTTCCGGCGTGATGGTAGGCACTTCGGCGATGAGCGCAAAAGAGCGTTCTATAGGGTACCATAGGTTAAAATTCGCGGCAAAAGGCACTGCAAGTATTTCAGGTAGGAAAGCTAATAAGCCCTCATATTGTTTGCTTACAAACAGGCGCTCTATGAGTTCGACAACGGTTTGTAGGTCTTTGCTACTTTTGAGCGAAAGCTTTTTGCGGAGCTTTTCAAGGAGTTTTTGCTGTTTTGCGGTAGTGCAATACGGCGCTAAAATTTCTATATTCATTGACTATCCTTTCGGCGGTTTTTGGTATTTTACTAAATTTTTACGGACGGCCGGTTAAATTTTACTTTATCTTATTGACTTTTTTATACAAATCCTTAAGCAGGGCGATATGGTTTTGGGTTTGGGCTACAAGCTCCTGCTGGCTCTGCGTAGTCTCAGCCGTATAGAGCAATGCACGGCAATACTCGTCAAGCAAACCTATATTTTGTTCATATTCGTCATTAATAGTTCTTGAGTGTTTTGCGACGTCTTCTTTACAAGAAGCGATCGTTTCTCCCGAGCGAATGATAGAAAGCGTCTTGTTAACGTTTGCTTTGACCCACGCATCTATATAAGCCTCATCGTGTTTGCCCTTATCGTGTTCTAATATCTGTCTTTTAGTGGATTCATACCAGAGATTAAGGAGATTATGGTGTAGCTTCTTTTGCGTCGAGGCATCGCTGATAAAGTACTTCAGATAGTAGACCGGCTCCATAAAAATCCAGTTAAGAAACTTTTTTTCGTTTTCGGCGGTTGGATACCCCTGCGCTACGAGATAATCTATACAAAGCTGCACGGCAGGTATATTGCCCGCTACGAAAAAATCATATACGAGGAAAGTAAACTTCTGCGCATCAGGTTGGCGGGTAAATTTAAATCCCTTTTCGATAAATTTAGCAACGGCGGTTTGCTGTTTTTTAGTCTGGGCCAAAGGCGCTAATCGTTCAAAAACGTCATTCATCTTATCTCCTTTGTTATTTAAAAATTTTATTTATCGCGGCAGACGGATCCGCCATAAACTCCTCAAAGCTACAAAGAGGCGTAAAGACGCCGTGTTCGTAGTCTGCGCTAGCTAGCATTTTACTGCTGGGATGCCATACCAAAAACCCGTCCGCTCCGTATCTATCCGCATCTATAAGAAGGTCTAGAAATTTTTTATTTTTCCACTTTACCTCCCTTACGTCGCCAAGCGAGGCAAACTCTATAAAGCCCGTATATTCGCACCCCGGCAGCAACACGCGCCTGTCGTTTGAGCGTAGCAAAGAGATAAGCCCCTTTGGCAGTTTGTAGGACTTTAGCTTCTTTAGACGCTCCTCGTCGTCGTGCCAAGCGGACGGCTCTACGGATTTTATATACAGAGCTACTTCTTTGCGCTCGTTTCGCAGCGCGTAGTGATAGGCGCGCTCGCCGTATTTATCCTCGTAGCTAAGGTCTGCGCCAAGCTCTATAAGGCGCTTTACTAACGCAAGATCCGCATACGAGGCGGCCGCCTGAAGCGCGGATGCGTTATACGGATACACGGTATCCGGTTCGCAGTAGTTCACGTCAAAACCACGTTCGACGAGCTGCTCTATCAGTTTGCCAAGCCCTTCCATGGCCGCTTCTCTAAGCGTCGTGCCGTCGGGAATGAGCCTAAAGCCGTTTTCTATAAGCAAAAGGGCTATTTCTTCGTTTTTGCCGTATATGGCAGCTTTTAGCGAGCTGATATGAGTGCTAGCGTTTACGTCCGCGCCGCACTTTATAAGCCGCTTAATCAAAGCCGGATCGTCGCCGTATTCGCAAGCTTCGATAAAAAGCTCGCTAGTTATCTTTGCGCCTTCGTCCAAAAGAAAATAAAGCACGTCTTTTTTATCGTTATAAAACGCGATTTGCAAAGGCGTTTGCAAGCCGTCTAGCGTAGGCAGCTTTTCGTTTATGTCCCAGCCTTTGGCAAGAAAAGCCTTTAGAGCGGTTAAATTTTCGCTCAAAATAAGCTCTGTGATTTTAGCAGGCTCTAAAAGCTCGGTTTTATCGGTTAAATTTTCTTTCATATCTTTCCTTTGTCTTGGCGTAGCGCTTACGTTAAATTTACGCATTTTCGGACTAAATTTGCTTTTAAATTTTACTATTCGTTCTTAAATTTAGCGCCTAAGCTAATTAGTAGCCGAGGGCAAGTCCTCAAGAACGACGCGCTCGTCTAAATTTGCCTCCTTTATCAGCTTGGCAAAGCGCTCCGAATAAAACAGCCTTGTTTGGTGCCGCGTATCTCGCCCTAAGACAAAATCCTCGGGAATGCGCGAATTTAGGCATATATCGCCGATAAAATATTCGCCGCCATCGCTCAAATATATCTTTTGGCTGCGCTCTTCGTTTATAACGTCTGATGTTTGCAAGGCGTTTATTATGCAGTAATCCTCTATCGTCCCGTCTTTGCAGTGCAGCCTTAAGCGCACGGGCTGCGTTTGCGCGTATTTTATAAAAATTTCGCGAAGCGCGGGGCTAACTACCGCAACGTCTCCTAGCATATTGTTATGGATAAAATGTAAATTTCTAACCTTGCTAATCGGCGCGGCTATATATAAATCATAAACAAAATCATCGTCTATCCGCTGCGATTTTATCAAATTTAGCATATTTGCCGCGCTAAGTTCCTCCGGCATAGTCGCTATCCAAGATTGTCGGTAGCTATTTTTAAATTTCATAATCTTCATATAATCTCCGTTATTTTAAATCCGGCCGTTTTTAAATTTAACGCGGTCTTTTAAAATTTTAGCGTCGTCGCGGCGGTAGTTTTCGCGTAAAAACGCCGTCAAACCCTGCAAAAAGCTTGTCTTGTCCATTTATTTTCCTTTACTTTGCGAATTTATTTTAGCGGTTTAAATTTAGCCGTCTAAATTTATAAGCCGGACTATAAAAAATCCAAGTCCTTCGCTTTAAAAAATCCCTGCGATACGGCCTTGTTAAACGCCAGCATAAAAGCCTCGTCTCGCTGCGGAGTTTTGACGGCGCCGCCTAGGGACGGCTTTATCTTTTCGTATTCGCGCCACAAAACGTGTTCGCTAGGCACGCGCGTCGTTAGGCCTCTTTCTTCGCGTAGCTTTAAAAAATATAAAATCTCTACCGGAAAAAGATAAAAAGCAAGGCTAGTACACATCCAGCCGCTTTCTTTAGCCGACTGCTCGATGTGAAAGTCCAAGGCTAACTCTATAGCCCGCTCTATATCCGGACAATCAGGCTCGTATAAAAGCCTAGTTAGCTCGCCGTAGCCGCTATCTTTTCGCTCAAATTCCAAAAGCTCGCCCAAACGCTCGGTCGGCAAATTTTTACTCTTTGCCCACAGCTGCACGATAAATCGCGGAATATCGGTATGCTCTAGCTGCTCTTTAGCCTTTTCGTCTCGCTCGAAGTAGTAGAAAAACTCGCCTAAATAATCGGCGCGCTTTTTGTATCCTATCAGATAAAAATAAGCGAGCATAAAAGCCGTTCCCGCCTCGATGTCGCCGAAATGAGAGAGCTTAAAGTTCATCCAAGAGCCTTCAAGCGCGAGGTCTATATAGTCCCAGCCCTCGCTATCGCCCGCTAGCAGTCTTAAACAACCGTAATAACTCAAGTCCACTTCGCGGTTAGACACCTGCATGATAGCCGTCCAGCCGGCATTTGGCTTGCCCGATCTTAGCGCTTTTTGAAACGTCTCGTAGGTGTACCCGCTCATAAAATAGAAATTTGAAACTGCTTTTTCGTAATGAGCGTTATCCTTCGTCCAGCTTTTATACTGATTTATGGCGCGTTTTAGCCTTTTTTCATGTATCGTCGCAGTTTGTTTCATACCGTGCCTCCGTATTTTATAAATTTTAAAGATTGTATAAAACCGCGGGTAAATTTGAGATTAGGCAAGCTAAACTTCGCAGGCGGCGGGTTAAATTTATCGATTCGTTTTAAATTTAACTGCCAGAGCAAGGCTAAAAGGGCTAAATTTGATATAATTAGCCCAAATTTAAACCAAGGAGAAAAAATGCCTTTCGTAAATATCAAATTAGCCGCCCCGGAACCCACAAAAGAGCAAAAAAAGCAAATCATCGCCGAGGTTACGGATACGCTAGCGCGCGTGCTAGGCAAAGACCCCGCCGCGGTGCTAGTGATGATCGAGACTCTGGGTACGGATAGCATCGGCAAAAGCGGCCTAAGCCTAGAAGAGATCAGACAAAACAAGGAGAAAAAATGAGCGAATTTTCTAAAGAGGATTTGGAGCGAAAGATCACGCTAACAGCTGGCGATACGGCGCCCCAGTTTAGCCTAGAAAACAGCGACGGCGTAAGCGTGAGCCTAAAAGACTTCGTCGGCAAAAACGTCGTGCTATACTTTTATCCAAAGGACAACACCCCGGGCTGCACGACCGAAGCGTGCGAATTTAGCGCGCTTTACGGCGATTTTATAGCTAAAGATACCGTGATCGTGGGCATTAGTCCCGATAGCGTCAAGTCCCACGCCGGCTTTGCGCAAAAACAGAGCCTAAAGCACATATTGCTAAGCGATCCCGCGCACGAAGTCGCCAAACTCTACGGCGTCTGGCAGGTGAAGAAAAACTACGGCAAGGAGTATCTGGGTATCGCGCGCTCGACCTTTGTGATCGGCAAAGACGGCAAGATCGCGAAGGTGTATAAGAGCGTGAAGGCGAAAGAGCATGCGGCGAAGGTGCTAGCTGATCTAGTTAAATAAATTTACTTGGCGGCTCTTCTCGCGAGCGTCTTTAACGGAGCTAGTAAAAATTTAGCTCGGCGGACTATCTTGTCCAG